>NZ_JBMOVW010000003.1:0-319163 GCF_049472155.1 Arcobacter rhizosphaerae | reverse complement strand
GATATACCCTTTTTTTGCTATCTTTGATAGCTTTGGAGAAGTTAATCGAATAACTTCTCTCTTCTCTGAAAGGAGGTGATCCAACCGCAGGTTCTCCTACGGTTACCTTGTTACGACTTCACCCCAGTCGCTGAATCCACTGTGGAGGGTAGCTATCTTAGCATCCCCGCTTCGAATGAGTTCAACTCCCATGGTGTGACGGGCGGTGAGTACAAGACCCGGGAACGTATTCACCGTAGCATTGCTGATCTACGATTACTAGCGATTCCAACTTCAAGTAGTCGAGTTGCAGACTACTATCCGAACTGGGAGATATTTTTGAGATTTGCTCCACGTCACCGTATCGCTGCTCTTTGTATACCCCATTGTAGCACGTGTGTAGCCCTGGACGTAAGGGCCATGATGACTTGACGTCGTCCTCACCTTCCTCCTGGTTACCCAGGCAGTCTGTTTAGAGTTCTCAGCCGAACTGTTAGCAACTAAACACGAGGGTTGCGCTCGTTGCGGGACTTAACCCAACATCTCACGACACGAGCTGACGACAGCCGTGCAGCACCTGTATATAAGCTTCTGCAAGCAGACACCTTCTAATCTCTTAAAAGTTCTTACTATGTCAAGTCCAGGTAAGGTTCTTCGCGTATCGTCGAATTAAACCACATGCTCCACCGCTTGTGCGGGTCCCCGTCTATTCCTTTGAGTTTTAATCTTGCGACCGTACTCCCCAGGCGGTACACTTAATGTGTTTACTGCATTACTGCAAGGTCTAGCCTCACAACAACTAGTGTACATCGTTTAGGGCGTGGACTACCAGGGTATCTAATCCTGTTTGCTCCCCACGCTTTCGCGTCTCAGCGTCAATAATGTTCCAGTAGATCGCCTTCGCAATCGGTATTCCTTCTGATCTCTACGGATTTTACCCCTACACCAGAAATTCCATCTACCTCTCCCATATTCTAGGTGAACAGTTTTCAAAGCAGTTCTATAGTTGAGCTATAGGATTTCACTTCAAACTTATTCACCCGCCTACACGCTCTTTACGCCCAGTGATTCCGAGTAACGCTTGCGCCCTCCGTATTACCGCGGCTGCTGGCACGGAGTTAGCCGGCGCTTATTCATATAGTACCGTCATTATCTTCCTATATAAAAGGAGTTTACGCACCGAAATGTGTCATCCTCCACGCGGCGTTGCTGCATCAGGGTTTCCCCCATTGTGCAATATTCCCCACTGCTGCCTCCCGTAGGAGTCTGGACCGTGTCTCAGTTCCAGTGTGACTGATCATCCTCTCAAACCAGTTAGGCGTCATTGTCTTGGTGAGCCATTACCTCACCAACTAACTGATACCGTACAGGCCGATCCTAGAGCTATAAATATTTCCCTTGCAGACTTCTGTCTTAAAGGCATATAGAGTCTTAGCAGTCGTTTCCAACTGTTATCCTCTTCTCTAGGGCACATTACCTATATATTACTCACCCGTGCGCCACTTAGCTGACAAACTAGCAAGCTAGTTCCGTTCTCGTTCGACTTGCATGTGTTAAGCACGCCGCCAGCGTTCACTCTGAGCCAGGATCAAACTCTCCATAATTGAAAAATCTGAAACTGACAATTTTTATTAATTGTTACATTAACAAAACTATCACTCAAAATGTTTTTATAATCTTTTGATTGTAAAAAACTTAAATAGACAAGAATTGTTCTTCTTGTTTTTATATCGTTTATTCTATATTCGGTTTATAAAAATTACTTCTTATTAACCTTCGTTTTTAAAGATCTTAATCTCTTTAGAACTTTGTGTCGTTCCTCTGAAATTGGACGGGAATTATAGACAAATTTCTTCCCTTTGTCAAGAAGTTTTCCTAAATATTAACTTAAATTGCTCAATTTGTAATCCTTTTGTCTTTTTTTCTGCTTTTTACTATGCTTTTATTGGGTTTTTACTTCTCTTTTTCAACTTTTTTTATTTTTTAATATATTTTATTAATTTTCTATTTACTTTTTTATCATAATATATAACTAATTTAATATTAATGTAAATATTAAAGATGTAATTAAACAGTAAGATACTAAAATTACACAAAAAAATATAAAGGATAGAAACATGTATAATAGAGATTATCTTTCTAATGAAACATCTCAATATACACAGGAGTCATCAAAAGCTGAATTAATGAGTTTCCTTAAGGCAACTTATCAGTTATTTGCTGGATCATTATTAGCAGCAACTGCTGGAGCATATATTGGTTTAGAAATAGTTGGTATACTAGCTGGACCTGTTAAGTGGGTATTATTTGCTGTTGAATTAGCATTAATATTCTTTGTAATACCAAGAGTTAAGCATACACCAGGTGTTAACTTAGCTGTATTGTTCTTATTTACATTTATTACAGGTTTAACAATTGCTCCATTACTTGCAGCAATTTTTGCAATGCCTAGTGGTGCTTCTATTGTAGGTCAAGCTTTTTTAATGACTTCTGTAGCATTTGGTGGTATTTCAATGTTTGCAATGACTACTAAAAGAGATTTTTCTTCTATGGGGAAATTTTTATTCATTGCTTTAATTATTATGATTGTAGGAGGTATTTCAAATATCTTTATTCAATCATCTATGTTCCAACTAGTGATTGCTAGTGCTGGTGCTTTATTATTCTCTGCATTCATTTTATATGATACACAGAATATTATCAAAGGTCATTATGATTCACCTATTGAAGCAGCACTATCTTTATATTTAGATTTCTTTAATCTATTTATATCACTATTACAAATTCTTGGAATTATGAATAGCAGTGATGATTAATAACTAACTCCTTTTGGAGTTAGTTTCATCATCATTTATACTATACTAATATAATATGAACTCAAACAAATTAAGACTAATTGATGCAAACTTAAATAGACTACGTGAAGGTATTCGTGTAGTTGAAGATATCTTTAGATATGTTTATAATGATAAAGATACTGCTATTAAACTAAAAAATCTAAGACACTTGGCTAGAACTAATAACTATAATGAACTACTTCAAACACGAGATGTAGCAAACGATGTATTAAGAAGTTCAATTAAAAGTGAACAAAATAGAGATGATTTAAATTCTATTATGATTGCTAACTTTAAAAGGGCACAAGAAAGCTCTAGGGTACTAGAAGAGTTTACCAAACTTACATCTATTGAAGATAGTGAGAACTTTAAATATATCAGATATGAACTTTATAATTTAGAGACTGTTTTAAATAATATTAATTAAGTCTAGTTATAATATAATATATAACTTTATTAATAATGAGGAAGTTATGTATAGGAAAACTGTTAAATTAAGATCTGAAAATATGGAAATAGACTATAGTAATATTTTAAAAAATACTTATTTATTAATGTCTTTATCTCTATTAATTGCAGCTATTGGTGTTTATATTGGTGTTGAATTTATTAAGCATTTTAGTGTAGGTGATAAAATTTTAATACTTGGAATCGAATTTGGACTATTACTTGGAATTTTATTAGCTAAAAATATACCCATTTTTAATATTATTCTTTTATACTCATTTACTTTCACTACAGGTTTATCTTTTGCAGCCATGTTAACAAATCCCTTTCTTCAAATGGGTGCAGATATAATTATTTTTATTCAATTCTTTTTTATTTCATCACTTACATTTATAGCTATTTCATTTTATGCGATAGTTACAGAAAAAGATTTTAATTTTTTAGGTGCTATTCTTACTTCTACATTTTCGATAGTTTTAATAGCGTTTATATCAAATATGTTTATTGGGTCAACAACGTTAGCACTTATAATTGCAGTATGTTTTTCAATATTATTTTGTGCAGCAATTCTTTATGATACACAAGCTATAATAAAGAAAGAAATTGACTCACCAGTTGAAGCTTGTTTAATCTTATATATAAACTTTATTGGTTTATTAAGTAGTCTTAGATTTTTACATTTAGTGTTAAATAAAGATATTAACTAACATAATATAGCTTTAACAAAGATAACTTCAAACTCTAAATAATCTAAGTTATAATCTTTGTAAAGTTTTTTTGCTGTTTTAAAATCCATAGCAGAATTTCCTCCACTAACCCCCGATTTTTTTATATAATCAAATAAATCTTTTTTATTATCAAACTCTAATTTGTACATTATAGTTTCAAATTCACATTTAAAATATTTAGAAAAAGCCTCTTTTATTGAATTTTCATCTAATATAGGTGACTTTGTATTTGATACTTCTTGTATTGTTTTAAATGTATTTGAAGTAAATAATACTGCATTTATTTCATTTGTTATAAAAGATAAATGTTTAACAATTTTTGATAAATCTTTTGACCATTGTAATGCAGATGAAGATAAAACTACATCATATTTATCATCTTTTATCTCTTCTAAAAACTCTTTTGTATCAAAGTCATAGCATTTAACTTGAATATTTTTAGCTTTTGGATGAAGTTTACACATAGATTCTGAAAAGTCAATAGCTTTATAGTAGTCTATATCCCAAGATATTTGTGAAAAAACTTGCCCTGAACCACAACCTAATTCTAATATTTTTTTAGGTTTTGTTTTAAGTTCTCGAACTAGTGATTTTGCACATATTTGCTGTATAATATTATGAGATTGATACTCTTTTGCGTATTTAGAAAATTCATTTTTAACTGACATAAATATCATTTTAACTTTTTATTAATAAGTTTTAGATAAAATATACACCATTTTTCAAAAAGGAAATAGATTATGACATCTACACTGCTAATAGTTCAGTTTGTTTTAGCAATTTTATTAACAATAGTAATCTTACTTCAAAAAAGTTCAAGCATTGGACTTGGAGCTTATAGCGGAAGTAACGAATCATTATTTGGAGCAAAAGGTCCTGGAAACTTTTTAACAAAGGCTACAATGGCTTTAGGACTTGTATTTGTAATCAATACAATTGCTTTAGGATATTTATATAATGAGCAAAGAAATGAGAGTGCAATTGACACAGTTAAAACTGATTCATTAATCCCTCAAACACCAATTCAAAAGACTGAACAAGCTGCTCCAGCAGCACCAGGTTCTGCACCAGTAGTTCCTACAAATAAATAAATATAAAGAATAATAGACTTATGAAGTATCTATTACTTCTTTGTATTTCATATTATTACTTAAGTGCAAATGCACACGTGTTTGTTTATCATAGATTTGGTGATGATAGACATCAAAGTACAAACACAACTCTTAAAGAATTAGAAAAAGAGTTTAAGTATTTTAAAGATCATGGGTATAAAGTTGTACCTATGATAGAAATAGTTAATAAACTTAAAAACAATAAAGAAGTGCCTGATAATTGGGTTGCTTTTAATATTGATGATTCTTATAAAAGCTTTTATAATAACGGGCTTCCACTATTTAAAAAATATAATTACCCTTTTACTTTATTTGTTTATGTTGAAGCAACAGAAAAGAATTATGGTGACTTTATGTCATGGGAACAAATAAAAGAAGCTTCAAAGTATGGTGAAATTGCTTTGCATTCTTATTCTCACAAACATCTTACAAAGTTAAGTACTGAAGAGATTTATGAAGATACAAAATTATCTTACAAAATATTTAAAGAAAAGATGGGCTTTAAACCTAAGGGTTATGTATATCCTTATGGAGAATATAACCAAAGAGTAAAAGATGTAATTAAACAGTTTGATTTTGAATATATTGCTAATCAAAGTTCTGGAAGTGTCAATAAAAAAAGTGATAGATATGATATCAATAGAGTTGCACTAGTTGGTAAAGTAAATTTAAAAGAAAAATTAAAATACAAAACTTTGGAAGCTTCTTGGATTGAACCTAAAACTACACCTAAAGATGGTGTTTTAAGACAAATTAAAGTTAAAGTAAACCCAAATATAAAAAACATGAAATTATATGTTTCTGGATATGGATGGCAGGATATAAAAGTAAAAGATGGTATAATAGACCTCATTTTAAATAAGAAGCTAAAGTTCTCTCGTAATAGAGTAGCTATTAGCCCTGACTACTATACAATTTCAAGTAAATTATTAATTAAATAAAGGAGATTAAATGTTAGAAGAGATTTATGCTGAAACAACTGAGCATATGGAAAAGTCAATTGAGGCTTTAAAAAGAGATTACAAAACATTAAGAACAGGAAAAGTGAATACTGCTATTTTAGATGGTATTTCAATTGATTATTATGGTACACCTACTCCATTAAATCAAGTTGGTTCAGTAACTGCAACAGATGCTACTACAATTGTAATTAACCCATGGGAAAAAAATCTTTTAACTGATGTTGAAAAAGCAATTCAAAATGCTAATATTGGTGTAAACCCAAATAATGATGGTGATGTAATCAAATTATTCTTCCCTCCTATGACTGTTGAGCAAAGACAAGAAACAGCTAAACAAGCTAAAGGTATGACTGATAATGCAAAAGTTGCTATTAGAAATATTAGAAAAAACTCAAATGACAAAGTAAAAGTATTACATAAAGATAAAGAAATTACTGATGATGAGAGTAAAAAAGCACAAGATGAAATTCAAAAAATTACTGATTCTTTCGTGGTTAAAGCTGATGAAACTTTAAAAGCAAAAGAACAAGAAATTTTAACGGTATAATTTAATGAATGTAGAACAAATTTATAAGGATTCAGAAGCTCTACTTGAAGGGCATTTCAAATTAAGTAGTGGAAACTATTCTAAATTTTATTTACAATCTGCAAAAGTTTTAGAAAATCCTAAAACTGCTAAATTACTTGCTGAAGCTTTAGCTGAACAAATTAAAGCTGCTGGTATTAAAGTTGATGCAGTATGTTCACCAGCGCTTGGTGGATTAATTGCAGGGTTTGCATTAGCAACTGCTTTAGATGTAAGATTTATTTTTGCAGAAAGAGTTGATGGTGAAATGACTATTAGAAGAGGTTTTGAAGTTGCTGAGGGTGAAAACTATATCATTTGTGAAGATATTATCACAACTGGTGGTTCTGCTCTTGAAGCTGCTAAACAAGTAGAAAATGCAGGTGGAAATATTATAGCTTATGCAGCACTTGCTAATAGAGGGTTTTGTAGTAGAGAAGGAAGTGATTTACAAAGACAAGAAAATTGTAAACTTCCTTTAGATAAACCACTTTTTGCACTTGATGATTTTACATTTAAAATGTACACTCCTGATGAGTGTGATTTTAAAGATATTGCTTATAAACCAGGTAGTAGAGGTAACTAATGGCTAAATGGAGAGATGTAAAAAAGAATAAAGAGAGAAATCACTTTAATAAAAAACAAGAAGAAGTAAAATCTATCTCTTCTTGTGCATCTCTTAGCTTAAGATTTAAAGCTTTTTTGACAGATGCATTTCTAATTACTACACCAATAACTTATATTATAATGTATTTAGTTTTAGGTGGAGGAGATGAATTCGCAAACAATAGAGCCCTTGGATGGGGATTAATCTTAGGTATAACTTCTATTATTATTACATTTTTCTGGTATGTAAAATTTCAAACTCCTGGGATGAAAGCTTATAGTGTTAAAATAGTAAATGAAAATCTACAAAGAATATCATTTTCTCAAGCTATTATAAGATATATAGCAACGCTTATAGCTATGATTTCTTTCTTTTTAATGTTTATACCTTTTTTCAATAAAGAGAAAAAAACTTTTCAAGATTTAATATCTAAGACTATAATTATTGACGAATAAATTTATTTTTTTTAAACTTTCTGCATTTTATTTTTTTTATTTTGCAGCTGTTGGTGTTTATATAATTTTTTTACCTAAAGTTTTATATGATAGTGGCTATAACTCTTTTGAAATAGGTATTATTTTTGCACTTGCTCCTCTTATGAGATTTGTCACTCCATTTTTATTTTTAAAGCATATTAAACTTAATCAAAATGTTTTCAAAACAGCTTTATTTATGTCTGTAATAAGCTCTTTACTCTTTTATATAACAATTAATAGTTTTTATCTTTTTATGATAAATAATGCTATTCTAGGGGTATGTTTATCTTTAATTCTACCTTTTTTAGAAGTTTCTGCCATAAAGCATTTAGGTAAAGAAAAATATGGCAAATCTAGACTATTTGGCTCTATTGGTTTTATGATTATATCACTTGTTTTAGCAAAATTTTTGAGTGAACCTAAAATTGCTCTACACTATTATTTAGCAACAAATATATTAACAGTGATTTTTGCTTTATTACTTATGAGAAATGATGTTGAACATAAAGCACAAGAAAACAGTGAAAAATTCTCTTTTTTAAAATATTGGCCTTTTTGGCTTAGCTTATTTTTTATGCAAATGAGTTTTGGAGGTTTTTATAACTTTTTCACAATTTATGAAACACAACATGGGATAAGTTTAGAAATGACTTCTTATCTTTGGTCATTTGGTGTAATTTGTGAAATACTAATGCTTTATTTCCAAGCACCGCTTTTAAAGAATAATCTTCTATCAATTATAAAATTTTGTGTAGCAATTACCATTACTAGATGGTTAATGCTTTATTCTTATCCTGATTCACTTACAATTACATTTATAAGTCAAAGTATTCATGCTTTTTCTTTTGGTTTATATCATAGTGCCGTAATAATATATCTTTATTCTTTATATGAAGATAAAAAACTTGCACAGCAGTTTATGTATGGGGTTGCTTATGGACTAGGAGGATTTATTGGTGCGATAATTGCAGGTTGGGTTTATGGAGATTCATTATTTATTTATAGTGCTATTTTTGCTTTTGTTTCTTTTATTAGTCTTTATTTAGTAAAAAGAAATACTTAAGTATTATTTTTTAATTCGCTCTCTTTAAAACTTATCACATCTTTTAGATCTTCGATATATTTATTTTTTTCTGTTATTCGTTTTTCTAATTCTAAGACTACTTTCTTTTTTATTTCAACTTCTTTTTTTAGTTCTTTGTTTTCTTCAAGTAATTTATCATTTTCACTTTTTAAATTTATCGCAAGTTTTGAAGCTTTTTTTACTTTTTCATTTGCAGTATTTGTAATATATGTATTCTTTTCTTTTAATGTTTTAAATTCATCTTCATAGTAGTTTAATTGTTTATTTTGAGAATCACATTTTTGTTTCAATTCTAAAATATCTCTATTTAATGAACCTAAATCTATATTTGCATAAGTATTAAGTTGTTCTTCTAAGAGTTTTATTTTTTTCTGACTACTTATATGTTGTTTTTTAGTTTCTTGAATATTTTGAAGTACTCTTTTTTTAAATTCTCTTTTTTCAAGTTCATCATTTGTTGTCAGGAATCTTATCCCAACATATTCAATAATTTCATCTCCTATATCATCAAATATAGGTATAATTGTTGCATTTACATAGTAAGCTGTTCCATCTTTTGCTTTGTTTTTAACTTTTCCTTGCCAAGTATCTCCGTTTTTTATTGTTTTCCAAAGTTCTTCAAATGCTGCTCTTGGCATATCTGGATGTCTTACAATATTATGTGGTTTACCATATAATTCTTCTCTTGTATATTGTGCCATTTCACAAAATATATCATTAGCAAATATAATTTTTCCCTTTGTATCTGTTTTTGATACAATAGCTACATTATCAATAGCATTTAAGTACTTCTCTAATTCTTTTTTTTGCTTTATTATTGTGTCTTGCTGATGAAAAGAGTGAGTTGTTTTATAGACTTTATCTAATAATATTCTAATATCTGTAGGCTTTAAAATATATGCTGTTGCGTTATGAGTTATGGCATTAAGTAAGTATTTTTCATCTGTATAAGCAGTTGTAAAAATAAAAGGTATTTCTTCACTTCTGATTCTTATTTCTTTTAGTAAATCAATACCATCTAAAATAGGCATATTAATATCACTAATTATGGCATCAACTCTTTGATTTTTACTTATTAACTCATCATATAAAGTAAGTGCCTCTTGTCCATTTCTACAAATATGTAATTCTTTAAATAGTTTCTCAATTGAATTAGCAGTTTGTTCTCTAACTATATCATCATCTTCAACATATATTACTGTTAAAAGTTTAAGAAAATCTATTTTATCCATATTTAATCCTTTCTGAACATATAAGCATAACATAAATTAGCACCATAAAAGTATTATTTTATTTTAATTTATCTAATTTTTATTAATTTCTTATAGGTATAACTATTTCAAAACATGCACCAGTATATGTTTTTTGATTATATTCAAATTGAACATTATAACACTGAATTGTTCCATTCATGTGATTTACAATAATCTCCCTACTCATATAAAGTCCTATTCCTGTGCCTTTTGATTGATGTTTAGTAGTAAAATAAGGTTCAAAAACTCTATCAATTATTTTTTCATTGATCCCTCCACCATTATCAATTATTTTGATATTTGCCATTGAATCTTTTTCTTCAACCTTTATCCATATAACTTTATTATTTAATTTACTTTGTTCTAAAATATCTCTTGAGTTATTGAATATATTTAAAAAAACTTGAATTAATTCATTTTCTATACCTAAAATATTTATTCTTTCTATATCTTTTTTTATATTTATTTCTCTATTTTTTAGTTTTGAACTAATAAGTTTTAAACTTTTATCAAAAGATTTTTGAATATTAAAAATAGATTTAGGTTTATCTGTTCTTAAAAAATCTCTAAAGTCTTCTATTGTTTGAGATAAATATTGTGAAGCATCATTTATTTTTCCTAGTTCAATAATTTCATCTTCTTCTTTACTAACTCCTAACTCTTTTTTTAATTTAATTCCCGTTGAAATTGTTGAAATTATAGAAAGTGGTTGTCTCCACTGATGGGCTATGTTTTCAATCATTTCACCCATAGCAGCCATTTTTGATTGCTGATGAAGCATTTGTTCTTGCTCTTTTAATTTTTCTTCTTGTCTTTTTTGGTTGGTAATATCTGAAAAAATTCCTATATAGTTTTTTACTTTATTTTCTTCATCATATACTACACTTATAGTAATATACTCATTATAAAGCTCACCATTTTTCTTTTTATTTACTAGATTACCTTCCCAAAAACCAAACTCATTTATATCTTTCCACATAAGTTTATAAAACTCTGCATCATGAAGC
The DNA here is from genome assembly GCF_049472155.1 of Arcobacter rhizosphaerae. Classification (NCBI taxonomy): domain Bacteria; kingdom Pseudomonadati; phylum Campylobacterota; class Epsilonproteobacteria; order Campylobacterales; family Arcobacteraceae; genus Arcobacter; species Arcobacter rhizosphaerae. The sequence continues at coordinate 308,106 of NZ_JBMOVW010000003.1, read as the reverse complement.
CCTGATTGTAAAACTGCAGGAGTTAACATAAATATATCATCTAAAGAATAACCTGTAGATTTTTCAAAAGCACTATTTACATTTATAATATTTGTTTCTTCATCAGTAACAATAATACCATCATGAGCATTTTGGAAAACAGTATAAGCCTGCTTTAATTGCTCCTCTTTTTGCTTTTTCTCTGTGATATCTAAACTTAATGCTACTAACTCTAAACTTCCATTATTATGTAGAGGAACTAATGAAAACTCTATAATTCTTTGTTCATTATTTTTATTATTTATTTTCAATTCTCTTTGAGGAATATGTTTTAAAAGATTTTCATTTAATATCAAGTTTTTTATATAATCTTTTTCTTCTTTTTCCCAACAAGACAATTCCCAAAACTTCTTTTTCAAAGTTTGATTCTCATCTTCTTTTAAGTAACTCAAACATTTATTATTTACCTGAACTATACTTCCATCATTTTTCATTATTGCACCAAGAAAAATTGTTTGTGCAAATAAGATTTGAAACTTTTTTTGTTCTTGTATTTGCTTTTGTTGAAATTTACGCTCTCTTTCATTTTCTAACTGATACTTATAAATTAAAGCTATAACTAAAATTGCACTTACTATTACTAAAGAAACTATTAAAATAGAAATATTAGAGGTTTTATCTTCCCAATCTTTTAAAGTCTCTTCTAAATTTATTCTAATAGCTATATTTAAAGGAAAAACTTCTGCTAGTTTATATGAGGTAATGTATTGTTTTTCTCCTAATTTTTCGATTCCCCAAGATTGAGATTTATCTAAAGAAATATTATAAAGTTTACTTTTTTTAATAAGTTTTCCAGGTAAAGTATCAGCTCTTGATGAAAAAAGTAAAAAACCATCAATTCTAAATAAATCTATATGAGCAAAAGAACTATCAAGATTATCTATATATCTATTAATAAAATATTCACTATTTATATTAACTAGCACATAAAACCTTTTTCCTTGTATTTCAAAATACTTAATCAAGGGAATAAAAGATAAATCAGTCTTACTAGTTTTTTCCTCATCTAATTGTGTAACATTTAAACCATCAATTAAATCTCTGCCAATCCAAGGAATTCCAAATCTTAATACAGACTGATTAAATAAAGGCTTTGGATAAAAATCATTTAGTTCAATATGTAAACCATCATTCATCTTATTTGAACTATAAATCACATTTTGATTTGTATCTAAAATATTAATTGATCTAATAAAAGGATTATTAAATAAAATCTTGTTTGATTTTAAATGTAAAGAATTAAAATCTTCTTCTTTATTAATTACAGATATCAAATTTGATATTAAAAGATTAATATTATTATAAGACTGTGTTACTTGATCAGATAAAGTATTTGCATGTAGTTTAGCAATTTCTAAGTGTGTTTTTATTGCCTCTTCTTTTAAAAAAGACAAAGATGAAATTATAGTAGTAAGTACTGTTATTATTAAAACTATTGAAAGTATTAATGTTTTACCTAAAGATGAAAGATTTTTCATTTATTACTTCAAATTAACAATGGGTGCTAATCCATTTTGTTTAGCTAAATTTAAAAGTCTTCCATCTTTTCTAATATCTGAAATAAACTTTTCAACTCTTTTATAAAATAAATCATTTCCATAAGCTAAAGCCCAAGCATAAGGTGTTTTATGATAAGTAGTTTTAGGAATAATCAATTTAGCCCATGAAGTCTTAGCAAGCATTCTTTTTCCAAAAGGATAATCAGTCATAAAAACATCAGCCCTTCCTGCTCTTACTGCTTCTTCTCTTGCTTTAAAACTATTCAATACAAGTAGCTTTGCTTTTTTAAGTTTTTTCTTCATTACTGGCTCATGATAAGTCCCTTTTGCTACGGCCACAACTATACCTTCTGTATCAATATCATCCCAAGTTTTAACTCTTTTATTATTTTTTGTAGTAATTGCATAAATATCACTTGATAAATGTGGTGTTGTAAATCTAATTTGTTCTCTTCTTTCTTTTGTATTACCTATAGCAAACATAGCAATATCACATTTATCACTTTTAATATCTTTTATTAAAGTAGCAAAAGAACTTGGAATATATTTTAAAGTCACATTTAGATCTTTTGCTAATTCTTTTGCTAAATCACTATCAATTCCTACAAGTTTTTGTGTTCTTATATCTAAATATGAAATACCATAATATTCTGGCCAAATACATACTTTTATTTCATTACTTTTTTTTATGGATTCTAATTTATTAGCATTTAAGCTTGATAAGAAAAAACAAACTATAATTAAATACATAACTTTTTTTAATTTCATAGTAAACCTTTTTATAAACTTACATTAAATATACATATAGTATTACCAAATATATGTAAATAGCACTTTAAATAAAAAATAAATATTTATATTTTACAATACACTAATATTTAATTACTTATCTCCATGATCAATAGTTTAATATTTTTTTTCTCTTGAATCTCTACTAACTTTAAACCTTCAATTGTTGTTTCCATAAAATTAGAAATTGATGAAATATTATTTTTGGCTAAATGTTTTAATAAAACACCTCTATAATGCTTTGCCCAATGGCTTACAACCTTGCCATCTTTTATAAATTTAAATGTTAGAACATTTGCATTTTTTACTTTATAAAATTTTTCATAATGTCCTGCTCTTAAATCAATAACTTCTTCACCTATATATTCATCTAAAGCCTTAGTAAAATTCTCTAAATAAAACTTTTCTACTACAATATCAGGTAGTTTTGCACCTTGTTTATACTTATAGTCAGGAATTAAATCATCTGCTTTAATTGGTCCAAAAAGATTTGAAAATAAAATTACATTTTCGTCTATATATTTTTGAGATTTTTTATCTAAGCTTTCATACTCTATTGCATCAAAAGCAACACCATTATATCTTTGAATTGCCTTCATCGTTGGTTTATCTTTTAAAGTTTGTTTATATCTTTTCACTTCATCTAAATTTTTTAATCCAAACCATTTTGACAACTCTTCAATACTAGAAGAATCTAATAATTTTTCGTATTTATTAAAAATCTCATCTCTTTTATCAAAAAGTTCTTCTAAAAAGAAGTTTTCTTTACAATAAGACTTTTGTGTTCCACCACTATTTTTCGTTTCTGCTGGTGCTAATAAAATTTTCATTTTTTACCTTTTAAATAATTTTTATAAAGTCACTTTTAGCTTAAGTATTAACTAAGTTCTCCACTATGATATAACCATTGATTATCTATTTTTAAAAATTTACTTTTTTCTAAAAATGAAGCATCTTGTAAGTTTTGTTCTAATATTGCTTGAAATGTTACATAAGCTTCATTTTCTTTTTCAATGAACTCATGAATAATTAAGCCTTTAAACTCTGTATTTTTTGAAAATTGCTTTATTGATAAAGTCCAGGTATCTATATCATCTGTATAATCAATATTTTGAGGATGTGTAGTTTTTATAATATATTTACTATCTCCAACTACAAAAGCTGAATATCTTGATTTCATCAGTTCTAGTGCCGTTTTAGCAAAAGAACCATTATGAAAAATTTTACAACATTTTTTATATTTTTGAGAAGAGCCACAAGGGCATAAACTATTTGCAGATATTTTCAAAAGCAACCTTTAATTTATGATTAAAGGATTTTAACATAAGCTAACTTAGTAGGTTTTACCTACTAAGTTATTTTTTACTTACTTGATTTTCTTTTTTATTAACTTTTAAAGTTTTCACTTTTTGTTTTTGTTTCATTTTTGAAACTTTCTTATTTCCTTTTACATTAGAAATAATAGTAGGTCCAAAACCTTTTATACTTTTTAAATCATCAGCACTTTTTATTTTATTTGTTTTTCTATATTGAATAATCTGCTCTGCTTTTTTAGGTCCAATTCCTTTTATAGACATCAACTCTTGCTTAGATGCTGTTTGTAAATTTAAAGCAGCAAATAAAAATGATGTACTTAACATCAATAAAACTAACAATCTCTTCATTTTAATCCTTTTAAATAATTTATTAAATTATACCTATATATTTATAAATAAAGTTTTAAATTATTAAATATTTGTTTATATGTAGATAAATAAGCTTTTTTTTGTATAATAATTCAATAAAATTATGACACAAGGAAGCAAATGCCTACACAATTTCCATTAGAACTAGTATCAAACTTTTTATCAATTGTTTTACTTATTGCACTATTTTATAAATATCTACAATATAAAAAAAATATTGATGTTATAAAAGGTTTAGATAAATTAAAAGATGAAAAGAAAATTAGACTTGAAGATTATCAATATATTAGAAATAATGAAAAAGAATATAAAGATAAACTTGAAAAAGCCGTTGGAAATATCAAAATTGCCCAACCTGTTTTTATTATAATTGCGGGGGTTTTAATACTATCATTTGAATTTCAAGAAGCAATGATTCACTTAAATGTAGTAGTTGTAGCATTTATTTTTATGCAAGTTGATAGAATTCATAAAAGAAATCTTTATTCATTTTTAAGAGAATTAAGAAAAGAAACTAAAAATCAAGTAGAGCAAGAATAAAGCTCTAACTTGAAACGAAATCACTTAATTTTTCATGATCAAGTATCTTAATAAAACCCTTTTCATTTTGGATAATTTCATCTTTTTTTAATTTTGAAATTTTTCTTGAAAAAGTCTCAGGTGTTATATTTAGTAACTGAGCTATTTTAACTTGTTTTAAATTTTTTAATAAATTTTCATTATCCAATAAAAATTTAGCAATTTTTTCTATACTATTTGAACTTATATTATAAGAGATAAAACTTTCTAAAGCTTTTATTTTTTTTGTCAATGATTTAATAAAAAACATTGAAATTTCTGGTTTTAATAAAAATTCTACTTTAAATTTTTCATAATCAATCAATAAAACTTCTGCACTAGTTTCAAAAGCACAATTTGCAGGGAAGCCTATTTCTTCATAATTTGCTATCTCTGCAATTAAAGAAGGTGGCATTAAATTATGTATAACTACCTCATTATCTTTATGATCATGTGTATAAAGTTTTACTATTCCTTTTAAAAGAACATGTAAAAACTTTGGTTTATCCCCTTTATAAAAAAGTATTTCATCTTTATTAAAATATTTTTTCACAGAAATTTCTTTTAGTCTTTCAAGCTCTTCTTCTTTTAAAAAACTAAAAAGATAAAAATCTTCAAACTCTTCTCTTTTCATTTTCTCTCTTTTTATTGATAAAAATCAATGTTTATTTTTCTATAATATGTAACAATTATAATAAATTTATTTAAATAAGACAAATTTTACCTTATTTTACCTAAAGGCTTATTTCCATGACTAATGAGAAGTTTGATATTGAAATTAAAACATTAGAAGAATTTTTTAAGGTTTATTGTAAAAATCATCATATAAAGCAATATCAAAAAAACATATCTTTAGAATATAAAGAAAAAATATTTAATATATCTTTAAACTTATGTGAAGAATGTCATGAGGCAATTAATTATTCCTTTGAAAGACTTCAAAATTGTCCCCATGAAATTAAACCTAGATGTAGAAAATGTCCTAATCCTTGCTATGAAAAATCAAGATGGAAAAATATCGCAAAAGTTATGAGATATAGTGCTATAAAACTTAGCCTAGTAAAAACAAAGCAAAAAGTTAAAAACTTTTTTACCAGTTAATTTGCTTTCTTCCTATTTTCTCTAAAATCTCATTAGTTTTTGAGAAATGTTTACAACCAAAAAAACCTCTATAAGCTGATAGAGGACTTGGATGAACCCCTTTTAATATATGATGTTTTGAAATATCTATAATTTTTTCTTTTTTTATAGCACTACTTCCCCATAGAATAAACACTATATCATTACAGTTTGCACTTATAAATTTGATTAAATTATCTGTAAAGATTTCCCATCCCATTTTATGATGTGATTTTGCTTTTGATTCTTCTACTGTTAAAATTGCATTAATTAATAAAACACCATCTTCTGCCCATGAAGTTAAATCTCCATGCTCACAAATTGAAGCTTTACCTAAATCTTCTTGTATTTCTTTAAGCATATTTCTCATTGATGGAGGGTTTTTAATCTCAACTGGCGTTGAAAAGGCTAAACCTTGTGCTTGCCCTGCTCCATGATAAGGGTCTTGTCCTAAAAGTACAACTTTTGTATTTTCTAAAGGTGTTAAACTAAAAGCATTAAAAATTTTATCTTTTGGAGGGAAAACTGTAGTTGTTTCATAAGCTTTATTTACTTGGCTTATTAAGTTTTGATAGTACTCTTTTTTTTCTTCTTCTTTAAAAAAATCATCCCAAGTCATGTATATTCCTATAAATAATCTAATTAAACTAAGAGTTAAACTCTTAGTTTAAAATATTTCGTATCTTATAATACAGGAGATTTAATTACCATTAATTTTTCGTTACTCATCTCTTCCATAGAGTTTAAAATACCTCCAAGTCCAAGTCCTGAAGCTTTTGCTCCTCCAAATGGCATCCAATCAACTCTAAATGCAGTATGGTCATTTACCATCACAGCAGTTCCATTTAATCTTTTTACAGCTTTAAGTGCTGTATCAATATTTTTTGTAAATACTGCTGCTTGGAAAGAAACCTCTAAAGCATTTGCTCTATCAAAAGCTTCTTCAATATCACTGTATGAGTAAATACAAACAACAGGTCCAAATACTTCTTTTGTAGATACTAAAGCATCATCAGCAGGATTTAAAATAACTGTTGGTTCAAAACAAGAATCAGAAATTCTTGAACCACCTGTTAAGATTTTCCCACCTTTAACAACTGCTTCTTCTACCCAAGATTCTACTCTATCAACTTCTGCATTATTAATAAGTGGACCTACTTCTGTTTTTTCATCTAGTTGATTACCAACTACAAGTTTTGAAGCGTAATCACTTAATTTATTTGCTACCTCATCAACTATATCTTCATGCACATATACTCTTTGAACAGATACACAAACTTGTCCTGCATGATAGAAACCACCCTTTCCAATAGAAGGTATTAAGTCTTCAATATCAGCGTCTTTTTCAACTATTACAGGTGCAACTCCACCATGCTCAAGTGCAACTCTAGTACCTTTTGCTACTTTTGAATTTAAATACCAACCAACATCACCAGAACCAATAAATGTTAAGAAATTTACTTTTGGAGAAGTAGCTAATAATTCACCTGCATTTCTATCACAAACAACTGCTTGAGCCCAACCTTTAGGAAGGCCTGCTTCTTCTAAAATTTCAACTAATCTAATAGCTGACATAGGTGTCTGTGTTGCTGGTTTAATAATAACAGGACAACCAACAGCAAGTGCTGGAACTACTTGATGAACAGCTAAGTTAAAAGGATGGTTAAAAGCAGAAATTGCAGCAACCACTCCAATTGGTTCTTTAAAAGTATATGCCATTCTATTTACACTACTTGCTGTATGTCCCATAGCTATTTCTTTACCTTCATGAGCACCTAAATGCTCAATAGCAAGTTTTACACCATTTATAGCTCTATTTACTTCTACTTGTGAATCTATCCAAGGTTTACCACCCTCACTAGCACAAAGTTTAGTAAGTTCATCAACTTGTGAACTCATAATCTCCATTGCTTTTTCTAAAATTTCAATTCTTTTATATTTTGGTAAAGCATTTTTATGATCTAAAAAAGTTGCTTGTGCTAAATCTATAGCCTCTTGAACTTCTTGTGTTGTGCTAAATGGAACTTCTCCAACTTTGCTTCCATCATACGGTGATGTTACTTCAATTTTACTCATTCTTTCTCCTTCTATTATTATATTAAACACTCTTTTTTTGCTAATAATTCATTTAAAATTGTATGATTTAGTGAATAATCAACTGCTAAATCTATTAAATGTACACCTTTCCCATTTACACACTCATCTAGTGTTTTTTCGAACTCTTCACAAGAAGTAGGTCTATGTCCAGTAGCTCCATAAGATTTTGCATATTGAACAAAATCAGGATTATCTAAATCTAAACCAAAAGTATCAAAGCCCATTCCTGTTTGTTTCCACTTAATCATTCCATAAGCATTATCATTTAAAATAATTACTGTTAAATCAAGTTTTAGTCTAACAGCTGTTTCTAATTCTTGAGAGTTCATCATAAACCCACCATCTCCACAAACTGTTACTACTTTTTTGTCTGGATTTACCATTTTTGCAGCCATTGCTGATGGAAGTCCTGCTCCCATAGTAGCTAAAGCATTATCTAATAAAAGCGTATTAGATTGAGCACATCTATAGTTTCTAGCAAACCAAATTTTATATACTCCATTATCTAAAGTTACTATATCTTCATGATCTAATGCTTGTCTAACAACTCTTACAACTCTTTGAGGAAGAATTGGGAATCTATTATCACCAAAATATTTATTTAGATGTGTTTTTATCTCTTTTACCATTCTTTTATAATAATCAAAATCCCAATGGTCCTGAACAGAAATAGCAGTTGTTAAAGAGTTTATACTACTAGCTATATCTCCTAATACATCAAGTTGAGGGAAATAAGTATCATCTACATCAGAAGCAAAGAAATTCACATGAATTACCTTCGTTCCATCTTCACTGTTATCCATAAAAAATGGTGGTTTTTCAATTACGTCATGTCCTACATTTATGATTAAATCTGCTCTATCAATTGCACAATGAATAAAATCATCTTGTGATAGTGCTGCTGTACTTAGACATAATTTGTGATTTTCATCAATTACACCTTTACCCATTTGTGTTGAAAAGAAAGGAATTCCAGTTTCATTTACAAAATTTGTAAGTGCATTTCCAATTCTATTTCTATTTGCTCCTGCACCAATTAGAAGAAGTGGTCTTTTTGCTTTTTCTATCATTCTTACTGCATCTAAAATCACATCTTTATTTGCATGAGGATATTTTAAATCTCTTACAGGATAAATATTATAATCAACCTCTTCTTCTGCTATATCTTCTGGTAATTCAATAAGTGCAGCTCCTGGTCTTTCTGTTGTTGCTACTTTAAATGCTTCTCTTACCATAGATGGAATATTGTTTCCATTTACTACTTGTTTTGAATATTTAGTCATAGGTTTCATCATATTTACAATATCTATAATCTGAAATCTACCTTGTTTTGATTTTTTAATAGGTTTTTGCCCTGTAATCATAAGCATTGGCATTCCACCTAGTTGTGCATAAGCGGCACTTGTTGCAAAGTTTGTTGCTCCTGGGCCTAAAGTTGATAAACATACTCCAACTTTTCCAGTAAGTCTTCCATAAGTTGCAGCCATAAATCCTGCTGCTTGTTCATGTCTTGTTAGTATAAGTTTAATTTTGGATTGTCTTAACGACTCTAATAAATCTAAATTCTCTTCACCTGGTATTCCAAAAATATACTCAACACCTTCATTCTCTAAAGCTTTTACAAATAAATCTGATGCTTTCATCATTTATCACCTTGTTTTAATTATATAATTGATAATCATATTCAATATCTATTAAACCTTTTCTTAATAAACCCCTTTTATAAGAAAAAGTACCTAAAGTGTTTCAACCTTCATCTATTTGCTCTCCCATAAGTAATATTATAACACCTTTTTTTTAATTTATACAAAGTTAAATATTTTTTATATAGTATTGATTGTATAAATATAAAAAGGACTATTTTGAAAAATAAAGCCATAATTTTTGACCTTGATGGAACATTAATAGACTCATTAGAAGATATTGCTATCTGCATGAATCAAGTCCTCATCGAATTAAACCTACCACATCATAGATTAAATGATTATAAAAACTTTGTAGGTGGAGGAATTGATTTTTTAGTAAATAATGCTTTACATGAAGATACAAGTGAAGAAATAAAAGAACAAGTTACAAATAGATTTAAAGTTGTTTATGACCAAAAGCTCCATGCTAAAACAAAACCTTATGAGGGAATTTATGAATTACTAAAAGAGCTTGAGAAAAGAGATTATAAAATAGGGATTTTATCAAATAAACCTCATGAATTTACTATTGCTTATACAAAATCACTATTTTCTCAATTTGACATAAAAGAAATACATGGTCAAAAAGCACATATTGAAAAAAAACCAAATCCTACAGCAGCAATTGCTATTGCTAATAGCTTTAATATACCTTGCGAAGATATTTATTTTGTAGGAGATACACAAGTTGATATGCAAACAGCAAAAAATGCTAATATGAAAGCTATTGGTGTTCTTTGGGGATTTAGAACAAAAGAAGATTTAGAACAAAGCGGTGCAAACTATCTAGTAAAACACCCTTTGGATATTTTGGATATTATAAACTAAAGTAGTATTTCTACTTTAGTTTAAATGCTATAATAAATAAAAAGAGATAACAATGAATACAAAATACAAACCTGTAGCTTGTCATTTTTATGATGAACTTGAAAGTGCAGCTGTTAAAAGAACTCTAAATAAAATCATTTTTATAAATGATAAAAATCAAGAAGAAACAATTGAGGATTTAATTGTTGATTTTAAAACTATTAAAAAAGAAGAATTTGCTATCTTAAAAAGTGGTTTACAAATAAGACTTGATAAAATTATTAATTTTAATGAACTTAATCCCAAAGATTACTAACATTTTATTTTTTTAAAAGGTTGTATATGCAACTATTGCATATACATTTTAAAGGAATATAATGAAATATGAACTTCATCAATCAATTGGTTTTAAAATAAACCAAACAGCTAATAAATTAAATAGTAAATATTCACAAATATTACAAAAATACGATATAGCTCCTGAACAAAGAGCAACTTTAGAAATTATAAAATATGAAAAAGATGTAAATCAAACTATGCTTTCTAAAATGCTTGGAAAAGATAAAACTACAATAAGTCGAGCTCTTAGAACTTTAGAAAAAAAGGAATTAATTATAAAACATCCAGTAGATAGAAGAACAAATCAAATTAAATTAAGTATAAAAGGTGAGCAAGTACTAGAAGAGAGTCAAAAAAATGTAAAAGCTTTTAGACAAAGTATTATAAAAAATCTTTCAAATGAAGAGTTCAAACTTCTAAACTCTTTACTTGAAAAAGTAGCTTCTAATGTAGAGTGTAACTAATGAGAAAATCTATTAATCATATATATCTTATTATTTTATTAGCTACTTTATCTTCTGTAGCACCTATGGGAGTTGATACTTACCTTCCTTCAATTCCTGAAATATCAAAATATTTTAATGTAAGTATTGAAAAAATCGAATTATCTTTATCTATTTTTCTAATAGGGTTTTCTATTGGACAAATTTTTGGTGGGCCTATTTCAGATAGATATGGAAGAAGAATAGGTTCAATTACAGGACTACTTGGTTTTAGTTTTTTTAGCTTTCTTATAATCTTTTCATCAAATATATACGAATTATGGACATATAGATTTCTTGAAGCCTTTTTTGGAGGAATTGTAGTAGTAAATGCAGCAGCAAGTGTAAGAGATAGATTTCATGGAAAAGAAGCTGCAAAAGTATTTTCTCTTATGGGAATGGTAAGAAGCGTAGCACCTATGATTGCACCATTTATTGGAGCTTTTATAATTCACTTTTTTACTTGGAAAGCAGTATTTGTATTCTTAACTATTTATCCTTTAGTAATAGCATTTTTAGTTTATAAAGATTTAAATGAAAGTTTCACATATATAAAACAAAATATATATACATCATTTAAAAGTGTGTTAACACATAAAGAAGCAGTAAAATATATGCTTGTTTTAGGCTTATCTTTTGGTGGTTTTTTCATACTTATTTCAAAAAGTTCTTTTATCTATATAGAGCATTATAATATCTCTACAGATTATTTTCCCTTCTTTTTTGGAATAAACTTTGTAGTATTAATGGGTTTAATTAGAGTAAATGTACGTTTACTTAAAAGCTTTACTCCTAAGCAAATAGTAAAACTTGCACTAGCCATTCAAATATTATCAGGTTCACTTTTTATTTTAAACTATGAAACTATTCCCTTAGCATTTACTGTAATTTTAATAGCATCTTATATGGGAGTTATGGCTTTTGTTTTTGGTAACTGTTTAGCTTTAGCAATTGAATTTTTCCCAAAAAATGCAGGAGTTGCCTCTAGTGTTATAGGAGTTTTACAGTTTGGATTGGGAGCTTTAGTATCATCTATATCATTGAGTTTTACAGATCATACTTTTTTACCTATTGCTATAAGTATAACAATTTCATCAATTTTAGCTATTTTACTTTTAAGAAAATAAGTATAAAGTCACTAGACTTTATACTTCTAAATCAAAAAAAAGTTCCTCTGTTTTTTGATATTTAGCCACTGAACATGAGATTTTTACTGCATTATCATAATCTTTAAATTCATCTAAAAATAGTTTTTTTAGTTTTTCTACATCGGCTGTTCTAAAAATAAAATATCCTAAAATATTTGTACTTCTTGAACCTTGTTTTTCTATACCATAACTATCAAATTTCCAATGAACACCTTTTGAAAAGAAAAACACCTCTTTAATTCTTTTTTTTAAGTCTGATCTTACTGAATCATTGAACTCTTTTAAATGTACATAAAAAGCTACATTTGTATTAAATTCATCTTGAACTAACTTTTTTTGACTATCTGTAATTGGTTCTTGTATCATTTCACCACTCATAAAATACCTTTTAATTTACTATAATAATTTTGTAATTATATACAATAAAAATAAGAATAAGGATAAAAAGATTACTTAATTAAAAAATTAATACAATTTAACTATTTTATTTTATTATTATTTTAAAATCTTGTTATATAATAGTATTATCTTTTATTAAAAGGATATGTATTATGAATAATGAAATAGACCTTGATCAACTAACATGGAAAAGTGAATACAATGTTGGAAATTTACAAATAGATAAAGAACATCAATACTTATTTGATTTAGCTAGAAAAGCTTTTAATATCAATAAAATTAAAGATGAAAAACATAAACATAAAGAACTAAAAATAATAGTTTCAGAACTTTTTGAATACGTGGGTCATCATTTCTCAAATGAACAAAAATATATGGAAAGAATTAAATACCCTCACCTTCAAGAGCATAAAGAACTACATAAAAAAATGATTAATATGTTAAAACAAATCATAAAAGATTTTAATGAACTTGAAACATCTCAAATAGAAAAAGAACTCTTTAAATTTATTGATAACTATTTTATTAAGCATATCATTTTAGAAGATAAAAAGATTCAACTTTGGCAAACACCTATGGAAGAATTAAGAAAGAATTTTGGATGGAAACATATTTATAGTGTTAATAATTCAAAAATTGATCAAGAACACAAACAACTTTTTGATATAGCAAAAGAAGCTTTTAAAACAGTTGATGATAAAGATAGAACAAATAAAATAAAAACTATTTTAGTAGACCTTTATGATTATATGAAAACACATTTTAATGATGAAGAAGAATACATGAAAAAAATTGATTATCCCGAACTAGAAAATCATAAACTTATTCATAAACAAATTATAAAAGAGTTAAATAAATTTGTAAAAAAATTACCAAAAGTAAAAGCAGAAACTTTTGAAAAAGAGTTGGCTATAATTATAGAACTAGTTTTAGTTCAACATATAATTCAAGAAGATAGAAGAATTATTAAATGGCAACAAAATAAAACTATTTAATATGAAAAACCTCTTCTTTAACTTTTTGAGCTAACTTTTCATAGTTGATATTTTTCATATTTTGTTTTCTATGTAACCAGATATTTATATATTTATCTCCATCATACATACTTGCTTGTTTTAAAGGATCAAAAACTCTATATCTTTTATCATTTCCAACGTAGGCTTGGTATGCGAAGTTACCATAGTTAGAAGCTGGGTTATAATCTACTAAATAGCTTTCAAAAAAAGCTGCACAAACACGCCAATCTAAGCCTAGATTTTTAACAAAATAACTAGCAACTAACTGTCTATTTCTATTTGACAACCAACCAGAACTTTTTAACTCCATAATACTTGCATCTATAATATCAATTCCTGTATTCGCAGTAAAAAACTCATCTAAACTTTTTCTATCAGTTCTAAAAGTAAAGTCTATGCCCTTTATCCCAGACTTTAAAAAAAGCCTATTTTGAGAATATAACATTACTAAATGAAAAAAATCTCTCCATAAAAGCTCAAAATAAATCCAATAAGAAGATTGACTTTGATAACCTCTTCTTTCTTCTTCTTTTAACCTATGATAAATCATTCTTGCTGATATATTACCTACTGATAAATAAGGTGAAAACTTAGTAGAGTTATCAAAACCACTCATAGCATTTCTAGTTTCTTTATAGCTATGGATATTATTCATATAATCTTCTAATCTCTGTTTAGCTCTATGTTCACCTGCTTTAAAAAATATGGCATTTTTAGGGTATGCAATCATAGGTTTACTAAACTGCACCGATTCAAACTCTACTGTTTTAACTCTATTTGGTAATCCTAAGGGTTTTGGAATTTCTAATTTTTCAGCTTTGTTTCTAAAATGACTAAAACTTTTTGTAAAATCAAATTTAAATGGTTCAATCATAGTCTGATTAAAATAGCTTTTATGTTTATATCTTGTAAAAACTTTTTGTAAGTTTTGTTCTTCAAAACCTACTTCTTCATCAAAATAAATGCTTATATCAAATTTTTGGGATAGTTTAGCTAGTGTACTTGAAAAATCATTTGTAAAGCACAAATTTATACCATACTGATGTAAAGAATCTTTTAAAGTTAACAATGAATCCTTTACAAAGGCTTCTCTATATTTCTCACACTTTTTAAATCCATAGAGATTACCTTCTAAAATTTCAAAACTATAAAGTCCTAAAACTCTATCATTGCTTTTTGTGGCATAAAATAAACTTGGGTTGTCTTCTATTCGAAGATTATTTCTAAATATAACTATGGCTAACTTCATAGAAATATTTTAATATAAATCCCTTTTAATTGATAGGGCAAAAATGTCTTTCAAAAGTATTTATTTATGCGATTGAAACTTTTTCTTTATCTATATAACTTCTACAATCAATACAATATTTTGCATGGGGTTTAACTCTAAGTCTTTTCATTGTTATTTCACTATCACACATTTCACAAAGGCCTGTATAAGTACCTTTTTCTATTTTAAATAAAGCATGATTTATTAAAGTAAGCTCTTTCATTTGCTGATTTTTAATATGAATGTCATTTGAATAATCTCTACTTGCTGCAGCAAAATCTGCATCATCATTTAAATCCATACTACTTAAAGACTCATGGTCATTAGAAATAGAATTTAAAGTAGCTTCTATTTTTGCTTTATTTTCTAAAAGAAGAGTTTTAACTTCTTCTATATGTTTTTTGCTTAAAGCTCTTTTTGGCATTGTTTTCCCTATAATTTCTTTATATTTTACTATATTGCAACTTAGTTGCATATAAAGAAAGATCTTATGAATATACTTATAAATTTTATAAAAAAAGCAATAAATGACAAAAACTATATAAATTTTTCCTATGAAAATAAAGTATATAAAAAAATTCAAGCCTTTAAAATTGTAGAAGATAAAACTCTTCATTCAAATAAAGGAACTTTTGAATTATCGAAAGTTAAAAAACTTACTATTTTAAAAGAAAAATTTTGATTTTTGAATATCACTATTTTTTGTGATGGGATTATACTATTTTTATTTGTTATATTGTTATATATTTGTATGTTTTTTATACATTTAATTAAAAAGGTGAAAAATGAACACAAATGAATTAATGAATAAAGCTTTAGAACTAGCTAAATTAGATGAAATACCTTATGATACAAATATCATAGTAGAGGGAAAAAATATAAAGAAAATTCTTATTGGTATTGATATGGAAACACCCGAACTACTTTTAGCAAAAGAACTAGGATATGATTGTGTTGTATCACATCATCCAAAAGCAGATGCTTCACTTGTAGACTTCGCAAAAGTAATGGATGTACAAATTGATAGAATGGTAAAAGCTGGTGTTCCAATAAATAAAGCTCAAAAAGTATTAAAGAAAAGGCAAGCAAGTGTAGATTTAGGAAGTCATGCACTAAACTATGACAGAGTAAGTTCAGCTGCTAGACTTATGAATATGCCCTATTTAAATATACATATTCCTGCTGATTTTATTACAGAAGAAATAGTTCAGACAAGACTAAATAAAGCCTTTGAAGATAAGCCAAAAACTAAACTAAAGGATATTATTGAAGAACTTAATTCATGGGAATATTATCAAAATAAAGTAGCACAACCAGTTATTAGAGTTGGTTCAAATGACGATTATGCAGGAAGAATCGAAGTACTTATGGCTGGTGGTACAAATGGTGGGGTAGAAGTTTATAAATCATATTTTGAAGCAGGAGTTGGAACTATAATAGCTATGCATATTCCAGAAGATGTTAAAAAAGCTGTAATAGAGCAGAATATAGGAAATATAATCATAGCACCTCACATGCCAAGTGATAGTATAGGACTTCTTGAAATTGTAAAAGCTTGGAGAAAAGATGGAGTTGAAGTAACTTGTATGAGTGGGATTGTAGAATAATCCCACTCAAATAAAAAATTAAAAGATTTTTCTTATTAACTCTTTATATGCACTGTCTATTTTACTGTTTGCATCTTCTATAGATTCAGTATCACTTAACTGTGTTGATAAAACTAAATTTAAACTATCTTCAATTGAATCATCATCTGCAAATACTTCTACTTCATTTATTTTTGAAAACTCATTTAATACTAAATTATTAAAATCTTCAATTGAAATAACTTCATCTTTATCAATAATTTCAATAGCCTTTGATACAAATGCTTTATTTCCTTCTTTGAACATATTTAATGAATAAGTATCCTCATTGCAATAAACTTCAATATTATCACATATATCTGAACTTTTTAAATTATAAAAATCACTTATATTTTCTTTTTGAATACTTACTACTTCTACTATACTTTGATCTGTAAAATCTTTTGTGCTGATAACCGTATTATTAAGATATACTTTCTTATCAATAATTCTAAGACTCATTCGTCGCTCCTATGTTTGTATAGTGTATTTTACCATGATTAAGGCAATATATGTGTCGCAAAACTGCTATAATTTATAATTTGTAAATAAAGGCTTATTTTAAAATATTATAATAAATCTCATTATTAGGTAGTAAACTTATCTATTATTTATAAGATAAAAAATAGAAAAAGTATAAAAAATTTTACTTTTTAATTTTAGATTTATAGTTGATTTATAGTGAATTTTTATGATTTGATAAATATAAGTTATGTTTATAGCTTGAATTGCTATTTTATTTTTGGATTTTTGTAAGAGATATTGCTTTTCTTTAAGAAAATATCTTTTTGTATTAATATATCTATTTTTTAGTATAATGTAATTATTGATTAAAATGAAAGGATAAAGTATGAATACTCAAGTTTTAGAAAAACTCAAACAACTAAAACCAAAGCTTCAAAATGAAGGCTTTGAGTTAATCGGTGTTTTTGGCTCATTTGCTAGAAATGAAGAAAAACTTGATAGCGATATAGATATACTTTACCAAATAAAAGATACAAATGAATATCTAAAGAAGTACTCTGGATGGGATAGTATTCTTCATATAGTAGAAACAAAAGAACTTTTAAAAAAAGTATTAAATAGAGATGTAGATTTTGTAGATAAATCTAGTTTAAATCACATTGCTAATAGATATATATTAAAGGATTTAGTATATGTCTAAAGTAAAAACTATGAAATATCTTTGTTTTGATACTTCTTTCTTTTCTTTTTAATAAAGAAAAGAAGCAAAAGAAAAGCGTGAGCGAAGTTCCAAAATAGCTAAAAAATAAAATGAAATCTTAAAATTTGAAAACTCGCTCCGCTCAAACAGTTCAAATTTCTTAACAGATTTAATTTGATTTTTCTTAACGCGATTTTGAAAATGCTCACTTTTTTAAAACTATAATTCTTGACTTAAATTAATAATAATTGACTGTTGAATAATTATTAGAAAAGAAATACCACTACTTATATAAACTTCTAAACTACCAGGGTAAAGTTCCATACATTTAATATATCCATAAACAATATAAGAATATGGTGCTATTAATGTAATAAAAGCAAAAAATACTGATAATATCTTAACATACAAAGAAGATCTATTTTTCTCATATCTTCTCATCAAATCTAATGCAAGTATCTCATTAGACGGATACGCGACTCTATATAATTCTGAATTATACTCTTTTCTCCTATAATAAAAAAGTAGCCACGATATAGTTTCTTTTTGATAAACTCTTAAATATCCATATAAAGCCCTTATTACAAGTAGTATAGAAGGAATAATTAAAAACCATGTCAATGCAAATTCTTTATTAGCTATTTTTAATCCAAAAATAATAATATCTGAGGATTCTCCAATCAATAATAAATGAAAAGAAAATAGAGATAGAAATATTAATATTGTTGCACGTGTAAACTTTTTTTCTGTCTCTGACAAAGAAGATTTTACATAGTCAATGTTTTTATCAACTCTATCTAATTCATTTTCATCAAACAAATTTTTATACTTATTCTCTAATTCATTCACACAAAACCTTTATTATAGTTACTTTTTTGTTCACAAACTTTTTCCAACCATATAACCTGAAGCCCACGCAAAATGTAGATTAAATCCACCCCTATTTCCTACTATATCTAGTACCTCTCCTGCGAAGTATAGGTTTTTACATTTTTTGCTTTCATAAGTTTTTGGGTCTACCTCATCGGTTCTAACCCCTCCTCCGCTTGCTTCTGCGTGTTTGAAGCCTTGGGTGTCTGTGATTTTAAATCGCCAATTTATTAGGTTGTTTACTATTGCTCTTATTTGTTTTGCGTTTATATCTTTTGCTAGAGTTTCTGTTGGGATTTTACAGTTTTCTAGGATTATTGGAGCTAGTTTATTTGAGATTAGTCCTGTTAGTAAAAGTGAAGCATTTTGATTTGGTAGAGATTTTAGTAAGCCCTCAATTGAGGCTAAAAGTTCATTTCTATTTATAGTTGGGAAAAGATTTATTGCTATTTGCACATCTTGGTATAAACTTAGAGGATATACTGCATATTGAGATATATCCAATATAGCAAAACCTGATACTCCGTATTTTGTGAAAAGCACATCTCCAACTATAGAAGCCTCTTTATTTCCATCT
Organism: Arcobacter rhizosphaerae; assembly: GCF_049472155.1. NCBI lineage: Bacteria > Pseudomonadati > Campylobacterota > Epsilonproteobacteria > Campylobacterales > Arcobacteraceae > Arcobacter > Arcobacter rhizosphaerae. The sequence goes on along the minus strand of NZ_JBMOVW010000003.1, from coordinate 288,937 downwards.
ATATACAGTGTAACTTCTGATTCTTTTTTTACTCCTTGAAGTCTGCTTTTTTGTTCATAGTCTGTATGAAGTCCTACAAGTGATGGATATGTTAGGTTTGAAGAGTGCCCAAACTTTGAAGCAAAATCTATTCCTTTTTCAGTTGCATTTAGTTGTGGAGCTGCTGCTAGTCCACAGCTGATAACTACTTTATCATACTCTTTATAGCTTTTCTCTTCTGTTTTTAGTTCAAACTTATCATTTTGTTTTTCTATATCTTCTACTTTTACACCTAAAATTAGGTTTATACCTAAAGACTCACAAGTACTTTCAAGTAAGTTTACTACTGATTTTGCTTCATTTGAGAGGGGATAGACTTTACAAGTCTCTTTTATATCAAGTAAAAGTCCTATACTTTTACAGAACTTTTCAAAGTCATTAAAAGTAAACTGTTTTAGTGCATCTTTTACAAAAGAAGGATTTTCTCCAATATAGTTGTTATATGTGATATTTGAGTTTGAGATATTACATCTTCCATTTCCCGATGCTAATATCTTTTTTCCAATTCCTTTGTTTATATCAAATACATCTATATTTAAATCTTTATTTAATCTCTTAGCAGTTATTGCTGCCATGATACCAGCAGCCCCTGCTCCAATAATCGCTATCTTCAAAATCTATCCTCTTTTTATTTCTTGATGGAATTATACTTTATATATGATGACAGCAAGGTTTAGTAAAATACTGCTAGCCAAATAGTTGGTTTTTTTGTATCTGTATATTTAACTCTATGTTTCACATGAGCCTTTATGTCTATATAATCATCTTTACATAACTTCACTTCTTTTACTTTATCATCTTCTTTAAATTCCAAGATTGCCTCACCATCTAAAAGTAAAACAAACTCATTTTCATTTTGGTCATACCAAAAATCTTTTGGGCTTGTTTGCCCTGTAGACACTATTCTTTCAATTCTTACATTCTTATTCTTTACTAAATCACTAAAGTTTTCTTCTTTTGAATTTATATCTATATCATCTAAAATAGAACTTTTTTCCATATATAACCTTTCTTATTTAGTATAAATTATATCATTTTTTTATCTTTTTTAAGTGTTTTTATTCCAAAGTAATCTAATCAACTTTACTTTTTTACACTAATTTTTAAAATTTTTTTATATTTTGTCTATTTTTTTACTCAAGATTGTATTTAACTTGATAAAATAGTATTGCAAGTACCATTTTATGGTACTTTAGTAATCTATTAAAGATTGATGTTTTTTAGCCATAATAAGCTCAAAAACCCTAAATAATAGTAATTTAGTAAAGAATATTAAGTTAATTATGATTAAATCACTTGACATTGATTTTAAAATATATTACAATTTCAACATACAAAAAGAAGAAAGAAGAAAAATATAAAGGATACAAAATGCATAAAGAAACAATTGCAGTACATGGAGGCTACAACAATAAAGAGGGTTGGGGTACTATGTCTGTGCCAATTGCTCAAACAACTGCGTACGCATTTAGAGATGCAGAGCATGCTGCAAACTTATTTGCATTAAAAGAGTTAGGTTCAATCTATACTAGATTGACAAATCCAACTACTGATGTATTAGAGCAAAGACTTGCTCAACTTGAAGGTGGAGCTGGAGCTATTTGTGTATCTAGTGGTCAAGCTGCTATTTTTTACGCTATTTCAAACGTAGCAGAAGCAGGTGACAATATCCTTATCTCTGACAAATTATATGGTGGAGCTGTTACACTTTTAACTCACACTATTAAAAGATTTGGAATTACAGCAAAAGTATTTAAAAGTGCCGATGCTTCAAATTTAGAAGAGCAAATTGATGATAAGACAAAAGCGATTTTCTTTGAGTCTTTATCAAACCCACAAATTGCAATTGCAGATGTGGAAAAAATCGTAGAGATTGGTAAAAGAAATGGAGTTTTAACTATTTGTGATAACACAGTAGCAAGTCCAGCTTTATTTAATCCAATCAAATGGGGAGTTGACGTAGTAGTTCACTCTACATCTAAGTTTATCAATGGTCAAGGTACTGCTGTTGGTGGTGCTATTATTGAAAGAGATGGTTTAGCAAATTTCTTTAAAGAGAACTCTAAAAGATACTATCACTTTGTGCAACCAGATGCAAGTTACCATGGTTTAGTTTACACTGATGTGCCATTACCAAACTTTTGTTTAAGAATTAGGTTAGCATTACTAAGAGATATTGGAGCTTGTCAATCTCCAAATACATCTTGGTTACTATTACAAACTATTGAAACTTTAGAACTTAGAATGGAAAAACACTCTAAAAACTCTTTAGAGATTGCTAAATTCTTAGAGTCTCATCCAAAAGTTAAATCAGTTAACTACCCTGGATTAGAGTCAAGTCCATACTATGATAAAGCACAAAAGTATTTTGAAGGTGGGAAAGCTTCTGGTCTTATCTCTTTTGAAGCTCAAAGTTATGAAGATGCGAAAAAAGTGATTGATAGTACTAAACTATTTAGTGTTGTTGTAAATATTGGTGATTCAAAATCACTTATTGTACAACCTGCATCAACTACTCACTCTCAGTTAAGCCCTGAAGAGTTAGCAAAAGCTGGTGTAAACCCTACTACGGTTAGATTATCAGTTGGTTTAGAAAATCCTGCTGATTTAATTGAAGATTTAAATCAAGCATTAAATTAAGAGAGAAATAAAATGCCGTTAATATCCACAAAAGGTGTATATGGTCTTACAGCCATGTACGAACTAAGTAAGCATGATAAAGAAACTCCTATGCAAATCAAGGAGATTTCTTCAAATGCAAACATTCCTCAAAACTACTTGGAACAACTTCTAAGTAAGTTAAGAAGAGCCGAACTTGTAAAGAGTATTAGAGGTGCTAAGGGTGGATATATCCTAGCTCATGATGCTAAAGATATTAAAGTTGTTGATATCTTAATAGCATTAGAGGATGATTTAAAGATTGTTGATGCAAAAGCTTCAAATCCAATTTTGAATATCTTTTTTGATGATTCGAAGCAAAGCATGAAAAAAATATTTGATGTGACTCTAGCAGGTTTAGATGAATATCAAGATAAATACAATGAATTTTTACATTATAGTATATAAAGGAAATAAATTATGAATTACGCTGAAAACTTAACACAATTAATTGGAAACACTCCACTAGTAAAACTACAAGGTTCAAGTAACAAAAGTGGTGCAACAGTATTAGGAAAATGTGAATTTATGAACCCTTCTCATTCTGTTAAAGATAGAATTGGTACAAACATGATTAACACAGCATTAGAGCAAGGTTTAATCAATAAAGATACAACTGTAATTGAACCAACTTCTGGTAATACTGGTATTGCTTTAGCTTCTGTTTGTGCAGCTTTAGGAATTAAATTAGTTCTTACTATGCCTTCATCAATGAGTATTGAAAGAAGAAGATTATTAAAAGCTTTAGGTGCTGATTTAGTATTAACAGAGCCTGAAAAAGGTATGAAAGGTGCTATTGATAAAGCAAATGAATTAGCACAACAAACAGAAAACTCTTTTATTCCTCAGCAGTTCAATAACGGTGCAAACCCTGATATTCATAGAAAAACAACTGCACAAGAGATTTTAAAAGATACAGATGGGAAAGTTGATATTTTAGTTGCTGCTATTGGTACTGGTGGAACTATTACAGGTGTTGGTGAAGTTTTAAAACAACATAATCCAGATATTAAAGTAATTGCAGTTGAGCCAGAAGCATCACCTGTATTAAGTGGTGGAAAACCAGGTCCTCATAAGATTCAAGGTATTGGAGCTGGATTTGTTCCAGATGTATTAAATACAGATGTATTTGATGAAGTTATTACAGTAGCAAATGAAACTGCTATTGAAACATCAAGAAACCTTGCACAAACAGAAGGTCTATTAATTGGTATTTCAGCAGGAGCAAATGCTTATGCAGCGGATGTAATCGCAAATAGACCTGAGAATAAAGGAAAAACAATTGTTACAATTCTTTGTGATACAGGTGAAAGATATTTAAGTTCAGGACTATATAACTATGATGAAGAGTAGAAACTCTTCATCATTATATAGCCCTTTAATAAAGAAGGGAAATTAAAATGCACGAAAAACCTTATAGATCTGTCGTAAAGACTATATCTTGGAGAACTCTAGGAACTCTTGACACAATAATCATCTCTTATTTTATTACTGGAAACTTAGCAATGGCAGCTTCAATTGGTTCTATTGAACTTGTTACTAAGATGGTTTTATATTATTTCCATGAAAGAGCTTGGAATAAGATAAATCTTGGAAGAGTTAAACCAGCAGAAAATGATTATCAAATTTAGGTAAGGTATTTATGAGTAAAGAAATAGTAGATAAATTAAATAAAGATTTAGAAAACAAATCAACACAAGAAGTATTAGCTTTCTTTTTAGAAAACTATAAAGGTAAAGTTGCTCTAAGTTCTAGTTTAGCAGCAGAAGATCAAGCTGTTACAGATATCATGCTAAAACAAGATAAAGAAGCTAGAATTTTTACACTTGATACAGGAAGACTGCACCCTGAAACTTATGATGTTATGGATGCAACAAATCTAAAATACAACATTAAAATAGATGTATTTTTTCCAGATAGCCAAAAAGTTCAAGAGTTATATCAAGAACAAGGTGTAAATGGACACTATGAAAGTATTGAGAAGAGAAAGAACTGTTGTGGTATTAGAAAAATAGAGCCTTTAAAAAGAGCACTAAAAGATTTAGATGTTTGGATTACAGGACTTAGAGCAGCTCAAAGTGTAACAAGAACAAATATGCCAGTAATTGAATGGGATGAAGCTTTTAAAGTTATCAAAGTAAATCCTATTATCAACTGGAGTGAAGAAGATGTATGGAACTACATCAAAGAAAACAAAGTTCCATATAACAAGTTACATGACCAAGGCTTCCCAAGTATTGGATGTGCACCCTGTACCAGAGCCGTACGGGACGGTGAAGATATAAGAGCCGGTAGATGGTGGTGGGAGAACCCAGAACATAAAGAGTGTGGTTTACACAAAAAATAAATTTTTACAGATTAATTCAAACTTTTAATTTGAGCTAGTCGAAATTAATGGAGAATAAAAAATGGAAATAAGCCAAGAGAGATTAACACATTTAAAACAACTAGAAGCTGAGTCTATGCATATAATGAGAGAAGTAGTTGCAGAGTTTTCAAACCCTGGAATGCTTTACTCAGTAGGTAAAGACTCTTCTGTAATGCTACATCTTTTACAAAAAGCATTCTACCCTGCTCCACCTCCATTACCTTTAATGCACGTGGACACAAAATGGAAATTCAAAGAAATGATTGAATTTAGAGATAGAAGAGCTAAAGAAGTAGGAATGGAATTAATTGTTTATTCAAATCCTAAAGGAATTGAAATGGATATCTCTCCATTTGAACACGGTTCTGCTTTACATACAGATATCATGAAAACTGAGGGATTAAAAAATGCTTTAAATATCCAAAAGTTTGATGCTGTATTTGGAGGTGCAAGAAGAGATGAAGAAAAATCAAGAGCTAAAGAGAGAATTTACTCATTTAGAGATAAAAACCATAGATGGGATCCAAAAAATCAAAGACCTGAGTTATGGAATATTTACAATGGTAAACACACACAAGGTGAATCAATTAGAGTATTCCCACTTTCTAACTGGACAGAACTTGATATTTGGCAATATATCTATTTAGAAGAAATTCCAATTCCTGATTTATACTTCTCAAAAGAAAGAGAAGTTGTAGAGTACATGGGTACAAAAATCATGGTTGATGATGATAGAGTTCCTGCTGATTTAAGAGCAACTGCTAAAAAAGAGAAGGTTAGATTTAGAACACTTGGATGTTATCCTCTAACAGGAGCAGTTGAAAGTGAAGCAACAACTCTTCCAGAGATTATTCAAGAAATGCTTGTTTGTACAACAAGTGAGAGACAAGGAAGACTAATAGATAGTGATGGTGACGCATCAATGGAGAAAAAGAAACAAGAAGGGTATTTTTAAGATGGCACATCAATCAGATTTAATTTCAGAAAATATTGAACAATATTTAAAAGAGCATGAAAACAAAGAGATTTTAAGATTTATAACTTGTGGGTCAGTTGATGACGGTAAGTCAACTTTAATTGGAAGATTACTTTATGATTCAAAAATGATTTTTGAAGACCAATTAGCAGCTATTGAAAAAGATAGTAAAAAAGTTGGAACAACTGGTGAAAAGATTGACTTAGCACTTTTAGTTGATGGATTAGCAAGTGAGAGAGAGCAAGGTATTACAATTGATGTTGCTTATAGATTTTTCTCAACTGATAAAAGAAAATTTATTATTGCAGATACTCCAGGTCACGAGCAATACACAAGAAACATGGCAACAGGTGCTTCAACAGCAGATGTTGCGATTATCTTAATTGATGCTAGACAAGGAATTTTAACACAAACTAAAAGACACTCTTATATTGCATCACAGTTAGGAATTAAAAACCTAATCGTGGCTATTAATAAGATGGACTTAGTTGATTTTTCACAAGAAGTATTTGAAAATATCAAAAGCGATTACAATGAAATTATTCCAAATCTTCCACATAATGAAGATTTAAATATTGAATTCATTCCAATTTCTGCTTTAGATGGAGATAATATCCTAACTAACTCAGAGAAATCTCCTTGGTATACAAATAAGCCATTAATGCAGCTATTAGATACTATTGAAATTCATAAAAAAGAGTCTAAGTCATTTAGATTACCAGTTCAATATGTAATTAGACCTCACTTAAACTTTAGAGGGTTTTCTGGGACTATTGCTAGTGGTAGTATTAGTGTTGGTGATGAGATTACAGTACTACCTTCAAGAAAAACTTCTAAGGTTAAATCTATAGTATCAAATGATATTAAAGATTTAAGACCAATTGGAAAAGATGAAGTTGTAGAGACTATTGATACAGCCTTTGCACCAATGGCGACAACAATTACACTTGAAGATGAGATTGATATAAGTAGAGGGGATATGATTGTAAAATCAGATGATATTCCAAAAGTGTCAAATCATCTATCAGCTATGGTAGTATGGATGGATGAGCAACCATTAACTCTAAATCAAAACTATGTAATTAAAAGAGCAACATCTGTACTAAATGGAGCGTTTAATAGTATTGAATTTAAGAAAAATATTAATACTTTTGAAGAAATTAAAGCAGATAAATTAGAGTTAAATGATATTGCAAAATGTACTATCTCACTTGATAGGGAAATTGCTGTAGATCCATATCATGAAAATAGATATACTGGAAGTTTTATCATTATTGATAAATACACTAATTCTACAGTTGGTGCAGGTATGATTGTATCATCAATTGAAGGTTTTGCCCATTTAGAAGAAGAGAAAAAAGTTTACAGTCAAGCTGAAATTGAATTAAACGAATTCATTAGAAAAAACTACCCTGAATGGAATTGTAAGGCTATCTAATGTCAAGGAATTTAGCTATGGATATAGAACAAATAAAAAAAAATAAAGATGGATTAGATGTCTTAAGTGATATCTACATCTATGCTGTTTTAGGTGAGAAAGCCAGTGAAGAGGATTTAATTAGATTTAAATGGTACGGTATTCATAAACAAGAAGATACCAAAGAATATTTTAGACTAAAAATTCCTTTGCCATTAGGTGAGTTAAACCTAGAACAATTAGAAACTTTGTTAACTATATCAAAAAAATATGCAAAAAATAGTTTATTATTTGATACTTACCAAAAAGTTGAGTTAAAATGGCTAAAAATGCATAATCTACCAGAAGTTTTTAATCTTTTACAAGGTGTTGGATTAAAAACTATTTTTGAAGCAGGACATAATGTAAAAAATATCATTACTTGTCCTGTAAACGGAATAGATAAAACACAAATAGCTGATGTAAGTGATATTGCAAAAAAATTAAATGAAACATTTATTGGGAATAAAAACTTTTCTAATTTACCAAATGAATTAACAATTGCTGTAAGTGGTTATGCACAAGGTTGTGCTTTGACTTATACACCTGATATAAGTTTCAATGCAACTAAAAATGAAAAAGGTAAGGTTGTTTATTCATTAAGAGTAATTGGTGAGCATTTAGGCTTTATAACTTCATCACAGATAGTTCCAACAGCAAGAGCAATTGCCAAAATATATAAAGATTTTGGAATAAGAGATGATATTGAAGATAGTACTTTCCAATATCTAGTTGGTTCTTGGGGCTTTAGTAAATTCTTTGATATTTTAGATTCATCAGTAACATTTAGAATAAAAGATTTTGATATTGATGAAGAATTTGTAGAAGGCAAAGCACCAAGACTTGGAATAAATGAGAGTAAAGTTGAAGGACAAAGTTATATTGGATGTAAACTAAAAACGCTAGATATAGGTTCAAAAAAAATAGAAACGCTTATAAGTTTACTTAAAAAATATGGTGCCTCTAAAATAAAATTAACACACAAAGCAAATGTTATCGTTTTAGACGCACCAACAAATGAAGCAAATAATTTTGTAAAAGACTTAAAAACAATTGAGTTTAATGCTTTAGTGTAAGACCTCTACAAAGAGGTTTACACAATGTACAAGCAAACTCTTATGATAAATAACTTAAAATTATAAAACTAATAATCCTAACTAATTTAACGAGCAAACAATGACAAGAGATATATTTAAACCTTTTTTTAATGAAAATACTAAAAAATTAGACTTTTTAAAATACAATACAATAGGAAAAAGTAAAAGTGAGTATTTTGACTATACAGCCTCAGGACTTGCCTTTAGACCTATTGAAAATAGAATAAGAGATGTATTAGAAACTTATGCAAATACCCATTCTATGGAATCAACTAATGCAAAAGCAACAACATATTATTATGAACAAGCACGAGCAAATCTAGCAAAAAACCTTGAAGTAAATGAAGATTTTGCCATACTTCCAAGTGGCTGTGGTACAACTGCTGCTATTAAACACCTACAAGAATTACTTGGACTTTATATTCCTCCTGCAACTAAAAAGAGATATAAAATAAAAGTAGATAAAAAAAAGTTACCTTTAGTTATAGTTGGACCTTATGAACATCACTCAAATGAAGTATCATTTAGAGAAGCACTTTGTGAAATCAAAAGGGTTAAACTTGATGATGAAGGTTTAATCGACATGAAACATCTAAAGAAGATTTTGAAGAAAAATGAAGGAAGAGAAATTATAGGTTCTTTCTGTATTGCTTCAAATGTAACTGGTATCATCACACCTTACAAAAAAATCTCAAAACTTCTTAGAAAATATAAAGCTTTAGTATGTTTTGATGCAGCTGCTAGCTCACCTTATATGAATGTACCAAGTAAATATTATGATGCTATGTTTATGTCGCCTCATAAACTTCTTGGAGGCCCTGGTTCTTGTGGACTTTTAATAGTAAAAAAATCTTTAATAGATACAAAACTATCTCCTACTTTTGCAGCAGGTGGAACAGTTGAATATGTAAATAAAGAAAGTCAAGTTTACCAAAAAGATATAGAAATAAGAGAAGATGCAGGAACACCTGGAATTTTACAATTTATTAGAGCTTCTTTAGCTTATCAATTAAGAAATGAAGTTGGTTTTGATTTTATAAATGAACAAAAAACAAAATTAAAAACACTTTTTATTGAAGAGCTTAAAAAACTACCAAACTGTGAAATTTATGGGCATCAAGGTGAGGATAATATTGGTATTGTTTCTTTTAATATAAACAATATAGATCCTTATGAACTATGTGCTAAATTATCAGCAACAGATGGCTTCCAAACTAGAGCTGGATGTTCATGTGCAGGACCTTATGGACATGATTTATTGGGAATAAACGATCCAGATATATCAAATAAACCAGGCTGGCTTAGAATCTCTATTCATTATACACAAACTCCTGATGAAATCAGAAATTTAGTAAACTGTATTAGCAAACAAAGTAAATAAAAGTACACCTTTTAATTGGTGTATTTTTACTTAAACAATAAATTTTCTCATTTAATATAATTTTTATTTTTTGTTAAATATCTATTAATTTTTGCTGTATATAATTCCCCATGAGTTTTATAATATTTATGACAATTTTCATATTAGTGTTTGCTCTTCAAACTTTTATAATAAAGAAACGTCTTATTAATAAACTAGACTTTAGTGATAAGACAAAAAAATATCTTAGCATATTTTTATATATAACATTTTTTGGGGTATGTATGTACCCATTTGCTAGATATTATCCAGTTGTACCCAACTGGTTATATTTCCTATTATCTTTACCTATTGGGGTGATTTTTCTTACATTTATCATAACAATTATTCATGAAATCATCTCTTATGGGGTAAAGAAAACTCCTTTCAAAGAAAATCGAAGAAATTTTTTAAAAAAATCCTTGGATATTGGTGCTGTTTCACTTGTTGTTGGAACAAATGCCAAAGCTATGCAAAATGCAAAAACCATAGAAACTGAAAATATTAATATAAAAATAAAAAATCTAAAAAAACCTTATAATCTAGTACAACTAAGTGATGTACATATTGGGGGACTTATTGATAAAACTTTTATAGAAGACCTTGTAAAAAAGGTAAATAAGCTAAGCCCTGATGTTATTGTAATTACAGGTGATTTAGTAGATACTAAACTAAAGTTCGCAAAACCTGCTTTAAATGAATTAGCAAAACTAGAATCTAAATATGGTACATATTTTATAGTTGGAAATCATGAGTATTTTCATGGGGTAAAGCCTATTATTGATTATGTAAATTTTCTTGGTATAAAAGTTTTAGAAAATGAATCGGTATATGTTGGAGAAGAGAATGAAGGCTTCAATCTAGCAGGAGTATATGATGTTTTTGGGCATAGATATGGAGATTTTATTCCCAATATAAATAAGGCATTAGAAGATAAAAAGAACTCTCCTACTATTTTACTTGCACACCAACCTAGATATGTAAATGATATAGATACAAAAGATATTGATTTGATTTTATGTGGGCATACTCATGGTGGACAAATTTTTCCATTTAATTATCTTGTTAAACTCCAACAACCTTATGTAAGAGGTTTAAATAAACACAACAAAACTACCCAAGTTTATGTAAACAAAGGCACAGGCTTTTGGGGACCACCCATGAGACTTGGTGCTAGTTCTGAAATTAGTTACTTAAAATTATCTTAGAATAAAAATTCAAAAAAACTTCCTTTTATTTATTAATAATTCTTATTATATAATGCGCTATTTATTTATAAAAGGAAGTTAATGAGTGGTAAAGAAATACTACTAGATAATAATTCATTTATTGTTTCAGAAACAGATGAGAAAGGCTTTATAAAGTATGCAAATGATGAGTTTTGCGAGATTAGTGAGTTTACTCTTGATGAACTAATTGGAAAACCACATAATATTTTAAGACATCCAGATATGCCTAATGCAGCTTTTGAAGATTTATGGAAAACTATACAAAAAGGTAAAGTTTGGAAAGGTTTTGTAAAAAATAAAACAAAACATAATAATTTTTATTGGGTTTATGCAACTATTTATCCTTTAGAGTCTAGTGATGGTTCTAAAGGTTACATGTCCTGTAGAAAAGTAGCTTCAAGAGATGAAATACAAAAAGCCAAAGAGCTTTATAGCACAATGAACTAGGAGAAGCTACGATGAATTTTTTAAAAGATTTACCTATTAAAAGTAAACTATTAGTAACTATAACTATACCAATGATAGCTATATTAATAGTCTCTTCAATATTATTATTTCAAGGATATACAAAATATAATAATTTAAAAGAACTTGAAATACTTATGAAATTTAATTCTAAAATATCTCACCTTGTACATGAAACACAAAAAGAAAGAGGTGCAACGGCAGGTTTTTTAGGAAGCAAAGGTGTTAAATTCAAAGATATTTTATCAAAACAAAGGGATTTAACAAATAAGAAACTAAATGAAATAAAACTCTTTATAAAAGATAATGAGTTAACTACTTTAATTAATAGTAATGAAAAAGAAAACCTAGATACAATTTTAAATGAAATATCAAAAATAAACTCTATTAGAACTAAAGTAAGTAGTTTTGATATCCCTTTAAAAGATGCTATTTCTTATTATACAAACCTTAATTCAATTTTCTTAAAATATATTACAATAACATCAAAACAGTCTTTAAATAGTGAAATAACTATGGAAACTATGTCTTACTATGCATTTTTAGAAGCAAAAGAAAGAGCTGGAATTGAAAGAGCAGTAGGTTCAGCAATATTTGCAGCAAATAAATTACTTCCTGGATTTCAAGCTAAATTTATTACTTTAATAGCACAACAAGATGCCTATATGTCAACTTTTAATTCTTTAGCAAAAAAGAATTTTATAAAATTTAAAAATGAAAATCTTAAAGGTAAATCTATAGAAGAAGTAAAAAGATTAAGAGAAGTTATTATTTCTAGTAATCAAGGGAATTTTAATATAGATGCAACTCATTGGTTTAAAACAATTACTAATAAAATTAATCTTCTTAAAAAAATAGATGATTATATTTCAAATGAAGTGATAACTGATACAATCATAAAAAAAGATAAAGCTTTAAATAAATTCCTTCTTCTATCTATCTTTGTTATAGTAATTATCCTAATTACTGCATTAATTGCTATTTATAATACAAAAACAATTATTAACTCGATTATGAAAATTAGACATGGAATTGAAGTATTCTTTGATTTTATGAATAGAAAAAGAAATACCTTTGACCATATAGATGTTACATCAAGAGGAGAGCTAGGTGAGATAGCTCAATTTATAAATAAAAATCTTGAAATTTTGGAAATAGAGCTTGAACAAGATATGAAGTGTGTAGGAGAAGCTATTTTAGTTCTAAACAAACTAGAACAAGGAAATTATCATAATCAAGTAATGTCAATGCCTGCTAATCCTCAAATAAGAACCTTTGCTAAAACAATTAATAAGATGCTTCAAAATCAAGAAGCGCTTATGAATAATATTTTAGATGAATTAAATAAATATACAAGTTATGACTATTTATCAAAAATAGATAATAAAAATATCCATGGTGAAACAAAAAAATTAATTGATGGAATTAATGCTTTAGGTGAAGCAATAACTGCAATGCTAAGAGAAAACAAAAACAATGGTGACCTTTTAAATGAAAACTCTAAAGAGTTATCATCTAATGTGGAACAGTTAAGTAACTCTGCTTTATCTCAAGCTGCATCTATTGAAGAAACAGCTGCTTCAATAGAAGAAACAACTGCTTCAATAAGAGAAATTTCTTCTCAGGCTATAAATATGCAACAATTATCAAAAGAGACTTTAACTTATGCAAATGATGGTAAAAACTTAGCTAGAAAAACTCAAAACTCTATGGAAGAGATAAATAATGCAACTCAAGAAATAAATGAAGCTATTACAATTATTGATCAAATTGCCTTCCAAACAAATATTTTATCACTAAATGCAGCTGTAGAAGCAGCAACAGCAGGTGAAGCAGGGAAAGGCTTTGCAGTTGTAGCTCAAGAAGTAAGAAACCTAGCAGGAAGAAGTGCTGAAGCGGCAAAAGAGATACAAGAACTTGTTGAAAAAGCAAAAGAAAAAGCAGCTGAGGGTAAAAATAGCTCAGAAGAAATGATTGAAGGCTTTAATAAACTAAATGAAAAAATTGAAAATACAAGTGATATTATTGCCTCTGTTACAGACTCTACGCAAGAACAAAGTAGAACAATTTCACAAATCAATGAAGCTATTACAAAAATAGACCAATTAACACAAGAAAATGCAAAAGTAGCTAATAATGCAAAAGATATTGCAGCTAAAACAAATGATATTGCTATAGAAATTATTAAAAATACAAATAGCAAAAAATTTAACTAAAAAGAGATATTCTCTTTTTAGTCATCATTCTTAATAAAATATAAAAATAAATAAATGTACAATGTATAACTAAAAAAATAACTTTAGGTATACTATGAACTTAAAAAAAATTCTATTGATTTTCACTCTTTTAAGTACCTTGATGCTAAATGCTAACTCTAAAAAAATAGTATATATCACAGCTGATATGAATATTCCTTTTTGGAAGATAATGTCAAAAGGTATTCATAATATTACTGAAAAACAAGATTATGTATTTAAAATTTTTGACTCACAAAATAGCGCAAAAAAAGAGCTTATGCATACTATTAAAGCTATAAAAGATGAAGTAGATGGAATAATTCTATCCCCTACAAATTCATCTGCTTGTGTTACTATTTTAAAACTTGCAAAAAAAGCAAATATTCCAGTAATAATTGCTGATGTTGGAACAGATAAGGGTGATTATGTTTCTTATATTTCATCAAATAATAAATTAGGTTCATATAACTTAGGTATAGTATTATCAGAAGAAATGAAGAAAAGAAATATTCATAATAAAAAAGTTGGAATTATAGCAATACCCCAAAAAAGATTAAATGGACAAGAAAGAACAGCAGGTTTTATGGAAGCTTTAAACCAAGCCAATATAAAAGGTGCTGATATAAAACAACTAATTAATTGGAGTAATGAAGAAACTTATAAATATACAAAAGATATGATAAACAGATTTCCTAATTTAGGTGCTATTTGGATTCAAACTTCAAATATTTATAAAGGTGCTATTTCTGCCATAAAAGATATGAAAAAAGAGAATGAAATTTTGCTTATTGCTTTTGATGCAGAGCCTGAATTTGTTGAACTTATTAGTCAAAATACTATTATTGCCTCAGGAATGCAGCAACCTTACCTTATGGGACAAAAAGCTGCTATTTCTATGCATAAACACTTTATTGGCAAAAAAGTTATTAAAGATATTCAAGTTCCTATTTTAATAGTCTCAACTAAAAATATAGAAGAGAAAAAATCTACAATTAATCTAAATGTATTAGGAATAGAAAGATAATGAAAAAAATAAAATTATCTTTATATTTTGCACTAGCTCTTACAATTATTTCTACAGTAGTTTTAACAATGAGCATAAACTCTACATATAGTTATATAAATACAAAAAACAAAATTATTGAGAATATGAAAATAGATTCAAGAAATACTATTTTATCATTAAAAGACAATATCAAAAACCTTATTTCAGCTTATGCGATAAATGAATATAATAACCTTATTTACAATGAACTAAGTAGAAAAGATATCTTTGCCATTATAATAAACGACTACAATATGGGTAAAATATTAGGAGAAAAATATCTTTCTAGTGGAAAAATTAAGTACAATGGAAAAATCATAGATTATGATCCCTTGAACAAAAAACAAAACAAAGAATTGAAAAACTCTTTTTATTCAGATACATATAAAATAACTTCTTCTTTTGGAAATGAGATTGGAACTATTAGTATTTATATTTCTGATGAAAAAATGAATAAAGAATTAAAAGAAATTATTATTGAAAATATCAAAAATACATTTATTTTATCTTTGTTTATGATACTATTTTTATTTTTAACAATTAAAGCTTTTATTCTAAAACCTATTTCAAATATTACTAAAACGTTAAAAACTATGGATAAAGATGGAATTCCTACAAAACTCCTTGAAAATAATGCTTTTATTGAAATTGACAATCTATCAAGTAGTATTAATGATATGATAAACACTATTAAAAAATCTACTGAAAATCTAAAAAATGAACAAAATAAACTTGAATATTTACTACAAAACAGTCCTATTGCAGTTAGAATTGCAAAGTGTAATAGTGAAGATGTAGTATTTGCTAATCATGCTTATAAAAAACTAATCAAAAAAAATAATAACTTTAAAAAACCTCTAAATTATTATGAAGATAAAGAAGAATATAAAAAAATCCTAAATAGATTAAAATTAAATGAAACAATTTACAATAAACTAATTGAATTAAATATTGATAAAAAAAGAATTTGGGCATTAGCTTCTTATATGAATATACATTTTGATAATGAAGATGCAGTTATTGGTTGGTTTTATGATGTAACAAATGAAAAGAATAGTGAAAATAGATTATATGAAGCATTAGAACTTCAAACTACAATTTTTGATAACTCAGGATATATGATTATTAGAACTGATAGACAAGGTTTAATTAAACAAATAAATAAAGAAGTAGAAATAACAACAGGTTATACTCAAGAAGAATTAGTTAATAAACAAACTTTATTAATTTTCCATTTAGAAGAAGAGTTAAAACAAATAGCAAAAGAGTTTAGTATAAAATTAAGAGAAAACATAGAAGCAGATTTTAGTGTATTTATTGCAAAGTCACTTCTTAAAAATAGTGAAAGAGAATGGACATATAAAACTAAAGAAGGTAAACATTTACCAGTAAGTTTAAATGTAACAGCCCTAAAAAACAAAAATAATGAAATCTATGGATATCTAGCTATTTCAAGGGATATTACTCAAAATAAAGTAATGGAATCTCAATCTAAACTAGCTTCAATGGGGGAAATGATAGGTAATATAGCTCACCAATGGAGACAACCTTTAAGTGTAATAACTTCTATTTCAAGTGCAACCATTCTAAAAAATGAAGTTAATAGATTAAGTAAAGAAGATTTATATAAAAGTATGGACAATATTACAAAACAAGCAAAATATCTATCTAATACAATTGAAGACTTTAGAGATTTTATTAGAAATAAAGAGCAAAAAGAAATAGTATTAGTTTCTCATGTAATAAATAAAACTATAAATATTTTAAAAGCTACTTTAAATAGTAATGAAATTAATTTGATTTTAAATAGTAATGAAGATATTGAAATTCCTGCTTTTGAAAATCAGTTAATTCAAGCTCTAATTAATATTATAAATAATTCTAAAGATGCTATGAATGAGAATATTAAAAAACATGAAACAAAAATTATTATAATTGAAACAAAAAAGACTTCTACTGGATTAGATTTATCTATCATAGATAATGGTGGTGGAATTAAAAAAGAGATATTAAATAAAATTTTTGAACCATATTTTACTACAAAACATAAAAATATTGGTACAGGGATTGGATTGTCTATGACTTATCAAATCATAACAAAACACCATGATGCTAAAATTATTGCTTCAAATAGCACCTATACTTATAATGATAAAGAATATACAGGTGCTAAGTTCTTAATATCTTTTAATAATTAGTTTGCAATAGCTAAAAAACTAGTAGTAATTGTTAAAAAATATATTGTTATTAAAATTATATAATCTTTTTTATTTGTATTAATATTGTTTTTCATTTTTTTCTCCTTATAGTAGGAGAAAAAAATCTCCTACCAATATAAATTTATTTTTAAACTGTTTGAAATCCTAAGCCACATATCATCGGACATAAAATTTTTCCTTTTATTTAATTTTTTTGCATAAAAAAAGGGGAAGAGCAAAAGCTCTTCCCCTGTATAAGATTGTTTATAAAATCTTATTATTCAGCGAACTTAGCTTTCTTTGCTGCTCTTTTTCTAACTGTTGGATCTAAATCTCTTTTTCTAACTCTAACGGAAATTGGAGTTACTTCAACAAGCTCATCTTCTTCAATCCACTCTAGTGCATTTTCTAAAGACATTTCTCTTGGTGGAATAAGCTTAATAGCATCATCAGCACCCGAAGATCTTACGTTTGTAAGTTGTTTACCTTTGATTGGGTTAACATCTAAGTCATTTGATTTAGCATGCTCACCGATAACCATTCCTGTATAAACTTTATCTTGAGGCTTAATATACATAATTCCTCTTTCTTGTAAGTTAAAGATTGAGTAACCTAAAGCTTCACCATTTTCCATAGATACTAATGCACCATATTTTCTGCTTTCAACTGTACCTGAGTGAGGTCTAAACTCTAAGAATGAGTGATTCATAACACCCTCACCTTTTGTATCAGTTAAGAACTCAGTTCTAATACCAATTAAACCTCTTGCAGGAATTTCAAACTCTAATCTTGTAAATCCAGCACCCATTGGTACCATATTTGTCATATTAGCTTTTCTTTTTCCTAGTTTTTCAATAACTGTCCCTGAAAACTCATCAGGAGTATCAATAACTAAGTGCTCAAATGGCTCCATAGTTACACCATTTTCTTCTCTTGTAATAACCTCTGGTCTACCAATAGAGAACTCAAAACCTTCTCTTCTCATGTTCTCTGCAAGAATAGTAATTTGAAGCTCACCTCTTCCGTTTACTTTAAATTTACCTTCACCAATTTGCTCATAATTCATAGCAATGTTAGTATTCATTTCAGCGGCAAGTCTTTCATCAATTTTATTTGAAGTTACAAACTTACCTTCTGTTCCTGCTAATGGAGAATCATTTACTGCAAAAGTTACAGAAAGTGTTGGCTCTTCAATGTGCATAGGATCTAATGGCATTGGGTTTGCAGGATCACATAGACTATCACCCACATCAATAGTTTCAAATCCAGCTACAGCACAGATATCACCTGCTCCTGCTTTATCAATTTCGATTCTCTCTAAGCCTTTAAATCCAATAAGTTTAGAAACTCTACCTTTAACTTTCTCACCATCAGCTTTACATAAAACAACAGTTTCACCCATAGAAATAGTTCCGTTAAAGATTCTAGCAATACCGATTTTTCCGATGAAGTTATCATAATCAAGTGTAAATACTTGAAGTTGAAGTCCTTCTTCTTCACTTCCTTTTGGCTTTGGAACTTCTGTAAGAATAGTTTCAAATAATGGTTGTAAATCTTTCTTTTCATCTTCTAAAGCGTGCATTGCATAACCATCTCTAGCTGCTGCATAAATTACTGGGAATTCAAGTTGCTCTTCATCTGCACCCATTTGATCAAATAGGTCAAATACCTCATCAACAACTCTATCTGGCTCACCAGCTGGTTTATCAATTTTATTTACAACAACGATTGGTCTATGACCTAATTGAAGTGCTTTTTTAACAACGAATTTAGTTTGAGGCATAACACCTTCTTGAGCGTCAACTAGTAATAATACTGAGTCAACCATCTTTAAAACCCTCTCAACTTCTCCACCAAAATCGGCGTGTCCTGGAGTGTCGATGATGTTAATTCTTACACCTTCGTAATCAATAGCAGTATTTTTAGAAAGAATTGTAATCCCTCTTTCTTTTTCGATATCGTTACTATCCATAACTCTTTCATCAACTTCTTGGTGAGCTGCAAAAGTACCTGATTGTTTTAGTAACTCATCAACAAGTGTTGTTTTACCATGGTCAACGTGTGCGATAACTGCAATGTTTCTAATATCTCTCATTTATTCTCTTTATAATAATTTTGAAGGAATTTTTAATTTTAGCTAAAATTTTCCTGATTAGTTTTCGCGATTATACTAAAAAAAAGCTTAAACTATAGATATATTGTATAAGTAATTACAAAATGATTACATATACACTTTTTATCTTCCCAAAGTTTGATACAATATATTAATAAATTTTCAAGGGATTATATGAATTATCAAGAAATATTAGAAGAGATTAATGAAGAAATTAAACCTTATCTAAAAAAAGGTGATGTAGCCGATTATATACCTGCTTTACAAAAAGTAAAGAAAAATGATTTTGCTATGAGTATAATAGATGTGGATTTAAATGAGTATCATGTAGGCTCACATAAAAAGCCTTTCTCAATTCAAAGTATCTCAAAGGTATTTACTTTTGCTTTAGCCTTACAAAACTATAGTAAAGAACTTTATAAAAGAGTGGGACATGAACCATCAGGGGATCCTTTTAACTCACTAGTTCAACTTGAATATGAAAATGGTATTCCTAGAAATCCTTTTATAAATGCAGGAGCTATTGTCACAACTGACGCTTTAATATCTTTATATAAAGAAAGCACTTTTGAGTATATTCTTCATTTTATTCAAAGTACTGCAAATGATGATACTATTTTTTATAATAAAAACGTATATAAATCAGAACTAAAACATGGATATAGAAATTTAGCTTTAATAAATTTAATGAAAAGTTTTCAAAATATTAAAAATTTCACTGATAGTGTTATGCAAACATATTTTAAACAATGCTCAATTGAAATGAGTACTAAACAACTTGCAAAATCTATGCTATTTTTAGCAAATCATGGAGAAAATCCTATTACAAAAGAATCATTAATAAATGAAAATAAAGCAAAAAGAGTAAACGCTTTAATGTTAACTTGTGGACATTATGACGCTTCTGGTGATTTTGCTTATAAAGTTGGGCTGCCAGGCAAAAGTGGAGTTGGAGGAGGAATAGTTGCTATTGTTCCTAAAAAAATGGCAATTTGTGTTTACTCACCAAGACTAAACTCTTATGGAAACTCTCTTGCTGGAACAAAAGCTTTAGAATTATTTGCTAAAAAAACAGGTTTATCTATTTTTTAAAATCAAAATTCTGATAACTAAATCGCAAAAGTTATCAGAATTATCTTATTTATTTTTTCTTTTTCTATACATCAATAAACCTGTAACAAAAAACATAGGAACAAATAAACAAACTATAAACATAATACTTTGACCTATAAGTCCAAAATATTCCCCTGTATGTATTGTTAAAATAGACATCATAATTTGTTCATTTAAACCTTTTTTTTCATATCTTTCATGCTTTATTATTTGTTTTGTACTGATATCTAAGATTAGTTTATTTCTTTCTCTTCTTTGAGTCGCGCTCTCATCGAGATATATAAAGCTATAAACTGTGCCTTTTTTAGGTATTTTAACAAATGAAAATTGATATTTATGTTTAATATTATCATTAAACATTTTTATTGCTAAATCAAGATTAGAAAAAGTATCTTTACTTCTTTTTCTCTTTGATTTATCAATAATTCTTGCTGGCTTTTCTAAACCAACCAAATTATAAATGGTTTTACTATATGAAGGATAAGTCCAAGTCAAACCAGTTATTATCAAAACAAAATATATTGGCATAAACCAAAGGCCTAAAGAGGAATGAATAGAACTTAAAAAAAATCTACCTTTTGATTTAAAACTAAAACTAAGATTTTTAAAAAATCTATTTTTTAAACGAGGATATAATATATATAAGCCACTAAAAAGTAAAATCAAAAATAGTATAGATGAAATCCCTATAATTTGTCTTCCAAACTCTTTTAATAAAAGTGTTCTATGAATATTTTCAACTGTTCTGAAAAAATTTTCTGCCTTAGCTTCTCCTAAAAATTCTAAAGTATAAGGGTTTACATAATATGTAACAGCTTTTTTTCTTCCATCAATTTTGACTTTTACAGCGAAAGAAGATGTTTTTATATTTGAAAAAGATACTGCTTGTATTTCTCCATTAACTTTTGTTTTAAGATCTTCTAATATTTTTTCAACTGAAATTTTTGGTTTATTTAATAAAGGTACTTCATAAATATCTTTATTTAAATATTTCTTTATTTGTGGTTCATAAGCCATTATTGCACCACTAAGTGCAATAATGACTAAAATAGTTCCTGATAATAAACCAAAAAATAAATGTGCTTTATATAAGTAACTTTTTCTCAAATTTAAACTTTAATATTACTCTAAAAATCTAGTTGAAAAGCAAGACTAAAGGATCTTCCTTGTCCAGGAACTCTTCCAACTGGACTTACATCTACACCTCTAAAGTAATAATCTTCATCAAAAATATTATTAACAGCAAAACTAACTTTTGCATCTAGTTTATTATCTAAAGGTATCATCCTAGAGTATTTTGCATTCCACAACATATAAGATGGAACCTTTCCTTTTTGACCATTTGCGGACTCTTCTTTAGTATTTGCACTATCAGAAAAAGCATCACTTAAATAAACACCTGTAATATTAAAATCATTATTAGAAATTGAATAATCTCCAGATACACTTAACTGATGAGTTGATACGCCAGGAAGTTTCTTGCCTTTATTAGCTCCTGTTAATTGTTCTGTATCTAAATATGTGTATCCAAGTGTTAAAGCTGTTTGGTTTGTGGGCTTTAAAACTATTTGTGTTTCAATACCTTGATGTCTTGTTTCTCCTAAGTTTTTAAAAGACTGAGTACTACTTATATATTCAATTTGGTCCTCATAATCTATTCTATATAAAGTTGAATTCATACTAAAAATATCATTAGGTGTATATCTTAAACCTACTTCATAATTCCAAGCTAACTCAGCAGCTAAATCTCCATCTTTTCTAACTTGTGCAACTTGAGGAGCTCTTAGTGATCTTTGGGCATTTGTAAATAAAAACAACTCTTTATTTGCTTGATAACCAATACTTAAACCTGGTAACCATGATCTCATATTTTTCTTTTTATCTGCATTTGGATTTGAATTAATATTATCACCAAAGTCTGTATCAACCATTTCATATCTTAAACCTGGTGTAACTTTTAAATCTCCATTCATTAAACTTATAGTATCACTTACATAAGTAGCAATAGCATCAGTTTTAATCTTCCAGTCTCTTATAGTATTTGTTAGATTACTACTAAACTTTTTTTGATCTAATAAATAATCTACATCTTCTCTTACATATCTAGCACCAACTGTAAATTTATGATTAGATTTTTCATAAGTCCATCTAGGTTCTGTTCCTAAAACAACTATTTCTCTATCTGCTGTTCTTAGTGAATCTTCTTGAGCTGGAGTAAAACCTAAACCAGTAGTATTCCAACCCCATTGAAACTTTCTTTTACTTTTATGGGCAAAATTAATCCAGTTAAACTCACTATTTTCATTAGGATTTAGCTTATATCTTAAAGAAGCTCTTGTTGTTTCTCCTTCAAATTTATCAAAAATTCTTTGTGATTTGCTTTTATCTTTTTCATAGGCTTCTGGAAGTAAAGCCCCTGGTAAATCTGCATCTGCATCATAGTATTGAATATTTGCCTTTAGTTCACTATTATCATTAGGATAATATTCTGAATCTAAAATGATATTTGTAATGTCTGTTTGAGAATGTTCTCTAAAAGATTCTCCATTTATACTATTAACTTGTAGTTGTAATCCTAAATCATTATTTACAAAACCACCTGTTCTTAAATATATGTCATTTAAAATATTACCATTATCAGCAAAATCTATTTTATTTTTAATTGTCGAACTATGTTCAGTAGAAATAGGCTTTGTAATAAAATTTACGACACCACCAACATTATTTGGACCATAATGTACTGCTGCTCCACCTCTTACTACATCAATAGATTCAAGTGTTTCCATTGTAATTGGAAATAAAGAAAAACTTGCATGGCTATATGGAGCAATAGCAGCAGGTACACCATTTACTAAAGCATTTAAATAAGCACTTCTTCCTGGTTTTAAACCTCTTAAAGAAATATTTGGTAATACTCCTGTTCCTGTTTCATCTTGAATTTGAACACCAGGAACTACTCTTAGAGTATCTTCAAGGTTTTTTGCAGCTACTTTTTGTAAAGTTTTAGATGTTATTATAGTTCTTGCTCCACTATAATCCTTTACAGCTTCTTCTTTTGAATTTCCTAACCAATCTCCATAAACTTCTACTTCACCTAAACTCTTTTTAGTTAAATTGTTATCTTTTAAGTTTTGTTTTTCTTCTTTTTTTATAATAACTATTACGTTGTTTTTAATTACTGCTTTTAAATTTGTATTTAAAAGTACTTTTTCTAAAGCATTTTGTACACCTTTTATATCTTTTATTTCTTTTGAAAGTTTTCCTTTTAGTAACTTCCCATCAGCAATATAAGACATTTTTGATTTTAATGCTATTTGTTTAATTGCATTTTCTAAACTTTGCTTTTCTAAAGTAAAACTATTTTGTGCATATAAGTTTAAAGAAAGTACTAAACTAATTCCTATCATCTTAGAGTATTTTATACCCATATTGATTGCTCCTTACATTTTAAATGATTTTGAGAATTGTTCTCTATATCATAAGACGCATAAATTGAAAAAAATGGATATATAAATAGAGTTTTTTTTATATTTTTTTAAAAATAAAGATTCTTTTACCTTTTTTTGTACTTTTTAAAGAGTATATCTCACCTATAGCATATAAGAAATTATCAAAGTTATCTATAGAAAATAAACCTGAAATAGAAAGTTCTTCTATATCTTTTTGTATTACAACATCAAGATTTTTATATTTTTTAAACTCTTGTACTACTTCTTTTAAAGTATTATTTTTAAAGTGAAGCATTCCATCTTTCCAAGAAGCAATACTTTGTATATCAACCTTATCTATATGAAAATTATTAGCTATCTTATCAAAAAGAATTTGCTTTCCTTTTGATAGTTTTGTTATTTCTGTTACTGAATTATTATTAATTTTAGAAATACTTACTAAACCACTAATTACATTTACTTCTAAATTATTCTTATTTTCTTTTACTTCAAAACTTGTACCTAAAACTTTTATTTGAATTGCTTTTGTATTTATTATAAAAGGTCTTTTTATATTTCTCTTTACATCAAATAAAACCCTTCCACTCTCTAAGCTAACAACTCTTTTATCTTCAAAAAACTTTGTTGATATTGATGTTTTTGCATCTAAAATTAAATTTGATCCATCTGGTAAAGTTATATTCTTAGAAGCCATTTGTGTAGAGTAATTCTGTTTTTGTATAAAGTTCATATAATCATCAACTTGAAAAGCTCCAATAGCTATTATAAAAACCATAGCAGCAGCTATACTATAAACTTTTAGTTTTCTAAATACGCTTTCCCTTTTTAGTTCACTATGAACTTGGGCAGAAATTTTACTTTTAGTATCTAAAGAGATATTAGAATATGAATTCTGAATACTTTTTAAGCTTTCAAATATTTTTTTATGCTCACTTTTTTTTATCCATTCATTAAACTCACTCTCTTCTTTGCTCGATGAAAAACCATCGCTAATACAGGATAAATAAAAAGCAGCTTTTAATTTTATTAATTCAGTGTTATTATATTTTTTCATTGTTTTTCTTCTATATAATCAGATAATTTCTTAGTTGCATTTATTACATATTTTTGAACTGTATTTAAATTTAAGTCCATCATTGAAGCTATTTGTTTTTTACTATATCCATCAAAAATATGTAATACAAACACCTGTTTTAATCTTTTAGGTAAAGAATTTAAAGCTTCAATAAGTAGTTCTTCTTCTAAATGCTTAATTGCTAAGTGTTCAGGCTGTTCTTCTTTTGGTATTGAAAAGTTCTCTTCTTCAAAACTTATATTATCTCTATTTTTTTTCTTTCTAGATTGATCTATAACTAGATTTTTAGCAACTTTATATAAAAAAGCTCTCTCATTTTTTATATCTAATTGCTTAGATTTTTCTATTGTCTTTGTATAAGTTTCTTGAATAATATCGACTGCTTGTTCTTTATCACCTATCATTCTTTGAACATAATAAACTAATTCATTATAATATTTTAACATCTTTTTATTTATTTTTTGATATATATTATCAAAATCAATATTATATATAACTTGAATTTATCTTTCAAAACACAATTGTAATATATTTTTAAGTATAATTCAAATTATTAGAAAGAAAATAAGGATTTATAAATATGACAGCATTAGAACTAGCAGATATTATTGGTGTAATTTGTTTTGCATTGTCAGGCTTTTTAATTGCTGTTCATTATAAACTTGATATTTTAGGTGTTTTTATCTCTGCATTTTTAACAGCTCTTGGTGGAGGAATGACAAGAGATGTACTTGCTAATAAAACACCTTATGTATTTACAGACACACTTCCAGTAACCTTAGTGGTAGCCACTGTATTAGTATCACTTGTTTTGAAACTTCATAAAATTGATGATTTAGAAGGTAAAACAGCTTTTATAATTTCTGATGCAATAGGCCTTGTATCCTTTGCTATTACGGGTTCGATTGTAGCAATTGAAAATAATTTCAACTTTTTAGGTGTATTAATCTTAGCCTTTATTACAGCTGTTGGCGGTGGTACAATTAGAGATATTTTAATAAATAGGGTACCATCTATTTTAGTATCAGAATTTTATGCAACTGTAGCAATTATAGTTGGGCTTATAACTTATGGTTTATATTTACTTGATTTAAAAAATATATACTCACTTATTATTGTATTTATTTTTGGTGTTGCCCTAAGATTACTTGCTTATTATAAAAACTGGCATCTTCCAACTTTATCTAAATAAATTTTTTGCTTAACCTTTCATTTACTTTTTATAGGTAAAATTTCGCAATTTAAATTTAGGAGAAAAAATGAAGAAAATTTTATTCGTTGCTGCCTTACTTGTTGCAACATTCGCTAATGCATTAAATATTGGAGATTCAACTCCAGCTTTTGAAATCAAAGATCAATTTGAAAAAAAACATACTATCAAAGCAGATACTAAAAATATCATTGTTGCAGGAGACAGAGATGCAAGTGAAGTAATTAGAGATTACTTACTTAAAAAAGAAAAAGGTTTTCTTGAAGCTAATAACTCTTATTATGTAGCTGATATTTCAGGTATGCCAAGTTTAATTACTAAATTTTTTGCACTACCAAAAATGAAAGAATATCCTTTCTCTATTTTATTAGTAAATGAAGAACAATCAAAATCTTTTACTAAAAAAGAAGGACAAATCACTATTTATTCTGTAGAGAATGGAAAAGTTACAAATGTTAAATTTATCAAAACAGCTGAAGAATTAGACGCTGTATTTAAATAAAACTATTAGCCTAATGGCTAATAGTTACTCTTAAGATGATACAAGTTTTAAGCCAACAATTGAGCTTATTAAAGTAAATAGAAAAAATAATCTTAAAATACCTGCTGCTTCATTATAAAATAAAATTCCTATTAAAATAGTTCCAAATGCCCCTATTCCAGTCCATACAGCATAAGCTGTACCAATAGGAATAGATTCTACTGCTTTAGTTAGAAAATAAAAACTACTACTTGCAAATACTAAAAATATAATTGTTGGTATCAATTTTGTAAAGTTTTCTGTTAATTTTAACATAGAAGCAAAACCAACTTCTAATAATCCCGCTAATATTAAATATAACCATGCACTCATAATAAATCCTTTAAAATATCTTTCTTGGAAAGATACCTTATTTTTACTTATATTTATCTTTCTTAGAAAGATAAAATTAAATATACCTATGCTATTATAAAAAATGCAATTAAAAGAATTTAACCAAAACAGTATAAAAATATTAAAAGATAAGACTCCTAATATTTATAAACCTACCCTACACATAACATTACCATTTTTTAGGCTTCATAAACTATTATTTGAAAAAGGTGAATTTATATTAAAAGATAAATTTAACCTAACACAAAGTGAAGTAGATGTTTTATCATGCCTTTACTATAAAGATGCAAATCATATTTTAACACCTACACAACTTTATGAATTTATGCTTTTTTCTTCAGGAGGAATGACAAAACTTCTAAAAAAACTTGAAGAAAAAGAACTAATAAAAAGAGTTGATTCAAAAGAAGATAAAAGAGTTAAAAATGTTCAGTTAACAAAAAAAGGTATAGATATCATGATTAGAGCTTTAGATAGAATTATAAGTTTTGAGGATGATTATTTCTGTAAACTTGATAATAAAGAGCAAAAAGAGTTTGCTAAACTTTTAAACAAACTCCTTGATTAAAAGTTAAAGTAGTTTTTTAAAAGTATCAATTATCGCAATTGATTCTAAATCTTTGATTCTTTCTTCTAAAGACTCAACTGTTTCATTTTTATCTAATAAAAGCTCTTTAGTAAGAATAATCTCACCATCATCATATTTTTCATTTACATAATGAATAGTAACCCCTGATTTTTTTTCACCATTTTTAATAATAGCTTCATGTACATATCTTCCATACATACCTTTTCCTCCATATTTTGAAGGTAGTAATGCAGGATGAGTATTTATAATATTTTTTGGAAATGCCTCTAATAATTTAGGACCTATCATTTTCATATAACCAGAACAAAAAATATAGTCACAATCAAATTCTAAAAGCAATCTAGCTATCTTATCATCACAGTCTTGACCTGGATACCTTTTATCATTTATAATAAAATTTGGTATACCAAATGATTCTGCTGTATTTAAAGCATTTGCATTTGAATTGTTTGAAATTACTACTACTATTTTAGCATTTAAAATTTTATCATCTATTGCTTTTTGAATTGTTTGAAAACCACTTCCATTATATGAGGCTAAAATACCTATTCTTTTCATTTTTTATTCCTACTAATAATTAAGGCCGAATTATAACAAATATAAAGTATTTATAATATAAGTTAAATCTTTTTTACCAATTATCTTATTCTTTGAGCATGAGTTAGAGCAATTGCTATTGCATCTGTAATATCAAGAGGTTTTATCTCTTTTTTAATTCCGAGTAATCTTTTTACCATGAAAGCCACTTGAGTTTTATCTGCTTTACCATTTCCTGTAACAGCTTGTTTTACTTGTAAAGGAGTATATTCTGCAAAATTACCAAAAACTTGTAAGATTTTCAATGAAATAGCACCTCTAAATTGTGCTAATTTAATTACTGTTTTAGGGTTGAAAGCATAAAACATGTCTTCAATTGATACCTCATCTATTTCATGCCTAGCAAATATCAAATCAAAGCCCTCTGTCATCTCTACAATTTGTTCTTGTAATACTTTTGTTTTAATTTTTATAAGCCCTGCTTCAATAAGCTTTAGATTTCTTCCATTTTTTTCAATTATTGCATATCCACAGTTTCTTGTACCTGGGTCAATTCCTAATATTTTCACGTTAAATTACTCTTTTTTTGTCTTATTTTTATTCACATACTTTCAAGTACCGTATAATGGTATTTTTCACCTAAATATTCACTTAAAAAACCACAGTTATTCACTACTTATTCACTATGTGAACAACATTTATTCATCATTTTATTCACTTTATTTTTTACTTATTTTTAACATGTGAATAACTTTTATTAAAAATTCGTTATAATAGCTACTATTTATAAAATAAAGAGTTAATAATAAATGACAAATAAAGATTTTTTAGCACTTATTCAAAAAGAAGCTACTTCTATTGATTATGATAGATACTTAAAACAACTTACATACAAGAAAATCTCATCAGATGAGAAGCTTGCTGTATTTGAAGTATCAAATAAATATATAGCTTCATGGATAAAAAGTAAATTCACTAATTTAATACAAAATTGTTTCGAACAATACGATGGAACAAAACCAAAAATTGAAATTAAAATTGCTGGAGAAAAAAAATCTAAAAAAGAGATCATTAAAGAACAAATTAAAAATGAAACTGCCGAAAGTACGATACTAAATCCATCGTATACTTTTGATTCATTTGTAGTAGGTCCATCAAACCAGATGGCCTACAATGCGTCACTTGCGGTAACAAATAAACCAGGAACTCAATATAATCCTTTATTTATTTATGGAGGAACAGGACTTGGAAAAACACACCTTTTACAAGCAGTAGGAAACTCTGCAATTGAAATGGGTAAAACTGTAATTTATGTAACAATTGAACAGTTTATGAATGATTTTACATTCTCAATTAAAAATAAAAATATGGAACACTTTAGGTCTAAATATAGAAAATGTGATGTTTTATTAATTGATGATATTCAGTTCTTAAGTGGAAAAGAGCAAACTCAAGAAGAGTTTTTCCATACTTTTAATGAATTACATAATGCAAAAAAACAAATTGTAATGACAAGTGATAGATTACCATCACAAATTGCAGGTCTAGTAGATAGATTAAAATCTCGATTTGAATGGGGTTTAACAGCTGATATTCAAATTCCAGGTTTAGAAACAAAAATAGCAATTATTGAGAAAAAATCTGAATTAAATGGTATTGCATTAACAAGAGAAATTATTAACTTTATTGCTACAAACCTTGATAATTCTATTAGGGAAATAGAAGGTGTCTTAATTAGAATTAATGCCTCTGCATCACTTCTAAATCAAGATATTACCCTTGAAATGGTGCAAGGATTGTTAAAAGAGCAAATAAAAGAAACAAAAGAAAACATCAAATTACCTGATGTAATTGATATAGTTGCACGTGAACTAAATATCAAACCAAGCGATATTAAATCTAAGAAAAGAACAGCAACAGTTGCTAATGCAAGAAGAGTTGTTATATATCTAGCAAGAGAACTTACACATAACTCAATGCCTGATATAGCAAAATTCTTAGGAATGAAAGATCACTCTTCAATTTCTCATAATATTAAGAAAGCGAATGAGTTAATAGAAAAAGATGAAAACTTTAAATTAATCATTGAAAATTTAAAAAATAAAATCATAAATAAGGAGTGGTAAAGGTAACTCAAAAAAAAAGTTTGAGTATATTGTGTGAAAAGGTGTGAATATTTCATTTCGTTATATCACATGAAAGTCTTTCGATACAGTCGTCGATTTGAATGTATTTTCATCTTTTCACACACACTACTACTGCCACTAAAGATATATAAATAATAGGAGATATAAAATGAGGTTTATAATTACAAAAAATATCATTGAAAATGTAATAGCTTCAATGCAACCTTTTTTAGAAAAAAAAGATGCTAGTGCAATTACATCACATATATATTTAGAAATTGCAAATACAAAATTGATTTTAAAAGCTACTGATTATGAAATAGGATTAGAGTCTCATATCGATAGTATAAATGAAATAGAAGAAGGTAAAGCAACTGTAAATGGTTCTAATTTATTAGGTATTATAAAAAGATTAAAAAATGAAGATATTATATTTGAAACTACAGGTAATAATCTAGTTATAAAACAAAATAAATCAATATTTAAATTACCTATGTATGATGCATCAGAATATCCTGATATGTTAAAAAATGATAATTTACATAAATTAGAGATATCTACATTAAACTTTATAAACTCTATTAGAAAAATAACACCTGCTGTAGATAACAATAATCCTAAGTTTGAATTAAATGGTGCTTTAATAGATGTTAAAAATGATAAAATTAATTTTGTTGCAACTGATACTAGAAGATTAGCTATATCTCATCTTCAAAATATTTCAAATAATGAATCTCAATTTATTATTCCTAAAAAAGCTATTATTGAAATACAAAAACTTTTTATAGATGATGCAACTATCTCTTATGATGAAACAAATCTAATAATACAAAATGCAACTTCTAAATTTTTTACTAAACTAATAAATGGTAAGTTTCCTGATTATGAAAGAATCATACCAACAAATTTAAAATATAATTTATCATTACCTAAAAATTTATTAGTTGAATCAATCAAATTAGTTACATCTTTATTTTCTAATATTAAAATTACATTTACATCAAATGCGATTATCTTTGAATCTTTAGATGAAGATAGTGAATCACAAACTCAAATAGATATAAATTTAAATATAGAAGAAAATTTCTATCTAGCTGTAAATGCAAAATATTTATTAGACTTCTTAAGTATGACAAATAATGAAAATGTAACGGTTGGATTTAATGAATCTAATTTACCATTTTATTTAGAAGATGAAAAGTTTTTTACAATTGTAATGCCAATTGTTTTAGAAAAATAGATTTAAATATATAAAAAATAGAAATAAGGACAAAAATAGATGAGTCAAGAATACGGCGCTAGTAATATTAAAGTTTTAAAAGGTTTAGAAGCAGTTAGAAAAAGACCAGGAATGTACATTGGTGATACTAATATCAATGGTTTACATCACATGGTTTATGAAGTTGTTGATAACTCTATTGATGAAGCTATGGCTGGTTACTGTAGAAATATTAAAGTAACTATGACTAAAGATAATTGGATTAAAGTTGAAGATGATGGTAGAGGTATTCCTGTATCTGAACACCCTACTGAAAAAATGTCAGCTGCAACTGTTGTACTTACAGTACTTCACGCAGGGGGTAAATTCGATAAAGATACTTATAAAGTATCAGGGGGATTACATGGGGTTGGTGTATCTGTTGTAAATGCCTTATCAAAAGAGCTTAAAATGACAATTCATAGAGAAGGAAAGATTCACTATCAAGAATTCTCTAAAGGTATTCCTAAATCTCCATTAGAAGTGATTGGTGATGCTCCAAGAAAAACAGGAACTACTATTGAATTTTTAGCTGATGATTCTATTTTTGAAGTAACTGAATATCAATTTGAAACTCTAGCAAAAAGATTTAGAGAAGTTGCATATTTAAATCCTTTTATTTCTATAACTTTAGAAAATGAAAAAACTAAAACTAAAGAAGTTTATCATTTTGAAGGTGGTATTAAACAATTTGTAACAGATTTAAATAAAGAAACACCTGTATGTGATGCAGTTGCATTTAGTGATAAAGCTGATGATGTAGAAATTGATATTGCACTTATGTATAACTCAACATATACAGAAAAAACTATTTCTTTTGTAAATAATATTAGAACTATTGATGGTGGTACACATGAAGCAGGTTTTAAAGCAGGACTTACAAGAAGTATTGTTAAATATTTAAATCATAATGCAAATGCGAGAGAAAAAGATACAAAAATTACAGGTGATGATGTAAGAGAAGGTTTAATTGCTATTGTTTCTGTAAAAGTTCCTGAACCACAATTTGAAGGACAAACAAAAGGTAAATTAGGTTCTTCTTATGTAAAACCTTTATGTCAAAAATTAACAAGTGAATGTTTAGATAGATATTTTGAAGAAAATCCTGCTCAAGCAAAAGCAGTTATGGAAAAAGCATTAATGGCAGCACGTGGTAGAGAAGCTGCTAAAAAAGCGAGAGAACTTACTAGAAAAAAAGATTCTATGACAGTTGGAACACTTCCAGGAAAACTTGCAGAATGTCAATCAAAAGATCCTGAAGTTAGAGAATTATACCTGGTGGAAGGGGACTCAGCAGGTGGTTCAGCTAAACAAGGTAGAGATAGAGTTTATCAAGCAATTTTACCACTTAAAGGTAAGATTTTAAATGTTGAAAAATCAAGACTTGATAAGATTTTAAAATCTGATGAAATTAGAAATATGATTACAGCTATGGGTTGTGGTATTGGTGAAGATTTCAATGAAGAAAAAATAAGATACCATAAAGTAATCATCATGACCGATGCCGATGTTGATGGATCGCACATTCAAACACTACTTTTAACTTTCTTCTTTAGATTCTTAAGACCTGTAGTTGAAAAAGGATATTTATATATCGCTCAACCGCCATTATATAGATATAAAAAAGGTAAAAATGAAATTTATCTAAAAGATGATACAGCTTTATCAAATTTCTTAATCGAAAATGGAGTTGAAAACTTCTCTTTTGCTGGATTAGGAACTAATGATATGATTGATTTATTTAAAACAGTTTCTAGATATAGAGATATGTTACAACAATTAGAAAAAAGATACTCTTTAGTTGAAGTATTAAAACACCTAATTGAAAACCCTGATTTAGTAAAACTTGAACAAATGGATTTATATGAAGTAGTAAGAGGCTTCTTAGAAGACAAGGGTTACAATATTCTTACAAAAAATATAAATGAAGATATGATTCAGCTGTTTGTTCAAACAAACGAGGGGCTAGAAGAGCTAATCATTGATGATGAACTGTTTGCATCACCTTACTTCTCAGAAGCCACGTATATCTTCTCTAAGCTTGTTGAGAGAGATATTTCTATGTTTGATGGAAGAGATTTAATTGAATTATTAGATGAAGTAGAAGGATTAGCTAAAAAAGGTGCATATATCCAAAGATATAAAGGTTTAGGTGAAATGAACCCTGAGCAATTATGGGAAACTACAATGACTCCTGAGGATAGAAGACTTTTAAGAGTTAAAATTGAAGATGCAGAAGCTGCTTCTGATGCCTTTACTTTATTTATGGGTGATGAGGTAGAACCAAGAAGAAACTACATTGAAGAACACGCAAAAGACGTTGAACACTTAGACGTTTAATCTATTAGAGACTAAATAGAGACTTTTTTAAAGTCTCTAAAAAGTCTTCTTTTTAAAAATATTACAAATTGAAATAAAAAACCAATCATTTACTTTTTTAATATATAATCTTTTTATATTTTTCAAAAAAGGATTTAATATGAAGTTATGTGGAGTAGAATTAAAAGCAAATAATGCAATTTTTTCTGTATTTGAAAAAAATGATGATGATATAGTAATTTATATTGATCTTAAAATAAAAAAAATCACTTTAGATGATGACGAATCTTTTGAAGATATAAAAATTTTTTCTAATAATGTAAATGACTTTTTAAAAGATAATAAAATAGAAAAAGTATTTATAAAAAAACGAGCAAAGAAAGGTAACTTTGCAGGTGGTGCAGTTACTTTTAAAATGGAAGGAATTATTCAGTTAAATGATATTTGTGATGTAACTTTAGTTTCATCTCAAAGTGTAAACTCTTTTGAAAAGAAAAATATGATTGAATTTCCAAAAGAGTTAAAAAAATACCAAGAAGGTGCATATCTTACCGCTTTAGCAGCAGCTTAATTTAAATATCTAGTTTTGTCAAGAAAGTATGAACTTTCTTAACTATCTTTATTAAAACTTTTTGCTTTTACTTGATTTTTACCTTCAAACTCTTTTTCATTTGCTTTACTTACAACTAACTTAGCAATTTTATCTGTTTGCACAGCAACATCATGTGTTTGTGATGCAACTAGTGCATTTTGTTGAGTTTGTCTATCTAAACTTATTACTGCATCATTTATTTGCTCAATGCCTGATAACTGTTCATTTGAAGCATTTTTAATATCATCAATTAAGTTTGTTGTTTGAGATATATTTTCATTTAGAAGTTTATATCCTTCTATCATATCAGCAGCTATATTTTTCCCATCTAAAGCTTTTTGTGTTGCATTTTCAACTAAATCTTTAATCTCTTTTGCAGCTTCAGCACTTCTTCCTGCTAGGTTTCTTACTTCTTGAGCTACAACTGCAAAGCCTTTTCCTGCTTCACCTGCTGTTGCTGCTTCTACAGCTGCATTTAGTGATAAAATATTTGTTTGGAAGGCAATTTGATCAATTACAGTAATTGCTTCATTGATTGCACTTACTTGATGATTTATTTCATCCATTGCAGAAGTAGTTTGTTTAGCTAGTTCTTCACCTTTATTAGCTGATTTATTTACTTCATTTGAAAAGTTAGACATTTGTGTAATATTTT
Organism: Arcobacter rhizosphaerae; assembly: GCF_049472155.1. NCBI lineage: Bacteria > Pseudomonadati > Campylobacterota > Epsilonproteobacteria > Campylobacterales > Arcobacteraceae > Arcobacter > Arcobacter rhizosphaerae. Next base: position 253,860 of record NZ_JBMOVW010000003.1, on the reverse strand, counting down.
CTGTATTATGCCTAATATTACTTGTAATTTGCTCTAACGAGGCAGCTGTTTCTTCTAAACTTGTTGCAGCTTCATTTGAACTTTCATTTAATTTATCTACATTTACAAGTAGAATATCTGAACTATCATCAAGTGTTAAACCATTTGATTTATTGTCAAGTAACATTTCAGTTATTGAATCACCTAGATTATTTACTCCATCAGCTAGTTTTAATAAGTGTTCTTTTAAATCTTTTTTATCAATTTTATTTAAGTAGTTATAGTTTGTATAATCTTCTAAAACATCTAAAACATTATCTATATTTGTTTCAAGGTTATCTGCCATTTTGTTTAATACATCTTTTAATTGCATTAAAGCAGGATTATTTACACTAATATTAAGCCTTTGACATAAATCACCTTGTTCAAATTCACTTAAAACTTCAATTGTTTCATCAATTAGTTGTCTATCTTCTTGAATACTTTTTTGAGTTTTTTCAATGTTTTTATTTATTATATTTGCCATTTGACCAAATTCATCTTTAGTATGTATATTAATTTTTTCAATAGAGTCTGATTCTCTATTTAAATATTTGAAAAATGAATTAAGTCCATTATTTATATTACTTAAGGATTTTAAAGATAGTTTTAAAGTAGTAAAAATAGATGTTGAAATTAATATAAGTGATAATATTGATAGTCCAATTATCATATACATAGTTTTATTTGCTTCTTCTAAAACTTCATTTTCTTTTGTTCCTGCAACTATCAACCAGTTCCATTCTTTAAACTCTTGAAAAAATACATATTTTGTATCATTTTCCCATTCATACTCTAAGAAACCTTGTTTTTTTTCTAGCATATTTTTTATAAAATAATCACCATTTTTATCTTTTAACTCAAGCGCTGATTTTGATTTTAAAGTAGGATGTAAGATAAATTGGCCGTAAGAATCACCTTTTTTACTATTTACAATATAATAGTATCCTGTTTTAACAACTTTTCTTTTTTCAATTTTTTCTTCTAAATCTTTAATATCTTTTGAAATATCAAAACCAATAAAAGCAATACCTATAATTTTATTGTTTTTTATTAGAGGAATATATTTAGTCATATATGCTTTTCCAAATAAAATAGCTTTTCCTAAATAATCTTTTCCTTGTAACACTTTTTTATAGCCAGGATGGTTTTTATTTAACTTAGTACCTATTGCTCTTTTACCATTTTGTTTTTGTAAACTTGTTGATACTCTAATAAAATCTTCACCTTTTTTTACAAATATTGTTGCAACAGAACCATTTGTCATTTCAGTAAATTTATCAACTAATTCAAAATTCATATTTACAATTTGATTATTAATCTTTATTGTGGGTGTTTTTAAAGTATCCACTTTAATTAAATCATTTTGATTAATTTCAACTTTTTCAATCATCCCCATAAAAATAGAGGCCATTTTATCAGCACCTGATTTAGTGACATTATTAAATATTTCAATATTTTGAGTTAATAGTGAAACTTCTTCATGAATAGACTTTTTTGTATTGTTTTTCATAGAAGTAAATGTATTATCAACTATAAGATACGTTTGTAAACTCATTGATAATAATATAGTAGCTATTGAAACAAAAAGTAATTTTCTAATTACTGATTTTTTAAGATAATCCATCTTTATCCTTTATAAATAATTTTATTATGTTGAAAATAAAGATAGAATAATACCTTAAAATAGTATCTTTTTAGTAACAAATATGAGTAAAATTTACAATTTTTATAAAAATAATTAATTTATGAGAGATAAAGCACCTAGTGCTTTATCTAAATTTAGTTTGAAGTATTTAAAACGCTAGCTACTTTTTCAGTATGAGAGAATATTCTTCCTCTTTTTCTAATAATATTATTTACAATATGATATCCATGATTTAAAGCAATAGCAATTGATCCACCTGATTTAAATGCAATGTCTCCTGCTACATAAACACATTTTGCTGATGTTTCTTGGTGCTCATCAAAAATTGGTTGATTATTTTCATTTACTTCTACACCACATGATTTTAAGAAATCAACAGGTGTTGTTCCACCAATTGCATAAATTACTCTATCATAAATTACTGAAAACCCATCATTAAAGTTAACTTTTACTTTTCCTGATTCATTTTCTAAAGATTCAATATCTGTATTCATTCTAAGTCTTAGTTTTTCTTCACCATGATATTTATTTAAAATCTCTTCATTAGTTTCATTTAATCTTGAAAATTCAGCTTTTCTATAAACCATAGTTACATTATTGTTTTGGTCAGCTAAATCATAAGCATATTCAGCTGCTGAGTTTCCTCCTCCAACAACTAAGATCTTTTCATTTGAAGAACACTTATCAAGGTTAAAGTTTACATTTGCTTTTATTGATGGTGGAATCTTATATGAAGGTTTATTTGGTTTTCCCATTTTTCCAATAGAAATTACTGCATTTTTACTTTTTACAAGTCCTGCACTTGTATGAATATGTAAAAGATCATCTACTCTTTCAATTTTTTCAACCTCTGTATTAAACATAGAATCGATTTTTTCAGTATCTAGTAAGTCATCGAAATAATCTAAAGTTGTTTCTTTTGTACCATCAAAAAAAGATACATTTCCTTGTAGTTCCGTTACTTGACCTTTATAATCTTTATCCACTCTTTTATTGTCTTTATAAAATTTTCTAATTGTATTAGAGTGGTTATCTGTTTTTTCAATAAGTAAAATTTCTCCAACATTATGAGCTGAAGCTTCAATAGCAGTTCCAATACCACCTGGACCACCACCGATAATTACAATATCATATATTTTATTTGTCATAATACTCTCTTATATTCTTAAATTTTGTGGATTATACTTAAATTCACGTTTTTTTTCAATTAGTAACATTTGTAAGTAAGATTTTGATAAAATCTGCTTAAATTAATTATTATAAAGGTTATAAAAGATATGGAAATGAAATATGGTGAAAAAGAAATTATTGAATTTGATATAAATAAAGAAGAACACTTTTGGCCAAATACAAATAATAAAAATTATATAATAGATATTGAATTACCTGAATTTATGGCAAAATGCCCAAGAAGTGGATATCCTGATTTTGCTACAATAAAACTTCAGTATACTCCAAATGAAAAAGTAATTGAATTAAAAGCTTTAAAAATTTATATAAATACTTTTATGTATAGAGAAGTTTCTCATGAAAACTCGGCAAATGAAATTTTTGATACTTTATATGAAAAATTACAACCTAAATGGATGAAGGTTATTGCTGATTTTAAACCAAGAGGAAATGTTCATACTGTAATTGAAATCGATAGTGCAAAAATGTAAGGAATAAAACCTTGGAAAGATTAGTTACTACCTCTCAAGCTGCCCAAATATTGGGTCTTTCTTTACAAGGTGTACACTATAGAATAAAAAAAGAACAACTAAAATCTATCAAAAAATCAGGACGAACTTATGTTTACATAACTGATGAGATGGAAAAAACTGCTTCAACAACAAGTAATATCAATGTTGAAGCAGTTAAAAACTCTACTCAAAAAGAAAATAGAGCCAATGAAGAACATATTCAGTCTATAATTGAAGTAAAAAATGAACAAATTTTACTTTTAAAAGATTCTATGAAATGGATGAAAAAACAATATAAATCAGAGATCAATAGACTTGAAAAGAATCAAAAGAAAATAGTTAAGGTTTTTAACTCAGAAATTAAACTTCTACAAAGTGCTTTTCATGAAATGAGAACAATTTACAAAAATCAACCAGTACCATTACAAAATTTTCAAGTAGCAAATGAAAATAATACTTCAAAAAGTAATAGTTTAGAACTTATTACACTCCAAGAATTTTCTGTTCTTATGAAAAAATACAATAAAACTCAAAAAGAGATAAAACTTATTATCTTTAAAGCCATTCAAAATGGTGATAATAGATTTATATATAATAAAAAAGAGAAAAAACTTTTAATTTTAAAGTCTGATTTTAAAGATTTAGTTTAAATTTAGTAAATTAATTGTTATTAGATTTTGTGATAGTGCAAAAAAAAAGAGTACTTTAAAAAAAGTACTCTTCTCCAGATACCCAAACACACCATTAAGAGAGGTGCCTTGCTGTGTTCCCACCCTGGGGCGTTATCTCAACATAACGATTGTAAGGGTCTAAAGAAGAGCACTCAAAATATTTAAAATATTCTCAGTGTTCCTCTTTAAGAGCTGAAATTATACTCAAAAAAACTTTAACTTTTTATAAATTTATTTTTTTATTTGGAATATAAGATATAATTTCAAAAAAATTTCATATATAAAGTATAAAAATTGACAAAAAATTTTAATTTGATTGGTGTTTTATCGCTTATTTTTGCGATGTTTATTTGGGGTAGTTCATTTATTGCTTTAAAATCAGCAATGAATGATTTAGCTCCTTTTACTGTAATATTTATAAGAATGCTTGCTGCTTCATTATGTTTTGTGTATTTCATAAAAAGCTTTTTGAAGTATGATTTTTCAAAAAAAGATATAAAATATATTCTTTTACTTGCTTTATTTGAGCCTTGTTTATATTTTATTTTTGAAGCAAAGGCTTTACAGCTGACATCAGCTTCACAAGCAGGAATGATAGCTTCTTTAATGCCTCTAATAACAGCTATGGCAGCTGGTTATTTCTTAAAAGAGATTATTACAAGAAAGCTTATTTTAGGTTCAGCCTTAGCAATGCTTGGAGTTATTAGTTTAAGTGTAAATGCAAGTACAAGTGTAAGTGCTCCAAATCCTTTGTTAGGTAACTTTTTAGAGCTTTTAGCTATGAGTTGTGCAGCTGGTTATACTATCGTTGCAAAATACTTAACTCATAAATTTTCAGCTTTATTTATTACTGCAATTCAGGCTTTTATTGGTTGTATATTCTTTTTTCCTTTTTTCCTTTTTGAGTATTTTACTACACCTATGGTATTTTCAGTGGAAGCTTTAAGTTGGACAATTTATTTAGGTGTTGTAGTAACTTTAGGGGGATATGGCTTATACAATTTTGCTCTTACAAAAGTAGATGCTTCAAAAACTGCTGTTTTTGTGAATCTTATTCCCGTATTTACTTTAATTTTAGCATTTTTAATTTTAGGAGAAAAATTAACTTCTTTTGAATTAACTGCATCAGCTGTAATTTTAGCAGGAGTGATTCTTTCTCAAATGCCACCTTTAAAAAGGAAGAAAAAAGCTTAGTTTGATGGTATATTTAACTCTTTTTATATCAGCATTAGTATCTGCTACACTTATTCCTTTTGGAAGTGAAGCTTTATTAATTTATGATATTAAAGAGGGGTATAATCTATATCTTTTACTCTTTTTTGCTACTTTTGGAAATAGTTTAGGTTCAATTATAAACTATTTTTTAGGTTTAAAAGGTGAGCAGTTTCTAGTAAAAAAGAAGCTATTAAATGAAAAAAGAGTTTTAAATACAAAAAACTATTTTGATAAATATGGAGCTTGGTGTATTTTACTTTCTTGGGTTCCTATTATTGGTGATCCAATTACTTTTATAGCAGGAGTTTTAAAATTTAATTTAAAACTCTTTATTTTACTTGTTGTTATTGCGAAGTTTTCAAGATATGCTTTTATAGCACTTTTGATTTAAGAGTTAAACTCATCTATAATATCTCTATTTTTAGAGAAGATTTTATAAATCACGCCTTGGAATGTAAACTCTAAATAGTTAGCATGAAGCCAAAGTCTTGAACCTTTTGTTTCTTTTTCTCTTATACTTTGTTCTAAAGTTTTATTTAAATATCCCTCAGCAATATCATCATCAACTCCATAAATTGGATCACCAATAATTCTATGTCCTATTGAGTATAAATGAACTCTAATTTGATGTTGTCTTCCTGTTATGGGTTGAGCTTCTACTAAAGTGATATTTTTTTCTTCATTATATTTAATGGGTTTTATAATAGTACAGGATTCTTTACCTTCATTACCCGCACTCATTCTCACACCAATATTTTTTCCTTCTTTTTGAAGTTTACTATCTATAGTTATTTTATTTTTTATTTCACCCTCAACTATTGCAAGATATGATTTGTGATACTCTTTTGTTTCAAACATATCTTTTAATTGCTTCTCTGATTTTTTGTTTTTTCCTACGATTACTAGTCCTGATGTTTCAGCATCTATTCTATGAATTAAGTTTGCATCTTCTCCAAAATGATACCTTATTTCATCTAACAATGAATATTTAGTATTCTTTGAAATTGGGTGTACCATAAGGTTTGTTGGCTTATCAAAAATAGCAAAGTTTTGAAACTCAATTAAAGGCTTTAAACCCCTTGTAGCACCCTCAAAAACAGCCATGTATATGTAATCTGTAGGGATTAAATCTTTTGGTTTTAAAACATTCATGTCTTCATCAAATATTCTTCCGCGAGACGCGTATTTTTGGGCTTTTGTATGATGTATTGTTAAGTTTTGGAGTAGAAAAAGACTAAGCTTTTTACCTTTTTGTGCTTCAATTTTTTTTAAAATAAACGGCAAATTTATTATCCTATAATTTTTTTCTAAATAGGGTAAAATCTATCTTTTTTTTAGCTATATTTTTGTCTAATTTAGATAACATATCATACATAAATTAACAGAAAAATTTAATAAAAATATAAAACATTGATAATAAGGGATTTGTAGATGGTTGAAAGATATGCAAGAGAAGAGATGTCAAAACATTGGACGCAACATGCAAGATATGCTGCATGGCTTGAAGTTGAAAAAGCAGCTGTAAAAGCATGGAACAAATTAGGACTTATTCCTGATAAAGATTGTGAAAAGATTGTAAAAAATGCAACTTTTTCAGTTGAAAGAATTGAAGAGATTGAAGCAGTTACAAAACATGATTTAATTGCATTTAATACAAGTGTTTCAGAATCTTTAGGTGATGAGTCAAGATGGTTTCACTATGGAATGACTTCTTCTGATGCTGTTGATACAGGTGTTGCATTACAAATGAGAGATTCTTTAAAAATTGTAATTAAAGATGTAAAAATGCTTATGAAATCAATCAAAAAAAGAGCAAAAGAGCATAAATATACTCTAATGGTAGGAAGATCTCATGGTATCCATGGTGAGCCTATTACATTTGGTCTTACTTTATGCGTATGGTATGATGAAATGGCTAGACATCTTAAAAATTTAAAAGAAACAATGAAAGTAATTTCTGTTGGTCAAATCTCTGGTGCTATGGGTAACTTTGCCCATGCTCCTTTAGAACTTGAAGAGTATGCAATGAAAGAATTAGGTTTAAAACCAGAACCTTGTTCAAATCAAGTTGTACATAGAGACAGATACGCAAGACTTGCAACAGCCCTAGCCTTATTAGCATCAACTATCGAAAAATTTGCTGTACAAGTAAGACATTTACAAAGAACAGAAGTTTATGAAGCTGAAGAATATTTTGCAAAAGGTCAAAAAGGTTCTTCTGCAATGCCACATAAAAGAAACCCTATTTTAACAGAAAATATTACAGGACTTGCTAGAACAATTAGAGCTTATGCAAACCCTGCAATGGAAAATGTTGCGTTATGGCATGAAAGAGATATCTCACACTCATCAAATGAAAGATTCTGGTTACCAGATGCATTTATTACAACTGATTTTATGCTTCATAGAATGAACAATGTAATTGCGAACTTAACTGTAATGCCAGAAAATATGATGAAAAATTTAAACTTAACTGGTGGTTTAGTATTCTCTCAAAGAGTATTATTAGAATTACCAAAAGCTGGTGTTTCAAGAGAAGAAGCTTATAAAATTGTTCAAAGAAATGCTATGAAAGTATGGGCAGAGATTAAAGAAGGTAAACCTACAGTAAATAAAAAAGGTGAGTCTTTATACCTAGGACACTTATTAGCGGATAAAGATTTAAGAGCAAAATTAAGTGAAGAGCAAATTAGAGAATGTTTCAACTATGATTACTATACTAAAAATGTAAATGCAATTTTCAAGAGAGTTTTTAAGTAATCAAATTATTAAATAAAAAAGTTTTCAAATAATTTATAAAAATACAAACAAATTTTAAATATTAGAAGGTAATAAAAATGGCAATTATGATTCAAAAACGAAATGGTCGAAAAGAGGTTTTAGATATTACTAAAATCCAAAAAATGACTATTGAAGCAACTGAAGAGTTAGATGGAGTATCTCAAAGTGAATTAGAACTAGATTCACAAATTAAATTTGTAGACGGAATGAAAAGTTCTGATGTACAAGATGCACTAATTAAAACAGCAGTAGAAAAAATTGATATAGATGTTCCAAACTGGACATTTGTTGCTGCAAGATTATATTTATTTGACCTATATCATAGAGTTGGAAAAGAGACTCATGGTATCAAAGGTGAGCCTTATTGCCATTTAAAAGATTACCTAAAATATGGAAAAGAAGCAGGTAGATTAATTCCTAATCTTGGTGAGGGATATGATTTAGATGACTTAAATAATCACATGGATCCTTCAAGAGATTATCTTTTTAATTACCTTGGAATTAAGACTTTATATGATAGATATTTAATCAAAAATAAATATGGTAACCCAATTGAATTACCACAACAAATGTTCATGGCAATTGCTATGTTCTTAGCTCAAAATGAAGAAAATAAACAACAAGCAGCAAAAGACTTTTATGATGTAGTATCTAAATTTGAAGTTATGCTAGCAACTCCTACTTTATCAAATGCAAGAACAAATAGACATCAATTATCTTCTTGTTATATTGGTTCAACACCTGATAATATTGAAGGGATTTTTGACGCATATCATGAAATGGCACTATTATCTAAATATGGTGGTGGTATTGGTTGGGATTGGAACCAAGTTAGATCTTTAGGTGGTGTTATTGATGACCATAAAAGTGCTGCTGGTGGTACAGTTCCATTCTTAAAGATTACAAATGATGTAGCTTTAGCTGTTGATCAACTAGGTACTAGAAAAGGAGCTATTGCTGTATATCTTGAACCTTGGCACATGGATATAGTAGATTTTATTGATCTTAAGAAAAACTCTGGGGAAGAAAGAAGAAGAGCACATGATTTATTCCCTTCTTTATGGATAACTGATTTATTTATGGAAAGAGTTTTAGAAGATTCTCATTGGACTTTATTTGATCCTTATGAAGTAAAAGATTTATCAGAACTTCATGGTGATGCTTTTAGAGCTAAATATTTAGAATATGAAGAAGATGAAAATATCACAAAAGATAGAATGAAAGCAAAAGATTTATGGAAAAAAATCTTAACTTCTTATTTTGAGTCAGGTTCTCCATTCCTTTGTTTTAAAGATAATGCAAATAAAGCAAATCCAAACTCTCATGTAGGACATATCAGATCTTCTAATCTTTGTACAGAAATTTTCCAAAATACAAACCCTAACCACTATAAAATTAAATTAGAGTTTGAAGATGGTTCTATTGAAACTTATGAAGAAGAAGATTTAATTACTGTTGATGGTGGAATTCAAAAGAAAGCCAACAAAGTAACAGCACTTGATTCAATCAATGGAAAAAGAATATTTATCGTAGAAAAAGATAAAACAGATGGTGATACGGCTGTTTGTAACTTAGCTTCTGTAAACTTATCAAGAATAAATACAAAAGAAGACATTGAAAGAGTTGTTCCTATTGCAGTAAGAATGCTTGATAATGTTATTGATTTAAACTTTTATCCATTAAGAAAGGTTAAAGCAACTAACTTAAAATCAAGATCAATAGGTCTTGGAGTAATGGGTGAAGCTCAAATGTTAGCTGAACATCAATTAGTTTGGGGAAGCGAAGAACACTTTAAAAAGATTGATCAAATTATGGAAGCAATTTCATATAATGCTATTAAGTCATCTTCTGATTTAGCTACTGAAAAAGGTATTTACCCTACTTTTGAAGGTTCTAAATGGAGTCAAGGTATTATGCCTCATGACCATTCTCCTCAAGCTGTTAAAGCATTAGTAAATAGAGACTTATTTGACTCAGCTTATGATTGGGAAGAGTTAAGAGAAAAAGTTAAAAAAGATGGTATGAGAAATGGTTACCTAATGGCAGTGGCACCTACTTCATCTATTTCAATCTTAGTTGGTACAACTCAAGCAATTGAGCCTGTATATAAAAGAAAATGGTTTGAAGAAAATTTATCAGGTTTAATTCCTGTAGTTGTACCTAAATTAAGCCCTGAAACATGGTCTTATTATACGCCAGCATTTGAAGTTGATCAATTAAATGTAATTAGAGCAGCTGCAATTAGACAAAAATGGATTGATCAAGGTCAGTCAACAAATATCTTTATGAGTTTAGATAAAGCAAGTGGTAGATATTTACATGAAATCTATACACTAGCTTGGAAACTAGGTCTTAAATCAACATATTACCTAAGAAGTCAATCTCCTGAAGCTAATAATGATGTTGAAGATAGAAGTATGGAGTGTGCAGGTTGTCAATAAGATAACCTTACACTTTTTTCATACAAAAAATAAAAAGAAATTTATAAAATAGATTAAAAACTTAGAGGACAATCCTAATGGATAGAAAAACGATATATAACCCACAATCAAATGAAAACTTAACAGATAGAAGAATTTTTGGAGGAAATCCAGATGGTATGATTAACTTTACAAAGTTAAAGTATCAGTGGGCACTAAACTTATGGGATACAATGGAAGCAAATACATGGTTCCCTAAAGAAGTTCAAATGACAGGTGATGCAAAAGATTATAAGTATCTTACTCCTCCTGAAAAAAGAATGTATGATTTAGTATTATCACAATTAATTTTTATGGATTCATTACAAACAAACAACTTAATGGATAATATCAACCCTTATATCACAGCTCCTGAGGTTAATGCTTGTTTATCAAGACAATCTTATGAGGAAGCAAACCACTCTAAATCTTATGCTGTAATGGTAGAGTCGATTTCTGATAATACAGATGAAATTTATAATATGTGGAAAACAGATTTAAAATTAAGAGAAAAAAACAATTATATAGCTGATGTATATAAAAGTTTAACAGCAGGAGATGGAGAAGAAATTACTGATGAAAAAATTCTTCTTGCTATGTTTGCTAATCAGATTTTAGAAGGTTTATACTTCTATGCAGGTTTTGCAGCAATGTATGCTCTTGGAAAATCAGGAAAAATGCTTGGTTCTTCTCAGATGATTAGATTTATTCAAAGAGATGAAGTAACACATTTACTTTTATTCCAAAATATGATTAACTCTGTTAGAAAAGAAAGACCTGATTTATTTACACCTGAATTAGAACAAACTGTAAGAGGTATGTTTAGAAAAGCCGTAGAACTAGAAGCTTCTTGGGGTGCATATATCACTCAAGGGCAGATTTTAGGATTTACAGATGCTATTATCACTCAATATATTCAGTATCTTGCAGATAGAAGATTAGAAGCAGTTGGATATAAACCAGAATACAATGTAAAACACCCTATTCCATGGGTAGATGGTTATGCTTCATTTAATGACCAAAGAACAAACTTCTTTGAAGGGAATGTTGTTAACTATTCTAAGGGTTCAATCGACTTCGACGATTTTTAATAGGACTTTTTCTCAAAGAGAGTGTAAAAATTTAAGCAAACTCTGCGTTGAAGCAGTACTTAGGAGAGAGTTTGAAAAATATATTTATAATAGTTTTGATTGTTGTTTCGATGGGTTATATGGTAAATATTTTAGTTAATAAATACAACACTATTATAGAACAAGAACAACAGCAAAAACAAAAGGCTTTAGGACAACAGCCGGCTCAAAAGAAGTAAAGAAGAAAATCTATTCTTCTTTATTCAAACTCTTTATCTATATTGTGATAGTACTTGTTAATTCCATTAAATCCCTCAAGGAAGTATAAGAAGTGACCTACTGTTCTTATTTCATCTTCTGTAATTTTACCCTTCATACTTGGCATAGTATCAAAGTGTCTTATTACCGCCTCTAAGCATATAGTTTTTTTAATATCAGGGTTATAAAGATAATCCACTAAAAAATCACCTGTTTCCATAAGTTGAAACTCTATATCATCTTTACTTCCAACTTGACTTTTTAATCTATATGATATTTCATTTCCTGTTGGGGCTTTTAGATTTAAAAGTTTATTATTTTCTTCTACAAAATTTTTCATAAGTAAACCTATATTCATAGATTTTTTATGACATTCACTACATTTTTTATCAAATATCTGCTCCCCTTGATTATAAAGCTTTCTATCAAACTCTTCAGGAGGGGAAGCAAAAACAGCACTTATTAAAACTATTATTGTAAGCAATGTTTTCATTGTATCTCCTTTTAATTATTCTAACATAAACATGAGTAAATTACTATATTATATAGCTTCAAGGTATAAAAACATAAAATACAAATATTTAATATAAATAAGGATTTATGATGATAAAACAAAAAGTAAAAGACTTTTTAGATAAACAATTAGTAGATTTTACAAACTTTAGATATGACTTTGAAGAAGATGGTGAGTATTTGTATGTGATATTTAATGAGGCTTTTGGAGAGCAAGTAGATATTGAAACTACATTTAAAATTATAAAAGATACATTATACTTTCATTCAACATCATTTGGTTGGAAAGCTGTTGAAAAAGGAAGTGGAAATAAGTTTTTTTGGATTGAAATAACTAAAGAAAGTAAAATATAAATTTATAACTAAATAGTTATTGGGTAATCAATATGAAACCAAAATACTTTATAATACTAGTATTTATTAACAAAGGAATACAAATGACAAGTTATGAAAATATGAAGTTTTTTGGTTTATGTGCAGGAGTATACTCTTTTGGTATATTTATGGGATATCTTTCAATAGCTTTTTAATATAAGGTATAAAATATGATTAATATAAATAGCTTAGATCATTTTGTATTGACTGTTAAAAATATGGATAAAACAGTTGATTTTTATGAAAAAGTTTTAGGTATGAAAAAAGAGATTTTCAAAGAAAATAGAGTTGCATTGAGATTTGGAAATTCTAAAATTAACTTACATCAGTTAGGGAAAGAGTTTGAGCCTAAAGCTTATAATGTGAAAGAAGGTAGTGCAGATTTATGTTTTATTATTGATACTCAAATAGAAGAAGCAAAATTATATATTGAATCTTTAGGTATTGAAATAGAAGAAGGAATAGTTCAAAGAACAGGTGCAAAAGGTTTGATAAATTCTATTTATTTAAGAGATCCAGATAAAAATTTAATAGAGTTATCAAATTACATTAATTAGCACTCATTTTAATTAATTGCTAAATATATTAGCACTTACTCTTGACAAGTGCTAAAAAATTTGTTAATATTTCATCAAGAGTTGATAAAACTCATATAAAGTTAATAAAAGGAGATAGTAATGTTAGTAACTAAATTTGATCCATTTAAAGATTTTATGAATATGCCAAGTCTTATGACTTACAATAATAAAAGTAATGATACAGGAATCAGTACTTTTGCTCCAAGTGTAAACACAAGAGAAGGTGAATATGCTTATCATATTGATGTTGATTTACCAGGTATGGAAAAAGAAGATATTAATATTGATATTAAAGATAGAACTCTTACAATTTCAGGAGAAAGAACTTTTAAAGATGAAGTAAAAGAAGAAGATTATTATAAAGTTGAAAGTTCATTTGGTAAATTTCAAAGAGTATTTACACTTCCTGACAATATAGATGTAGAAAATATAAGTGCTTCAAGCCAAAATGGAGTTCTAGAAGTAGTTTTACCAAAGATTAATGAAGATGAAACAAAAAGAAAAATAGAAATTAAATAACTTGACTTATATATAAAAAATGTGATATATTCTTTCCTTGACTGTATAGTCAAAGTTAGGAGAGAGTATGTCACTGTTTTTTATAATCTTACTTAAGATTTTTCCACTTTATATAAATATAGTTTTAGGCTATATATCTACAAAATTTTTAGATGTAAAAAGAGAGTCAATTGCTAATATATTGATTTATATTTTAGGTCCTATTGTTGTATTTTCAGCAACTCTTAGTGTAAAGATTGATTTATCAATTCTGTTTTTACCTGTCTTTTTATATCTGTTTTGCTCTATCATTGCTTTTTTGTCTCTGTTTATTTGGGGTAAATCATGGAATGACCCAACAGGAAATATTTTAGCATTTAGCGCAGGAACTGGAAATACTGGTTATTTTGGTATTCCTTTAGCTATTATCTTCTTCCCTCCCCATTTAGCTGATATTTATATATTTACTGTTTTAGCTTCACTTTTATATGAAAGCACAAGTGGTTTTTATGTAACAGCAAAAGGAAACTTTACTGTAAAACAATCAATTATGAAAATGTTGAGACTTCCTATTTTATATGCTTTTGTATTAGGTATAATTTGTAATCTAATAGGAGTTCAAATACCTGAGGCTATTAGTGCATATACAGGGCAATTTAAAGGGGCTTATGGAATTTTAGGAATGATGATGTTAGGTATGGGACTTATTGGTCTTCAAAGAGGAAGTGATTTAGATACAAAATTTATTTCTATTACTTTTATATTGAAGTTTATTTTTTGGCCTTTAGCAATGCTTGCAGTAATTTATATAGATAAAACTTATGTCATGTTTTTAAATGAAGATTTATATAAAGTCTTGTTTTTATTTTCTATAGTACCTCTTGCAGGAAATACAGTAACTTTAGCAGTACTTTTAAATGCAAAACCCCAAAAGGCTAGTTTTACTGTTATATTAAGTACAATTGTATCAATATTATATATTCCTGTAGTTTTAGCTTTATACGGAGGGTTTTAAATAAAAGAGCCTAAGCTCTTTTATTTATGCGCAAAGAAGTTTTTTCAAATCGTCTTTTGCATTTGTTGTAAGTGTTAAGTTGAAGTTTTCAGATAAGAAGTTGAAAATATCTTCATTTACAAATTGTGGAGGTTTTGGCCCTAAGTAAATATCTTTTACACCTAAAGAGAATAATGCTAAAAGAATAATTACTGCTTTTTGTTCCATCCATGATAATACGATTGATACTGGTAAGTCATTGATTGGAGTATCTAATGCATCACTTAATGCTTTTGCGATTTCTACTGCACCATAAGAGTCATTACATTGTCCTAAGTCTAAGTATCTAGGAATTCCTGTACCTTCGATTTCTCCAAAGTCAATATCATTGAATCTAAACTTACCACATGAAGAAGTTAAGATTACTGTATCTTTTGGTAAGTTTTCAGTTAATTCTCTGTAGTACTCACCTGGTTTACCTGGTGCATCACATCCTGCTACTACGAAGAATTTCTTGATTTTACCCTCTTTTATTGCTTTTAAGATTTGAGGTGCAAGTGTAAGTACTGTTTTGTAGTTGTGACCTGTTGTTAAAGTCGTATCTTCATTTAAGTCAACACCATTAGCACTTGGACAGGCTAAAGTTTTTTCAATTAATTCATCAAAGTTGTAATCTTCAATTGGAGTAGAACCTTCAATACCTACGATTTTGTGAGTAAATACTCTATCAATATAAGTGCTGTTTTTCTTTGGTGGTACAATACAGTTAGTATTAACTACAAATGTTCCAGGGAATTTTTCCATTAGTTTTGCTTGGTCAAACCATGCTTTACCAACATTTCCTTTTAAGTGTTTGAACTTTCTTAACTCTGGGTAACCGTGAGCTGGTAACATTTCAGAGTGAGTATAAACATTGATACCCTTATCTTCTGTAGCAATTAATAATTTTTCAAAGAATTCTAAATCGTGACCAGAAACTAAAATAGCTTTACCTTCTACTTTGTTTTGAGGTACTACTACAGGAGTTGGAATACCAAATTTGTTAGTGTGTGCTTCACCTAAAAGGTTCATTACTTTAACACCTGCACTACCGATTTTCATAAGTTGATTTACGTGATCTTGGAAGTTGAAGTTTACGTTTGTAAGTGTGAAGTATAATGTTTCAGACATTACATCATCAATCTCTTTTGTTTGCTCTGGTTTAAAAGTATTTAAATGCTCTCTATATGCACTAAGACCTTTAAGACCAAAAATCATAATATCTTGTAATCTTGCTAAGTTTTCATCCTTACCACATGTACCTACAGTTGCACCAGTGCTACCACAACCACCCTTTTGACTCATTTCACATTGATAACAAAACATACTCATATTTTAATCCTTTTTATTTATTATCTTTAAATTTTATGAAATTATATGTGTATTGTAAGAAGAAAACATTGATATTAATCAATGAAATATCAATTATAAAGTTGAATTATATTTTTTATTATAGTAAAATAATTATTTAATATTGGAGTTAATTATGATTTATCAAAATGTTTATAAAAACCAAATTTTACTTTTTATAATTTTATCTTGTATCTCTTTTTTTATTTCAATTTTTTCAATAATAAGAATCAATGAAAATATAGAAAAGCAAAAAGATATTGATAATATTATAGTTTTATCTGAAAAAGTTCGTTACTACGATGAGGTTCTTACTATGTCCTCACGAATTGCTTTATATGATAATACTTTATATTGGACAGATAGATATTATAAAAATGTAAAAAAGCTTGATAAAATAATAGCTCAAATAGAGAAACAAATGCCTATTGTTAAGGATAAATTAAAAGAAGTAGAAGAAGCTAATATAAAATTAGTTGAATTTGAAGAAAAAGCTTTACGATTAGCAATAAATAAAAAACATTTAGAGGCAAAAGATTTTTTATTTTCTAAAGAGTATATTGAAGCTAAAAATATATATAGTTCTTCTCTTGAAGAAGCATTAAGTTTATTAAATAATGAAGCAAATAAAATAGAAAAAGATTTTGATGAGAATATAACAATATTTTCAACAGTTATTATATTTTTTATAATACTAATATTTCTTTTTTCATACTATATTTTTAAGCATTTAATATTTAATAATGATAAATTAGAAAAAGAAGTAAAAGAACAAGTATCAAACATAAGAAAAAAAGATTTAATCTTGATAGAACAATCAAAACTAGCTTCATTAGGAGAAATGCTAGAAAATATAGCTCATCAATGGAGACAGCCTCTAGCTATTATAGGAACTTCAGTTTCAGGAATGAAATTAAAAAAAAGTTTTGATGAATTAGATGATGAAATTATTGATTATTCTTTAGACAAAATTTCAAAAGCTGTAAGTCATTTAAATTCTACTATTGATGTATTTAGAGAGTTTTATAAAAGTGATGAAAAAAAAGATTTTTCTTTAAATAATATGTTAAAAAAAACACAATCTCTATTAAGCTCAAGACTCAATGAAAAAGATATAGTTTTAGATATTAAATTTAAGGACTATATAATTTTAGGAAGAGAAAATGAATTAGTTCAAGTAATAATGAATATTTTAAATAACTCAATTGATGAGTTAGAAAAGATAAAAAATAGCAAAAAACTCATAAAAATTGAGACTACAAATGATGAAAAGTATATATATTTAAATATTTTTGACAATGCAGGAGGAATTCCAAATAGTATCATTGAAAAGATTTTTGATTATAAATTTAGTACTAAAAAAGAAAAAGATGGTACAGGAATTGGTCTTTATATGAGTAAAACAATTATGGAAAAGTTAAAAGGCTCAATTAGTGCAAAAAATCACGAGTTTGAATATGAAGGTATTAAATATAAAGGTGCTTGTTTTATTATTAAAATTAAAAAATAATATATAAATACTAAATAAGGATATTAAAATGCAAATAGGAACTACATATAATAGTTATCAAACAATAAATAGTCAAGTTTCCTCAAAGCAAAGTGAATCTAATGCAAAAGCAGAAGAAACACAAACATTTTCATCACTTATGGATAGTGAAAAAGTTGAAGAGAAAAGCGAGATATTAGAGTATTTAGATAAATATAAAGCCTTTGATAGTTTAAATGAAGAGGATGCAAAACTATTTAGAGAGCTTTTATCAGATGGTAGTTTAGATGATGAAGATATGAAAAAGTTATCATTTGAACAAACACAAACAATGCATGGGGTTGTCTTAAGAGATTGGTCAGGTAATATGGATTTACCAATAATAGGAGTATTAGAAGGAAAATCTTTTCATTTATTAGCAGCAGCTACTTATACAGGGGATGATAAGTTTAATAAGGTTTTATATAAAACGATGAATGAAATCGAAGATCCTAGAGTTAGAAGTAATTATTTTAGTATGTTAGCATTAAATCTATCTCAACTTGCCTCAGGTAAGGAGGCTTTACCTGGATTTCAAGAAGGAGCAAATATTGGAAACCTTGCTGGGTTTGGGCCTCATAATAAAGATGATGTAAATATCAACTTTGAAGAATTTTTATATAACTATACAGCAAGACTTCAACAAGATATGAATAGTACTAGAGATAATATAGACATATTTAAACAGTATAAAGAGGTAAGTGATTTTTATACGAAAGTATTAAATAACTATGTTAACTACAGTGAGTAGTATATAATAATCTTAAAATAGGTGTATGTTTTAGATTGAATATAAAAATAGTATTTTACACCTATTTTAGATTTTAATTCCTAAAGAAAAGTAGACTTGCTAAGTTTACTTAACTCTTCATTTACTTCAAAAATCTTACTTCTTAGATTTGTGTATCCAAAAGCTTCTAGTCTTGCTGTGTGTTTTTCTAAATATCTTTTTGCATCATCAAGATTATCAAAAAGATAAACTCCTCCTGCTTCTTTTGTATCTTTATTTTCTGTCCATAATTTAAATATTAATCCATTTTCATTTGCTATGTCTTTTGCTAAATCATTCATAGCAGTAGTTAATTCATCACCAAAAGGTCCTTCATGAGGAAAGTCAATTTGCATAAGGTATTTCATGTTATACTCCTAAAGTTTTATTGTAATGATACATAAAAAGTATTAAATTGTCAACTAGGTTTACAAATGTCACTATGTTTTTTATCTTTAGAAACGGGAAAAGTTTTTAATGAATTGATTTTAAAAGAGTTAGAGAAAGAAGGTTTTTTAGACCTTTCAAGTTCACTTATATTGATTTTTCCATATATAAAAGAGTATGAGAATATTTCTATTTCAAATTTAGCAAAAAAGCTTGGATATTCAAGACAAGCCATGCATAAAAATCTCAAAAAACTTGAAGAATTAGGTTATTTAACCTTTGTTCAACAAGTAAACAAAAAAGAAAAATCTATTTTATTGACTGATAAAAGTGAGGTTTTAATTGAAAAAGCAGATAGGTTTATTGAAGAAACTCAAAAGAATCTTTCTAAACTTATAGGAAAAGAAGATTTAGAAAAATATATTGAAGTTCAATCAAAAATTTTTGATTTTTTAAATGAAAAAAATAAAGCTTAAGAAGCTTTATTTTTAGGTGGAAGTGTAGATATATATTCTTCTATTGCTACAGAAACTTTTTTAGAAAAAGCAACAGCTTCAACTACTGTTCTTGCACCTGTTACTACATCTCCTGAGGCGAAAACACCTTTTCTTGTAGTACAACCATTTTCATCACTTTCTAACAGACCATCATCTCCTAAGTATAAACCAGCATTATTTTTTACAATTAAATCTCTAGCTGTTTGAGATATGGCAACTAAAATTGAATCAGCTTGCTCAAAACCTTGTATCTTTTCTTCTTGAGGGTTTGTTGTTTCATATTTTATTCCCTCTGGCGTAAACTCTAAAGGGGATTTAAATAGATTAAATTTTACTCCATCTATTTTTGCATGTTCAATTTCTATTCTTTCAGCAGGCATATTTTCTTCATCTTTTCTATACATGATTTGAACTTCTCTTGCCCCACTTCTAATAGCTGTTCTAGCAACATCCATAGCAACATTTCCTGCACCTACAACTATAACTTTTTTTCCTAGGTCATAAGATTTTGGAGTTTTTAAGTAGTCAATAGCAAAGTGTACATTTCCTAAACTCTCACCTTTAATACCTAGTTTTTTTGGTCTCCATACACCAGTACCTATAAACACAGCATCAAAGTCATCTCTAAATAAATCATCAATAGTGATATTTTTACCAATCATAATATTTTTTCTAATTTTAACACCAATTTTAAGAAGATTTCCTTCTATTTTATCAAGGATTGTTTTATCAAGTCTAAAATCAGGAATACCAAATCTTAAAACTCCTCCAATCTTATCATTTCCCTCATACATAGTAACACTATAGCCTTTTAAAGCCATAATCATAGCAAGGCTTATACCAGCAGGTCCTGAACCAATAATAGCTATGTTTCTTCCAAGCTGTTTTGGTTTTTCAAATTCTCTATAATTCATATAGTAAGTTGAAATATAGTTTTCAATTCCACCTACATTTACAGGAGTATGCTTTTTATTTAAAACACAGTGACCTTCACAATGTTTCTCATGGGGACAAACAAGTGAACAAATAATTGATAAGGGATTGTTCTCAAATACTTTTTCTCCTGCTTCTTTTATATCTCCTGCTAAGAATAATCTTATCATTTCAGCAATTGGAGTTCCAACAGGACATCCTTTTTGACATTTTGGTTTTTTACAGTCTAAACATGTTTGAGCTGAATTTATAATATGTTGCATCTAAATCCTTTGCTATATTTTTTATATATTATAGCTAATGTATGATATTTTTATAATAATGTAAAATTTTTAAACTATTTTTATAATATAAGTAAAAATTTATTTTAAAAAAACTCATTGTTACAGTTATTTTTTATAAATTTTATATATAATATATGTTTTAAATAACTTACCTTTTTAAGGGAACAAAATATGTCATTGGGTGCAAAAATTTTTTCATTATTAATTATATTAATCGTATTTATTTTTTATACTGTAATTAGTTTTGATTACAGCAAAATTGAAGATAAATATTCAAAATCTTTGCTAAACTCAGATGAACTATTTATGAATTTTAATACTCAATCTATTTCTAAATATATTGAAAACATGAAAATAAAAGCTCTTAAGATTAAAGATGATTTACTTAAAGATGCTTCAAATAAAGAAGTCATAGAAGAAGTGACTACAAATAAACCTATTAACATAGAAGAAGAAATTATTGTCGATGAACAGGCTCTTCAAAAAGAACTAACAAAAGATAATAAAGAAGAAGAAACAACAGATTTTACATCAAGTCAAGAAGAATCGATAAACCAAGAAGAAATACAAGAGCAAATAGAAGAAACTAAAGAAAAAGAAGAAATAGAAGAAAAGCCTACTCCTGAACAATTGCAAATACAAATAAATGATATTTTAAAACAAAATAAGATTGTTTTTAAAAGAAGAAGTGTTGATATTACTAAAGAATCTACTTCAAGTGTAGAAAAAATAGCTACTCTTCTTATGGAAAATGAAAATATAAAAGTTGAAATTGCAGGACATACTGACTCAAGAGGTAGAGCTTCTTTAAACCAAAGAATATCTCAAAATAGGGCTAATAGTGTAAAAGATAAACTAATAGCTTTAGGAGTAAATAAAGATAGATTAAAAGCCGTTGGATATGGAGAAAAATTTCCAATAGCAAAAGATGATAAAAATGGTTTATCAGAAATAAATAGAAGAGTTGAGATTAATATAATAGGAGAAAACTGATGTTAGAGATAGCTTCTTTAATAGTTGTAAACTTAATAATAGCAGCATTTATTGGAATGTTAATAGGATTCTTTTTAGGAAGAGCCTCAAAAGTTTCATATTCGCCACCAGTAGATAATACAGATAGAATAGATGACGGTGCGAGTTTACAGCCAAATGCTAGAAGGTCTAATATCAATCCTATTTTTAAGAAGAATTCAAGTGTAGATAATAAACCTTTAATTTTATCAAGTCCAAGACAAGCAGGAAAAGATAATCTTAAAAAAATAAAAGGTGTAAACTCTAAAATTGAAAAAGATTTAAATAATATTGGTATTTTTCATTTTGATCAAATTGCAAAATGGACAAGTAAAAATGCAGATTGGATAGAAGAGTTTCTTCAATTGCCAGGTTGTGTTAAGAAATATCAGTGGGTAGATCAAGCTAGGATTTTGTCATCAGGAAAAGAAACGATTTATTCTCAGAAAGTTGAAGATAAGGAAGTAGAAGTTGATTAAATATAACTAGAATCTAGTTATATTTAAGTTTTTAAACATTTGCTTTTTTTAGTTTTCTAACAATTGAAGCAATATCTCTTGAGTATTTTCTAGCTCTTTTTGAGTTATAACTCCAACCACCATTATAACTACTCCATACTCTTCGCCAATTATTATTGTGAACTTTCTTCCAATATTTTAACTCAGCAATTGCATTTTTTGTAGCAAAACTAAAGTCTGAAATTAACTTCATTGCATATCTATTTCTATTCCATGAAGTGTCTCTTACTTTTGCTCTACTTATAACAGTTTTTATGTTTGCTTGGTATAGTCCAAAGTCTTTACTATTTACGTTTACAAGGTATTTACCTAAAGATGACTCTTTTATTGCAATTGCCATTAAAGAGTAACTTAAACCATATTTTTCACCCTGCTGTTTAATCATTTTTAACATCTTAATATCTTCTTTTGATAGTTTTGAAGGGTTAAAATTATTTGCAAAGATACTACTAATTAACAGTGAAACAAATAGAATTATTTTCAAATTCATTAAAGGTCTCCTTTATTTTCACTTAATTTTGGCGCGCATTATATATAAAAAACTATTATTTGTCAAATTCTTACTATAAATTACTAGGATTATGCCTTAATTTAATCTAGTATTTAGCTTTTAAGAATATAATTCCGAAAAAATTTTAACGAGTTATAAAAATTGGAAAAAAGAGAATTTAAAAAAACAATTAGAGAAATAGGCTTCTCTTCTCAGAAGAGTTTCGCAGAAAATATAGGTGTAAAAGCTACAACTTTTACAACATACAAAAATATACCAAATCACATCGTAAGAATAGTAAACATGGGTTTAATGGCTAAAAGAAATGGTATATCTTTCGAAGAAATCAAAGAAGCTATGAAGATAGATTAAAAATCTATCTTTTAGTATTTTTCTTTAATTAGGTTTTCTACACAAATCTCAATCATCTCATAAACTTTGTCAAAACCTTCAAATCCTTCAAAAAAATATGGATCAGGTACATCTTGTCCATCAAATCCAAAATCTCCTAGTTTTAAGACATTTTTAGCACCTAGTTTTATAAGATTTGCTATATTTGAGTCATCTAAAGCTACAACTAAATCATAATTTTTTAAGTCTTCTATAGTTACTTGTTGTGCTCTTTGTTTTGAAATATCAAGACCATTTTGTTTACAAACTTTTATAGAGTTTTCACAAGGAGGCTCACCTATGTGCCAATCACCTGTTCCTGCACTTTGAACGTTTAAATCTAAATTGTTTTGTTTTACGTATCTTTGCCCTACTCCTTGAGCTATTGGAGATCTACAGATATTTCCAAGACAAACAAAGATAATTGATTTTATATTACTCATTTTCATCTAATCCTATATTTATATATTTTCTAACTTTTTTTATTTCACTTAAATTGGCATTTACTTTGATAATCTCTTTATCATCATCTTTTAATACATTTCCAAAAGGTGAGATAATAGCACTTCCCTTTGCCATATTATCATCTGCACTGTTACTTGCTATTACAAAACATTGATTTACAAGTGCAAGGGATTTTGAGATAGTTTCATAGTGGTCTTTTCTTTTAAGACCCCACATAGCTGGATTTAAAATAATATCAGCACCTTTTACTTTTTCCCAAAGTTGTGGAAATCTAAGCTCAAAGCAAATCAAAGTGGCTACTTTTAAACCATTTATATCAAGGATTTTTATATTTTCTTCTTTTCCTGCTTCAAAATGCTCTAGTTCATTTCCTAAAGGGAAAAGTTTTACTTTTGATTGAGTATGTAAAATCTCTTGATTATGGAATACATATAAAGTGTTGTAGAATTTATCATTTATTTTAGTGATAAATGTTAAGGCTATAGTTTTGTTAATAGCTAGTTCTTTTATCTCTTTTATAGCTTTTATACTAAATTGTGAGGCTTCCTCCATTCTATCATAACAAAATCCACTAAGAACTATCTCTGGTGCTAAAATAATAGAGTTTTCTTCACATTGTAAAATCAAACTTTTTAAATGCTCTAAATTCTTTTGAAAAGTTTCACTTGTTTTAACTTGGAGTGTAATTAAGTTCATCTAATACCTCTTTTATTAAATTCTCAACTGCTGTTTGGTAGCTAATAGCTGTAGCATGAGATGTAGCTTCATATTTTGTAACTATTTTGGGTTCAGTATTTGAAGCCCTTACTAATGCCCATCCATACTCAAATACTATTCTAATACCATCAACTTTTATGATGTCTTTTATTATAGGAAAACCTCTTTGAGGTTTCTTTATTTTTTGTTTTAGTTTCTTAATTAAATCAAATTTTATATCTTCTTTTATAAACATTTCTATATTAGCACTTGTATAAACACCTGGAAGTTTTTGTATCTCTTTATCAAGATTTACACCTTTAAATACAAGTTCTAATACCCTAAGTGTTGCATAAATAGCATCATCATAACCATAATATCTGTCATTAAAGAATATATGTCCAGATACTTCTGCTGCTAAGTCTGCATTTAGCTCTTTTAGTTTTAATCTAAGATTTGAGTAACCTGTTTTATCCATAATAGTTTTACCATGGTTGTTTATTTCATCAAAAATATTTTGAGAATATGTAACCTCTCCTATAATCACAGGGTTTTTCATAGTTTTTGAGAAAAGATAAGCTAAGGTATCTCCTTTTATATTATGCTTTTGAGTAAGAACTGCAATTCTATCTGCATCTCCATCATAAGCAAAGCCAAGGTTGGTATCTTTTTTTAGAAGTTTTTTTAAACTAGCTAAGTTTTTCTCCTTTGATGGATCTGGATGATGGTTTGGAAAGTTTCCATCTGGGATGGTATGAAGTGCTTTGTATTTTAAATCAAGTCTATCAAGTATCTTACAAATAACAGTGTTAGCAACGCCATTTCCACAATCTATGGCAAACTTTTCTTTAAAGCCTTGTAGGTGTGAAAACTGTTTAACCATATAATCTACATACAACTTTCTTGCATTGATTTTTTCATAACTTAAATCTTTTTTGATTTTAATATCGGGATTCTTTTTGATTTGTTTATAAACTTTTATTAAATCATCTGCAAAAAAAGGTTCATTGTTTACTGTAATTTTAAAACCATTATATTTTTTAGCATTATGACTTCCTGTAATCATAATAGAAGCATTTGGTTTTATCTTTTGTTTTTTTATCTTAAAAGTTTGAAAAGACGCAAAGTAGTTAACTCCAGTTGCGACTAAGCCACAGTTTAAAACTCTACAGCCAGAAGCATTAAGACCACTAATCAAAGAGTTAAAAAGCATTTTTGAATGCTTTCTTATATCATACCCTACTACGACATAGGCATTTTCACAGCTTTTTTTTTGTATTTGTAAACCTAAATGATAAGCTATAAGTTTTGTATTTTCTTTTGTAAGTTGCTTATTTACAACTCCTCTAATATCATACTGTCTAAAAATATTTTTATCTATCAATTCTTCACTTCTTAATAATTTTTCTTTTCTAAATTAAGTAAAAACTCTTTTTTACTATCTCCACCTGCATAGATATTTGAAATACCCTCTTCTTTCATCACTCTATGACAAGGAACTATAATATTTAGCATATTTTGAGCACATGGGCTTTCTAGTGCTTTTTTAGATTTAAGACCTTCTATTTGTGAAGCTATTTGTTCAAAAGTAGCAGTTTTTCCATAGGGAATCTTTAGAAGTTCTTTCCAAACTTGTACTTGAAAGTTTGTACCAACTAATTGCATAGGTAATTCAAAACATTCTCTTTTGTTGTTAAAGTACTCTTCAAGTTGTACTCTTAGCATATCAAAATATTCACAATTTGATGGGATAACATCCACATCAAAACTTTTTTTTAATGTATCTATTCTAGCTTCAATATTAAAAGGTGTGAAGTAACATAACATCACAATACCTTTTTTTGAAGCTGCTGCAAACATTTGTCCTAATGGCGTATCAATCGTTGTTGTTAAAATAATCTCTTTAGATTGTGTTTTATATTCTCTCATAGTTGGATTTTATCATAAAGAAATTAAGATATAATACAAATATGCAAAATATTGATACTAAAAATATAAAAGTTTTATTTGTAGAAGATGATGATATAGCAAGACAAAATGGTGTTGAGTATTTAGAAAACTATTTTGATTTTGTATTTGAAGCTTCTAATGCTTTAGAGGCTTTAAAGCTTTATGAAAAAGAACAACCTCATATTATAATTACTGATATTCAAATGCCAAAGCTAAATGGTTTAGAGTTTATACAAAAAATAAGAAAAAAAGATAAGAAAGTACAAGTTATAGTAATCTCTGCTTTTTGTGATAAAGACTATTTATTTAAGGCTATTGAGTTACAGCTTGTGAAGTATTTAGTAAAGCCTATAGATGATAAGAAGTTTGATGAGGCACTTAGTCTTTGTATAAATGCTTTAAATGATGACATGTCAAATATAATAAAGCTAGATGAACACTATAGTTTTGATACGTTTAATTTGAGTTTATTTAAAGATGATGAGCTTATAAAGTTAAGAGCTAAAGAGCTTGATTTTATTTTTTTACTTCTTAAAAATAAAAATAGATATGTAACTTATAATGAGATTGAAAACTATGTTTGGAAAGATGACTCTATGAGTAAAGATGCTTTAAAAACTTTAGTAAAAAATCTAAAGACAAAAATCCCTAAAGAGTTTATCTCAAATCAATGGGGTGTGGGTTATAAAATAGATGTATGATTTAGCTCTTGTTTTAACTTATGGTATAACTTTTGGTATTGTTTTGATGACAATAGTTTATACTTTGATTAGGTATATATATTCAAGAGAAATATTTTATATAAGTTACTGCATAATGCAAGTAGCTTCTTTAGTGTTTATAGTAGCTTATAGTGCTTTGTTTGAAATAAGTGTTTTTATTCAAGAGTTAGCTTTAGTTATTGCTAGTTTAAGTGCTTTGGTTTTTGCTATAAACTTTTATGAAGGTAAGTTTTTACCAAGTATCACAAATTATAAAGAGCTTTTATTAAATACCTTTTTATTAAATATAGTTATTCTTACAGCTTTTTATCATTATATGCTTTTTGAGTATTTGCCTTATACTATTATTTATGCTGTTTTATTTATATCAGTGATTTTTAATTTAAAGCAAGGTTTTAAACCAACTTTAGTTTATGTTTTAGGTTGGTCAGTTTTTTGTTTAATCCTTTTTGTAGGAGACTTTAAAGGCTTTTATACTACAAATGGCTATATGGATTTAGTTTTAGTAGCTTTTGCTATTGAAGCTGTTTTATTTACTATGTCTGTGGCATATAGATATAATAGTTTGAAATTACAAAGTAGAAACTATGAAGAAATGCTTTTTCAGCAATCAAAACTTGCCAAAACAGGACAGATGCTTCAAAATATTACCCATCAGTTTAGACAACCTTTAAATAATATTTCTTATATTTTAATGAACCTAAAAAAAAGATATGAAAACAATAGGTTGGATGAAGAGTTTTTTTATAAAAAAACACAGCAAGCAAATGAACAATTACAATATCTATCAAAAACAATAGAAGATTTTAGAGACTTTTATACTCCTTCAAAAAATAAAGAAAACTTTTTTGTAAAAGATGCAATACAAAAAGCTATAACTATAATAGAGCCAGATTTAAAAAAACACAATATTCAATTAGATTTTACTATAAAATCAAATGAAAATATGCAAGTTTTTGGTATTTCAAATGAATTGTCACAAGTGATTTTATCTCTTTTAACTAATTCAAAAGATGAACTTATCAACTTAGAAGAACCAAAAATCAATTTAGAACTTGTTTTATCAAGTGCTGAGGTAGTAATAAAAATAGCTGATAATGCAGGGGGTATAAAAAATATAAATAAAATTTTTGAACCTTATTATACTACAAAAGATAAAGGCTTAGGTATAGGTCTTTATTTAGTAAAGCAAATAATAGAAGATAGTTTTGAGGGAAAAATAGAAGTAGTAAACGAAAAAGAGGGAGCTTTATTTACCCTCTTTTTGGAAAAAGCAAATTAGTTCTTTTCTTTGAAAAAATATATTCATCAATGATTTTAAAAAAAGGTGAGAACTTCTGTAGTGTTTATTGAGCTTAGCTATATTTTGAGAAGATAGATTGAATTTTGTTAGTTCGCGTATCAATCATATAAAAGATACTAAAAAAAGAAGTTAAATTAATTATCTTCTCTTTTCTCATTGATTTTTTCTTTATGTTTTTTTTCCATTTTTTTTGAAAAACAGTAAAGTAAAACTAAAATAAATTTATATACATTTAATAAATATAAAAAACTTAATAATAAAACAAGTATCACTGTAAAATCATCATCTCTTGATTCTATAAATGTTGCAATAAAATAAATCACAAATGGAAATATGATTAATACCATTAAATAAAACTTCTTTTTATTACAATACATTTTTTCATCTTTTTTTATTGCTCTTAATATTTCATCAGACATTATCTTCATTCTCCCTTATTTTTATCGAAATATATAATTGATAAAACATTAGTTTTTATAATTATCATAATTAAGGAACCCCACCAGTAAGAGTATAATTTAAATTATTTGCTTAATTATAATTACTTAATGATTAATTAATAATTAAATTATTGAATGATATTTTTATTGATTTTTTGTCTTAAAATATTTTAAAAGTGATTTAAAAAATATTCTAAGACTATTTATTCCTATAATATATTAAATTAATTCTTTTCTTTAAAAAGTGAGTTTCTAGGATAAATAAAAGATAATTCTTTTGTTTGTTTTGCTTCTTTATTTTCTAGAGCTGTGATATTTAACTTTATATTTAAAGCAGTGTCTTTTTTATCAGAGATAAAAAGTCTCTTTTTAGTCTCTAAAATCACAACTTTTTTTACTCTTTTATTTGCTTCTAGTTTAAAAGGTTTAAATCTCTTAATATAAAAGTTTTCATCTTCTGCTTCAAGATTAAATGTATAAGCTTTATCACTAGTATTATGGAAAGTAAATATATAATTATTTGAAACTTTTCCTTCATCTTTTATGCTATATAGTTTTGTAGTTTTATTTATGTTTACTAAAAAATACTCTTTCGTTGATGCAAAAGAAGCAGTTAGTACAATACATAAAAGTAAAGAAATAAAATATGCCATATTTCTTTTAGAGAAGATTGATGTTTCTTTCTTTTTTATTACTTCATTTGTACTCCCCCAATTAATAAGTGATTTTTTACCCATTTTACCCATAACAGTATCACAAGCATCACTACATTCTAAACAGTTGATACATTCAACTTGTAAACCTTTCCTAATATCAATATGTGTAGGACAGACTTTAACACAGGCTTCACAAGTAGTACATTCATCGTTTTTATCAAGTTCTTTCATTTTAAAAATAGATTTAACATTGTTTTTGTAGATATCTCCACCTCTATTTGTATCATAAACAACTTGTTTTGTATCATCATCATAAAGTACTGATTGAATTCTTGAATAAGGACATACATATACACAGAAGTTCTCTTTCATAAACACTATATCATAGATTAAGAACATGGCAATACTTAGAATAAACATTATTAATATAGAGTGATTTATAGGATCTAGTAAATATGTAAAGAAATCTTCAGGTGGAACAAAATACCACATAAAGTTAGATGCAGCAACTAAAGATAAGACCCCCCAAATAAAAATAGCTAGATATTTTTTAAATTGATTTGATTTTTTTGAATAGTCAATATCTTTTTGCTTATTTTTATGTCTTCTTAATCCTAGTAGTTTTGTTTCAATTAAGTCTCTATATATAACTCTAAAAATTGTTTGAGGACAGCCCCAACCACACCATAATCTGCCAAAGATAGATGTAATAGCAAAAATACCTATGAATAAAAACATTAATAAAAATGGCATTATATAAAGCTCATTTACATTAAAAGCAAATCCCATAAAATGAAATTGCATTTTTTCAAAAGATAAAAGCAATAAGTGGTTACCATTAATTTTAATAAATGGCAAAATAAAAACAACAATACTTATAATAGAATAAGTAAGATATCTTTTATTTGTATATTTCATAAAAACTCCTTTTAAAAAATTTTATTAGGAATTGGTGTTCATTTGGTGGTATAAAAAACTTTTTTCCATTATTTAGATATAATTTCACATTAATTTTATAAAGCAAGGCTTTTTTTATGATAGAAATAACAGAAATTTATATGTTTATAGTAGCTTCATTTTTACTTTGTTTAGCACCAGGTCCTGATAATATTTATGTGCTAACACAAGGTATGACAAGAAGTAAGAAAGCCGCGATTGTTACTACTTTAGGTTTAGCAACAGGTCTTATTATCCATACATCTGCTGCTGCTTTAGGAATATCAGTTATTTTCCAAACTTCAGAACTTGCTTTTAATATTGTGAAGTTTGTAGGTGCTGCTTATTTACTTTATATTGCATATCAAGCCTTTAAATATAGAAATGAAAAACTTGATTTAAGTATTCAAAACTCTACAAAAGAGCTTAAAAAGCTTTATTTTAAAGGTTTTATTATGAATATTTTAAATCCAAAAGTATCTATTTTCTTTTTAGCTTTTCTTCCTCAGTTTGTAAATACACAAGCAGGGAATATACCTATGCAAATGCTACTTTTAGGTGCTATTTTTATGGCATTAACTATAATTGTTTTTTCAAGTATTGGAATAGCTGGGAATTTATTAAGTAAAAGACTTATGGAAAATCCAAGTATTGTAAAGTATATGAATATTTTAACTTCTATTGTTTTAGTTTCTTTAGGAATTAAACTAGCTTTATCTCAAAGGTAAAAAATGAGGATTTTAGTAGTATCACTAGTTTTACTTTCCTTTGCTTTTTCCCTTTCTCTAAAAGAAGAAATAGAAAAGTGTTCATCTTTTGAAGGCTCAAAAAAAAGATTAGCTTGTTATGATAAAATAGCAAAAGACATAAAACCTTCTTCTGAATTTATAACTCAAGGATATATGCTTGTTGAAGATTGTAAGACCTGTCATGGTAAAAAGTGGAATGTTTCAACAGATGGAGAAAGATTAGTAAAAGATATGAGTGAAAAAGAGATTGAAACACTACTTTTTGCATATAAAAATAAACAAATTAAATCTTTAGCAATGAATTATCAGATGAGTAAATATACAAAAGAACAAATAAAACAAATATCAAAATATATTAGTTATGAGATTATGACTTCAAAATAAGAAACTACAAAGTTTTGTAGTTTCTTGTTTTTATTTAATTTACTTCATCCGTATAAACACATACATTGAAATCTTCTACTAAACCATTAGGATTTACGCAGTGAGTTTCAAAAAATTCTGTGATGTATGATTTTTGACAATGCTCTTCAAAAGCTTCAGTTGAAGCCCAAATTTCATTAAAAACTATAGGAAAAGATTTTCCCATAGCATTTGGATGTTCAAAATGTTTTGTAACTATGTATTGAATACATCCATCTTCTCTTGTAGTTTTAGGCTCTAAAGCTTGTAAAACTTCGATTAGTTCTTTGTCTTTTCCCTCTTTTGCTTTAAATGAAGCAACACAATATACTTTTTTTGACATTATCTTGTTTGTCCTTGTCCATAAATTTTGTACTTAAATGTAGTTAAGTCATTTATACCCATTGGCCCTCTTGAGTGAAGTTTATTTGTAGAAATACCAACTTCAGCCCCTAGTCCAAAAGCTCCACCATCCGTAAATCTTGTACTCGCATTTGCATATACACAAGCTGCGTCTACATTATCTAAAAATTTATTTACAACACTATAATTTTCACTTAAAATAGCTTCTGAATGACCAGAACCATATTTCGCAATATGTGATATAGCTTCATCTACATTTTCAACTACCTTAATATTTAAAATATTTGCTAAATATTCTGTATCATAATCTTCATGTGTAGCACACTGAATATCAAGATGTTTAACAGTCTCTTTACACCCTTTAAGTTCAGTTCCATACTCCATAAATGCGTCATAAAGTCCAGGTAAAATATAAGGAGCAATTTCTTGATGAACTAGTAGTGTTTCCATGGCATTACAAACACCTGGTCTTTGAACCTTGGCATTTAGTGCAATATCAATAATTCTATTATGAGCAGCGTCTTTATCAATATAAATATGGCAAAGTCCCTTATCATGTTTGATTACAGGAACTGATGAGTTTTCACTTACATATCTTATAAGTGTTTCTCCACCTCTTGGTACGATTAAATCTACATATTTATCTTGTTTGATAAGTTTAGCTACACCTTCTCTACTTGAATCAGGAAGTAATGAAACAGCTTGTTCAGGTAGTTTATTTTTTGCTAATACTTGTCTTAAAACATTTGCAATAGCTTTATTTGAATATTGAGCTTCTTTACCACCTTTTAAAACACAAACATTTCCACTTTTAAAACAAAGTGCTGCTGTGTCAGATGTAACATTTGGTCTACTTTCATAAATAATCCCAATTACACCAATTGGAATTGATACTTTTTGAATGTTAAGTCCATCTTCTGTAACCCATCCATCAAGCATTCTTCCTACTGGTTCTTTTTGTGAGGCAATTTGTCTAATCGCCTCTGCCATTGCTTCAACTCTCTCTCCTGTAAGAAGAAGTCTGTCAAGTAAGGCTTCACTTAAATCATTCATATTTGCTTCATGCATATCTTTTCTATTGTGATCTACGATATAATCACAATGTGCCATTAATGCATCAGCCATTTCATTTAGTACTTTATTTTTTGTTTTTGTACTAAGGTTCGCAATAGTTCGGCTAGCTTTTTTAGCCTCTTCTAAAAATTGTTGCATTATATATCCCTATACTTTATTTTATTAGCGATATTATAGCAAATTTTACTATTAATTATTTTAATTACTAATTTTAACTACGTATCTTCCTACAGCTTTCCCTTCAAGTAACTGTTCATAGGCTTTTTTTATTTCATCTAAATTTATTTCATTTGTTATATTTTTTAGATTTTCAATTTTCCATTTACTAGCTAGTTTTTCCCAAGCTGCTTGTTTTTTCTCTAATTTACACTCAACAGAGTCTATACCAATAAGTCTAACACCTCTTAAAATAAATGGGAATACATTTGTATTTAACTCATGAGAAGATGTAAGTCCACAACAAGTAGCAACACCATCATATTTGATAAGTTTTAAAGCGTTTGCTAAAACTTCACCACCAACAGTATCCACAACACCTGCATATTTTTCACCTAAAAGAGGTCTTTTTGAGCTTTCTTCATTAAAATCATCTCTTAATATAACTTCACTAGCACCAATTCTTTTTAAATAATCAACTTTTTCTGATTTACCTGAAATAGCAACTACTTTATACCCCGCTTTACTTAAAATAGATACAGCAATAGATCCAACTCCACCAGTTGCTCCTGTAACTAAAATAGAGCCACTTTCTGCTTTAATGCCATTATCAATTAATTCATTGATTGAAAGTGCTGCTGTAAGACCTGCTGTACCAAATGTCATAATATCTTTATCTGAAATTGAATCAGGTGTTCTAGCAACCCAAGAAGCTGGTACTTTTGCATATTGTGCGTGTCCACCATCTGTATTCATTCCTAAGTCATAACCAGTTACAAGTACTCTTTCTCCTGCTTTAAAAATTGGAGATTTTGATTCATGAATTTCTCCAGCTAAATCAATACCTGTAATATGTGGAAAGTTTCTTGTAACTCCTGGATTTCCAACTGAACTTAATGCATCTTTATAGTTTAATGACGAATAATTAACCTTAATAATTACTTCATTATCTTCACATTTTGGCATAGACACTTCTCTAAGTTCTGTACTAAACTCTTTATCTGCTATTTTTTCTACAACTAATGCTTTCATGTATTAATCCTTAGTTTTGATATTTTTAAAAGTTTAGCTAAAATATATCTAAAGAGCAAGAACTAACAAAAAAGATAGGTACTTACTAAAAAGATACTATGGAGTATTAGAATGACTAAAAAAATAGATAAAAATATAGAACAAAGTATTGATAAGTGCCCAGTAGAAACGGCACTTGATGTACTTGCAGGAAAATGGAAAATCTTAATTTTGTGGTACTTAAGAAGTGAGAAAAAAAGATTTAATGAATTACAAAAACTTCTTCCAAGAACAACACAAAAGATGTTAATTCAAAAATTAAGAGAATTAGAAGAGGATGGAATAGTTCATAGAGAAGTCTATCCAGTGGTTCCTCCAAAGGTTGAATACTCTTTGACCAAATATGGAGAGAGCTTAAAACCTATTTTAAAACAGATGTATTTATGGGGTGAGATACATAAGGAAAAATTTGAAAAAAATAAATAATTAAGTTTCACGTTGACTTTCATTTGACTTTACAAAGATAAAATCTAGCTAAAAATAATAATTAGTGAGGATTTTATATGAAGAGGTTATTTGATTTTAGTTCACGATTTAGAATATTAAAAGGTGGAAAGATAAGCTTAGTAGTAAGTGCCATGATTAGTAGTACTACTTTAAGCTTTGCAGCTCCAAGTGGAGGAGTTGTAACAAGCGGAAATGCTTCTATCTCTCAAAGTGGCAATATCACAAATATTGTCCAAGACTCTCAAAAAGCCAGTATTAACTGGAAAGACTTTTCAATAAATAAAGATGAAATAGTAAATTTTAAACAGCCAAATGTAAATAGTATCACTTTAAACAGAGTTATTGGAAATGAAAAATCTGTAATTAATGGAGCATTAAATGCAAATGGTCAGGTTTGGATTTTAAACTCAAATGGTGTTCTATTTGGTAAAAATGCAAAGATAAACACATCAGGTCTTTTAGCAACTACAAAAGAGCTTTCAGATCAAGATTTCCAAGCTGGAAACTTTACTTTCAAAGGTGACTCAAATCAATCTGTAATAAACTTAGGTGAAATAGATATTTCAGACTCTGGATATGCAACACTTCTAGCTAATAGCGTTTCAAATGAAGGAGTTATAAAAGCTATAAAAGGAAGTGTGAGATTAGTGGGAGCAAAAGAAGTAACTATTAATTTCAATGGAAACTCTTTAGTAGATTTAACTGTAAATAAAGGAGTTTTAGACTCTCTTGTGGAAAATAAAGGAGCGGTTTATGCTGATGGTGGAGAGATTTATTTCACAACAAATGCAGTAAATGAACTTTTAAAAGGTGTTGTAAATAATGAAGGTATTGCAGAAGCTAACTCATTAGATGGAATCACAGGATATATAGAAATGTTTGCCCATGGTGGAGAGGCTAAAATATCAGGAGAGATTACAGCAAAAGATGGGTTTGTAGAGACATCAGCAAAAAAAGTAGATATTGATTCAGATACAAAAGTAAAAGCTGATAAATGGTTGATTGATCCTACAAATATAACAATAAATGACTCTACAGCTTATGAAACTTCTTTAAATAGTGGAACTGATGTAGAGATACAAACAGATTCAAATGGTAACGATGAAGGAAATATCTATGTTGAAGATGAAATCACTTGGGATAGTGAAAGTAAGTTAACTTTAAATGCACATAATGATATTTTCATAAATAAGTCTATAACTGCTACAAATGAAAATGGTAAGTTAGCTTTACACTATGGGCAAGGTGGCCAAAATGCTGATAATACATCTAAATATTATATTGGGAAGAATGGGAAAGTAAATTTATCAGCCGGACAGAACTTCTTTACTAAGCTAGGTAATGATGTAAGTCAAACTGAATGGATAGTTATAACTCTTGATAATTTAGCAACGGCAATTGGAAATGGAGGTCTAAGTTCTAATTATACTTTAGGTAGTGATTTGGATTTAAGTTTTATTCCTAATTGGGTTCCAATTGGTAGTCAAGATACTCGATTTACTGGAAAATTTGATGGATTAGGCCATACTATTTCAAATTTAAATATAGATCGTGAAGGTGATTCTAATATTGGTTTTTTTGGTTATTTAGATAATGCAGTAGTAAGAAATATTGCTTTAACAAATGCTAATATTTCAGGAAATTCAAATGTAGGTATTCTTGTAGGTTCAGCTTATAATTCAAATATACTAGAACAAGTATATACATCAGGAACTATAAAAGCTAAAATGTCAATCTTAGGAGGAATAGCTGGAATTTTAAGTTCTAATTCTACATTAAAAAATTCTTATTCTGAAGCAAGTGTTTCTGGAGAAAAGAACTTTGTAGGGGGTCTTGTTGGGATAAATCAAGGAACTATAATTAATTCATATTTTAATGGAACAGTAAGTGGTGGAAGTTATACAACATCGGCTACAATTGAAGATGATAGCTTGCCATGTTCTCAATATCCAAACAGTTGTGGAGATAAAATTTATTATTCAAAAGTTGGTGGTCTAATTGGTAGTAATTTGGGAACTATAAATAATAGTTTTTATAATAGTACGAAAGAGTCTGAAGGTAATAGCATGTATGCTAAAACAGAAGAAGAATTGCAGAATAAAAATACTTTTTACAACTGGGATAAAAACATTTGGGGACTTGGAAAGGATATTGAAGGTTATGGTATAGGAGTATTTCCTTTCTTAAAAGGTATTATTTCTTTAGAAGATATAACAGTAAGTAGTAAACTTTTTGAAAGTGGATTTGGTACAGAAGATAATCCTTATGCTATTACTGATTGGAAACAGCTTTTTAATATCAATCATGGTGGGGTTTTAAGTGAAAACTATTATTTTAGTCTTTTAAATGATTTAAACAATAAAACTAGTTATTACTCAGATTTAGCAAGTCAAAATGCAAATGATGGAAAAGGTTGGGCTATAATAGGTTCAACAAGTCTGTTTACAGGTACTTTTGATGGTAAAGGTCATACGATTGATAACCTTTATATAAATAGACCGGATGAAGCTATGGTAGGTTTATTTAGAATGGTTGATAGTTCAAATATAAGAAATGTTGGATTAACAAATGCTTATGTTAAAGGAGACCAAATTACAGGGGGTTTAATAGGTCATTCTATAAATTCTACTACTGAAAATGTCTTTGTTGAAGGAACTATCGAAGGAGGTATGGGTGTAGGTGGAATAATAGGATTCTTAGAGAAAAGGATTGAATCAGATGATGACTATAATGTGGTTACTTTAAAAAACAGTTACTCAAAAGGAGTAGTTAAAGGTAATGATTATGTAGGTGGTTTAGTTGGTGCTATGAAGAACGAGAGAATTTTAACAAGTTTTTCAGAAGCAAAGGTTGAGACAGAAAGTGAAAATAGAGGTGGAATAGTTGGAGCTCAAATCTTAACTGATGGTGATGAGGGAGAAAATAAAAATATCTTACAAGATGTTTTTTATAATAAAGAGTTAAATCCAGGTATGAATGATGAAGAAGCCTTTGGTAAGACTACAAAAGAGTTACAAAAAGTAGGTACTTTTACAAACTGGAATATTGTAGAAGATAAAACACTTGGAAAAGTTGCTCCTAAACTTTCATGGCAGTTTGATGAAGATGGTAAGTATCAAACAGTTTGGGTTGTAGGAAAAGGTATTACAACTTTAAACTATAATTTACAAAATCTTCAAAAAGAGTACAAAGGTAGTGATTATTTATTAAATAATCTTTATTTAGCACAATCTATTTTTGGTCAAGATGGAGCAGGTTTAGTTCTTGGTGAAGATTATCAGTTTATAAAAGGTGAAAGTGTTGTAACTTCATTTAAAAATGCAGGAACATACGATGGTATTTCTATTAAGCTTTTAAATAATGAAGATTTTGAGTTAGGAATTGATAATACAAATGGTAAATTAATAATCACACCAAAAGCAATAACAGTAAGTGCGAATGATTTAGAAAAAGTATATGGACAAAATGACTCAGAGTTAACATATAAAACAGATGGATTAGTAGGAAATGATACATTAGCAGGAAGCCTAGTAAGACAAAGTGGAGAGAATGTAGGAGCTTACACAATTTCACAAGGAAGTTTAGCAAACTCAAACTACACAATAACATTTGAAAATGGGACATATAAAATCACACCAAAAGCAATAACAGTAAGTGCGAATGATTTAGAAAAAGTATATGGACAAAAAGATGCGCAGTTAACATATAAAACAGATGGATTAGTAGGAAATGATACATTAGCAGGAAGCCTAGTAAGACAAAGTGGAGAGAATGTAGGAGCTTACACAATTTCACAAGGAAGTTTAGCAAACTCAAACTACACAATAACATTTGAAAATGGGACATATAAAATCACACCAAAAGCAATAACAGTAAGTGCGAATGATTTAGAAAAAGTATATGGACAAAAAGATGCGCAGTTAACATATAAAACAGATGGATTAGTAGGAAATGATACATTAGCAGGAAGCCTAGTAAGACAAAGTGGAGAGAATGTAGGAGCTTACACAATTTCACAAGGAAGTTTAGCAAACTCAAACTACACAATAACATTTGAAAATGGGACATATAAAATCACACCAAAAGCAATAACGGTAAGTGCAAATGATTTAGAAAAAGTATATGGACAAAAAGACGCGCAGTTAACATATAAAACAGATGGATTAGTAGGAGATGATACATTAGCAGGAAGCTTAGTAAGACAAAGTGGAGAGAATGTAGGAAATTACACAATTTCACAAGGAAGTTTAGCAAACTCAAACTACACAATAACATTTGAAAATGGGACATATAAAATCACACCAAAAGCAATAACGGTAAGTGCAAATGATTTAGAAAAAGTATATGGACAAAAAGACGCGCAGTTAACATATAAAACAGATGGATTAGTAGGAGATGATACATTAGCAGGAAGCTTAGTAAGACAAAGTGGAGAGAATGTAGGAAATTACACAATTTCACAAGGAAGTTTAGCAAACTCAAACTACACAATAACATTTGAAAATGGGACATATAAAATCACACCAAAAGCAATAACGGTAAGTGCAAATGATTTAGAAAAAGTTGTAGGTAAATTAGACCCTGAACTTTCTTATATTGTTAAAGGTTTATTAGAAGGGGATACTCTTAAAGGAAAACTAATTAGAGAAAAAGGTCAGGACATTGGAGTATATGAAATCTCATTAGGAAATTTATCAAATAAGAATTATAAGATAGATTTTAATTCTGGAAAGCTTATTATAAAAAGAGATAAAACCCTTGATAAGGTAGTAACAGTAATTGAAAATAAAAAAGTAGTTAAATTAGACTCTAATATTCAAGTAGTAAAAACAGTAAAACCAGTTGTAAATAACTCTTTAAATAATAGATTAGTTTCAAAACCAATCGAGGGGCAAGCTACAAAAAGAGTTACTTTAAGTCAAGCAAAACAGATGCAACAAGATGCAACAGGACAAAATGTAGAAGAAGTAAAAGTTCCTCTATCAAGAAGTTCTATTATTGAGTTAGTTGACGGTGGGGTATTACTTCCTGTAGATGTTGAACAAGAATTCTACATAGCAGATGAAATATAAGAATATAATAGGAATAAATAGAATGAAAAAAATAAATATAATTGCATTATCATTAATTACATCAGTATCTTTACAAGCAGCCAATATCCCAAATATTGGTGATGCTTTAAAGCAGGTAACTCCACCTAAAATTCAAGAACAAAATGTAGAACTTCCAAAGTTAGAGCAAAAGCAAGATATAAAAAAAATATTAAAAGATGGTAAAAAAGTTTTAATAAAAGAGATAAAACTTGAAGGTAATATTCACTTAGATAATAAAGAATTCGAGGAACTTTTAAAGCCTCATAAAAATGTAAAACTTAGTTTTGCAGATATTCAAGAAATATCTAGTGAAATTACAAAGATATATAGAAAAAGTGGTTATTTTGTTGCAAGGGCTTATATCCCTCAACAAAATATCTTCAAGCAAGATAGAGTTTTAAAAATAGGAGTTATTGAAGGAAATTATGGCAAGTTCA
The DNA here is from genome assembly GCF_049472155.1 of Arcobacter rhizosphaerae. Taxonomy (NCBI): domain Bacteria; kingdom Pseudomonadati; phylum Campylobacterota; class Epsilonproteobacteria; order Campylobacterales; family Arcobacteraceae; genus Arcobacter; species Arcobacter rhizosphaerae. Next base: position 213,944 of record NZ_JBMOVW010000003.1, on the reverse strand, counting down.
ATTTAGAAAATAATTCATTGGTAAAAGACTCTATTTTACAAGCAAATTTAGATGATATAAAAGATAAAAATATTGTTTCAACTGATACTTTAGAGCGAGCTATGCTTATTATAAATGCTACGCCTGGTTCTGTTGTAAATAAAGCTGAAGTAAGACCCGGAGAGAAGTTAGGTACAAGTGATTTTATTATTGGAACTGCTGCAACAAATAGATATTCAGGGTATATTCTAGCAGATAATTATGGTTCTCAATACACAGGTGAACATAGGCTTATGGCAGGAGTTGATATAAACTCTCCCTTTAAGATAGGAGATAAGATTACAGCATTTGCTCTTACATCTCAAAATACAGGTCTTTTAAATGGAAGAATTTCATATGATTTCCCTTTAAATCAAAATGGTTTAAGGGGTGAAGTAAGTGTTTCTAAAACCTCTTATGAATTAGGAGATTCATACAAAGACTTAGATGCAATTGGTTCATCAAATAGTGTTTCTTTAAAAATTTCATATCCATATATAAAGTCAAGACTTGAAAATCTTGATGTTTATTTTGAAGTTTCATACAATGATATGTTAGATGAAATAAAAGCAACTTCAACTAAAACAGATAAAGAATCAACAGTTGGAAAAGTAGGTTTAGACTATACAAAAGATTTAGTTTTATTTACTAAAAATGCACAAAGTAAAGCTTCAATGTCTTTAACTTTTGGGGATTTAGATGATAAAGAAAATGAATATACAGATGGAAATTTCAAAAAAATAAATATTGAATTAGGACAAGACTTTCAGTTAAATAGAGCTTTAAGATGGGAAAACTCTTTGCAATATCAACATGCATTAAAAAATAAGAATTTAGACGGAAGTGAAGATTTAAGTATTGGTGGAGCTAATGGGGTTAAGTTTTACCCAAGTGGTGAACAAAGTGCTGAAAATGGGTATATTTTTAATACAGAGTTAATTTATAATCTTCCTACATACAAAGCTTTAAGCTCAAAGGTTAGTGCTTTTTATGATGTTGCAAGAGTTTATGAAAATATAAATATTTCTGGGGATAAATCAAATACATATCAAGATGTAGGTTTAGGATACTATGCTACTTATAAAAGTTTCTTTTTAAATACACATTTATCAAAAGGTATAGGATATAAAGTACAGTCTCAAAATAAATATGAAAATAGATTTATGTTCCAAGCAGGATTTGCCTTTTAATTTAAATAATAAATAATCATTAATTAGGTATTATTTGCAAAAAAATAGGCTAAAAGTGAGAAATATTACTACTTTTCTAAATGTTTTAATTGTTGAAGATGATTTAGAGATTCAATCAAATCTGTTTGAAGCTTTAAATCTTATCTTCAACAAGGTTTATATTGCAAATAATGGCTTAAAAGCATTAGAAATACATGACAAAAAAGATATAGATATTATCATAAGTGATTATGTAATGCCTCAAATGGATGCTTATGAGTTTATAAATATTTTAAGACAAAAGCAAGATGATACACCTGTTATTATTTTAAGTAGTTTTATGGATATAGAAAAGCTTCAAAAGTGTATACCTCTTAACTTAATCCACTTTTTAGAAAAGCCTGTTGCTTTTGATAGACTAATAGAGCAAATAGATGTTGCTATTAAGAAGATGAAAACAATCTCTTATAAATTATCAGAGGGCCTTATTTATGATAAAAAAAGTGAAATTCTAATTTGTGATAACAATAAAATTGAATTAACATCTTATGAATCTAGGGTCTTAGAGTTATTAGTGAAAAATAAAAATCATATTCTTTCTTTTGATATTATTATTGATAATATTCAACAAATAACAGATGATAGAGCAGTTGATAAAACAACCATAAAAAATATTGTTTATAGACTTAGAAAAAAGATGTGTAAAGAGTTGATTTTGGTTCATAGAAATTTAGGTTATTCCTTAAATATATGAAAAAAATCATTTTAATTTATTTATTTTTTATTTCTGTACTATTTTCTCATGAGATTGTTTTAAACAATAATTCTAATAAAATATTACATTCAAATGATAGTGATATATATATTACAAATGACTCAACACTTACAGTACAAGAGGTAAGAAATAAAGAGTTTAAAACTATTGAAAAAACAAACTTTCCAAGATCAAGTAATATAATTTGGACGAAATATAAACTTAAAAATAGTTCTAAATTAGATAAAAAACTATTTTTAAGAAATTCAAGAGCAGGGATTGATTTTATAGATGTTTATATTTTCAAAGATAATGTACTTATAAAAACCTTTCTTTTAGGTGATTTGCGTAAGCAAGATGATATGCAATTTATATCAAGAAAAAGTGTATTTAGCTTTAATTTTTTTAAAAATAGTGAATATGAACTTATTTTTAAATATAGAAGTTTAGGAGCACTTTCAAATAAGTGGGAAATTTTTGATGAAAGAGAGTTCTTTATTCAAGAAGGTTATGAAAATGTAATTTGGGGCTTGGTAAGTGGCTTAGTCTTATCTATAATTGTTTATAATCTAATGTTCTTTATAAATACCAAAAATTATGCTTTTTTATTTTATATTTTTGCTTCTTTTTCTTCATTGGGCTATATTTTATCTTCAAATGGTATTTTTTATCAGTTAAACTTAGGAATAAACCTTTATTTAATTACTATTTCAACATGGCTTTTTGCGTATTGTTTTTTAATATTTACTTTTTTATTCATAATAAACTTTTTTAATGAACGAAAAGATTCAATTACTTATAAAATCATTTTAGCGGTACTTGCTGTACAAGTTATCATCATTATTTTACTTTCTATTGGTTTTTATGACAATACATATCATTATACTTTTGCAAAATTAGACTATATTGCTTTATTATCAACTTTTCTGATTTTAGTATTCGCTTTGATTGAATATATTAGAAAAAAAGTCTCTGCAATCTATTTTTTAGTAGGTCAAGCTATATATATTACTTGTTTTACTTATTTTACTTTAGAGTTAATAGGACTAATCGCACCATTTAATTATTCTTGGGTAATACTTCCAATTGGAATCTCTTTTGAAATTTTATTTATTTCTATTGCTTTAAACAGTAAGTTAAAAATTGTAGAAAAAGAAAAAGAGAAAATGAAAGAGCATTATTTAGAGCAATCTAGATTTATAAATGCAGGAAAAACTGTATCATATATCGTTCATCAATTAAAACACCCTATAGCTCAACTAGGAAGCCAGATAAATCTTATTGAAGCGGTATACTTACTTGATAGAAAGAATTTAGTTGAAACTATAGAGAAGAAAATGCCATCATTAAAGGCTAGTTTAGATTATATAAATGATGTAAGTCATAGTGTATCAACACTTTTTATCAATCCTAATGGAAAAGAGAGTTTTAGTTTAAAAAAGCAGATTGATACACTTTTGCTTTTACAAAAAGATAAAATACAAAACTATAAAATAGATATTCACGAAGAGTATAAGCTTGAGGATATATATACATTTAGAGGTACTTTTTCAAATGTATTTATGGTTATCTTAGAAAATGCAATTTATGAGCTGAAAACTAAAGATTATGAGAAGTTTATTAGAATTAATAGTTACAAACTTGCAGATTTTGTTTATATTACTATAGCTGATAATGCTGGAGGTATTCCTAATCTTAAAAAAGTTTTTGATGATGACTATTCAAAAAAAGACTCCGATGGAAGTGGAATTGGTTTATCTTTAGCAAAAGTATTAACTCAAAAAAAACTAGAAGGTGATTTAAGTGTTATAAATACTAAGTTTGGAGCAAAGTTTACTATTAGAATACCTATAAAAACTTTTTCTTAAGAATAAAGTACATAATTATACTAAGTCCTGTTCCTGATAATATCATTGACATTATCATAATTTGATATCTAACAGCAATTAATGGGTCAACTCCTGATAGGATTTGACCTGTCATCATTCCAGGTAATGATACTAATCCTACTGCTAATAGTGAGTTGATTTGGGGTATCATTGAAGCTTTAAAAGCATCTTTTCTTGAACTTACAAAATCTTTTGTTCTTTTAAAATCACTTTCAAATCTCTCAATAGCCAAAGATAGGCCATTCATGTTGTTTGCAAAGACCATTCCTGCTAATGGTATTACATACTGTGGTTCGTATATATTTTCTAACTGTAGTACAAAATATAGTATTAAAATAAGATGTATTAAACTTGAAATTGTAGATGAAATAAATACATTGATATATTCATTTCTTGTCTTATTTTTTATATTTCTGATACATATCCAAGTTGAAATTATTAGCATAAAAGAAATAACTATTATCCCCATATAGATATGTTTATTTTCAAAAAGTACTAAAAGTAAATACCCAATTGCTAATAGTTGTATAACCATTCTAATAGTTGCATATAGAATCTCAGTTTGATTGCCAACCCAAGATTTATAAAAATACCAAACTACAACAAGAGGTAAAAGTAAATACAATAAGTTTATTAAAGGAATTGTTTGCATAAACTTATTGTAGAAGAACTTTACTTTTTATCTTCTTTTGTAACTAAAAGAAGATTTGATAATGAGAGTTTATTTAGTAAGTCAAGTAGTTTTACAACTCTTTCATATTTTACTTCTTTATCAATTCTAACTATTAAAGCTCTTTTTTTATCTATGACTTTTAAAGACTTTTCTAGTTGTAAAAAATCAGTTTCTTTACTATTGTAAGCTAATTTATCTTTTGTAATCTCTATTACAACTTCTTCTTTTTTTACAATTTGTGAACTACTTTGTGAAGCAGGAAGGCTAAGGTTCAAAATAGTTTCATTTTTTTTGAATTCACTTGCTACAATAAAAAAGATTAGAAGTAAAAACACCACATCAATTAGTGGTGTTAAATCCATCGAGATTAATTCTCTTTTTTTAACTAATCTTCTCACGAGTTATCCTATGTACGATTAAAGACTCATATTTAGCTTCTAGCTTAGTAAAAGCACCTTGAAGGTAGTTGTATCCTATGTAGTGTGGAAGTGCAACAATAAGCCCTCCTACAGTTGTAATAAGTGCTAAGGAAATACCTGAAGCAAAAGAGTTAGCTCCACTTGAAAAACCAGTTGCTGCTATAGTTTCAAAAGATGAAAGTACACCTATTACAGTTCCTAAAAGCCCTAAAATAGGAGCAATAGTAGCTATAATTTTGATTGTATTCATACCACTTTCACAAGAAAGTAAATATTTAGAGGCTTTGTTGTATATCTCATCTTCTAAGTGAATAAAGGCTATTGAGTGTTCTTTTTGAACTTCATTGAAGATATTTGTTACTATTTTTTGTGCTCTTCTTTTTTCAACTTGAAGCTGAATAAACTTCCAAAGTAAAATAGTAAGACCTACTATATTTAAAAATACTAAAATATACATAACATAGCCACCTAGATGGATATATTCAATTAGTGAGTGTTGCATGGGCTTTCCTTATTGTATTTTAAACTCTATTGGTATTGTAATATCCATATAAGCTACATTTATTTTTTTATAAAAAGGAATAAATGAGCTGGTAGATATTATGGCATCTAAAGCAGCTTTATCTAGTCTTTTTTTCTTACTTGATTTAGATATTTTTATATTGATAAAGTTTCCATTTTTTAAAACTCTAAAAGATATAGTTGATATCCCTTGTTCCTTTAATCTTTTTGATATTCTTGGATAATGCTTATTTTCATTTATTTTAGCTCTTAAGGCATATAAATATTGTGTTTTTAGTTTATTTTGTTCTTCTTTTATTTTTTGTTTATTTACTTGCTTTTGAGGATTTACTATTTTTTTTGTTTGTTTAATAGGTTCTTTTTTTACTATTTTCTCTATAGGTTTTTTAAGTGTTTTTTTAGGTTTTTGAATTTTTTTCTTAACTTTCTTTATTTTTGATTTTTTCTTTATAGTTTTCTTTTTAAGGGGAATTTTTTTAATAGCTTCTTTTTTAATTATTTGTTTTTGTATAGTTTTTTCAATAATTGTTTCAGGTTTTGGCATAACTTTCTGTATTTGAGCCATTTGGAGTTTTACTTTATGCTCTTTTATAATTTTTTGTTTGATGGGTATTGTTTTATTTTGTGGTATTTCCATACTAAATAAATAGTAATGAATCGCACTTATTGATAAAAAAGATATTATAAGTAGTTGTAAGTTCATGATTGCCGTTTTTCTTTTTTGATTAGGCATATTTTAGTAAAGAAGTGTTAAAAAACTATTAATTACTTAATAAGTCTTTTAAACTATCTAAGGGATTTTTCCCATCAAGTACTAGTTTCACTTCCTTTGCTATTGGTGTATAGATTTCATGTTTTTCTGATAGGTTATAAATAGCTTCACTTGTTTTAACACCCTCAGCTACTTCCCCAAGCTCTTCTAAAATAGTCTCTAAACTTTTATTTTCAGCAAGACCAAGTCCTACTCTAAAGTTTCTACTCATAGTAGAACTAGCAGTTAAAAACAAATCCCCTGCTCCACTTAGACCCACAAAAGAAGATTTTTTAGCTCCAAAGTGTTTACCAAATCTTTGCATTTCTACTAAACCTCTTGAGATTAGTGAGGCTTGTGCATTTTTTCCAAGATTTAAACCTTCACAAATACCACTAGCAATAGCAAGTACATTTTTATAAGCTCCTGCAACTTCAGCACCTATTACATCATTACTGTAGTATGTTTTTATAAAGTTAGGAAAAAATGGCTCAAACTCATCATAAAGCTCTTTTGAAGATGAGTTTAAAACTAAAGCACAAGGAAGACCTTTTATAACTTCAGCTGCAAAAGATGGCCCTGAGATAAATCCTATGTTTTGTTCTGGTACAAAATCTGCATAAATCTCATTTAGAAACTCTCCTGAGCTTGCTTCTATACCTTTTGATGCCACTAAAATTTTGTGCTTATTGAATTTGAAATTATCTTTTAACCAAGCTCTAATTTCTTGAGCTGGTATTGCAATTACAAGATAGTCACACTTCAAAGCAGTATCTAAATCAACAAAGTTTTTTATATCTCTTTTTGTTCTTGATGTGATTAAACACTGTTGTTTTTGAGATAGTGCAAAGTGTAAGGCTTGACCCCATTTACCTGCACCAATTACTGCTATTGAACCTTTCATCTCTACCTTTCTTACGATAATCTTTGCTTTAATAGCTCATTTACTTTTTGTGGGTTTGCACTACCTTTTGAAGCTTTCATAGTTTGTCCTACAAAGAATCCAAATAGTTTATCTTTTCCACTTTTGTATTGTTCTACTTTATCTTGATTAGCTGCTAGAATTCCATCAATGATTTCTAAAATAGCTCCATCATCAGATACTTGTTTTAATCCAAGTTCATCAATTACTGCATCTATTTCACTTTCAGGTTTTTCCATTAGGAAATCAAGAACTTCTTTTGCAGCTTTTCCTGAGATTGTTCCATCTTCAATTGCTTTTACAATTTGAGCTAATTTTTTAGCTTGTACAGGAGAAGTTTCTAGTGTCATTCCTTCACTAAATCTTGCAGGTAATTCAACTGTTAGCCATGTAGCTGCTGTTTTACCTGTAATTCCTTCTTTCATCATTTCATCAAAGAAGTTTGCAGTCTCTAAGTTTGCAGTAATAACTGATGCATCATACTCTTTGATACCAAAGTCATTTACAAATCTAGCTTTTTTCTCATCTGGAAGTTCTGGAATTTGTGTATATTTTTCCATGATTTCATCTGTAATAATTACAGGTAAAAGGTCTGGGTCTGGGAAATATCTATAATCAGCTGCGTCTTCTTTCCCTCTCATAGATCTAGTTTCACCTTTTTCAGGGTCAAATAGTCTTGTTTCTTGTACTATTTCAGTGTCATGTATTCCATCTTCCCACGCTTCAATATGTCTATTTACTTCATATCTGATCGCTTTTTCGATGAATTTAAATGAGTTCATGTTTTTGATTTCACATCTTGTATATAACTTATCATCACCTTTTGGTCTAATAGATACATTTACATCTGCTCTAAATGAACCTTCTTGCATATTTGCATCACTTATACCTAAATATCTTACAATTGAGTGAAGTTTTTTAAGGTATAAAATAGCTTCTTCTGCACTTCTCATATCTGGTTCAGATACGATTTCAAGAAGTGGAGTTCCAGCTCTATTTAAATCAACATGAGATTCATTTCCTTCATGAATACTTTTACCTGCATCATTTTCTAAGTGAGCTCTTGTAACACCAATAGTTTTAGAAGTTCCATCCTCAAAATCAATAACTAACTCACCAAGTCCTACAACGGGTACTTCAAATTGAGAGATTTGGTATCCATTTGGTAAATCTGGATAGAAGTAATTTTTTCTATTGAAAATTGATTTTTGATTAATCTGTGATTTTAAAGCAGTTCCTAGCATAATTGCTTTATGTACAGCTTCTTTATTTAATACAGGAAGTGCTCCTGGAAGTCCTAAACAAGTTGGACATACATTAGTATTTGGTTCTTCTCCAAAACTTGTTGCACAAGAACAAAATAGTTTACTTTTTGTATTTAACTGAGCGTGTACTTCTAAACCAATAATTACTTCAAACATATCTGACATAAGTTTTTATCCTTTTAATTTTTTCCTATTTTATTTGCTATTTATCTAACTATTTTTATATTTGCAGTTAGTCTTTCTTTTTCAAAATAGTCTTTTAAGTATTTTTTTTCTCTAACTTTCATAACATCATTAAAGATTTTTCCTTTTACAATCTCAAAATCTAAAATAGCAGTACCTTTTTTATCTGACACATAAAGAGTGTTGTAAGCTCTATTTGCCGTAAAAATAGGTGTAAAGCTTTTTTCTTTAGTTTTATTTAAAAGAAATTGCATTTGTGGATTAAGTTTTGTACTTTCTAAACTTAAAGTTCTTCTTGATACTTCATTTGATACTAATAAAGGGTTTTTAATAGTATTTAATAAAGCATTTTTACTTTTTGATGAGTATTGTGTTACTTCTATTGTTTTTGCTGTTGTAAACTGCTTTTTATTGTTTTCATAGTAGATTTTTAAATCTTCTTCTGTAGCAATTTTTAATTGACCTCTTACTAGTTTATCAATTAATTTTTGTCTAATTACTGCTTTTTTAGCTTCATTTTCAAAAACATCATAATCTCTATATTGTTGTCTAATAATAGATTTAAATGAGTAGACATCCATACCATTTGTAGATGCTAATTTTTCTATATAATTATTTACATCAAATACATCTGCTGTGATATTGTGTTTTTTTACTAATTGTTCAAATAGTATTTCATCAATAAGGTCATTTACAGCTTTATTTTTCGATACATTTTTTTGAACCATTGTTTTATCTATATCATAAAGAGTTATAGGCTCACCATTTACTGTAATTGCGACAGCATTAATAACTCCAGCAAAACTTAGTGTTGAACCCAATAATAGGGATAATAAAAGTTTATACATTAAAAATCCTTTTTAATAAAACAGACATTTTACCAAAAAAATGGTAAATATCTGTTTTGACTAAAAAAAGATTATGAATTTTTAGCAGTTGTTACTTTATTTATAAGATAGAAAATTGAATTATAATCAAGCCCTGATTCATCACTTAATCCAATTTCACAAGTTTTAGAAGTTGAAAATGCCATTTTAGCACCAGCTGTTTGGACTTTTAAGTTTCTTAGAGCAGATTTATTTAATTCAGGGAAGTTAAATCCTCTATCTCCTGCGAATCCACAACATTGTACATCAGCTGGAATTATTACATTTGTAGAACATAAATTTGCTAACTCTTTAAACTTACCTTCTAATCCCATTTTTCTTGAACTACAAGTTGTATGGATAGTAATTGGTTCATCAATTGGCGTAAATTCTAGGTCTTTTGCTAAGAATTCTAGTGCAAACTCAATTGGTTCATAAATATCAATTTTATTTTCAAAGCTTTCCATCATTTTTTTAGTACATGGACTTGTATCACAAAGTACTGGATAAGTTCCATTTTTACTTGCTTTATTTAAAGCTTTTTCTAGTTCTTGAGATTTTTGTTTTGAAGCATCATTGAAACCTTTTGAACTAAATGGCATACCACAACATAAGTTTCCTAAGTTTTCTGGGAAGATTATTTCGTAGTCTGCTTTTTGAAGTAATTCAACAGTTGTATCAAATAACTCTTTTTCTTCTTTTGATACAGAGCTTCTTCCCATAGTTCTATTTATACATGAAGGGAAATATACTACTTTTTTATCTCTTGCTTTTTGCTCAAATTTAGTATCTATCGTAATTGCTTTTGGCATAGATGTTGTCCATTTAGCACTTTTACCTTTAGTCCAATCTCTAATTGTATTGGTAATACTTTCCATGCTAGAAGTACCAACTAATTTGTGCATTAAATTTGCCCCATGAAGTCCTACTTTCATCCCTGTAAGAGTTGTTGAAAAATTATTTGCTACAAAATTAGCAACACCATTTGCTCTTGGGCTGTTTTGTTCTGCTCTTAGATATTTTGTTAGACTTCCTGTATCAATTTTTACAGGACAGGCACTAGAACATAAAGAACAAGTTGCACAAGTCTCAATACCATCATATTGATAAAGATCTAAATACTCTTGAGCTTCTTCATCTTCACCAGCTCTTTTTAATTGAGATATTTCTCTATTTATTACAATTCTTTGTCTTGGAGTTAATGTTAAATCATTTGAAGGACAAGTAGGTTCACAGAATCCACACTCGATACATTTATCAACAAGATCGTTTGTTGCAGGCATTGCTTTTAGATTTTTTAAGTGGGCTTGGGCATCATCATTGATGATTACACCTGGGTTTAATAGACCTTTTGGATCAAATAAGTCTTTGATTCTTTTCATCATTGAATAAGCAGTTCTTCCCCACTCTACTTCAATAAATGCAGCCATATTTCTACCTGTTCCGTGTTCAGCTTTTAAGCTTCCTTGGTATTTTACAGCAACTGAATCAACTACATCATTCATAAATTCATCATATCTTTTTACTTCTCTTTCATCGCTGAAATCTTGTGTAAATACGAAGTGGAAGTTCCCTTCAAGTGCATGTCCAAAGATTAAAGCCTCTTTGTATCCATGTTTTTTAAATAAAGCTTGAAGTTCTAATGTAGCCTCAGCAAGGCTTTCAATAGGATATGCAACATCTTCAATAATAACAGTTGTTCCCACTTTTCTTACAGCACCAACAGCAGGGAATAAACCTTTTCTAATTTTCCAATATAGTGTATATTCAGCTACATCTTTTGTAAAGTAAATATCTCTTACAACATCAAACTCTTCTAAAAGCTCTTCTAATTGTGAGATCTGAACATCAAGTTCTTTGTCATTTATAGCTCTTGTTTCAACTAATAATGCTGTTACGTTCTCATCAAAATCTTTAATAAAATCAGGCATTGCAGGATCATTTTCAATAGAGGCAAGACCTGCTCTATCCATAAGTTCAACTGCATCTACAACTATAGTTTTTGCATCTCTTGCTAATTTTAGTTTTGTAACTGCATTACAGGCTTCTTTTACATCTTTGAAGTAAATTAAAGCACTAGCTTTATCTTTTAAATCTTCAACTGTATAGTAAGTTATTTCTTCAATAAAGGCTAGTGTACCTTCACTACCAATAATTAAGTGTTGTAAAATTTCAAATTCATCATCAAAGTCAACAAGTGAATTGATTGAGTAACCACATGTATTTTTGATTTTAAACTTTTTCTTGATTAAAGTAGTTAATTCTTTATCATCTTTTGTTTCTTGAGCGATATTTTTTAAACCTGCTAAAAATTCTGCATGGGATTTTCTAAAGGCTTCTTTACTCTCTTCACAAGCTGTATCAAGTCTTGCACCATCTACAAAAATAAGCTTCATTGATTTTAATGTTTTGTATGAGTTTTGAGAAATACCACAACACATACCAGAAGCATTATTAGCCGCAATACCACCAATCATAGCTGCATTAATAGAAGCTGGATCTGGACCAATCTTTTTACCAAATGGTGCAAGTAAATTGTTAGTTTGAGCTCCTGTAAGTGCTGGTTGTAATGAAATTTCAGTTTTATCATCTGAAATTCTAAAATCAGAGAATTTTCTTGATGTAATGATTAAGATTGAATCAGAAATTGCTTGTCCAGAAAGAGAAGTTCCTGCTGCTCTAAAAGTTACACTTAAATTCATTTGATTTGCTAAAGTTACTATACTATGAACTTCGTCTGCATTATCTGTTTTAATAACAATTTTAGGAATTAACCTATAAAAAGAGGCATCTGTTCCATACGCTAAAGTATGTAGTTTATCTGTAAAGATGTTTTCTTTTTTAATTTGAGTACTAATTTGATTATAAAAATCTTGATATTTACCTTCTAACATTTTATATCCTTTTATATTTAATATTATAATTTTTTTTGAAAAGGATGTCTACTATTCTAGTCTAGGTACTGTATATATTCTTTGTTGTGGATCATAAATAAAGCTAAACATTTTATCTCTTGCTTTATATATAATATTTGAAATTAGTTTTTTTAAATCTTTTCTCATAGGTTAACTCCTACATTAAAAAGTAAAAGCCAAGGCTTTTACTCTTAATAATCCTTAACTATTTGGATTAATACCAAATACTTCTGGGTAGAATGCAACTAATAATAGTACAATTATTTGAATTGCAATAAACGGTATAACACCTTTATAAATCTGAATTGTTCTAACTGTTGCAGGAGCAACTCCTTTTAAGTAGAACAATGAGAAACCAAATGGCGGTGTTAAGAATGACGTTTGTAAGTTCATAGCAATTAAAATTGCGAACCATACAGGGTTGATATCTAAATTCATAGCAATTGGAACTAGAATAGGAACAATAATGTATGAAATCTCAACAAAATCAATAAAGAATCCTAAAATTAAAATTGCAATCATAGTAAAGATAATGAATCCCCACTTTTCATCTCCTGGTAAGCTTAACATAAAGTGTTCAACTAATTCTTCTCCACCTGTGTATGAGAATACCATTGAGAATGCTGTAGCACCAATTAAGATACCAAATACCATAGATGTAATTTTTACAGACTCTAATGAAGCCTCTTTTACCATGCCAACAGAGAATGTTTTATAAAGTAAAGATAAACCAACTGCACCTAAACAACCAACTGCTGCTGATTCAGTAGGTGTTGCTACACCTGCAAAAATTGAACCAAGTACTAATAAAATTAGAGTTAATGATGGAATGATATCAATTAAAGCTCTAACAACTTGTTTACCTTTTGAACCTCTTGATGGATCAGGTGGAATAGCAGGTGCTGTTTCTTTGTTGATAAATGCTAAGATAACAATATATAAAATATATGCTCCAACAAGTGCAAGACCTGGCCATACAGCTGCTTTAAATAAATCTCCTACTGGAACTTGGAATACATCACCTAAAATAATTAATACAATTGAAGGAGGAATAATCTGTCCTAAAGTTCCTGATGCACAAATAGTACCACAGGCAAGTGGAACATTATATTTATATTTCATCATTACAGGAAGTGAAATAACACCCATAGCAACAACAGAAGCTCCAACAACACCAGTAGAAGCTGCAAGTAATGCACCAACTAATACAGTAGAAATAGCAACTCCACCTCTAATTTCACCAAATAAGAATCCCATAGATTCTAATAATCTTTCAGCAAGTCCTGTTTTTTGTAAAACAATACCCATGAAAATAAACATTGGAACAGCCATAAGAATTGTATTTTGCATAATTGACATAATTCTAAATGGCATAAAATCAAACATTGCTATACCTTCATCAATCCCTTCTGCAAGTAAAGGCATAAGCTCTGCACCCTCATCTGCATAAGACATTATCTCATAAACACCTGCAATAAGTCCAAATACTACAGATACAGCTGCGAAAGTAAATGCTACTGGAAATCCAAGAAGAAGCATAAACAATGCAGTAAAGAACATTATAATACCAATCATTTTTTATCTCCTTCTTCGATATTGTGTTTGTGGTCTTGAATATCTTGTCTTAAGTGATCAATTTCACTTTTTAAACCACTTTCGTTATATTGGTGTAAACCTTTGTAAATATTTAGATTCTTAAAAAAGAAACCAATAGATGTAATAATTAGTAAGAAAAATGATAATGGAATCAATGATTTTACTATCCATCTATTTGTTAATCCACCTGGATCACCACTTTGCTCATTTGATGTATAAGCTTCAATTACATAATCAATTGAGCCAATACCAATTAGTAAAGCAATTGGTAAAATAAAAGTAAACACCCCAACCATATTAATAATGGCTTTTTTCTTATCAGTTAATCTATCATAAATTAAGTCAACTCTAACGTGACCATCTTCTTTTAAAGTATATGAAATACCTAAAAGAATAATTACCGAGAATAGATGCCATTCCATCTCTTGCATTGCGATACTTCCAGTATTAAAGAAATATCTCATAATTACATCATAGAATACATTTAATATCATAAGCACCATAGTAAATGCAGTAATATATCCTATAATATCGGCAAATTTATCAAATGCCTTTTCTATTTTTAACAGCATAAAAATCCTTTTGAAATTACAAATAAGTCAAATAAACATAAACTTATGAATATATTTACAAGACCTATTAAACTTGTGAATCTTGAAGATTATAACTCCCAAGAAAGGGAGTTATAACATATATCTTATAAGTTGTCTTTTAAGTATAAGTAATCTGACATTTTAGTCCATTCTCTAGCTTTCTTTTGGTAAGCTGCTTGAGAATCTAAAATCTCTTTTAATAATGGATTATTTTTTGTTTTCTCAGCTATTAATTCTTTGTTTGTTTTTTTCATAGCGTCCATTACTGGTTTTGGGAAAGTTTTGATTTTGATGTTTGGGAAATCTTTTTCAATTTTTGCCCATGCTTCAGCACTCATGTGATAGTTTTGAATATACATATCATAAGCACTTACTCTCATTGCTGTAACTAAGATTTGTTGTAAATCTTTTGGTAACTTTTTGAACTTTCTTTCATTTACAAGATATTGTAAATCTAAACCTGGTTCATGCCATCCTGTGTAGTAGTATGGTGCAATTTTGTTGAATCCCATTTTGATGTCCATTCCAGGTCCAACCCATTCAAGTGCATCAATAGTACCTCTTTCAAGTGAAGTATATAATTCACCTGGAGCAATATTTGTAACAGTTAATCCTAATTTTGCCATAACTTCACCAGCAAACCCAGGAATTCTCATTTTAAGACCTTTTAAGTCATCAACAGTATTAATTTCTTTTCTAAACCATCCACCCATTTGGTTTCCAGTTGATCCACCAGGGAATGATAATACTTTATGTTTTTTATAAACTTTTTTCATAAGTTCCATTCCACCACCGTGGTAGAACCATGCATATTGTTCAGGTGTAGTCATACCAAATGGCATTGTACTAAATGGTAAAGTATTGATATCTTTACCTTTCCAATAATATGAAGCTGAGTGACCCATATCATATTGACCACCTTTAACCATATCTAAAATACCAAGTGCGGCTTTATGTTTATTAGAAGCGTCAACTCTGATTACTAATCTTCCATCTGACATTTCTTTAACCATTTTAGCCATATTTTTTGGTGCATCAATAAATGGTGTAAGTGTTGAACCCCAAGTAGTAGCAAGCTTCCACTTGTACACTTTCTCTTTTGCTACAGCAGCTGTACTTAAACCTGCAACAAGTGCAGAAGTTAAAAGTAATTTTGTTGTGTTTTTTAACATCATCATTCTCTCCTTTGATTTGTTATGTTTAAATTCTAACTTTTAGAAATGATAATGATATGATATTTTTACTGATAAAATGTATTTTTTATGTATGAAATCAGCCTAAAATTTTTAATTTATATAAATATAACGTCTTAAATTATGGTTTAACTCTTATTTGGATAAAGTACGTAAAATTTGATTAAATAGGTAATTAGAATGGATTTAAAAATAATTGATATCAAAGATAAGGATTTATTTACAAAAGCTTGGAGTCTTTATGAAAACTCTTTTCCTAGTATTGAAAAGAGAAGTTTGTTAGAGCAAGAGACTTTAATGAATAATAAAAAATATAAACCTTTAGCTTTTATTGAAGATGATATCATCATAGCTATTTTATTTTATTGGGATTTTAAACCTTATAGTTATATAGAACATTTTGCAGTAAATGATAAATTAAGAGGAATGTCTTATGGTTCAAAAATTTTAGAGATCTTTTTACAAGATAAAAAAGATGTTATTCTTGAGATTGAGTTAATAAGTGATGAAATTAGCCATAAAAGGCTAAAGTTCTATGAAAAATTTGATTTTAAAATAAATGAATTTAAGCACTATCAAGTACCTTTTAGGAAAAATCAAAAGGATTTAGAGTTATTACTTTTATCTTATAAAAGAAAACTTTCTTTTGATGAATATAAAAAATTATATTCGCAAATGAAAGAGTCTCTTTCTTTTTAGTTTGATTCTACTTTGAAGATATATCCTGTGTCAACTACAGTTTGGATATAGTCTTTTTGTAGAATTTTTCTAAGACGTCTTATTAAACTTCTTATTGATTCTAATGAAGCAAAACTTCCTTCCCAAACATAATTTTCAATACTTTCATAAGATAAGACTTGATTTTTTTTAGTTAAGAAAAGATTCATTAAAAGTCGCTCTTTTTTTGTTAACCTATTTTCTTCTCCATCAATTACAACTGTAGAAGATTTATAGTCAAAATAACAGTCTTTATCAAAATGTAAATAATCGTCTTGAATGTTACATAACTTCTCAATTTTTATCTCTAGTTCATCTATAAAAAATGGTTTTTTTAGATAATCATTACAGCCAAAGTCATAAGACTCTTTTATTACATCAAGTTCAACACTTGCTGAAATGATTATTACTGGAATAGTTTCATAAAATTCTCTAATTCTTTTTAGAATCTTTATTCCATCAACATTTGGGACATTTATATCTAAAATAAAACAGCTATAGCCATCAGTTATTTTTTCATAAGCTTCAGCTCCATCAATATAAGCTTCAACTGTATAGCCCTTTAGTTTTAATCTTTTTTTGATTGTTTCATTTAGTTTTTTATTATCTTCTAAAAGTAAAATTCTCATTTTTATACCTTTTTATGTGGAAGTTTTATGGTGAAAACAACGTTACCATGGTCATTTTTTACTGTGATTGAACCTCTCATTTTATCTTCTACTATAACTTTAGCCATATATAGTCCAATGCCAGTTCCATCTTCTTTTGTTGTGAAATATGGTTCGAAAATAGAGTTAATAATCTTATCTTCAATTTCTCCACCATCATCTAGTATCTCTATTATATTATAATTTTTATCTCTTTGAATATTAATTTCAATATTACCTTTTTTATTATGAGAGATATTGTTTTCCATGATTTTATTTTTAGCATTATTTATTAAATTTAATAAAACTTGTTTAAATTCATTTTCATATCCATAAATTAAAAGTTCTTCATTTTTATTTTTATAGTTAAATGTCATATTTATATTTGAGTAAAAAATTTGTTTTCCTATAATTTCATTTATCTCATTTAACGCTTTTGAAATAGAGAAGAGTTTTTTCTTTGTAGAGGGTTTTAAGAAGTTTCTAAAATCATTTAAAGTTCTTGACATATATTTTATTTGAATCATAGAGTCATTTACAAAATCTTTTACATCAACATCTTTAAGTTCATTTAAAAGATATGAAGTTTGAATATCTTGAACTTGAGCTGATAACTCTATTAGAGGTTCATTCCATTGATGGGCAATTGCTGCGACCATATCTCCCATTTCAGCTAATTTACTTTGTTGTATTAAAAACTGTTTTTGTTGTACTCTTTCAGTAATGTCATCCATAATACAAACAATCCCACCAACACTTCCATCAATATTTTTATATACTGCTTTATTTAAAATAATGTGTTTCATATTATTTGATGGTGTATAAAAGGTAAATTCAGAAGTACTTGTACAAAAAGTTTGCATTAACTCTTGGTCTATTTTTGTGTTTTTTAAAGCAATTTCATAAGGGAAAAAATCAAAAGCACTTTTTCCTATAACTTCATTTCTATCTTTACTAACTAAATTAGCAAAAGCTATATTACAACCAAGAAATTTTCCTTCAACATTCTTGTAATATATAGGGTTAGGGATAGTATCAAGAAGAACTTTATCAAATTCAAGTTGATTTGATAAAGCAAGTTCAAGTTTTTTTCTTCTTTTAATATTTGCTCTTAGAATCAGAACAATAATACTTAAAATCATAATTATAATTACAGCAAACACTATAAACTTTATAAATTTTCTATATACTGTATTTGGTTCATTTATGATGATATAATCACTTAAATAGTTGTCTACTTCAATATCAAACTTTTCTAACTCTTTAAAATCAAACATATATCTATTTGGAGACTTATCTATAATAGGAATATCTTGTATTTTTTTTCCATTTAAAACATCAATAGCCATTTTTGAAACGGATTCACCTTGTGCTATAGCAGAGGTTAAAAGTCCACCTACAATTCCATAATTTAAATAGAAATCCCATAGTCCATATATAGGAACTTTACTAGCTTCTTTTATTTGTAAAAAACTTTGTTTATATGTAAAATATTTACCTGTAGTATCTTTGAAGAGAAGTACAAATAAAATAACATCATTTTTACCTAATTTTGAAACTTTATTTTTTAAATTCTCTATTTCCATTTTATCTACGTATTCAATTTTAAAATCTTTTTTATATTTTTTGATAATAGGTCTAAGATCTCTTTTTACAGCTAGACCTGTCTTTGATCTATCATTTATAATAAGAAGTTTGTTTATATTTGGATGTAAATCTTTTATAAGTTCAAAGTTTTTTTCTAAATCTACTTGCTCAACTACTCCTGTCATATATTTTTTCATATTGTTTTCATCAAGTAAGGCTTTATCAAAATTGTTAATACCACAAAAAAGTACAGGTAAATTTTCAAAAAGATAATTATGGTATCTTATAGTAAAATCAAAGGCATTATTATCACTTGCTATGATTAAATCAAAGGTTCTAGTTTTAAATCTTTCCTTATACAAAGCAGCTAATTTATCTAAATAAACAGGATCAGCTATATGTTTTGTGTCCATATAAACAGTTGTAAGTTCTATATTTTTATTTTTTGAAAACTCTTTTTCTATAGTTTTTGAAATATCATCACTCCAAACATACCCCTTATGATATGAATGAAGTAATAAGACTTCTTTTGTATTATTTGCATATAAAAAGTTTATTATTAGTAAGCTAAATAGTATAATTTTTTTCATTTAAATATTCCTCTATTTAGCTATTATATCAAGATTTAGTAAAAATTACATATCCAGATTTTGGACCATGTGCACCAATTACAAGTGATTGTTCAATATCAGCTGTTTTAGAAGGCCCTGAAATAAACACCCCATAACCACTATCTTCAAAATTGATTTTAGTGTATGCTTCATGCATATTATTTAAAATATCTTTTTCATCTAAGACAGTTACAATATTTTGAGCTATAAAGTATAAGGCTCTATGTCTATTTTCTTCATTTTTCATCCAAACTGCTCCATTTTCGGCAATTGCGAAGTTGCCTTTTACTACAGCTAAATCAATATCTTTTAATTTGTGTGGATCATCTTGTTCATTTGAATCAAAATTTTTAAGTGAGAAGTTTTCAATATTTGAAGCTATGATTTTTTCATTGGGATAAAGTTCATTTATTGTTTTTTCTAAATCTTTTTTATTAATTAACAAAGCTTTCCCACCCACTGATTCAATCATAGTAGAAAATTTTTCAAACTTATCTTCAAAAGTAATACCAAAGTTTTCATAAGAGTTTGGAAGTTCAACATTTTCAACTACATTATTTTTTCTAATACTATTTAGAATTTTTTCTTTACTAGTCATCTAATTCTCCTTGTTCAAACATTTCTTTAAAACTTTTTTCTGGCATTTTTGGTAAATCTCTTTGTCTTCCCCATACATTTGCTTTATTATAAATAAGTGAATTTGGAAGTTTTGGAACAATTTTTCTAGCCATTTTCCCTGCAAAATCAAATAGTTTTGGTTTACTCATAAGCCATGCAGTAACTTTCATAGCCATTTTTTTCTTTGGGTCAATAAGTTTCATTTCACTTAAATCTTGTCTTCTTGCATAAAGTTGTGAATCTAAGTCGATTTTAGCAGGACAAACATGAGAACATGACCCACATAATGTACAAGCAAAAGGTAAACTATTGTGTTTTTCTGGCTCTTTTACAGAACCTAAAATTGATCCAATTGGTCCAGGAATAGTATATTCATAAGAGTGCCCTCCACTTCTTCTATAAACAGGACAAGTATTCATACAAGCCCCACATCTAATACAGTTTAGAGCTTTTTTATATTTTGTAGAACTTAAAAACTCACTTCTTTTATTATCTACAATAATTATGTGCATTTCTCCACCTTCAACAGGACCATGGAAGTGTGAAGTATAAGAAGTAATAGGTTGCCCTGTAGCACTTCTTGCAAGTAATCTTGTAAATACTGATAAATCCTCTAATCTTGGAATAATTTTTTCCATTCCCATAGAAGCAATATGAAATTTAGGAACAGAAGCACCCATATCAGCATTTCCTTCATTTGTACAAACAACAACCCCACCTGTATTAGCAATAGCAAAGTTTACACCTGTCATACCAGCATCAGCTGTTAGGAAATCTTCTCTTAAACTTGCTCTTGCTGCTCTTGTTAGATAAGTTGGGTCATCATTTCCTTTTTCAGTACCTAATTTTTCATGGAAAGTATCAGAAACATCCATTTTCTTTAGGTGAATTGCGGGTAATACGATGTGTGAAGGAGGTTCATTTCTTAACTGAACAATTCTCTCACCTAAGTCTGTATCAATTACTTCAATTCCCTTTGCTTCTAAAAAAGGGTTTAAGTGACACTCTTCTGTTAGCATTGATTTAGATTTTACTAACTTTTTTACACCTTTTTCTTTTAGAAGTTTGTATGCAATTTCATTGTGCTCTTGCGCATCAGATGCCCAGTGAACAGTAATACCTTTGGCATTTGCATTTTTTTCAAATTCTAAAAGGTATTTATCAAGATTTGCCATTGTATGAGTTTTTATTTGATTAGCATATTCTCTTAATTGTTCCCATTCAGGAATAGATTTAGAAGCTAAGTCTCTTTTTGCTCTTACAAACCATAAAGCTTCATCATGCCAGTGCATTCTTTCATCATTAGCCACGAA
Source organism: Arcobacter rhizosphaerae (assembly GCF_049472155.1). Lineage (NCBI taxonomy): Bacteria > Pseudomonadati > Campylobacterota > Epsilonproteobacteria > Campylobacterales > Arcobacteraceae > Arcobacter > Arcobacter rhizosphaerae. The sequence continues at coordinate 192,723 of NZ_JBMOVW010000003.1, read as the reverse complement.
CTCTTTTGCATTTTGTGGATGTGTACTCATAGTTCTTCTCCTGCTAAAATTTGTGTAATATGCATTACTTTAATTGGATAGTTATTTCTATTAATTAGACCATCTATATGCATAAGACATGACATATCAGCACCTGTCATAACTCTAGCGTCTGAATCTAAATGATCTTTAATTCTATCTTTACCCATAGCAACTGATACATCTTCTTCTGCAACACTAAACGTACCACCAAAACCACAGCATTCATCTTTTCTTTTTAATTCTACTAGTTCTATGTCTTTTACTGTGTTTAATATATTTTCAAGTTTTGAATTATAAGGAACATTAAGTTCACTTGCAGTTCCAAGTTTTAAAGCTCTATGTCCATGACATGAGTTATGAAGTCCTACTTTATGTGCAAAAGATACATCAATTTTTAAGTTTTCTATACCTATTACATCATGTAAAAATTCACATACTTCATAAATAGAAGCTTTTACTTTATTATAGTCGGAGTCATTGTTAAAAAATGGTGCATAATGTTCTTTTACCATTGATACACATGAACCACTAGGTGCTACAATATAATCGTAGTTTTTGAAGTTTTTTATAAATTGTTTTGCTAATGTTTCTATATCTTTTGAGCAACCAGAGTTTGCCATAGGCTGTCCACAGCAAGTTTGACTCATTGGGTACTCAATCTCTAAACCTTGTTTTTTTAATATTTTATATGTTGCTTTACAAATGTCTGGATATAACTCATTCATAAAACATGGAATAAATAGACCAACTTTCATACATACTCCTTTGTTGTTATAAGATAATTTTATAGTTTACGTATGAAATATATATGATATTTTGCATTTTACTTAACTAATTAGTCAAGTAATTTTTTTAAGTATACACTTATATCATTATCTAAGTAACCATTTTGTACTTTTATTTCACAAGGTAATGTCTTACAAAATTCGATAACTTCGCTATAATCAACATCATTTAGAGTATCTTTTTTTAAAAAGTTAAAAATAAAACCTTTATTTGAATTGTTAAAACACTTATTAATAAAGATTAAAATCTCTTCTTTTGTTAATATATTTAAAGCTCCACTACAAATATAATAATCTTTTGCTATTAATGTATCTTCTAAGATATTAGTTACTTTTAGTTCAATCTCAGCTAGTCTTTTTTTTGCTAAATGAATCATCTGCTCTTCCATATCTAATCCTATATACTCTTTAGGAATGATATCATTTTTAAAAAGATAAACATATAATTCTGCAAAGCCACATCCTGCATCTACAAGAGTACTTTGTTTAATATCATCAATTATAAAAGATATTAGAATTTCAAATCTTTTATATTGTGTATATTTTGATTGCCAATGTACAGCTTGATGACTGATTCCATATTTTTTTATAACATGATTATAAAAAGAATGATTGTATTTACTTCCTATTTTGTATTTACTATTCCAACTAATTTTTTACTACCTTCTCTATTATGACATTGTTATCTTTGATAAATTTAGATACAACTTCTGAGTTTGTGTGTTCATAAGCTCTATCATAAACTATTCTTTTAATCCCTGCTGCTATTAAGTTTTTAGAACATTCACTACATGGTTCTAATGTTACATATATAGTTGCACCTTCTATTGAAATACCTTTTCTTGCAGCCCAAATAAGAGCATTCATCTCAGCATGAATTTCATAAGTTTTTGACCAGTCATGGTGATCTTTTGTATATTCACCCTTCCAATGATCACTACAGTTTGTATAACCTGTTGGAGTACCATTATAACCTGTTGATAGAATTCTTCCATCTTTTACGATAACAGCTCCAACTTGTTTTGAAACACATTTTGAAGCACTTGCTATTTCATGGGCTATGTTTATAAATGTTTGATCATTTAGCATTTTATTCCTATAATTTTTTTAAAATTATAGCAAATTATATTGAATAATATAAAATCAATAAAAAAATCAGTTCTTTTTCTTAAACGAAGCTTTTATTATATGTTAAAAATATACTTATAATCTATTTTTTGCTAAGATATTTAAAAAATTTGACGAATTAAAAGGCTAATTATGGATTTTAAAGAAATAAAAGAACTAATAAGAGTATTTGATAAGAGTGAACTTAACAAACTTAAAGTAAAAGAAGGTGAGTTTGAAATTGCAATGCAAAAAGGTTTCGAATCTAATACTGTTGTTACTTCAACTGAGCCAGTTTACACACAAGCTGCACCTGTTGCTGCTCCTGCTGCTACACCTGCACCTGTTGCTGCTGAAGCTACAAGTAATATTTCAGGTGAAACTATTAAATCACCAATGGTAGGAACATTCTATGCTTCTCCATCTCCTGAAGCACCAACATTTGTTAAGGTTGGAGATACAGTTAAAAAAGGTCAAACTTTATGTATTTTAGAAGCTATGAAAATTATGAATGAAGTTGAAGCTGAATATGATTGTAAAATTATTGATATTTTAGTTAAAGATGGTGATCCTGTAGAATATGATATGCCAATTTTTGTTGTTGAAAAAGCGTAGTAAGAGCTAAGACATGGCAGAAATTAAAAAAATATTAATCGCTAATAGAGGTGAAATAGTTCAAAGAGCTATTAGAACTATTAGAGAAATGGGTAAAAAATCTGTTGCTGTTTATTCTGCTGGAGATAAAAATGCTTCATATTTAAAACATGCAGACGAAGCAGTATGTATTGGTGGTGCAAAATCATCTGACTCATATTTAAATATTCCTGCAATTATTACAGCTGCAGAAATGACTGGATGTGATGCAATTTTCCCTGGTTATGGTTTCTTATCTGAAAACCAAGACTTTGTAGAAATTTGTAAACTTCATGGTATTAAATTTATTGGGCCTTCTACTGATGTAATGGAGAAAATGGCTGATAAATCTAAAGCTAAAGAAGAAATGATTAAAGCTGGTGTTCCAGTTGTACCTGGTTCTGATGGTGCTGTACATACACTTGAAGAAGCTAGAAAAGTAGCTGCTGAAATTGGTTATCCTATTATGGCTAAAGCATCTGCTGGTGGTGGTGGAAGAGGAATGAGACTTATTACAAATGAGTCTGAATTCGACCAATTATTTATGGCTGCATCATCAGAAGCATTAGCTGCATTTGGTGATGGTACTATGTATTTAGAGAGATTTATTAACAACCCAAGACATATTGAAGTTCAAGTTGTTGGAGATTCTCATGGTAATGCTATTCATATTGGTGAGAGAGATTGTTCTTTACAAAGAAGACACCAAAAAGTTATTGAAGAGTCACCTGCAATTTTATTAAATGATGAAACGAGAGCTCATTTACATAATGTTGCTGTAAAAGCTACTAAATATTTAAAATATGAAGGTGCTGGTACTTTTGAATTCTTAGCAGATGATAAACAAAATATTTATTTCATGGAAATGAATACTAGACTTCAAGTCGAACACCCTGTATCTGAAATGGTATCAGGAATTGATATTATTGAATTAATGATTAAAGTTGCAGAAGGTGCAGAATTACCTCCTCAAGAAAAAATCAAATTCAGAGGTCATGCTATTGAAGTTAGAATTACTGCTGAAGATCCTAACTCATTCCTTCCTTGTCCAGGAAAAGTTACTCAATGGTTTGTACCAGGTGGAAGAAATGTAAGAGTTGATTCTCATGTATATACAAACTATGTTGTACCACCTCATTATGATTCAATGATTGGTAAACTAATTGTTTGGGGAAGAGATAGAAATAAAGCAATTAATATTATGAAAAGAGCTTTAAATGAGTTTGAAGTAGAAGGAATTAAAACAACTATTCCATTCCACCAAAAAATGATGGAAAATGAAGATTTCATCTCAAATAACTATGATACTAAGTATCTTGAAGGTTACAAAAGCTTAGACGATATCTAAATTAAAAGGAGCAAAAAAAGCTCCTTTTTTTCTTTAAAGCTTAAATTTATATAAAATTAAGTATAATGAGTGAAATTATACACATTTTATATACCCTATTAATTCTTTTGTACGAAAAGAATATTATAATAAGCTGACCTACTCACAAAAGAACAACACATTATTACAAATGTTTATGTTAAATTTTATTGAGAAGATAAATATATAAACCTGTGTATCAATTTTATAAATTATACTAAGGTAACGAATGACATTTAACGAATTTAATTTCAAAGAAGATTTACAAAAGGCGATAGACAATGCTGGTTTTCAAGAGCCAAGTCCTATTCAAGAAAAAGCAATTCCTGTAGTTTTAAGCGGTAAGGATATTGTAGGACAAGCTCAAACTGGTACTGGTAAAACTGCAGCTTTTGGTCTTCCAATATTAAATATGATGAAGTGTGATGGTTCGGTTGAAGCAGTTATAATAGTTCCAACAAGAGAACTTGCGATGCAAGTTTCTGATGAAATTTTTAGGTTTGGAAAATTTTTAGGTATTAATACAGCAACTGTTTATGGTGGACAATCATATTCAAGACAATTAAAACACATTGCAAATGCAAGTGTAATTATTGCGACACCAGGTAGATTTTTAGATTTATTAAGAGACAAGAAAATAGATATTAAACCATCTTATGTAGTTTTAGATGAAGCTGATGAGATGTTAGATATGGGATTCTTAGATGACATTAAAGAGATTTTCACTTTTATGCCAGCTTCAAGACAAACAGTTCTTTTCTCTGCTACTATGCCTACAGCAATTAAAAATCTAGCTAAAACAATTTTAGTTGAGCCTGAGTTTATTACTATTACAAAAAAAGAAGTAACTAACTCTAAAATTACTCAAACATATTATGTAGTTGATGAGCATGAAAGAGATGATGCTTTAATTAGACTATTTGATTTTAAAAACCCAGATAAATCAATTATTTTTTGTAGAACAAAAAAAGAAGTTGATAGATTATCTACATTTTTAGTATCTCAAGGATATATGGCTAAGGGGCTTCATGGTGATATGGAGCAAAGACAAAGAGAAGAAGCTATTAGAGCTTTTAAAACATCTAAATTAGAGATTCTAATCGCAACAGATGTTGCAGCAAGAGGACTTGATGTAAGTGATGTAACTCACGTATTTAACTATCATTTACCATTTGATTCTGAGTCTTATGTACATAGAATTGGTAGAACAGGTAGAGCAGGAAAAGAAGGTATGGCAGTTTCAATTGTAACTCCACACGAATTTAGAATGCTTCAAAAAATTGAAAAAACTACTGGTTCTAAACTTGAAGGTAAACAAGTTCCAAATATCTCTTCTGTAAAAGAGAAAAAAGTAACTGATTTAAAACAAAAGATTACAAATCAAGATGTTAAAGATCATGCTTTACAACTTGTTGAAGATTTAAAAGAAGAGTTCGATATTTCAACTATTGCATTCAAATTAGCTTCAATGATTTCAGAATCTACTTATGTTAAAGGTAATAACAAAATTGGTAAATCTGAGAATGATATTGAAAGATTAATTCAAAGAGCTAAAAATAGTAGTGGTTCTGATAGAAGAGGTGGAAATAGAAACTCAAGAGGTGGACACAGAGGTGGATCAAGAAATGGTTCAAGAGGTGGAAGCAACGGAAGAAGAGATTCTAGAAGTAGAGACTCAAGAGGTTCAAGAGGCGGAAACTCAAGTGGTGGAAGTAGAAATAGAAGAAGAGATTAATCTCTTCTTTTATTAATTGTTATAATAGCTTTTTAGAGCTTTCTTAGCTTTTTTATAAGCTGCTTTAGTATCTTTACCAAATCCTCTAAATACACCATCTTTATTAAAAAACTCAATCATATCAAGCTTTTCTCTAGTTTTAACTTTCACTACTCTAAAGATGTCAAATTCATTTTGTATTTTTTCAATATTTGGAAGATCATTTTTTGAAAGAATTGTAACTTTCATATTGTCTCCTTTATGTATATTGTCTATATTTTATGACTATTATACATAAAAGAAGTATATTTGTCAAATGAAATGTAACATATAAAAGAATAAGTATTTAAAAGAATTTAGAAAAAAACAAAGAATATAATATAGAGAAATGGCTTAAGTTAAGTATTTTAGTCATAATAACTTTAAGTTTACTTAAATAATAAGTAAGGAAGTATCCATTAAAATATTAGTCTTATTAAGCTACAAAATGGTTACAAAAAGGGTTACTTTGGATATTAAGACAATCGATTCATTTGACAAGGCAGCAGAAAAAACGCTTCCTGGTTTCGCAAAATTGTCCCTAGCACTTCTATTTATGCTAGTGGTTTTTCTTTGGTCATATACTTCACATGGGGATATGCCTAATAATACGTTTTTAATTATTGGTGCAGTATTTGGAGCTTATATGGCTATGAATATTGGTGCAAATGATGTTGCGAATAATGTTGGACCTGCTGTTGGTTCAAAAGCAATGACTTTAATGTGGGCAATTGTTATAGCTGCAATATTCGAAGCAATGGGAGCTTTAATAGCAGGTGGAGATGTTGTAAAAACGATTAAAAAAGGTATTATTGATCCAGCTTTAATATCAAATCCAGATATTTTTATCTGGGCAATGACAGCGGCTTTATTATCTGCTGCAATATGGCTTAACTTTGCTACTTCTGTAGGAGCTCCTGTATCAACAACTCATTCAATTGTAGGTGGTGTAATGGGTGCTGGTATTGCTGCTGCTGGTTTTGCTATTGTTTCTTGGGGAACTATGGGAAAAATTGCCGCTTCTTGGGTTATTTCACCTGTTCTTGGTGGAATTATTGCAGCAACTTTTCTTTATATAATAAAGACCAAGATAGTCTATAAAAAAGATATGATTGAAGCCTCACAAAAAATTGTTCCTTATTTAGTTGCAATTATGTCTTGGGCTTTTTCAACTTACCTTATCTTAAAAGGTGTTAAAAAAATCATTAAACTTGATTTTATAACAGCAGCTTCAATTGGTTTAGTAATTGCTGTTATTGTTTATATATTAGTAAAACCACTTATTTTAAAAGCCTCACAAAAGTTATCAAATGATAGAGATAGCGTAAATTCACTATTTACAATTCCTTTAATTTTTGCGGCTGCTCTACTTTCTTTTGCACATGGTGCAAATGATGTGGCAAATGCAATTGGGCCATTAGCTGCGATTAATGATGCAGTTATGAATTCAGGAATTTCTACAAAGGTTGATATTCCATTTTGGGTTATGGCAGTTGGAGCTATAGGTATTGCTATAGGACTTGCTTTATATGGACCAAGACTTATTAAAACAGTTGGTTCTGAAATCACTGAACTTGATCAGATGAGAGCTTATTCTATTGCTATGGCAGCTGCTATTACTGTTATTATTGCTTCTCAATTAGGACTTCCTGTATCTTCAACACATATTGCAGTTGGTGGTGTATTTGGGGTTGGTTTCTTAAGAGAGTATTTAGATAATCATGAAACAAGAGCTTTACAAAATCTTAGAAAAAAATTTAAAAAGCATAAAAAAGAGTTAGATTCTATGACAAAAGAGTTAGAACAACTTGAATCATTAGAAAAGAAGTCTAAATCTGATTATGTAAGAATTGTTGAATTATATAAAGGTTTAGAAGAGAAACAAGAGATTGTAAAACAAGAAAAAAGAGATGTAAAACAAGCAAAAAGTACAAAATATGTAAAAAGAGATGCAGTTAAAAAAATAGTTGCAGCTTGGATTATTACAGTGCCAGCGGCAGGTATTTTATCAGCAGGTATTTTCTTTATGATTAAAGGTATTATGGGATAAATTTTTATCCTATAATATCACTTCTTCTATTGCATCTATTAAATCTTTTATTTCAATAGGTTTTCTTAAATATAAAGTAAATAAATTATTAGCTTCATTTAACATATTATCATCATCTGAATAAGCTGATACACCAATTATTGGAGTATTAAAGTTTGTATCACTTTTTAACTCTTTGCTCATTTGAATACCTGTTAAAATTGGCATATTAATATCTGTTACAATAGCATGGATTTTTTCAGAATTTTTACTAAAAAGTTGTAAGCCTTCTTCCCCATTGTTTGCTGTAAGGACATTTTCAAATACTACATTTAGTAAAGAAGCTGTTTGTTCTCTAATAAATTGATCATCTTCAATATATAAAACTGTTTTGTTTTTTAAATTTTCGTACATTCTAAAAATATAGCTAAGATTATATTACATTATGATAAAATTCAAAAAAAGATTAGGATATAAAATCGAAGCATTAGTATCTGTCGCAACTATTTATATATTTATCATTATTGGTTTTACCTTTAAAAGAGTTTTTAAAAGTGATGTAAATGAAAGAAGTTTTGTTCTATTAAATTTATATTTTCTTCAGCCCATTCTTATTTTTTGGGGACTTACAAGAGCACCAATAAATGATGAGTTTATAATCTCACCTTTTATTTACTTTATAGCAATTTTTATTACAATGGGAATTGCTTTTTTCTATTCTTTACGAATGTTTAGAAATGATTATCAAGATAAATCAATTTTTATGGCATCTGCACTTGTTGGTAATACAGGAAATCTTGGTATACCATTAGGAATAGCTTTATTTGGTGAGGCTAGTGTGCCTTATACTTCTATTTTGAATATTGCAAATATTTTCTATATTTATATATTTTCTGTGTATTTTTTTGCAGGAGATAAGTTTAAATTTATTGATGCTTTAAAAGAGATATTTAAAATACCTGCTATTTGGTTTGCTGTTGCTGCTTTGGCTTTTAATTATTATGGTTTTGAATTAAGTAATAACTTTGATAAAGTGTTTACTATGGGGGCTTATGCTGCAATAGTTATGCAACTTGTAATTTTTGGTATATTTATGTCTCAAGTTAAAATAAAAACTGCAAATTGGAAATTATCACTAAATATAACTCTTTTTAAGCATATAATCTTGCCTATAATTGGATTATACATTATTTTATTATTTAAAATAGATTCTTTTGTTTCTGCCATTATATTTTTAGAACTTATTGTACCTCTTGCAGTGAATAATGTGAATTTATCGGCTTTATATAATTGTAAACCAATAGATACAACTTTTTCTGTTTTAGTTAGCTCGTCTTTCTTTGTACTTTTAATGTATTTTTATATTTTAATTATAAATAGTTTTTTTGGATTGTAATATGTGTGGAATTTTAGGAACAAATTTTTTAAGTAATAATTTCTCATCTTCCTTGAAGATGTTAAATAACAGAGGGCCAGATTATCAAAGCTCTATAAAAATTGAAGATAAAGAGTTTGGACATACAAGACTTGCTATTATTGATTTAGACGAAGAAGCAAATCAACCTATGGTTTTTGATGATATTGTTTTAGTTTTTAATGGTGAGATTTATAACTATAAACAACTTATACTTGATGAGCAATTAGAGTGTAAAACAAAAAGTGATAGTGAAGTTTTAATAAGACTGTATCAAAAATATGAGTTTGATTTTTTAAATAAGCTAAATGGTATGTTTGCTTTTACTTTATATGATATAAAAAAGAATAGATATTTTTGTGCTAGGGATAGATATGGAAAAAAACCATTTTTCTATTACTTCAAAGATAATAAGTTTATTTTTTCTTCTTCTATTAAATCTGTAGTAAATTTACTTGATTCCAAACCAAAACTAAACAAAGTAGCACTTTCAAAATATATGCAATACTTTGTCTCTTTTGGTGAAGATACTTTCTTTCAGGACATTTTTAAACTTGAAGCTTCAACATATATGGTTTATGAGCCAAATAAAGCCCATGAACTTAAAAAGAAGCGTTTCTATAAGATAAACACTTATAAAGCTGTAAAAGACGAAAATGAGGCTTTAAAGAAGATTGAAGAGCTTTTATTTAATTCTATTGAGTCAAGACTTACATCTGATGTTGAAGTTGCTTCACTTTTAAGTGGTGGAATTGATAGTTCACTAGTATCTGCGCTTTACACTAAAATCTCTGGAAAGAAGATCAATACTTTTTCTGTTGGTTACAATGAGTATAAAAACTATTGTGAATTAGATTATGCAAAAATCACAGCTGATTATATTGGCTCAAATCACAATCCAGTTGAAATATCTAAAAAAGATTTTATTGAATACTTTGAAGATAGTTTAGAAGCTTTAGAAGAGCCACATGGTGATTCTGCTGCAATTCCTTTAAATATATTAACTAAAAAGATTCATCAAAGTGGAATAAAAACTGTTTTATCAGGTGAAGGAAGTGATGAGATTTTTTTAGGTTATGATAATTATGCAAAATTTTTAAAATATTATAGTTTTGAAAAAACATTATCAATTGAGCAAAACGAGTTTTTAGATGATATTATTGGTGCATTGCAAAATAATACTAAAGAGAGTGAATATTTAAGAAGAATAGTTAAAAAACAAAATCTTTATAACTCTTTTGGGGAAATTTATACAGATATTCAAAAAAAGAGACTTTTTAAAAAAGTTCCAACTTTTAAAAATGAAAAAGCAAAAAAAGATCCAGTTGATTGGATGAGTTATATTGACTTGAAAATTTGGCTTGGAGAAAGCTTGCTTTCAAAAGTTGATAGAATCTCAATGAGAAACTCTTTGGAAGTTCGAACACCATTTTTAGATTTTAATTTAGTAAACTATATGTTTAGTATTGATTCAGATATTAAAGTTGGAAATACAAACAAATATTTACTTAAGAAAATTGCTTCAAAATATATACCTGAACAAATTATCAATAGAACTAAAAAAGGTTTTAATTCTCCTTTTAATGAATGGCTAAATCAAGAGTATGGAAACTCAATATTAGAGACTATACTTGATGTAAATAAACATACAAAGCTTTTTAATGATGAGTATGTAAAGCATATTTATGAGTTATCTAAACAAAGAAAATTTAAACAACATCTTTATTCACTTTATGTTTTTTCTTTATGGTATAAAAAAGAGTTTTTATCTTAAGATAAAAAATTGTAAAATCTTCATGTAAAGAAAATGATATAAAAGAGGATAGTATGACAGTATTAATACCTGTTGATAATAAAAGTAGACATGAATGTACTATCGCATCTATGGAAGAAAATAAAGCTTGGGCTTTTATTTCTTTAGATGAAGGTAAAATCACTGATGTTGAGTTTTATGATAGAAGAGAAGATATTTTAGAATGGATAGATGCTGTAGTTGTAATAAATGAGCAAGAATATGTTTGGCCTTTTATGGATGAAGGTATTATTGCTTTAATTGCTCCAACACAAAAAAGTATAGATGAGATTGTAGAAGCCTTTTTATTTAAAGACTTACACGATTTTACAGTTTAATGAATTTTACTAAAAAAGAGCAAAAAACTCTTAAAAAAATTATTGCCTCAAGACGTGATGTTAGAGGTAATAGTTTTACTTCAAAAAAGATCTCACAAAAAAAATTAAAAAAAATATTAGAAGCTGCAATACAAGCTCCGTCTGTTGGTTATTCTCAACCTTGGAAATTTGTAATTGTGAAAGATAAACAAAAACGTAAAGTATATAAACATTTTAAAAAGTCTTTTGAAAAAAGCAAAAAGAAGTTTAAAAAAAGACCTATATACAATTCACTTAAACTTGAGGGAATAAAAGAGTCAAATATAAATATAGCTGTTTATTATAAAAAACCAAAAGAGAATATTTTGGGACAAACTTATATGAAAAAAACTGGTGAATACTCTGTTGTATGTGCTATTTTAAATATGTGGCTTACTGCAAGAGCTTTAAATATTGGTATGGGTTGGGTTTCTATTTTAAAACCTAATAAGATAAATAAAATATTTAATATTGATAAAAGTGAATATAAATTTATTGGATATTTATGTTTTGGGTATGTTAAAGAATTTTATAAAGAGCCAGAACTAAAAACAATAAAGTGGAATAAAACAAATAAAATTAAAGATTGTCTTCTTCATAACTGATACTATCACATAAGCTAAATGATACTGCTATAAATATATAATTCCAAACAAATTTTATATATAGGAGTATTTATGAAAAAATTAATCGGAAAACTAGGTGTAACATCTGTAATACTTATTGCAATGTCAATGTCAGCGCAAGCAAAAGAAAAAACATATAAATTAAAGATGGCTACAACATGGGGTAAAAGTGCAACTCCACTAATTGATACTGCACACAATCTATCTAACCTTGCAAAAGAAATGTCAAACGGAAGACTTATAATAAAAGTTGATTCAGCAAATAAACATAAAGCGCCACTTGGTGTACTTGATATGGTTAAAGGTGGACAATATGATATGGGTCATACAGCTTCTTATTATTGGAAAGGTAAAGATATAAACACTTTACCGTTTACTTCAATGCCTTTTGGATTAACTGCACCTGAACAATATGCTTGGTTCTATTATGGTGGTGGTTTAGAGTTAATGCAAAAAGTTTATGCAAAACATAATATTTTATCATTTCCTGGAGGAAATACAGGTGTACAAATGGGTGGTTTCTTTAGAAAAGAGATTAATACACTTGATGACTTAAAAGGTTTAAAAATGAGAATTCCTGGATTTGCAGGAGAAGTTATGGCTAAATTAGGTGTTCAAGTAACTAATATTGCACCAGGTGAATTATATACTTCATTAGGTAGAAAAACAATTGATGCTTTAGAATGGGTTGGACCATCAATGGATATTAAAATGGGATTTCATAAAATTGCTCCTTATTACTACACAGGTTGGCATGAGCCAGCATCAGAATTACAAGTTATTGTAAATAAGAAAAGGTTTAATAAACTACCAAAAGATTTACAAGTTATCTTAACTACAGCTATTAGAGTTAGTGCTTATGATATGTATATTCAAAACTATGATATGAATACAACTGCTTGGGATAAGATGAAAAAAGAACAACCAAATATAAAAGTTAGAACTTTCCCAAAAGAAGTTATGAATGCTATGAAAAAAGCAAACCATGATTTAAGAGAAGAGATGTCTTCAAAAAATCCTTTATTAAAAGAAGTATTAGATTCACAAGACGCTTATATGAAAAAAGCTAGAGAGTGGACTAAGATGTCAGACTATTTATATTTAAAAGATAATTTATAATATCAATTTAAGAGCAGTTTTCTGCTCTTAAATACTAAAAACTTCCATTAGGATCAAATCCGAAATCATTACTATCAAATCCCATATTATTATCAAAAGTATTCATATATGGATTACTGTATCCTTTTTGAATAGATATATTTTGAAGTTGCATAATATCCATTTTAGGATCTATACCTTGAGGGCAAACAAAAGTACAAGCACTGCATAAAGTACAATCCCATATACCATTTGTTTGTATATTGTTTATTATCTCTTCATTCTGCCCTTTTTTGTCATTTTCATATCTTAGTGCTCTTGTTAATGCAAAAGGCCCTAGAAACTCTTTATTTACATCATAAACAGGACATGAACTATAACAGGCATTACATAAAATACAATTGCTTTGTATATCAATCTTTAATACATCTTTTTGAGTTAAAGTAAGATTTTCTTTTTTTTGTTTTATTGGACTATTTGTTTTTTTAATTAACAATGTTTCATGTGAAACATCTACAATTAAATCTTTAATAACTTTTGAATTTTTTAAAGGTTCAATTAAATCTCCATCTTTAAGTGTAGTTCTACAAGCAAGTTTTTCTATGCCATTTACTCTAATGGCACACGAGCCACAAACTCCACTTTTACAACCACATCTATATGCTAAGCTAGAGTCTTGATTTTTTTTTATTTCTTCTAATGCTTTTAATAAATTATCTTGTTCTACTTTAAACTCTTTTATTTGGTCTTTCTGTTCTAATTGTGTGAATTTCCTAATATTTATCTTCATATTATATCCTCAAAACTACAAGATATTTCTTTATTAAACATTTTAATTATCGAGGGTTTTTGGTATTTAGATTCTTTATTTTTGTAATCATTTCTAAAATGAGCACCCCTACTTTCTTTTCTATTCAAAGAACTTAAACATAAAGCTTGTGCTATAAGAAGTGAATTTTCAAGTTCAAAATATTCAACAAGATTTTTATTATAGATTTTTGATTTATCTTCAATAGAAACTCTATTTAGAACTATTTTCATATTATCTAATTCCTCTTTTAGCTCTTTTAACATATCCTCATTTTTAAATAAACCAGCTTTCTCAATCAAAAGATTACCTAACTTATCTTTTAATTCGTATACATTGTTTAGAGATTTATCTCTTGATAGAAGAAGTTGAATTTTTATTTCAAGTTCTTTTACTTGATTATCAAAATTAATTTCTTCCTTATTTATATTTTTTGAAGCATTTATCCCTGCTATTTTTCCAAAAGTTACTATTTCTAAAAGAGAATTCCCACCTAGTCTATTTGCTCCATGAATATCTGCTTGTGCACATTCTCCACAAGCATATAAGGATTTAATTGATGTTTTACAATTCAAATCTGTCTTTATCCCACCCATACTATAATGAGCTGCTGGAACTATAGGTAAAAGTTGATTTTTTATATCAATATTTGAAAACTCTTTGGCTAATCTTATTTCTTGTGGAAGTAATTCTTCTAATTTATTTTTATCAATGTGTCTTAAATCAAGATATACTTCTTCATTTTTTACAGTTCTTTTATATATTTCTCTTGCTATTTCATCTCTTGTTGATAATTCATTAATAAATCTATTTTTATTTTTATCTAGTAAATATCCACCCTCACCTCTAGCACTTTCACTTATAAGAATATTACTTGATTTAAGTGTTGTTGGATGAAACTGAATAAACTCTATATTGGATAAATTTGCACCTGCTTTAAATGCTAATGCAACTCCATCAGCTGTAGTTGAAAGAGAATTTGTAGTATAGTTTTTATAAATCCCTGCATATCCACCTGTTGCTAATACTGTATTATTTGATATGAATTGTTTAACTTTACCATCAACTATATCATAAGCTAAACACCCATAACACTCATTTTTTACAACAAGTAAGTCAAGAACTTGATGCTCATTAAAAAACTTTATGTCATTAGATATACATTGATCATAAAGAGTATGTACTATTTTAAGTCCTGTATAGTCACTACTATAACAAGTTCTAATTTTTGAAGTACCACCAAATTTTCTTTGTGCAATTTGATTTTTAGAGTTTCTAGTAAAAGGTACTCCTATTGAATCTAACCAGTTAATAGTCTCTTTTGCTTTCTCACACATAAAAGATATATTTTTTTTACTAGCAATTTCATAAGAACCTTTATATGTATCTTCGATATGTTGTTTTACACTATCATCATCTTCATATAAAACTGCATTTATCCCACCTTGAGCTTGAACTGTTTGACAATGTGTTGGAAGTGTTTTTGTTATTACTGCTACGTTTGCACCGTTTTTTTTAGCATTTAATGCTGCCGTTAAGCCAGCTGCCCCTGCTCCTATTATTAGTACATCATAAATCATACTATTCCCAAAAATCTTTTAAAGCTTCTTGTTTTTGATTTGACTCAATTTTCTTTTCTAAATCCATATCTAGTTTATCAATTTGGGCTAATGCTTTTTCTAGTTCATCACTAGATATCTCTTCTTCTTTTTTGTTTTTTAGAATATTGTTATCACTCTCTTTATTAGGTTGAGGAATTTGATTCTTTTTTTCTTTTAATTTTTTATTCTCTTTTTGAAGTCTTTCATAATCTTCTATAATTGTTTCATACTTATCAAAATCAAGTAGAATAAAACTTGGTTTGCCATCTCTTAGAATTACTGCTTTTTCTATCTCATTATTTGATAATTTATCAAAAACCATTTTACTTTTTCTAATAAGTTCTGTAGATGAAAACATTTCTTTTGATGTGTATTGTAATAAGTTCATTATAACTCCTATACATATAATAATATGTATTATAACACAAGTTACAGTACTTAATATATTTTCTTTTTTACTTAGATATTTCTTTTTTTATTTTTGAATAATAGTAACATTAGAGCTTTTAAGATGTATTAAAAATTGTTTTTCAATACATCTTAGAGAAGTTTTTTATTTATTTGAAAAGATTTGCTCTGCCCATTCAGTAATTGGCCCTCTAAGGACTTTTTCTAGTTTTATAGCAAAAGTGTTAACTAAACTATTTTCTTTGCTTGTAGCCTTTAATAGAGTCGTTAATGAGTTAGTATATTTATTCACATAGAAGTTATCGATTTGTTTATTAGAACCTAATACAACAACTTTACATGTATTATCAACTCTTGATAGTACCATTTGCATTGTTTTATTTGACATATTTTGTGCTTCATCAATAATAACAAATGAGTTTGTAAGTGTTCTACCTCTCATCTCTCCTACCCACATAGTTTCTATACTATAATTTGTAATCATTTGCTCAATTCTTGTTGTAACTTCATTTTCATCTAATTCAGGTGTATTTTCAGGATTCTTTTTTGATTTCTTTTTTTTATAATCTGTTCTAATTATATATTCTAAACTATCCATTAAAGGATGATTATATATTTTAAATTTTTCCTCAAATCCAGGAAGATAACCAACATCTTCACCCTTATCTAGTGATTCAATTGAGTTTCTTATATAAATGATTTTTTGATAATTTTTTTGTCTTACAAGTTTTAAAGCTGCACTTAATGCCAATAGTGTTTTCCCTGAACCTGCTTTTGCCTCAATTATTAAGATATTATAAAAGTGATTTAATAAAGCACTTGAAAAGAACAATTGTTCTTTATTCAATGGTGTAATTATTTGATTTCTTACTTCACCTTCATCTAAAAGTCTAATTCTTTTATTTTGAATAGTAGCTAATATAACTTGATCAGAGTCTTTTATTTTAAAACAGTAAGAGTAGTTATGTACTTGGTATTCTTTATCAAATTTAGTAATTTCTTCATTATCAAGTTCTTCTTGTTGATTAAAGTCTATTGATATTTCTTTAATAAAATTAAAGTCAAAATCTCCATTTTGAGAAGCTGTAAGCGAGTCTGTTTTTATATCAAGAGATATAGCTCTTGTTCTAGCCATTATATCAAGTGATATAAATTCTATATCTTGATCATAATATTTTTTAGCAAAAGAAGCTACTTCAAGTATTTTTCTATCATTTATTATATTTAAAGAAGTACTATTTGATTTCACATCATAAATATCTTTTGAGATGATATCAATTATAGTATTTTTATTGATTGTTATTCTTATAATTTTATATAAGTCTTCACTTTTAGAATAGTTAATTGAAGAGTTTTCTAATATTCTTGCAAATTCTCTTGCTTGAAAATTTATTTCATCAAAACCACTTTTTTTTGTATCAATTTCATCTAATACTGTTTCAGGTAAAACTATTAAATTTGTACCTTCTTGTGAAAGTTTGAAGATATTATTTGCATCTTCAAGTAAAATATTTGTATCTAGTATATAATATTTTTCAAACATTATTTAGCTTCTTTAGGAGTTTGTTTTAATACTTTATAAATTATAAACGCTCCTATTAAAAGAGTTATTACCGTAAATAATATAGAAAAAGTTTTTGTGATTACATATCCAACAATTAGTAAAGATAAAATTGTCGGTACTTCATTGTATGCTCTAAAAAAGTTACCACTTTTTTCAAATTTATCAACTTCTAAATCTTTTCTGTATTTTTCTAATGAAAAAGTATATAAAACAAGAAAGAATACAACTAATAATTTTGCGTGCATCCATCCCCCTGCTTCTGAAGATAGCAAGTAAGGGTTTAAATAAAGCATTATAGCACCACTAATTATAGAAGCCCACATTGCAGGTGCACCAATAACTTTGTATATTTTAAGTTCTTGAATTTTCACAACATCCGTAAAGTCTTTTTTATTTTTATGCTCTACATGGTAAACAAATAGTCTTGGAAGGTAGAATAACAATGCCATCCATGACATAACAGCCATTATATGAAAAGTTAGTACCCAACTATAGTATTGCATTTTTAGTCCTTATTTTTGATTTTATTTAGCCAATCATTTAAAGTTTTTTCAAAACCTATATTCAAACTTTCATATAAGGATAAGGGTTTATCTAAATATTGTTGTTCTACATATCCACCATAATCATGTGGATATTTGTAGCCTATATGTTGTGAATCTAAATGTTTTGGTATTTCAAGTATTTTACCATTTTTTACTTCATTAAGGGCTTTATTTATAGCCTTATAAGCACTATTTGACTTAGGTGAACTTGTTAAATATATAATACATTGACCTAACATAATTCTTGATTCTGGGTATCCTATTTTATTACAAGCATGCATTGTACTAACTGCTAAATTTAAAGCATTTGGATTAGCATTACCTATATCTTCACTAGCAAATATTACAAGTCTTCTTGTAATAAAATCAACGCTTTCTCCCCCATTTATAAGTCTAGCTAGATAATATAAAGCTGCATCAACATTTGAGCCTCTTATAGATTTAATCATAGCACTAGCTAAATCATAATGTGTATCTGATGAGGATACCCCGTCTCCTATTACATTTTCTCTTAACTGTTTTAGTAAATCGATATCTATATTTTTTGATACTTTATATGAAAAATTTAATAAAGTAAGCATTGCTCTTGCATCACCACTACTTGATGTAATTAAATACTCTTTAGCTTCTTTACTCAAAGTTATATCAACTTCATTAATAGCAATATCAAGTATTTTTATCATTTCATTTTTTGTAAAAGCTTTAAACTCATAAAGAAATGATCTTGATCTTATTGCATTTGTTAAAGTGAAAAATGGATTTTCAGTACTTGCTCCTATGATTATAGCATCATAGTTTTCCATAATTGGAAGTAAAACTTCTTGTTGATTTTTTGAAAGTCTATGTACTTCATCTATAAAAACCAAGGGTTTTATTAAAGCATTTTTATATCTATCAAATACTTTTCTTAAATCTTCAACCTTTATAGATGTAGCATTAAAGTAGTAATAATCAGTGTTGATTTCTTTTGCAATAATTTTTGCTAATGTAGTTTTTCCAGTTCCTGGTTTACCATAAAAGAATAAATGAGGAATATCTTTTTTTTTGATAAGTTTGTAAAGGGCTTTGTCTTTTGCTATTATATGAGATTGACCAACAAAAGTTTCAAGATTTGTTGGTCTTAGTTTATTTGCTAGATCTATCATCTTCGTTTAAAAAATGTCTTAGGTTTCTATACTCTTCTCTTGTTAAAAATCTTGATTTTCCTGTTGGTAAGTTATTTAATGAAATACCACCAAATTCTAATCTTTTTAAATCTAAAACATCTAGTCCAAAATGTCCAAAGAATCTTCTTAATTCTCTATTTTTACCTTCATTTATTACTACTTTTATTCTTGAAAAGTTTGACTCATTTCTTTGAATATCATAAGCTAAGAAAGGTTTAAAATTCATTTCTTTTATTTTAGAGTTTTTATGAGCACCTACACTGGCATCTTCTAATTCTAAGCCATTTTGCATAGCTTCTTCAACTTGTTTAGAAATTTCACCATTTACTTTGATTTTATATACTCTTTCTAAATTAGAGTGAACAAGTGCATTTAAAGCCTCTACAGAGTCCGTTAAAAGCAATAAACCTTCACTTGCATAGTCAAGTCTACCTACTGGTAAAAAGTGCTTATATTTTCTTCCTAGTGAATCAAATATAGTTTTTCTTCCTTGTGGATCATTTTTAGAAACAATCTCACCTTTAGGTTTGTTGTAAACAATTACAGTAATTAGTTTATCTTTTTCATGTTTAATATTTTGCTTACCTATTTGAACTTTATCAGTAGGTAAAACTTTTGTAGCTAAATTGCTTACTATTTTCCCATTTACTTTTACTCTACCCTCTTCTATTAGCTTATCTGCTTCTCTTCTTGAGTAGTTACTATTATGAGATATGTATTTATTTAATCTTACTGGATCAGTAACTTCTTCTTTGTTACTAACCCAATTATTGTTTTCTTTCATTATTTTATTCCTGCTTCAATTAGGTCATGTATATGTAATACACCCACAAGCTCATCATCTTCTTGTGTAACTACTAATAATTGAATTTTATAATCTTCAATTATAGATAAGGCATCACTAGCTAATAAGTTTTTGTTTTTTAAAGTTTTTGGATTTAAAGTAGCT
The DNA here is from genome assembly GCF_049472155.1 of Arcobacter rhizosphaerae. Taxonomy (NCBI): domain Bacteria; kingdom Pseudomonadati; phylum Campylobacterota; class Epsilonproteobacteria; order Campylobacterales; family Arcobacteraceae; genus Arcobacter; species Arcobacter rhizosphaerae. The sequence goes on along the minus strand of NZ_JBMOVW010000003.1, from coordinate 172,702 downwards.
ATTTTATCAACACTACAATCTAAACTAAAATCTTCATTCATTAAGGCTCTTCTTAAGTCACCATCACTTAAAAGACCAATAACTTTATTGTTTTCAGTGATAATTACATTTCCTAGTCTTCCTTCACTCATAACTACAATTGCATCTTTAAGTTTAGTTTCACGTGAAACTATAGGAAGACTATCTTTTCTTAGTAAATCATCGACTTTTACAAAAAGTTTTTTACCTAAACTTCCTCCTGGATGGAATGAAGCAAAGTCTTCTTTTTTAAAATCTCTTTTTTTCATAAGACACACAGCTAGTGCATCTCCCATTGCCATTGTTAATGTAGTAGAAGACATAGGAGCTGTATCTAATGGACAGCCCTCTTTATCCACTGAAATATTAATAAAAACATCAGAGTATTTAGCTAGAGTAGAGTTTTCATCTCTAGCCATTGAAATTAATGGAATATTAAATCTTTTTAAATGAGGAAGAATTTGAACTAATTCTTCACTTTCTCCACTATAAGAAATACCAAGAACAATATCATTCTCTCCTATCATTCCTAAATCCCCATGCATAGCTTCTGTTGGGTGTAAAAAGAATGATGAAGTCCCTGTACTAGCAAGTGTAGCAGCAATTTTTGAACCTACAAGGCCGGATTTTCCAACACCTGTAACTATTAATTTTCCTTTAGAGTTAATAATCATATCAACAGCTTTGTCTATATCAAAAGATAAACTATTCGCTGTTTTCTCTAATTCTCTTGCCTCAGTTAATAAAACATCTTTGATTATTTCATTAAAATTCATTTGCCCTACTCCTTTTAAGTAAATTATTGTACAAATACAGTTGGTACAATCATAGGATATTTTTTATATTTTCTAATACAGTGTTTTCTTACTACTTTTCTTAATTCATCTTCTAAAACTCTTGTATTTTTGAAAATTCCTGGTTTTGCATTTGTAAGGAAAGTTGTTAATAAGTCTTCAATTTCTTTTGCAAAGAATCTATCTTGTTTATCTGGTACTAAACCAAATGACGCAACTTTTGGTTTTTGTGCTAATGTTCTATCACTTTCATTTACCTGTGCTACAATCATTACAACACCTTCATTTGCCATTGTTTGTCTATCAATTACAATATCATCAGAGATTTTGTGGTTTAATTGATTATCGATATAAACCTTACCTGTTTTAACTGTTTTAACTTTTTTAAGATATTTTGGAGATACTTCAACTTGCTCACCATCACTCATGATATATAAGTTTCTTTCTAAAATACCACAATCAACACCTGTTTGACCATGTCTTAATGCATGATTGTATTCTCCATGAACTGGCATAAAGAATTTAGGTTTAACTAATCTTAACATTAATTTTTGTTCTTCTTGTGCTGCATGACCTGAAACATGAATATCAGCATAGTCTTGATATGCAACTTTTGCACCTGCTTTTAATAAGTGATTAATTATTCCAGATACGCTTCCTTCATTTCCAGGAATTGCTTTTGCAGATAAAATAATTTGATCAGTTGGTTTAATTTTGATATGTCTATGTTCATGAATAGCCATTCTATAAAGTGCTGACATTGATTCACCCTGAGAACCAGTAGTTACAATTAGTACTTCATCATCTTTATATTTATTAACCTCATGTGGATCAATAAATTGATCTTTTGGGAATTTAATATAACCTAAACTCATTGCTAAATCAAGATTTTTTTCCATTGATCTTCCAATAACACAGATTTTTCTGTTATATTTTAATCCCTTTTCAATAGCTTGAGCAACTCTATGAATATTTGATGAGAATGTAGACATAATAACTCTACCTTTTGCAGAAGCAAAAATTCTTTCAAATGTAGGCCCAACTGTTTTTTCAGTTTTTGTAAACCCTGGTGAATGAGAATTAGTTGAATCTGATGTTAATAATAAAACACCCTCTTCTCCATAATGAGCTAATCTATGTAAATCTGTTGGATATCCATCAATTGGAGTATGGTCGATTTTAAAATCACCCGTATGAATGATTGTTCCTGCTTCTGTTTTAACAGCAATAGCAGATGAATCAATAATTGAGTGAGTAATGTGCATCCATTCAACTTCAAAGTCCCCTATTTTGATAGGTGTTCTTTTTTGAATAGCTCTGAATAGTTTTCTATGTTCTCTCATTTTATGTTCATCAAATTTAGAACCAATCATTTCTAATGGTAAAGATGTACCATAAACAGGGAATTGCATTTCTTTAAATAAATAAGGCATTGCACCAATATGATCTTCATGTCCATGTGTGATAACAATACCAGCAATTTTATCTTTGATTTGTCTAATATAAGTAAAATCAGGAATTAAAATATCAACACCATGCATATCATCATCAGGGAAACTCATACCAACATCAACAATAATTGCAGACTTTTCAGTCTCCATTACCATCATGTTCCCACCAATTTCACCTAAACCACCAAGTGGCGTAATTCTAACTTTTGCATTAGTATTTAAGTTTAATTTATAGTGTGGATTTAATCTATCTTTATGAATTTTTTCATTTATTAAATGTGCTTTTTTAAGATCATTTATCCAACCTTGCCCTTTTAATGGTTGTTGTTTTGGCCTGGGTTTTCTTTTTTTATTTTGTGGATTTGGTTTTCTTTGTTCTTTTTTTTCTTGATTTTTAGGAGCAGATTTATTTTCTTCTTTTGCTACAACAGTCTCTTCTTGTTTAGTTTCTTCTTTCTTAGTCTCTTCCATTTTTAACCTTTGTATACATTTGGCTATACAAAGATGAACTTACTTCATGAGGTCTTATATTAGAATCTAATTCTAGCTCTTCATATATAGAAGATAGAGTTTGTTTATCAAATACTGATAATAGATTTTTTGAAAGTTTTTTTCTTGGTTGTGTAAAACAAGATTTTAAAAACTTTTTAAATTCTTTATCAATAGATTTACTCATATCTTTTTTTATATAAAGTATAGAAGACATAACTTTTGGTGGAGGATCAAATGATTCAGGAGGTACATCAAATAGTATCCTTGATTCACTTGATAAAAGCTCGCTTATAATCCCTAAAGATGAGTACTCTTTATCGTTTACTTTTGCTGTAAACTTTAAAGCAACCTCTTTTTGAATCATTACCATGATATGTTCACAGTTGTCATCTTCTAATGCTCTTAATATAATATTTGTTGCAATATAGTATGGTAAGTTTGCAATCATGTCATATTTACCATCAAACAGGGTTCCTTGCTTATCCCAAGCCTCTAAAACGTCAGTGTGGATCAGTTTTAGTTTCCCCTGCTCTATTTGCTCTTTAAATTTCGATTCTAAAATACCAATTAAATCGGTATCTACTTCATAAGCAGTTGTATCTTTGTACTTGACTAAGTATTTAGTCAAATCACCTAATCCAGGCCCAATTTCTACTACATGATTATTGTTATTGGGCATCGATTGGATGATCTTTCCTAAAATCGATGAATCTATTAAAAAATTTTGTCCGTATTTTTTCTTTGCTTTTACTTTTTCCATAATTGCGAAGAGTATATCTGTTTTTAACTTACAATTAGATAAGATAATTACTAGTTATAGTAAAGGAATTTATTTGAGTAATTTTGCAAAAAGAATAATACCATGTTTAGATGTTGATAACGGAAGAGTAGTAAAAGGTGTAAACTTTGTAGGTCTAAGAGATGCAGGAGATCCTGTAGAAGTAGCTAAAAGATACAACAATGAAGGTGCTGATGAAATAACATTTTTAGATATTACTGCAAGTCATGAAAATAGAGGAACTATAGTTGATATAGTAGAGCAAGTAGCAAAAGAGGTTTTTATTCCCTTAACTGTAGGTGGAGGAATTAGAAAACTAGATGATATTTATAAACTTTTAAATGTTGGTTGTGATAAAGTTTCAATTAACTCTTCGGCTGTTTCAAATCCTGACTTTATTAATGAAGGTGCAAAAAGATTCGGTTCTCAGTGTATTGTAGTTGCTATTGATGTTAAAAAAGTAGAAGATGGCTCTTACCATGTTTTTGTAAAAGGTGGTAGAGAAGATACTGGAATTGATGCATTACAATGGGCTAAAGAGGTTTATGATAGAGGTGCAGGTGAAATCCTATTAACTTCTATGGATACAGATGGAGCTAAAACAGGTTTTGAGCTTAATATCACACAACAAGTATCATCGCTAGTTGATATTCCTGTTATTGCAAGTGGTGGAGCTGGAACTATGGAACATATAAAAGAAGCCTTTGATTATGGAGCTAGTGCTGCTTTAGCTGCTTCTATTTTCCATTTTAAGGAGATTGATATTATGGATTTAAAAAGATATTTAAGAAATAACAATATACCCGTAAGGATTTAATTATGATTAAAAAAATTACAATGATGGCATTATTTGCCCTATTACCATTACAATTATTTGCATACGAAATTAGTTTTAATAAAAAGTTTTCAAAGGTTGTAACTCCTGATATTCTTAAAACATTTATTTCAATTAATGTTGAGAATGATGATGAAAACTATATAAATAGAAATATAGATAGATTTAACAATTTTATAAAAAATAACGATACTATTATTAAGAAAAATGGTTCATTTATTTTAAACCCAAAATATAGATATTATAAGAATAAGCAAGAGTTTATGGGATATGTAGGTACATTAAGATATGAGATTCAATCAAGTGATGCTAAAAAAATAAACAAATTTATAGATGATTTAATAGCTTTAAAGAAAAGAGTTGATGCTAGAGAAGTAAAAGTAAATATTTCAAACTTATCATGGAAAATAAGTGAAAACTTATATGAAAAATCTGTTGATTTATTAAGAATTGAAGTTATTACTTGGGCAAATAAATATAGTAAAAATTTAAGTACAAAACTTTTAAAGAATTGTGAAGTAAAAAACATAAATATAAACAATGTAGTAAGAAACAATTTTTTTAGAAGTGAAGCTATGTCAATGAATGCAAAAACAGTTTCTGATTTAGCTCCTGTAAATAGTGACAAAACTATATCTTTAAACCCAAATTTTTTAATGGAGTGTAAATAAATGATTGTTTGTGCTGGAAGAAATGAAGTATTTCCTTTTGCTACAACTATTGGAGTAGGGCTAATAGAATCAGCTATAAATCTAACAAGACAATGTTTATTTGATAAGCCTGAATATTTACTATTTGTAGGAAGTGCAGGTTCTTATGGTGAGCATAAAATATTTGATATTATTGAGTCAAAAAGAGCAGCTAATATAGAACTTAGTTTTTTAACAAATAGTTCATATACACCTTTAGATAATGTTTTAGAGTCTGAAAATAGATTTGCTAGAAATGATACTATTGTTAACTCATCAAACTATATATCAACAAATAGTGAACTTACAAAAAACTTTAAAGAGTATGGAATAGGTATTGAAAATATGGAATTCTTTTCTGTATTATCAGTGGCAAAACAGTTTGAAATTCCAGTTGCAGGAATTTTTGTAGTTACAAACTTCACAGATGAAAATGCTCATGAAGATTTTATGAAAAATCATAAAGTAGCAATGGAAAAATTAACTAATTATTTAGTAGAAAAACAAATTATAAAATAAAAAGTAGAAAATATGTCAAAATTTGCAGAACCATCAATATATGACTTTACTTTAGATGAATTAAAAGGCACTTTAAAGCCAGCATTTAGAGCAAAACAAGTATATAACTGGTTATATAAAAACTATGCTTCATCATATAATGAGATGAAAAATATTCCTAATGATTTAAAACAAACATTAGAAAATGAGTACCCAATAGATATTATGGAAATTGTGAAAAAAGAACAAAGTGGCGATGGAAGTATAAAATATCTATTTAAATTAAGAGATGGACATACAGTTGAGGCTGTATTGCTTTTAATGAAAAAGAAGAAAATTGATGAAGATGGAAATATTCAAAGAAGTGAACAATACACTGTTTGTATTTCTTCTCAAGTTGGTTGTAAAGTAGGGTGTACATTCTGTCTTACAGCAAAAGGTGGATTTGTAAGAAACCTTACAGTTGGGGAGTATATCGCTCAAATTGTAAATATTAAAAGAGATAATAATATTCCTGAAAACAAATCATTAAACATCGTATACATGGGAATGGGAGAACCTTTAGATAATTTCAATAATTTTACTAAAGCTGTTCAAATATTTTCAGATGAAGATGGTTTATCGATAAATAGAAGAAGACAAACTGTTTCAACATCAGGAGTTGCTTCAAAGATTGAAAAACTAGGTGAAAAAGATTTAGGAATTCAACTTGCTATTTCTTTACATGCTGTTGATGATGAATTAAGAAGTGAACTTATTCCTATGAATAAGGCTTATAATATTGCTTCAATTATAGATGCTGTTAAAAAATTTCCAGTTGATACAAGAAAGAAAGTTATGTTTGAATATCTTGTAATTAAAGGTAAAAATGACTCTATTGAGGCAGCTAGAAAACTTTTAAGCTTATTAAATGGTATTCATGCAAAAGTAAATTTAATTTACTTTAATCCATACCCAGGAACTACATATCAGCGACCAGAAGAAAAAGATATGATAAAATTCAAAGATTTTTTAAATGATAGAGGACTTATTTGTACGATTAGAGAATCTAAAGGACTTGATATATCAGCTGCCTGTGGTCAATTAAAAGAAAAGGAAGCAAATGGGAACACTTGAGATATCACTTTTAGCTTTTATTGTAGTAGTTGTAGTAGTATCAGCAATAGGTTTTTATATAAGTAATAAAGAAGATAAAGAAGAGGAGAATTAATTTAAAATGGCAATTACAAGATTTGCACCAAGCCCAACAGGATATTTACATATTGGAGGTTTAAGAACAGCTTTATATAGTTATTTATGGGCTAAGAAAACTGGTGGTGAGTTTAAATTAAGAATTGAAGATACAGATAATGCTAGAAATAATGAAGATGCTGTAAGAGCTATTTTAGAAGCATTTGAGTGGGTTGGAATGCCAAGTGACTGTGAAATAGAGTATCAATCAAAAAGAATAGATATTTATAAAAAATATATTGCTCAATTATTAGAAGAGGGTAAGGCTTATAAATGTTACATGAGTAGAGAAGAGCTTGATGCTTTAAGAGCCAAGCAAGAAGCCGCTAAAGAGAACTCAAGATATGATGGTACATGGAGACCAGAAGAGGGTAAAGTATTACCTCAAATTCCTGAAGGTGTTGATCCAGTTATTAGAATCAAAGCACCAACTGAGGGAACAATTGAGTTTGAAGATGGTGTAAAAGGGAAAATGAGTTTTGATGCTTCTCAAGTTGATGATTTTGTAATCGCAAGAGCAAATGGAATGCCTATTTATAACTTTGTTGTTGCTATTGATGATCATTTAATGGGAATGACTGATGTATTAAGAGGTGATGATCATTTATCAAATACTCCTAAACAAATAGTAATTTATAATGCTTTAGGTTTTGATGTACCAAAATTCTATCACATGCCAATGATTAATAATCCACAGGGTAAAAAACTATCTAAAAGAGATGGTGCAATGGATGTTATGCAATATAAGAAAGATGGATATTTACCAGAAGCATTACTTAACTTTTTAGTTAGACTTGGATGGTCTAATGGAGATCAAGAAATCTTCTCAATGGATGAAATGTTAGAGTTATTTGATCCAAATAATATTAATAAATCAGCATCAGCTTATAATGCAGAAAAATTATTATGGTTAAATGCTCACTATATTAAAAATGTATCAAATGAAAGATTAGCTAAAGAGCTTGAAGCTTTTGATTGTTATTTACATGGACATGATAAAAAAGAAATGCTATTAGATTTATCAAAAGAAAGAGCTCAAACACTAATAGAATTAAAAGAAGCTATTGAAAAAATTATTAATGTTCCTACATCTTATGAAGCTAAAGGTTCAAAGAAGTTTGTAAAAGAGGGAACTATAGAAATGTTAGAAAACTATTTATCTTTATTAGAAGAAAATAAAAATAGTTTACATCTTGCTCCTGATTATGAGCTTGTGACAAAGCCTTTTATTGAGGAAAAGGGCCTAAAATTCCCACAATTATTCCAACCAATTAGAATTGCATTAACAGGTGGAACACAAGCTCCTTCTGTATATGATATTATGGCAATTTTAGGATTAGATGAAGTAAAAGATAGAATAAATAACGCAATAGAAAAAAATTTTGGTAAAGAAGTTTAACTTCTCTTGATTATTATTTCATAATAAGGCATAATGTTTATACTTAAATAAAGGAAGAATTAAGATGAACATTTATGTTGGAAATTTGTCATATCAAATGGCAGATAAGGATTTAGAAGAAGTTTTTGCTAAATTTGGCGAAGTAAAAAGTGCAAAAGTTATCATGGATAGAGAAACTGGAAGATCAAAAGGTTTTGGTTTTGTTGAAATGCAAACAGCACAAGCTGGAAGTGATGCTATTGAAGCATTAAATGGAAATGATTGCCAAGGTAGAACTTTAAGAGTTAATGAAGCTAAACCAAGAGAAGAAAGACCTAGAAGACAATACTAGCCTTATTTTTCTTATCATAAAAAAAGCCTTAGATACAAAGTATCTAAGGCTTTTTTATTTTAGAAACTTTCCCATTCATCATCTGAACTATTTGTATTACTTTTTATTGGAGCACTACTTGAACTAGTTTTATTAATTTTAATTGGTTTTACTTCTTTTACTTCAATTTTAGAAGAGTCTAAAATAGGTTGTTTTACTTTAGCTTTTCCTTTACCTTCAAAGTTATTTTTATTTACGGCTTCTACTACTTCTTGGGCAATTGTATTTGTTTCTTGAGCAATAGAGTTTGTTTTATCTGCAATTGCTGCATTTTGTTGTGTAAATTGATCTAATTGACCTACAGCATCAGCAATTTGAGTCATACCAATTGTTTGCTCATTTGCTGCGTGAGTAACATCATCAATAAGTTTACTTGTTTCTACAATTTTTTCATCTAATTGATTAAAGCCTTCAATCATTTTACTACTGATGCTTTTACCTGTATTTGCTTTTACAGTTGCTGTTTCAACTAAATCTTTAATCTCTTTAGCAGCTTCTGCTGATCTACTTGCTAGGTTTCTTACTTCTTGAGCAACAACTGCAAATCCTTTACCAGCTTCTCCAGCAGTTGCAGCTTCTACAGCAGCATTTAAAGAAAGGATATTTGTTTGGAATGCTATTTGGTCAATAACTGAAATAGCATCATTAATAGCAAGAACTGTATCATTGATTTCATCCATTGATTTAACAGTTTCATTTGCTAAATTTTGACCTTCACTAGCTGAAGTTTTTGTTTCATTAGAAATACTTAGCATTTGCTGTGCTTTTTGATTTGTTTGTTCAATATTACTTGTTATTTCATCAATTGAAGCTGCTGTTTGTTCAAGTGAACTTGCTTGTGATGTTGCATTATTGCTTAATGTTCTTACATTTTGTGTTAATTCAGTTGAGCTATTTTGTAATGATATACCATCTTCTTCACTATCTTGTAGCATTCCTGTTATCATTCTGTTCATTTGAATGATTTCATTACCAATTTTTCCACAGCTTGAAGAATCAAGTCTTGCTGTAAAGTCTCTATTTGTATATTTACCTAATACTTCACTAATCTTATTTAAATCTTTACCAACTAAACTCTCTAATGTATCTAACATAGAGTTTAATAGTTGTTTTAATTCGTTTAAAGACTCTGTTGATGATGATTTAGATATTCTTTTTTCAAGGTAACCATCACTTACTCTATTTGCTACTTGTTTTACATCTTCAATTAGTGCATTATCTTGTTCTATACCTAATTTAATTTTTTCAACGTTTGTATTTATAGAGTTTGCCATTACTCCAAATTCATCATTTCCTGCAATTGAAATTGCTTTTGTATCTGATGATTCTTTATTTAGATATTTGAAGAAACCTTCAACTCCTATAGAAATTTCTTTTAAATTTAAGTTTAATTTTCTAACTGATAAATAAATTACTCCAGCTATTAATAAAAGACCTATAATACTTGCTATAATTGAGAAATTTCTTATGAAAATAGCATTTCCCATATACTCATCAACTGGAACCATAACAATAAAATTCCAGTATGTATCTGTACCTTTTAGCTCAAATGGAGTTGAATAATAAAATGATTCTTTTCCTGTGTTCTCTGATACTTTTGAGTAAGAATATGATTCACCATTTTTAGCATTTTTCATTAAATTTATATAATGAGGAGAGTTTTTAGTAATATCTAAAATATCTTTACCTAAATAGTCTTTGTTTTTATGTCCTAATACAGTTCCATAGTTATCAAGAATAAAAGTATATCCAGTATCAAATACTTTAATAGAATTTGCCATTTTAGCAAAAGTATCAAGTACAATATCTACACCAATAGAACCTATAAACTTTCCATTTTTATAAATAGGAAGTGCAATTGTTGTCATTAATACTTCTACGCCATCAACAGGATACATATATGGCTTTGTAATAAAAGTTTTACCTGATTCTCGTGGTCCTTTTATCCATTCTAAATCATCGCTATAAACTGAACCTGTATCAACTGCATAAGAATCTTTTGATCTAACTACATAAGGATTAAATTGACCTGTTTTATCATAACCTTCTTTTGTTTGACCTTCTGGTAAAACATCAAAGAATTGTCCTTTTTCTTTTACTTTAAACCAAATTCCAATAATACTTTCATTGTAATCTAAAATAGATTTGAAATACTCAATAGTTTCTTCTTCATGCATTCTTGTATCATGATTGATTGCTTGTTCAAATTTTGAAGCTAAACCTCTTGTAACAGTAATTGATTGCTCAATTTCACCTTTAATACCTTCTGCATGTTTACCTGACAGTTCTTGTAAGTATTTTTCTGCATCTTGTTGTGATGTTTTATATGAATAGCTTGATACAAAATACATTGTAATTGAAAAAACAAGTATTGTTGCACCTAAAACTTGAAGTAAAAGCTTTTTACCAAAGCTAGATTTCTTTTCCATATTAATCCTTTCTTACGTTATGTTAAATTATACCAATAAAAACCCTTATTTCTGTTATAAGAATTGTTATAAAACAAACAAATTTAAAAAAATAATTTATTTAATGTATTTAGTAATATAACAGATTTCAAATTACACGTTGCTTCCATCTTTGTTATTTATAATACGTTAAATCAAAAAACAAAGGACAAAAAATGAAAAAGTTAGTATTATCAGTTTTAGCTTTAGGTTTAGTAGCAGGAAGTTTATATGCAAATGATAGTCATAATATGAGCAAAGAAGAGTGTATAAATATGCATAAAGAATTTCATAAAAGTGAAAGTAAAAAGGTTGAAAAATCTTTAATTCCTCAAAGTGTATTAGATGCAATCTATCCAGAAGAGGATTTAGATTAATAAATTAATCATGTCTCAATTAAGAGACATGATTATAATGAAAGAATTAGATTTTGAAATTAATAAGGATATAACATGCCTAAAAAAAAAGTAAATTTGAATATTCTAGGAATGACATGTGCAAACTGTTCTAATGGAATAGAAAAATTTTTAAATAAACAAGAAGGTGTCATTTCTTCTAAGGTAAGTTTTGCTTCTTCCCAAGGTTACTTTGAAATTGATGAAAGTAAATTTGATGAAAATAAACTAATTAACTCAATAGAAAATCTTGGATATAAAGTAGAGAAAAATCTTCAAGCCTTAGAAAAAGAACAGTTAATGGCTTTTGAAAAATTAAAAAAACTCTTTTTTATATCTATATTTTTAACTATCATTATATTTATCATTGCTTTCTCAAGTTTATTTAGTGAATCTACAAATAATTATTTAATATTTTTAATAGCAACAATAGTTCAGTTTTATACAGGAGCTAGATTTTATAAACTCTCTTATAAGTCTGTAAAAAATGGTAACTATGATATGAATGTATTAGTAGCTTTAGGTACAAGTGCTGCTTATTTTTATTCGACATTTGTTGTGTTTTTTCCCTCTTTATTTCCTGAGAATTTAAGATTTTTATATTTTGATGGGGCTGCTGTAATTATTAGTTTTGTTTTATTGGGTAAATATTTAGAAGAAAACTCCAAACAAAAAGCTAGTACATTTTTAAAAAATTTGATGAAGTTAGCACCTCAATATGCAAATTTGGTGTTGGATGAAAAGGAAATAAAACAAGTTTTAATAAAAGAATTAAAAGTTAATGATATAGTCTTGGTAAAAACAGGAGAAAAAGTTCCTTGTGATGGTTTGATACTAGAAGGCTCTGCAAATATTGATGCTTCAATGATAACAGGAGAATCTTTACCTATTTATAAAGAAATAAATGATGAAGTATTAAGTGGTACTCTAAATACAGATGGTGTTTTAAAAGTAAAAGTATTAAAAGAATCAAATGATACAACTTTATCCAAAATTATTGATCTTTTAAAAAATGCACAAAGTAAACAAATACCAATAAGTAGATTTGCTGATAAAATTGCTAATGTTTTTGTTCCTTTAGTAATTATAACTTCTATTTTAACTTTTATTATATGGGCAATACTAGGAAATGTGCAAAATGCAATACTTGCGAGTATTAGTGTTTTAATTATATCTTGTCCTTGTGCTTTAGGACTAGCTACACCAATAGCAATAGTTAGTTCAGTTAGTAGAGGAGCAAAAGAAGGTATTTTAATCAAAAACCCAGAAATATTAGAGCAAATTAAAGAAATAAAATATGCAGTTTTTGATAAAACAGGAACATTAACAAAAGGAGAAATTTCAGTTGTTAATACTGATATAGAAGAAAAATATTTTAAACTATTAGGTTCTCTTGAAAAATATAGTGAACATCCTATTTCAAAAGCAGTTGTAAAGTATTTAGATAATCAAAAAATACCCTTAGATATAAAAATTGAAAATATTGAGGTTTTACCTGGAAAAGGAGTGAAAGCTTTTTATGAAAATGATGAAATCTTTATAGGAAATATAAAACTTTTAGAGCAAAATAATATTGAAATACATAAAAAACATAAAGAGTTTTATTTAGAAGAATTAGGAAAAGGTAATGGAGTTATTTTAGCTGCAATAAATAAACTTTCTATAGGGTCTTTTTCTTTAGCTGATGAACTAAAAGCAGGTGCAAAACAATTAATTATAAGTTTAAAAAATAAAGGAATTACTCCTGTATTATTAACAGGTGATAATAAAACTACAGCATTAAGTATTGCAAATAATTTAGGAATTGAAAAAGTTTATAGTGAAGTTATCCCTACTGAAAAGTATGAGATTATAGATGAGTTACAAAAAAATGCAATAGTAATGTTTGCTGGTGATGGTATAAATGATGCTGCCGCAATAAAAAAAGCTAATATAGGTATTACTTTAAAATCTGGTTCTGATATAAGTAAAGATGCAGGAGATATTATTTTAATCAACAATGAATTAAATTCAATAATAAAAAGTTTAAATTTATCTGTTGAAACTATGAAAATAGTTAAACAAAATTTATTTTGGGCATTTATTTACAATGCTGTTGGAATTCCACTTGCTGCAGGAGTTTTATATCCAGTATGGGGACTAATGTTAAGTCCTATGTACGCAGGAATTGCTATGAGTTTTAGTTCTGTTACAGTAGTATTAAACTCTCTAAGACTAAAACTTAAAAAAATATAAAAGTAGTTTAATCTACTTTTATATTTAATTTATATCCAATATTTTTTATTGTTGTAATACTATCTTTCTCTAGTTTTTTTCTTAAGTTCTTAATATAAGTTCTTATTGTAGTAGTTTCTGGTATTTCATCATAGAGCCATATATTAATGGAAATTTCATCAATTGATAAAGGTCTATTTTTATTTTTTAGCATATATTCAAATATTTTTGATTCAATATTTGATAAATTATATTCTGTAGAGTTTTTTATAATAGTTTTTGATTGGGAATTGTATTGAATATTTTCATCAATTTTGATTAAACCATAAGTATTTATTTGTCTTAATCTAGCTATATTTTCTATTCTTAATTGAAGTTCACTTAATTCAAAAGGTTTTTTTAGGTAGTCATCACATCCTAAACTAAAACCAATTTTTAAATCCTCGGGCAAGTTTCTTGAAGTAATAAAGATTATTGCTGTATTTATATTTTCTTTCTTTAATTCTTTTAATAAATCAAAGCCATTAATATTTGGTACATTAACATCAAATAAAAAAAGATCAAACTTTTCTTCATAAATCATTTCAAGAGCTTCTTGCCCATCATGAACTGAAACTACTTCATGATTTAAAGATATCAAAAACTCTTCAACAATTTCATTTAAAATCATATCGTCTTCTAAAAGTAAAATTTTCATTTTAGTTTTCTTGAATTAGTATTTTTTTAATTTTTTTATAACATGAGAACATAAGAACTCCTTATCTTATTTGATACTATTTTATATAAATCGTGTGGACTATGTGTGGAAAAAATAATGCCGAAGATAAGGTATAAGGTTCGCATTTTAAAAGATTTCGAAAATTTAGGAGTTTACTTCGGCATTATAATAAAGTCAAGAATTGACTTTTAAAAAGTATATATTTTTTAAATGTAGTTAACGTGTAGCTTTAAATTTTGAATATATATCCTAAACCTTTAGCAGTTTCAAGAAAATCATACTCAAGGTTTTTTCTAATATTTTTTATATATGTTCTAATTGTAGCAATTGAGGGAGTACTAGAGTAATCCCAAATATTGACTATTAATTCATTTATAGAGATAATTCTATTACTATTTGTTAAAAAATATTTAATTATCTCAGCTTCTTTTTTAGGAAGTTTTATTTTTTTCCCTTTTTTTTCTAAGCACATATTATAAAAATCAAATTTAATATTTTCATTTAAAATGAAAAATTTTGAAGATAAAAGGTTCTTTTGAATATATTCAATTCTAAGTTTTAATTCTTCTAATTTAAAAGGTTTTCTAAGAAAATCATTTGCACCAATTTTATATGCTTTTTCAAATTCTTTAAAGTCTGTAGAGGCACTTATAAAAATAATTGGTGTGTTAAACCCTTCATTTGAAAAATTTTCAAAAACTTTTAAACCATTTATATCAGGAACATTTATATCAAAGATTAATAAATCATATTTATTAAAAAAAAGTTCTTCTAAAGCCTCTTCCCCTGAATAAAAATGAGTTACACTATAAACTTGTTTTTCTAAATACTCTTTTAATAAATCAGCAAGAATAATATCATCTTCTAATAATAATATTTTCATTTTTATTCCTTTTTATATATTCATTGAATGATATATTTTAAATATGGAACCAAGGTGTAAAACTACATGCTAACTACATCTTTGTGAGTTAAACTACCAGTGTTTTGTAAATTAATAAAATTAGGAGAAGAAATGAAAAAGATAATGAAATTAAGTTTAATTACTGCAATGACAGTAGTTAGTTCAAGCTCACAGTTATTTGCAGCTGATTCAATTTCAGAAGCATTTTCAAATGGAAAATTAAAAGGAGAACTTAAGTCATATTATTTTGCACAAAATTTTGATGGTGCTAATAAAAATGATAGTTCAATTTGGGCAAATGGTGGATCTTTAAATTTTGTTACAGATTCATATAATGGATTAGTGTTAGGTGCTACTCTACAAACTTCTCATGTAACAAGTATAGATGATGAAGATGCTAAAACAGCAGGAAGTATGGACGCACAAGGATCTGTATTATCAGAGTCTTACTTACAATACACGTATAATAATACTACATTTAAAGGTGGTAGACAATTTGTAAAAACGCCTTTATTAGCAGGTTCAGGCTCAAGACTTATTAAAGAATCTTTTGAAGCATATTTATTAGTTAATAGTGATATTCCTGATACTACATTAGTAGCAGGATTAATTACAAAATATCAAACAAGAACTGATAAGTCTTCATATAGTGATAACTCTTTTGTTAACTTTGATTCAAATGGAACAGGTGAACCAGGTGATTTTTATAAAATTGGTAATGATGGTGTTAGAACAATTTATTTAAAGAACAATTCTATTTCAAATCTAACTATTCAAGCACAATATGCAGATGTAGTTGATGTAGCTGTAGGGATTTATGCAGATGCTAAATATGATTTAGGACCTGCTTATATTGCTGCTCAATATTATAATACAAATTATGATGCTGCATCATCTAATGATTCTTCAATGTATGGATTTAAAATTGGTGGTAATATTTCAGATGTTTCATTATTTGCAGGATATACTTCAACAGATGATGATAATGATGTAGTTAGAGGTATTGGACAAGGAGCTTATTCTCACTATACTGCTACAACTAAAACAGCTGGTTCTAAAGCATTTAAAGCAGGAGCAGATTCATGGCAAATTGGAGCTGCTTATAAGTTTGCAGATTTAAAAACAAAATTAAGATATTCTAGTTTTGATTTACCTTCAATTAATGCAGATTTAGATGAAACTACATTAAATTTAGAGTATAAATTTAATAGTTCATTAAAAGCTCAATTGGATTATTCGATTTTAGATTATGAAGATGATGCTAAAGATGCTACTGATTTAAGAACAAGATTAATTTATTCATTCTAAATTAAAAGAGATTACTTTAGTAATCTCTTTATATAATAATATTTATGTTATAATTTTTTCATAAGGAATTATATGAAAATATTATTATTAGAAGATGATTTATTACTAAATGAGATAATAGAAGAACATTTAGAAGAGAAAGGGCACGATGTAGACTGTGCTTATGATGGAAATGAAGCTTTAGAACTCATTTATTCTAAAAACTATGATATATTATTATTTGATGTTAATGTACCTTCTTTAAATGGTTTTGAATTATTAAAGCATTTAAGAGATGAAAATATAAATACTGCAACAATTTTTATCACATCTGCAAATTTATTGGAGGATGTGGAAGAAGGTTTTAAAACGGGTTGTGATGATTATATTAAAAAACCTTTTGAGCTAAAAGAGTTAGATTTAAGAATTAAAAATGTTTGCAGACTTCATAATATTTCTCCTAATAAACTTTTAAAAATTAGTGAAGATATAAAATTTGATGTAAATAATTTAGAAATAATAAAAGATAATGAAAAAATTCACATTAGACAAAAAGAGAGTGATGTGTTATTATACTTAATGAAAAGAAAAAATGTTACTGTAAGTGTAGATGAACTAAGTATGAATGTATGGGCTTATGAAGATAATCCAAGTCCTGCAACAATAAGAACATATATAAAAAATTTACGTAAAATTTTAAATGAGGATTTGATCTCAAATATTAGAGGAGTAGGCTATAGATTTAACAGCTAGTGAAAAGAGTACTTATTATAGATTTGTTGGTCTATTTTTAGGTTCTTCTTTGATTTTGATTTTATTTTTGGCTTTTTTTTATTTTCAGAATGAACAAAGACTTTATTTAGATTTAACAAAATCAAAAATGCAAAATAATTTATCAAAACTATCTTCTAAAATCACTTTAGCTCACATGTCAAATAGCAAGTTTGATACTTCTAATCTTTTAAAAAATAAAACTTATAAAATAGCTTTTTATGATAAAAACAAAAAAAAGCTTTTTGGTAATCTCAATACAAAATTAAATTTAGAAAAAAAAGTTATAGAAACAAAAAAAAGTTTAATTTTAGTTGATGATTCAACATTTGGACATTTAGGGGTCTATTTTTTAGCTATTGAAGATAATTCCTATCATGAAAAAATAGATAGTTTAAAACTAAATATTTTAGTATTTTTTTCTTTTATTTATTTGTTTATATGTCTCGTTGGTTTTTATCTTGGAAAGCTTTTTTTAAAACCAATAAAAGAAGAAAGAGTTAAGTTAAATAACTTTATAAAAGATACTACACATGAGTTAAATACTCCTATTAGTGCTATTATGATGTCTACTGAAAATAAAACTTTAAATGAAAAAAAGATTGAAAGAATAAGACTTAGTGCCCAAAGAGTATCTGAGATATATAAAGATTTAACATATATTTTTTTACAAAATAAAGATAAAAATAGAGATATAAAAAAACATAATCTAAAAGAGTTAATAGAAGAACAACTTGAGTATTTTATTCCATTATCAAGTAAGAAAAAAATTGAAATAAAAAAAGATATAAAAGATTTTTATTTTGAAATTGATAAAGATGATTTTATTAGAGTTGTAAATAATCTTATTTCAAATGCCATAAAATATAATAAAGTAAAAGGAAAGATTTATATTACTTTAGATGAAAATACTTTAACTATTAAAGATACAGGTATAGGAATAAAAAAAGAAAAAATAAATGATATTTTTAAAAGATACTATAGAGCAACCTCTCAACAAGGTGGTTTTGGTCTTGGATTAAATATAGTTAGCGATATTTGTAAATATTATAATATTAAAATAGATGTTTCCTCTCAAAATCAAGAATATACAATTTTTGAACTAAAGTTTTAACTCCACACAAACTCCATACAAAATAGCTAAGATTCTTAAAATAAAAATAGGAGTCTTAAATGAAATCAATTTTCAAAGTAATTGTAGCAATGTTATTTGCAGTAGGTATTTTAAATGCCCAACCTATTTCTCAAACAGGAGAAAAAGGTGGTTATACTATTAAACTTACGTCTGAAAAATCTTTAGTAGTTGGAGAAAATGATATTTTTGTTGAACTTTTTAAAGATGGACAAACAGTAACAAACGCAAAAGTAAAATCAAAGTTTTTTATGCCAGAAATGCCAGGTATGCCATATATGGAATATAAAGATAAAGCAAAACTAGTAAATGGTAAATATAAAATGATGATTAATTTTACTATGGGTGGAACTTGGCAGTATCAACTTAAATTTAAAACGAAAGAAGGAAAAGTTCATACTGTAAGAGGAAGCGTGAATATATAATGAAAAAGTTAGCTTTAACTCTAAGTCTTTGCACATCTTTAAGTTTTGCAGTAACAATTGATGAAATTGTATCAAATAGTTTACAAAATAGTAGTGATTTAAGAAGTTTAAATCACTCTATTAAAGTTGCGAATGAAAATATAAAACTTGCTTCAAAATGGAGTGATCCAGTACTTAGTTTTGGATTTAATGATATTCATTTTGATGAACCTTTTAAAAGAGATAAAGAAGCAATGCAGGCTACTTTTATTGGGCTTTCTCAAGTTGTTCCTACAAATGGGAAATTAGAAATAAAAGAAAAAATAGCTTTAAAAGATATGCAAATCAAAACTCTAGTACTAGAAAATAAAAAGTTAAAGTTAAAAGCAAAGATTTATGAGTTAGCTTACTCAATAGTAGTTTTAGAAAACAAACTAAAACTACTTGATGAGTATAAAAAAAATATCAAAACACTAGAGTCTTTATCTAAATCTCTTTATGAGTTTGGGAAAACTACACAAAATGAAGTAATAGACGCGAAGGTACTTTTTTTTAAAGTAGAGATTCAAAAACAAAAGTTAAAAAATCTAATTGATAATTTATATTTAAAGCTAGAGCAAATTTCTTATATGAAAATAGATGAAATTTCACAAAGTGATATAAACAAGTTAAAAAAGCTAGTTTTAAATATGAATAGTGATGAACATCCAATTTTAAAACAAGAGTATATAAAATCAAAAAAATATATATATCTTTCAAAGCTTGAAAAAGCAAAACAAATACCTGATATTAAAGTAAATGTCACTTATTTTAATAGAGATAGCAAGTTTGAAGATTATGCGAATATCTCTGTAAATATACCTTTAACTATAAATAATACTCAAAAATTGAACTCTTTAAAAGCAAAGTTTGAGTCAAATAAAATCACTTCAAAACTTGATGATACAAAAAGAGTTTTACAAACAGAACTTAAAACATACGTGAATAGTGCAAATAGTGCTTTTTTAAACTATAAACTTATAAAAAAGCAAATTTTACCACTTAAAAAAAAGATACAGAAAAACCTTGAAAACTATAATAGTTTTTCAAAGGTTAAGCCACAAGCTTTAATTAAAAATCTAAATGAATTAATTTCATTTGAGATAAAAGCCCTTGATGAAAAGTTTGAGTACTTTTCAAACTATGCTAAAACAAAATACTATACTTTAGAGGACTAATAAATGCAAAAATATTATATTAAAAGTGCGATTTTTTTATCACTATTTATTTTTACAAGTTTAAATGCAAAAATTATAGAAGTAGAACAGCTTTTCAATCGAAAAACAGTAAAAGTAAAACAAGAAGAGGTTTCAATAACAAAAAGCTTTTATGGAAAGATGGCAATTGATGAGTCAAAAGTAGTTGATGTGGTTACTAGATTTGATGGATTTGTTACAAATTTAAATGCAAATAAAACTTTTATGAAAGTAAATAAAAATGATGAACTTTTTCAAGTCTATTCAGACGAGATTTATTCAATTCAAAAAGAGTTACAAATCGCAAAAAGAGTTAATAAAAGCCTTTATTTAAGTACTATGGAGAGATTGAAAGCTTTAGATATAAATAAAAAAGAGTTGCAGAAAATAAAAAATGCAAAGCTTTCTTATGAAGGAATAAAAGTATATTCTCCTATGAATTCTATTGTTTTACAAAAAAATATAAATGACAAAGGTGCCATTAAAAAAGGTAACCTTTTAATGCAGTTGGCAAATATAGAAAAACTATGGTTTATAGCAAATATTTATCAAAAAGATTTAGGGTTTTTAAAAGATAAGATGGAAGCTTTAGTTTATGTAGATGGATTAACTACTCCTATTAAAACAAAACTTGATTATATTTATCCAAATGTTGATGAAAAAGATAAAAGTATTGATGTAAGATTTGTAGTTGATAATAAAGATTTAAAACTTTATCCAAATATGTTTGGAACAATAAAATTAAAATCTACACAAAAAAAAATGCTTACTCTTCCTAAAACAACAGTTTTATCAAAAGGAAGTGAATATTATGTATTTAAACCTATTTCAAAAAAAGAGTTTGAACCTGTAAAGGTTGAAGCAAAAAGACTCTCTTCTTATAAGTACGAAATACTTGATGGTTTAGAAGAAGGTGATGAAGTAATAAACAATGCATTATTCTTATTGGATTCAGATGCAATTACAAATGCACTTTATGACTCAGATACAGATGATGACTGGTAGGAATATATCATGGTTGAAAATATAATCTCATATAGTATAAAAAATAAATTTTTAATTTTATTTTCTGTAATAGTTCTAAGTTTTGCTTCATTTTGGGCAGTTAAAAATACATCTCTTGATGCAATTCCTGATTTGTCACCACCTCAGGTAATTGTACAAGTTAAATGGCCAGGACAAAGTCCAAAAACAATTGAAGAGCAAGTGTCATATCCTTTGATATCAAATCTTATGAGTTTACCAAATATTGAAACTGTAAGAGCTATGAGTTCTTTTCAAAATGCTTTGATTTATATCATTTTTAAAGATGGTACAGATTTATATGATTCAAGAAATAGAATTTTAGAGCAGTTATCACAGCTTCAAGGAACATTTCCTGATGGTGTAAATGTGGCTATTGGTCCAGATGCTACAGGTGTTGGGTGGGCTTATGAGTATGCTTTAAAATCAGATACTAAATCCCTTGATGAATTAAGAACCTTACAAGATTACTATTATAAATATGCACTTTTAGGTGTTGATGGTGTAAGTGAAGTAGCTTCAATTGGTGGTTTTATAAAAAATTATGAGATTACTTTAAACCAAGATAAGCTAGTACAATATGATTTAAGTATTGGCGAAGTAAAAAAAGCTCTAACTTCAAACAATGATGAAAAAGGTGGAAGAATAATTTTAGAGAATGGTTTTGAACAAATGATTCAAGCCAAAGGTTATTTGCAAAGTGTTGTTGATATTGAAAATATCACAATCAAAACTTTTAATGACACACCTTTAAAAATAAAAGATATAGCTGATGTAAATATAACTTCTTCAAATAGAAGAGGTATGGCTGATTTAAATGGGCAGGGTGATACAGTAGGTGGAATAGTTGTTGTAAGATATGGTGAAAACCCTTATGCTGTAATAAAAGCTGTAAAGAAAAAGCTAGAGACTTTAAAAGTAGAGGGTGTTGAAGTCGTTGAAACTTATGATAGAACATCACTTATTGATAAGGCTATTGATACTTTAAAAAATACACTTATTGAAGAGTCTATTATCGTTATTATTGTTAGTGCCTTATTTTTATTCCACTTTAGAAGTGCATTGATTATTATCATTACTTTACCTATTACTGTTTTAATTACTTTTTTACTAATGAAACTATTTGGAATGGGTTCAAATATTATGAGTTTAGGTGGTATTGCTATTGCTATTGGAGCGATGGTAGACGCAACAATAGTTATGGTAGAAAATGCTCACAAGTATCTACAAGGAAAAGAGGATATTTCTAATAAAGAGAGAGTAGAGATTATAATAAAATCAGCAAAACAAGTAGGGCGTCCAATCTTTTTTGCACTTATTTTAGTAGTAGTATCTTTCTTACCAATATTTGCTTTAACAGGACAAGAAGGAAGATTATTTACTCCACTTGCCTTTACAAAAACTTTTGCCATGATAGCAGGAGCTATTTTATCTATTACTTTAGTGCCTATTTTAATGGTGTTTTTAATAAAAGGAAAGATACTAAGTGAGAATAAAAACATTTTAAATAGATTTTTTACTCTTTTATATTCTCCTATCTTAAAAACATCTCTTAGAATGAGATATTTAATAGTTTTAGGTTTTATAGGAACACTAATAGCAGCATATCCAGTTTACAAAAAACAAAACTGGGAATTTATGCCAATGATGAATGAACAAACTTTTATGTATATGCCAGTAACTCCTTATGGAATAGGAGTTGATTTAGCAAGAGAACTTACAAATAAAACAGATAAGATTATCAAGTCTTTCCCTGAGGTTGATACAGTATTTGGAAAAGCAGGTCGAGCTGATAGTGCAACAGACCCAGCACCACTTGCTATGATTGAAACAATTATTACTTTTAAGCCTCAAGATCAATGGCGAGAGGGTATGACATACAAAAAGCTTATGCAAGAAATGGATGAAAAACTAAGAGTAGCAGGGCTTATTAATTCTTGGACATACCCTATTAGAGGAAGAATTGATATGCTTTTAACAGGTATTAGAACGCCTCTTGGAATTAAGCTTTATGGTAGTGGTCATGAGCAGTTAGAAGAAACAGCAGGATTAATAGAGCAAAAATTAAAAGCTTTTGATAAAACTTTATCTGTATCAACTGATAAAATTAATTCTGGATATTATTTAAATATTAATGTAAAAGAAGAGCTTTTATCAAGATATGGAATTACTAAAAATGATATTTTATCAACTATAAGTTTAGGGGTTGCAGGAAGTAAAATCTCAACTTTTATTGATGGTTTAGAGCGATACCCAATAAGTCTAAGATATGAAACAGCTCAAAGAGAAGATATTACAGCATTAAAAAATCTTCAAGTAAAAACAAAACTAGGTTTTCAACCTTTAGAGATGTTTGCAGAATTATATTATGAAGAAGGGCCATCTGTGATTAAATCAGAGAAGGCTTTAAATGTAAACTTTATTTATATCACGCCAAAAAATGGTATTTCATCAAAACAGTATAAAGATGAAGCTATTAGTATCTTAAAAGATATAAAGCTTCCTGAGGGGTATTATCTTGAGTGGGCAGGACAAAGTGAATATCTTGAGTCAGCTATGAAAAGACTTACTTATATTATTCCTTTAACATTTGTGATTATTTTTATTTTGATATATTTTGCATTAAGAAATATTACATACACAGTAATAATTTTCTTTACATTGCCATTTGCATTAACAGGTGGAATATTCTATTTGGATTACCTAAACTTTAATATCTCTATTGCTGTAATAGTTGGTTTTCTAGCTCTTTTAGGAGTTGCTGCTGAAACTTCTATTGTAATGCTTGTTTATTTACATGAAGCTATGAATGAGTTAGTTAAAAAGCAAGTTGAGTTTACAAAAGAGCATATATTTCATGGGATTTATAAAGGAGCAGTTTTAAGGCTAAGACCTAAACTTATGACATTATTTGCTATTTTGGGTGGACTTATTCCTATTATGTATATAGATGGAGTAGGAAGTGAAGTTATGCAAAGAATTGCAGCTCCTATGATAGGAGGTATGGTAAGTTCAGCTTTACTGACACTTATTATCATACCAGCAATATTTTATATATATGCTATTTATAAAGGTGAAAAACTAAAAAATATTACAGTAAATCATTAAATTTAATAAAAAGCTAGTTATTCTTAACATTAACTACACAAAAAACATATAAAATTCTCTTACGATAACAAATAAGGGTTAAATAAAAGGAGACAGAATGAAGTTTTTTAGTAAGCTTTTAGCAACAGCAGTTTTATCTACAGGTGTAGCTTTTGCAGCACCATATAGTTTAGATGGCTCTCATACAAGTGTAGGTTTTTCTGTAAAACACTTAATGATTACTAATGTTAAGGGTGATTTTAAGAAATACGATGCCGTAATAGATTTTGATAGTAAAACTAAAACTTTTAATACTTTTAAAGCAACAGTTGATACAGCATCTGTTGATACAGGAATAGTAAAAAGAGATAATCACTTAAAAAGTGAAGACTTTTTCTTATCAGAAAAATTTCCTAAAATGACTTTTGTGATGAAATCATATAAAGCTGATGGTGATGAAGGGGAAATGAAAGGAGACTTAACTATTAGAGGTATTACAAAACCAGTTACTTTAGAAGTTGATGATTTAGCAACAATCAAAGACTTTGAAGGAAATACAAGAGTTGGTTTCACTCTTGAGGGTAAAATCAATAGATTTGACTATGACTTAAAATGGAATAAAGCTTTAGAGCTTGGTGGTGTAGCAGTTGGTGAGAATGTAAAAATTCAAGTAGAAGTACAAGCAGTAGAAAAATAAAAAATTAAATTTAAATAAAAGGATAAGAGATGAGTAAAAAAATGACATTAGCAGGAATTATGCTAGGGGCAGCGTTAACAACAACAGCAGCATTTGCAGGAAATGGATCTTGTGGAGCTGGTAAATGTGGTGGTGAAACTAAGAAAATGGAGAAAAAAGGTTCATGCGGTGCTGGTAAGTGTGGTGGCGATATGAAAAAAGATAAAAAAGGTTCTTGTGGAGCTGGTAAATGTGGCGGTGACATGAAGAAAAAAGAAATGAAAAAAGGTTCATGCGGTGCTGGTAAATGTGGTGGTGACATGAAAAAAACTGAGAAAAAAGCAACTGGTGCTTGTGGCGCTGGTAAATGTGGATGAAACGGAGAAGATGATTAGATGATAAATTTAAAAGGCTGTGGCTTAGGACTTAGAAGCGATTTTCTGCTTGATTTAGAAGATACAAAATTTAGACCTGATTTTTGGGAGGTTACTCCTGAAAATTGGATGTTTATGCCAAAACTTTTTGAAAAAGCTTTCGAGCAAGCAGTTTTTGAAAGACCAACTATAGCCCATGGTTTATCACTATCAATTGGGTCTGTTGACAAACTTAATAAAAAGTTTGTTAAACAGATCAAAACTTTTTTAGATAGATACAATATCGAATACTATTCTGAACATCTAAGTTTTTCATCATTAGATAATAAACAATCTTATGAACTATTACCTGTTCCTATGACTAAAAAAATGATTGAAGTTATAAGTGATAGAGTTAAAGAGGTTGAGGATATTATTCAAAGAAATTTGATACTTGAAAATGCAACTTATTATTTAGTACCTTACAGTGAAATGGCAGAAGTTGATTTTATAAATGAAGTAATGGAAAAATCAGGTGCAAAAATGCTACTTGATGTAAATAATGTTTTTGTAAACTCTGTAAATCATGGTTTTAAAGCAAGAAGATTTATAGATCAAATAGATAAAAGTAAGGTTGCTTATATGCATACAGCAGGGCATTATTTTGATGAAGAAGCAAATATGAAAATAGATTCTCATGGAATGCCAATAGATAAAGGTGTATGGAAACTTTTAGAGTATACTTTAAAGCAAGTAGATGCTCCTGTGATGATTGAGAGGGATAATAATATTCCTCCTTTAGAGGAGTTAATAACTGAATATAAACAAATGAAAAAAATTTATAAAGAAGTTAGAAATGGCTAAATTAGAAAGAGATGTAGAAAATAGATTTTTTGATATCATTTCAAAACAACAAGAAAATCCAAGCTCAAATGCTTATGGGATTTACCAAAAATTGGTGTTTTATAGATATGAAGAAATTATAAATAATACCTTTCCTTTATTTATAAAATATGTATCTCCAAAAGAATTAGATGAGAGTATATTTTTATTTTTAAAAAATCCTCCCTCAACGCCTTTTGTTTGGCAAATAGCAGATGATTATAGAAAAATGGTGAAAAGAAAGAAGCTATTTCATAATAGAAAATTTTTATATGAGCTTTTATATTTTGATTGGATTGAATTAGAACTTCTAATGAAAGAGTATAAAACAAAAAAAATAAAAGAGTTTTCATGGGAGAATTCTTATACTCTAAAACAAAGTGCAAGAATTAAGAGATTTAAATATGATATTATAAATACAAACTATGAAGAAAAAAGAGAAAATTTTACAGTAATATATTATGACTTTTCAAGTGATGAGGTACTATTTAGAGAAATAAATGAGTTTCTATATGCTCTTATAAAAAATCTAAATAAAAAAGAATCAATTAAAAAAACACTTAAAAAACTTTGTAAACAAAATGATATTAACTTAAATGAAGCTATGGAAGTTTTAGAAGAACCTTTAAAAGAGCTAATTGGATTCAGAGTAATTTAAGTATTTAAATCATAGAACTATAAAGTTCTATGACAATGTTTTTTAAGAAGGTTGTTTGTATAAAAGTATGCAAATATTGCTGCTGAATTTATAACTATAAAGATACCTATCCAAAGTGATGCAAAGCTCATTTCAAAATATTTTACTATTAAGTAAGCAATTATAAATTTAGCAAAAATTTGTCTATATAAAGCTATATATAAAATCATTTTTGGTTTTTTTATTCCTTGAAGTGTAGATACACAAATAAATAAAACCACATAAGCATAGAAAATCCAAACTTCAATAAGTAAGTAATCTAAACCATAGTTTACAACTATCTCATTTGAGTCAAATTGTGAGATAATCAATCTTCCAAATATGCTTAAGAATACTATTCCAAAAGTTGAAATTATAAATCCATATTTTATAGCAACTTTTAAAGTCTCAATTACTCTATCATATTTTTTCGCACCATAATTGTTGGATACAAGAGTTAAAACAGCTGTATTAAGTCCTAGTGCTGGTAAAAGCATAAGTTGCTCTACTCTAAAACCTATACCATATCCTGCTACTGCTTCCATACCATAATGTGACACAAAATATGTAAGTATAAGTGAACCTATGGACATAATAAGCATATTTAAACTAGCAGGCAAACCTTGGTTTATAAAATCTTTATATACTTTTATATTTGGTAAAAAGTAATCAAGTCTATCATATCTTATAATATTTGTTTGATTTACTTTGTAAAGCATATAAAACATATTTATTATTTGGATTAAAACAGTAGCTATTGCTATACCTTGAAGTCCTAATGCTGGAATAAATAAAAATCCATAAATAAATAAAGGGTTTAGAACTAAGTTTGCAAAGAAACCAAAAATCAAAGTATTTCTATATGTTTTTGTATCACCTTTGGCTACAAGTATTGCATTTAAAGCAAAATTTACCATAAAGAAAATACTTCCATATAAAATAGGGTTTATGTATGTCATGGCATCTTGTAAATACTGTTCTTTTGCTCCAAGTAATATAAAAAGGCTTGGAGCAAAAATAATTCCCAAGATAGTTAAAAACACTCCAATTAAAGGAATAAATACTAAACCTTTTTGAGCATATAAAGAAGCTAATTTATATCTTTTTTTACCAAAGTGGTTTCCAATAAGTGCCGTTGTAGCAGATGAAAATCCATATCCAAAGCCAATAATAGTAAAAAATATCATAAACGATAAAGATAATGCAGCAACTGCTTGTGTTGAGATAAGACCAGCATAAAATGTATCAACTACATTATACATGGTATTAAAAAACATCCCTGTACTTGCTGGTATGGCAAGTTGTTTAATTAAAAAGGGAATTTTTTTTGTTGTTAATTCATTTGTTTGTTTCAAAATAGTATATCCTGTAAAATAGAATAAAATGGATTATAGTGTAAAAAGTTTAATTATAAAGAAAAAAAGAAGTAAATAATAAAATTTATAAAATAGAGGAGTTTAGTCCTCTATTCTAATCATCATAGGCTTTTTAGTAACCACACTAGTATCTTCCAATGTTTTAATGGCATCATTGATATTTTTTTCAACAGATGTATGCGTTGAAAGTAATATATGCGCTGTTTCATCGTCAATTGGTTTTTGAATCATTTTTTCAATAGAAATATTTTTATCTCCTAAAATATTTGCTATTTTTCCTAGAACTCCAGCTTTATCTTCAACCGTAAGTCTTAGGTAGTATTTTGTTTGGATATCATCTTTTTTCATTAAAGAAAGTTTTTCACTATTTGGAGTTTCAAATCCAAGCATTGGTGAACCTTTACCTCGTCTAGCAACATCAATGATATTAGCAATTACAGCAGAAGCAGTAGCATCACCACCAGCACCTGGACCATAATACATAGTCTCACCAACTCTATCTCCTATAACAGAAATACCATTCATTACTCCATCAACTTTAGCGATCATTTCATCATTTGGAATAAATACAGGATGAACTCTAAGTTCGATTTGGTTTCCTACTTTTTTAGCAATTGTTAAAAGTTTAATTGAATAGTTAAACTCCCCTGCAAACTCAATATCAGCAGGTTCAATATTTTCAATACCTTCAATTAAGATATCTTCTGGTTTAGCATCTATACCATAAGCAATTGATCCAAGAATTAGTAGTTTATGGGCTGCATCAAATCCTCCAACATCAAATGTTGGGTCAGCTTCTGCATAACCTAATTCTTGTGATTCTTTTAAGATAGTGTCATAATCAACACCTTCATTTATCATCTTAGTTAACATATAATTACAAGTACCATTCATGATACCTCTAATAGTATCAATATTATTAGCTGTTAAACCTTCTCTTAAGGCATTAATAATTGGAATACCTCCTGCAACAGCTGCTTCATATTCAAATGCAGTATCACCAGCTATTTCTTGTAATTCATATCTATGGTATGCTAATAATGCTTTATTAGCAGTAACCACAGCCTTACCTTTTTCAAGTGCTTTTTTTACAATCTCATAAGGTTTTTCAATTCCACCCATTAATTCAACAACAATATCAATTGATTCATCGTTTAATACTTCATCAACATTATCTGTTAATTTTATTGATACATCTCTATCTTTATTTAAGTTTGAAACTA
Organism: Arcobacter rhizosphaerae; assembly: GCF_049472155.1. NCBI lineage: Bacteria > Pseudomonadati > Campylobacterota > Epsilonproteobacteria > Campylobacterales > Arcobacteraceae > Arcobacter > Arcobacter rhizosphaerae. The sequence goes on along the minus strand of NZ_JBMOVW010000003.1, from coordinate 143,345 downwards.
CACCTAGTACAGGTTCTATTTGTGTACCAGCTCTTGCAGTAATAATATCTTTATTGTCTCTTAAAATATTTGCAACACTAGCTCCAACAGTTCCTACACCGATAATTCCTACTTTTAACATTTTTATTCCTATTTTTCTAAAGTTTTTAAATAATTTTTTATATTTCTTGCAGCTTGTCTAATTCTTTTTTCATTTTCAATTAAAGCAATTCTTACATATTGGTCACCATATCTTCCAAAACCAATACCTGGACTTACTGCAACTTTTGCTTCTGTTAGAAGTTGTTTTGAGAACTCCATACTTCCTAAGTGCTGAGCACATTTTGGAATTTTTGCCCAAATAAACATTGAAGCATTTGGAGTATTCATTTCCCATCCTGCATCTGCAAAAGCTTCTAACATAACATCTCTTCTTTTATGATACTTTTCAATATGCTCTTCTACACAATCTTGTGGTCCATCAAGTGCTACAGTAGCTGCAACTTGAATTGGAGTAAACATACCATAATCAAGCCACGACTTGATTCTTTTTAATGCTCCTACAAGCTTTTCATTTCCTGTGATAAATCCAACTCTCCATCCTGCCATATTATAAGATTTAGATAAAGTAAATGATTCAACTGCTACATCTAAAGCACCTTTTGCTTGGAAAATTGATGGAGTTTTATAACCATCAAATGTGATATCTGCATAAGCAATATCAGAGATGATATAAAATCTTTCTTTTTTAGCTAAATCAACTAGTCTTTGGTAAAATTCAGGTGTAACTGTTGCACACGTTGGATTATGTGGGAAGTTTACAACCACAAATTTAGCTTTTGGTATTGACTCGTCTAAAGTTTTTTGTAATCTTTCAAAAAATAAATCTTCATCAACTTTATATTCATCATCAAAACTTAATTCAAATTTATGAATACCTGCACCTGCTAACATAAAAGCATAAGAATGAATAGGATATGTAGGGTCTGGTACAACAGCTGTATCTCCAACATTTACAATAGCTTGTACTAAATGCACATAACCTTCTTTAGATCCCATAGTTGCACAAGCATGTTTATCTGGGTCTAAACCTTCTACTCCATATTTTCTTTTATACCAATTACAAATAGCAAGTCTTAATTTATAAATACCTGCACTTGCACTATAACCATGATTTTTTGGTTTTTGTGCTGCTTCTGTTAATTTATCAGTGATATGTTTTGGTGCAGGTCCATCAGGATTTCCCATTGAAAAATCTATAATATCTTCACCATTTCTTCTTGCTTCCATTTTTATATTGTTTACCTCTGCAAACACATAATTAGGAAGTCTTTTCATTCTTTCAAACTCTATTTCAGGAAACACTTTTTTACTCCTTAGTTATACTAATCCCTCTTCTTAAATTTGTAAGGGAATATAAATCATCTATTTTGATATAGGATGTATCTGTTGGTACATCAACTTTAAAACTTCTTTTTTGACTATTTTCTTTAATAATTTCTATAATATTCATATTGTTATCATAAAAAGTAATATTAGGATGCCATCTATTACCTGTATGTGATTCTATATTTAAAGTAGAAGCATTGGCTATACTTATCATATAAGGTTTAATAGGTTTTTTTAAAATAACATCATTATTAATAGTTAAGTCTTCAACTTTTGCTAATTTACTATTTGTAAAATCAATTACATAAGTAAATTTAGAGCTACCCTCTTTAATTATATTTAGTATCTTGCTATTTGTTTTATCAAGAGACTGTGATAATCTAAGAGGGTTGATGGCGACATCAGTTTTTAATTTTATTTTCCATAGTAATTTATTTTTTTCGTATTTAGCTTCTTGTGTAAAATAATAATAGTGTCCCAATGATTTCAAGATATCTTTTACAATAAGTAGAGATTTTTTTTGTTCTCCTATAAGTTTGAACTCTATATCAATATATTTTGTAGAAGGGTATTTTAGTTTTAATAAATTGTTATTACTTAATTTTTGTGTTACTAAAGTATAGTTTAATTTACCATTTTGATAGTAAGCACTTTTTTTTGAAAAAATAAAATTTATTAAGTTTTTGTGAGTATTATAAGTATTTGAACCTAATAAATTTTCAATTTTCATATCTAAATTTGCACTTAATGTAATACTCAATGCAATTATTAAAACTAATTTTTTTATCATTTTTAATCTCTATTTTTTTAAGTTATAAATTAATATTCCTGCTGCAACTGATACATTCAATGAGTCAAAATCGTGTTCCATTCCAATAGATACTTTTAGATCAAGTTTCTTTTGGACTTTAGGAGATATTCCCTCTCCCTCACTTCCTAAAAATAAAGCTACCTTATCTGTTTTTTCGATTTTTCCATATTTTTTTAAATCAGTTCCATCCATTGTTGCACCAATTAGTGCAAAACCACATTGTTGAAGTTCATTTGCTAAATCAACACTTTTTGGATAAAGTGCAAAAGGTACATCTATTAGAGAACCTGCACTTGTTCTAAAGATTCCTGAGTTATTTAGGGTTCTTACGTTTGAGGCTACAATTCCTTCAACTCCAAGTGAATAAGCTGTTCTAACAATAGCTCCAATATTTCCCACATCAGTTAATCCATCTAATACTAAAATAAAGTTCATATTTTTGATATCTTTGATATCAGTATATTCAAACTCTTTTAGTTTTAAGAAGAAGCCTTGATGATTCCCACCTTTTGAAAGGCCTTGAGCTTTTTTATTATCAAGCTTGATAATCTTTTTACCAAGTTTTAAAAACTTAGAGAATAGCTTTTTATCTATCTCTTTAGAAAACATTACTTCTTCAATTAAATGGGGGTGTTTGTCTAGTACATAAAGTACAATTTGTTTACCGTATATTATCATGGCTAGATTTTATCTAAAAAATCTTGATAAACCTCTTTTACATTAGTTCTTGGTAAATTTCTTTAGTTTTTCTTCCTGTCATTTTTGCTAAAAGTTTAGCTTTTATTTTAGGTGCTATATCTAAATCTTCAATATCTTTTAGACTTAGAGCTTCTCCCGTTTTTGCTATAGGTTCTATCACTACTACCCATTCGCCTTTTATTTGAGTTTGTTTTAGCTGTTCAAATAAATTTAAAGCTGTATCTTTATATGAAGTTTGATAAAGTTTTGATATTTCTTTTACTAAAAATATTGTTCTATTTTCATCTTTTTTAGATAGTTCTTCTAATAGTTTTAGAAGTCTATGGGGTGATTCATAAAGTATTGCTAGTTTATCATCGTTTAAAATAGCATCTAGTTTTGAAGTTCTTTCACTTCCTTTATGGGCTAAAAAGCCATGAAATGCGAAAGTAGTATGTGTAAACCCACTCATTGCATAAGCAGTTAAAACTGCATTGGCTCCTGGTAATACATCATATTTTATGTCATTTTGTATACAAAAATCTACAAGTGTTGCTCCTGGGTCAGAAACACAAGGCATTCCAGCATCACTTACATAAACAACATTTTTAGCAAAAGTTTCTTTTGATAAAGTTTTTAATACTTGATTTTCATTATGTGAATGAAAAGATTGATAAAGTTTGTTTGAAAAGTCTAGGCTATTTTTTTCACCTAGTAAATTTAGAAGTTTTTTTGTGACTCTTGTATCTTCACAAAAAATTAGTTCCGCTTCCAATAGAACATTTAAAGCCCTTAAAGAAATATCTTCGAGGTTTCCTATTGGAGTTGGAACTAAAGTAAGCATAAATATTATTTGTTATATTTAGCTTTGAATTTCTCAACTCTACCAGCAGCATCAACAATTTTTTGCTCACCAGTAAAGAATGGGTGACAAGCGTTACAAATATCAATTCTCATAGTTTCAACATTTGATTTAGTTACAAATGAGTTACCACAAGCACAAGATACTGTACACTCTTTATAATCTGGGTGGATATCTTTTTTCACGCCATATTCCTTATATTAATTAATGTAAAATAAAAGATCAAATCTTATGTTGTCCTTTATTAAACTCTTGTAAAGCGGGATTATAGCGAAAAATACTTAATAATATCTGAATTTAAGTTTTCTATTATATTTGAAGTTTTATTTTCAAATTGTCCTTTGTTAAAAGTATTTTGTCTTTTTGCTAGCTTAGCTGTATTTAAAGATATTTTTTCTTCTAATTGTTCTTTATTTATTTTTCCATCAAGATATTCTAATGTTTCAATAATTCCAATTGAACTCATACAGTTTGGTTCTCTTGTATATTTATTTTCTAAGTAAATTACTTCATCAATTAAACCATCTTTTATCATTTGCTTTGTTCTGAGACTTATTCTTCTTCTAAGCTCATCTCTATCCCATAAAATCTCAAATATTTTAAGATTTGGAGCTATTGGTTTTTTGGGATTTTCTTTAAAGTATTGAGTTGGTGTTAATTTTGAGTCTTTATAAATAGCATAAGCTTTTTCTATTCTGTACTTGTCATTTTTCTCAATTTTTTGCATATATTCTTTGTCTAAAGAATAGAGTAAATCATAAGCTTCATCTACAGGTATATCAAGTTTTATTTTTGAATTTACACCAATAGACATACCTTCAATTAATGTTTTTAAATAAAAACTTGTTCCACCTACGATGATTAAATTTTTATTATTTTCTTGGGCATATTTTTTTGTTTTTTTATAAAGTTTTATAAATTCTATTACATCAAATTCTTCATTTGGATAAACTTCATCTATCCCGAAATGGATAATATTATCTCTTTCATTTTTTGTAGGTTTTGCAGAAGCAATATCAATTTCTTTGTAGACACTCAAAGAATCAAGTGATAATATAATAGAATCTGTTTTTTTAGCTATCTCAATTGATAAGCCAGTTTTTCCTGAGGCAGTTGAGCCAATAATTGCTATTTCTTTCATATTTTCATTCTAGCTAAGTTTTTGTGAAAGATTACTTTGAGGCTTCTTTACAAGCTTCTAGTTTTTTATTAAGCCTGTTTATTTCTTTTTCTTTTTCAATTAGTTGTGATAATAAGTCTGAAACATCTTCTTTACTTGAATCTAATACATCTGTTTGTGATTTTGTTACACAAGCCGTAAAATTTATAGAAATTAAAATAATTAAAATAGGTGTTAATAGTTTTTTCATTTTTCTTCTTTTTTCAATAATATAAAATTTTAATACCCTCATTATACTTATATTTTCTGAGTTTATTTTAAATAATATTTTAAACTTACATTTTTAATTAATTTGATAGAATTCTCTCATGGAAAAACTTATAAAAAAAATTAACGACTTCAATGAACTAGTGATGTTTAAACACTCAATTTTTTCACTACCATTTATATTTATAGCGATGGTTGTAGCAGCAAAAGGTTGGTTTGGCTTTAAACTTCTTATTTTAGGTATTTTAGCTGCTTTAACTGCAAGAAACTTTGCTATGGGCTTCAATAGATATATGGATAGAGATATAGACGCTTTAAACCCCAGAACAGAAAATAGACCAAATGTGGATGGAAGAATTTCTGTAAAATCTATGCTTATTTTTAATATAGCAAATGCTTTAGGTTTTATAGCTGTAGCTTATTTTGTAAATGATTTAGCTTTTTATTTATCAATTCCAATATTAATAATAATTGGTTCTTATTCATATTTTAAAAGATTTTCATATTTAGCTCACGTAATTTTAGGAATATCTTTAGCTTTAGCTCCCATAGCAGGAGTAGTTGCTGTAAGTGAAACTATACCTTTATGGACTATACTTTTAAGTATTGGGGTTATGTTTTGGGTAGCAGGGTTTGATTTACTTTATTCATTGCAAGATATGGAAGTAGATAAAAAATTAAAATTACACTCAATTCCTTCAAAGTTTGGTGCACAAAAAACTATGTTTATTTCAAGAGTGTTTCATATCTTAACAGTTATTTTCTGGTTACTATTTGTTATTACATCTCAAAGTGGTTTATTTGCTTATTTAGCAGTACTAATAAGTGCTATAATGCTTACTTATGAACACTATTTAGTGAATAAAGATTTTACTAAAATAGATAGAGCTTTTTTTACTGTAAATGGTTATTTAGGAATAGTATTTTTTATTTTCATCATAGTAGATAATCTTTTATAAGTTATATTATTTGTTATATAATATAAATTTTTGTATTATTTATGTATAATATTAAAAAATATTGTAAGGAATAAATATTTATGAGTGAAAAACTAAGAGAAGTAACATATCTAACTGTAAAAAATTTAAAAAATAATGACATAGTTCTTCCTGGGGATTATTCAAAAACATTTGCTCAATTTGCTAAAGAACTTAAAGTAGATATTGATAATAAAAATACAATATTACAAGAGTTACAATATGATACTAATATAGTAAATAAAATTGTAAAAAGTACAAATGAAAACCTTGATAATATAAAAGAATCTACAAAACAAGCTAAAGTTGCTATTGAAAATAAAGATGGAGAAGCTTTAAATTCAATCACAAATGAATTAAGTCAAATGCAAAAGCAAATACAGTTTTTACAAAAGGAGCTTTTTTCAGATAGTTTAACATCAGCATATAATAGAAAATGGTTTATGGATTATTTTTTAGAAAATGAAAACTTTAAAGAGTCAGGGAAACTTTGCTTTATTGATTTAAATAAATTTAAAATTATAAATGATACTTATGGACATCTTTTAGGAGATCAAGTTTTAAAATATCTAGTAAAATTTCTTTTAAATGAATTAAATCATAAAGGTGTAGATGTTGTTAGGTATGCAGGTGATGAATTTATGGTACTATTTACAGGTGATAGTTTAAACTCTTTAGACATAAATAAAACTATGAAAGAAACTCAAGAAAAATTATCAAAACAAAAACTAAAATCTGCAAAAGTTCAAAGCTTACAATTTTCTTTTTCTTATGGAATAGTTGATTTTAAAAAAGGTGATAATATATCAAATATATTAGAGCAAGCAGATGAACTAATGTATGAAAATAAACAAAAAAATAGGTAGCTTAAATTTTTTAAGTTTACCTATGTTAATATTCCAATCTTAAAACATAAGCGTCTGTGGCTCAACTGGATAGAGCGCCGGGTTTCGGCCCCGGGGGTTGTGGGTTCGAATCCTACCAGGCGTGCCATTTAAAACAAATACATATTTAATCAAAATATTATATCATCCCCACAATTGTAAAGATGGGATATTTGAAACAGCTTTTATAATATCTGTTTTTGATACTATTCCTACTAGTACATCATCTTCATTTACAACAGGTATAGCATCTAATTTAAAATCAATCATTACTTTAGAAACTCTTCTTATATCTGATATTGGATCGGTTGCGATTAGTTCATTATTTTGAATATCTATAATTCTTTTTTGTAAAATTATTCTTGCTTCATCAGGTTCTTGCATTATTTCATTTAAGATGATTTTTTTATTTATTAATCCATATATTTTTTTTTCATCATTTACTACTGGTATTTGACTTACTTTGTTTTCTTTTAATACTTTATAAGCTTCATCTAGTGTGGCTTTATTTTTTATATAAATACAGTTTTCTGTCATAATATCTTTTACGTGATAAACTGGTTCATTTGTATCTATATTTGCCATTTTTTTATAGCTATTTATTGCTTGTAAGTTTGGATTTTCTTGAGAGTTTTTTTTATTTTTTGAATCCATATATTCTTGAAAAAGTGTATCATCATCAGGTTTTAATCTAACTTCTCCTGGTGCATCTGTATTTTTCAATTCATATAAATTGTCTGCTGTACTTCTAAAACCAACACTTCCGCTATTATAGATTGCAAACATAATATGTCCTTTGTTTTTTATATCTTAATATTTATTATTTAATAAAAGGTTAACTTAATAAATTATAAATAAATTTATTTAAAAATTATTGATTTGTTATTTTTAATAATTTTTAGTAAATTAAAATTATTTTTTTTAAAAAATTATACATTTTTAAAAAATATATAGTATAATAAAGTGAAATGCAAGTAATAAGGAACTCTTATGCCATATTTAGTAGCGTCTATTTTAGCTGTTTCATCTGCTATGATTATTATGCTTACTAGATATGAAGCTGATGATAGTACTATCCAAGCTGAACTTAAAAGAGTAGAATCTATGTTTAGTTTGATTGATGGTTTTGTAAATGTTTATATTGAATCTGGTGAGAGTGTGACTACTGCAAATTTTGAAGCGTTAGATGAAGATGATATCTTATATGATAGTATTGAAACTAATCCAAATCCTTCAACAGGGGCTGGTGTAAATACTACAATTACTTTTCAAAATAGTGGCGTTACTTGGAGGATTGTACCTTCATCAGAGGTAAATAATGGAGCTTCATTAACTCCAAGTATTACTTTTGATACTAGCTCTTATATATTATTTATGAACTTTACAAGTGATTCAACTTTGATGTCAAAAAATAGATTTTCTGAAAGTTTTATAGGGAGAGAGTATTGTGAAAACAATCTTTTTGGAACATTTAGAAATGATTTTGTATCGTATAATAGTACAACAAAAGAAATAGCTGACACAGGTAATAATAGTGATGGTATTTTAGCTTGTATTATTTATAAGTAGAGCTTGAGTTTATATTATTTAAGGGCGGTAGGTAGGTAATGAAAATTAAAAATAAAGGATTAAAATGCCACAACTGATAGCAATGGTAATCGTAGTAGTTGGAGCAATGATTTATATGTTCCAAACATTCGGGGGAACTGGTGATAAGATTGAGGGAATTGCCCAAAAGACAAGTATTATTACTGAAATAGCAAATATTAAACAAGGTTTACAATTAGCTGCAAGAGATAGAGTAATAACAAAAACAACTACATTAACTGATTTAGCAAAACTAGGTTATTTTGCTGATCAGATAAATAATGAAATTGGTGATAACACTGGCGCTGGTAATGCATCAGGACAACTTAATACTTATAGTGCTATTTCATTTGGTGGTGAAGCAAGTCCTTCAATGTTAATTAATTTAATAGTAAATCCCACTAAGGCTTCTGCAACTGATAAAATAACAAAAAGACCTGGAATTAGAGTTGTTTTATTAAATGAGTTAGCAGATAATTCAACATTTTTAGAGTCTCAAGTAGCAGAAGATCTAAAAGCAGTAGCATCTATTGATAGAATAACAAAAGATGCTAAGCCAGTAGAATTAGATGAGGATGGTAACGTTCCAACAGCAAACTCTGTAACTTCAGGTGATAATGCAACAGATGGAACTTTTACTATTTATTACAAAGATATTCCTGCTACAGTAAATCAAGAGTAAAAACCAAAGGCTTAGACCTTTGGTTTTAAGCTCTAAAAAACTAAATCAGAGTATTAATAAATACTTTGTTTTAGTTCTTTAACATAAGAAAGGATAAAAGATGATAGGAAATATATGGGTATCCTCAGCTATTGCTATTACTCTTGTGTTTACTGCATCTGTTTCTTATAAAGCTTATGAAGATATTCAAAATGCTAAAAATATTCAACAAAGTTTTGAACTAATTACAGAAATAAAAGAACTTATTTCCAAGCAGTACAATAAAGACCCAAGTCAAATTACTAGGGATGAGATTATAGCTTTCTTACCAAAAGGTAAAAACTGGGAAAAAATTCTTTTAAGCAATAGAAGAAGTGGTAATATTCATAATGATTCTTTATTAAATGAAAATGCAGAATTTATCATAGATGAAAATGAAAAGATAAAACTTCTTGCTTTAAAAGCGAAGCTTAAAGAGTATGGTATGCAAACAAGCACTACTCAAAATGGAACAGAAATAAACTTTCAAATTGGTATGACAAATAAAAACTCTTTACATGAAGATGAAATAGTTCAAAATAGAGTAGAAAAGACTATAGAGTTAATATCTCTTGCTATGCAAAATTCAAATAGTAAATCTTCTATTGTAGAGATGATAGAGAATAATACTCCTTATAGTGTTATTTATCAAGATATGAAAAACTTAGATAGTGAAAGCTTGACTCAATCACAATTGAAAGAAAGAAAAGAGGCTTACTTTAAAAATAGAATAAAACAAAAACTTCTATCTAGTAAAAACTCAAGAGATATGAAAATATATAATGAATTAAAGGATGAATTATGATAAAAATCTATATGTTTATATCTATTTTTATTTGTTCTTCTTTAGTTGCTAATACAAATGAAGTGGATACAAGAACTTTTGATTTTGAGCAAAGACAAGAAGTTTTACAAGAGCTTAAAAATGTTATTCAACAAGAAGAGTCTATTGCTAAAGCTTATGAAGTTTATTTATTGGAAAACTATAAAAGGCCCGCTTCTTTTACTGATTTGAGTTCAGTTTTAGGGATAAGTTTGAACTCAATGATTTTGGAAAACAACTCAGATTATTTTAAAAATATAGTATTAGATGGAGCAAAAAAAAGTATAAATTATAGATTGACAAGTCTTATTGAAAAAGATACTTTTTTAAAAAATATGTATGAGAGTGATACTTTTAGAAAAAAAACTTTTTTATATAATAATAAAATTCAAATAATACTTGAATCAAATCTTGCTAAAAATATTTATAATCTTATAAATACACAAAATAAAAATTTGATTTCATGTGATAATCCTCTTTCTGGTAAATATTGTATAAAAAAAGATTTAACGGGTGTTAATAAAGATCATATTTATATCTATGAAACAAGTTTAAAAAATAGACTTTTGATGTACTATTATCCTAAAAATTATGAAAAAGGGCCTATTGTAATAATAGATGATATTTCTTTTTATGATAATATTGAATTTAAAGAACTTCCTCTTGGAGTGGTATTGTATGATTTTGAAGGGGAAAAATATCTTAAAACTAAAAGTACAATAAGAAAGGTAAAATAATGAAAATAGTATATTTACTTATTATCTTTTGTACTTTTAGTTTTTCAAATGAAAAATATATAGAGCAACGAAATGTTTTATATACTCAAAACTTGGTAAATCTTGAGGAAAAATTAGCAAAAGAGTATGAAAGATATCTTTTGACTAATTTTAAGATTCCAACAATGAGTGATTTAGTCAATGATAAATTTCTAGGGACAAATTTTTCTGATAAAAATCTTATGGGTGAACAAATTGATTTTAAAGATGCAAAAAATTTAAAATTAAAATTTGGGATAAGTAGAAAAGCCGAAGATTATATGGTAGAAATTTATAAAAGAGATTTATATCGTGATAGAACTTCTGTTTATATGGATGGTACAAATACAAGTATTGATTTATCAAAATCTTATGTAGAAATTATTCTAAAAGATGAAAAAGCAAAAACTATTCATAGTATTTTAAAAGATGGTTATATTATAAAGAAAAATTGTCAAGGTACTAATAAAACAAATGTGTTTTGTAGTATAAATGAACACTCAATTAGATGGTATTTCAATGATTCTAGTTGGATAGAATATAATAAAAAACTTTTTACAAAGGGAAATATAACTATAAAAAATGTAGGGAAAACAAACTCAAAACTAAATAACTTAAAGGTTGGTGTATTTGTTTTTGAGGAAAATGGTTCTAAGTATATTAAGTTAGCAAATAATCAAATTATGAAGGTGGAATAAATCAAAGCTTTAGTTTTAGTATTAGTTCTTTTTAGCATTGTTTTTTCAAGTAATGAAAAACAATCCGTAATGAATGCCGTAAAAAAAGTTATTCAAAAAGAAGAATATATTGCTCTTGCTATTAATAAATACATTTTACATACAGGAAAAATTCCTAAAAATGAAAACACAGGAGTATTAGACTGGAGTTTATTGTTAAATAAAGATTATTTAGGTTTAAAATTTGATAAAAACAATCCTCTAACAAATGCAGATATTGATGTAAAATTTGATGAAAATAATAACTGTTTTATTAAAGGTGCATTAGTAGATAATAAAAATTATAATAAGAATAATAGATACTTTTATAATTTTTATACAAATAGAATTTTTAGAGTAAATACACAAGCTCCTAAAAATAGTACTAAAATGGAAATTCTAAAAGGTTCACAAGTTTTATATGATAAAGCACAAAAACAAATTGTAAATTTATTAAATGATAATCAATTAGTAGTTTTAGATAATAAAAAATGTCCTGAGGGTAAAAACTACTATGAATTAAAAGGAAGTAGTCTTGTTTATAAATATTGTGAAAGTATAAATAATCATTTTGAAGTATATCAAGAAGAGCCAGTTTATGTTGAGGATGTGAATAATTTACTTCATATAAAAGCAAAAATTGGAGACAAAGCTTATGCTTTAAAAAATGGACAATGGTTTGAGTATTATTATCAAGGTGATGTTGAAATACCATGGGTTCCTGTAGCAACAGGTAGTGCTTTAAATAATCAAAGTGAAGATGAAGATATTGAAGATAGAATTATTTCTTATATACCAAACTCTAAAGATTTAGTTATTAGAAGAGATGGTGGATGTATGTTAGCAAATGGTGATATCTTTTGTTGGGGGAACAATGATTATAAAAAAGTAGGGATTAATTCTTTTGGTCAAATAGATAAAACTTTAAGTCCTGATTATGTAAATACACCTGTTATGTTAAAAGTTCAAATTGACGATGAACAAAAAATTGGTGGTGAATCAAGAAGAGATAAAAAATGGTATAACAATCCTTATCGAATAAAATTTGAGAAAATGTCTTTAAACAGTACTAATGTATGTGCAATCTCTCCAATTTTTGATTTTTTTCAAACAGGTATTACTAAAAAGTTTGGTGGAGATTTATATTGTAATGGTTTAATAAACTCTACTTATTATGAAGACATGCAAACTCAAATAAATTCAAGTTCAATCTTAAAAAGAAATAAGTTCTTCGCAAGAGGGAAAGATGATAAACTAAATAATTCAAATGAAATATATCTAAAAGATTTAGTAATGGTTGAAGATATCATCGCTGTGCTATCTGATGAGGGAGAAATTTATACAATAGGGAAAAACTATAATAAGGCTTTAGGTATTAACAAAAATGATACTTTTTATACTTCTTTAACTCCTATTAAAGTTTTAGCTGATGGGGTAGTTTTTGAAAAAGTTTTTGCATTAAGAGATACAAGAACTTTTGGTGCAATAGATACAAATAAAAACTTTTGGATATGGGGTGAAAGAAATGGAACTAATTATAGTAAACCAACTAGAATTTCATCTAAGAAGTTTAATCCTGATGCTATTTTTGTAAATACAAATGAGTTTGTTTTAAAAGGATTAGATAACTATTTTTATAGAACTACAAATGGACTTGATATAAGAAAAATTTCTTCAAGTACTATACCAGAAGATGCAATAAGTGTTTCTTATTATAAAGAAAATACGGGTAAAGAATCTATTCTTTATATCAATAAAGAACTTGAATTAAAAGGAGATTCTTCACTTTTAACATGTAAAAAACCAAATGGCACTAACTGTGTGACATCAGATAAGTTATTTGAAAAAGCAATTAATAAATTAAATACAAAAGAAAATATAATAAATAATAAAAAATATGCAAATTTTTCAAATGTATCAATTTTTAAGTTAGATCACAATATAAAAGAAATAAACGAAGATTATGAAGATGATACTATAGGATGGAATAGAAAAAGCGTTCATAATGGTGGAGAGGAAGCTACAAGATTTTTAGGAAGATATGCATATCCAAGTTATAATAGTAGTTTCTTATATAAGATTTTTGATTTTGGGACATCATTAAAAAATGAAAATGTAACTATTAAGCTTGATTTTTATGAAATTGACTCTTGGGATAGAGAATATTTTAGAGTATATGCAAATGATGTAAAAGTATTTGAAAAAAGATATAGAATAGATTTAGATGATACTTTTGATGATGGTGGTATTAAAATAAACGTTGATGGACAAAGTGGTTGGTGGGGACCTGCAGAAAAACATGCAATTTTAGTTAATACAAAACTTGATTCAAATGGTAAAATAAAACTTGCATTTGCTAGTACTTTAAATGGTGGTTCTCATGAAGAGTCTTGGGGGATTGATAATTTACAAATTTTAAGAAGTTCTGATGGTAAAGTATTAGCAAAAGAAGATTATGAAGATGATACAATTGGATGGAGTAATAAAAGTAGAACAAGAATTTTAGATAATGGGGATACTACACAAATACCAGCAACTACATTTTTAGGTAGATTTCCAATCGCTTATTCTAATAAAAGTCCTTTTATTTTAACTAAGACTTTTAGCTTTCCAGGATATGCAAATTATGAAGTAGAAATAGAGTTTGATTTTTATGAAATTGATACTTGGGATGGAGAAAGATTTGAGTTTTTCGCAAATGGAGAGTTATTGGCAAAAGATCACTTTGTAATGGATTTTCAACAATATTTAAAAGATAGTAATATTACGGGTATAGATTTACAAGATAATATTAGACCTGAAACAGGTTATGCCGAAGATCAAATGTATAGATATAAATTAAAAGCAAAACTTGATTCGCGTGGTAAGCTAGTGTTAAAGTTTAAAACAAGTCTTGAATTTACAGATCCTTTATATGCGAACTATTGGTCTAAGTTCTTTGAAGACGTAAATAACGAATCTTGGGGTATAGATAATTTAAAAATCAAGTTAAAAGAAACAGACAAAAAGTTTGTATGTGCTATGACTGGTTTAGGAAGTGCTTCTCAGATGTATTGTTGGGGAAATACGGCTAGAAGTGTTCCTCTTGTAAATACTTCTTTGTATAATGTGAATAAAATAGATACAGTTAATAAACTATTTATTACACAGAATAATGAAAAAAAAGAACAAATGTCATACGATGAATATTTTAATGACGGAAAGTTGTTCTTAAAATATCCTACATATATAGGTGGCTTTGATTATGAATTTTATTTTAAGTAAGGGAATTAGATGTTGAAAAAATTAAAGATTATAAGTATTTTTTTATTGAGTATATTATTTGGAACAGGTTGTTCTCAAAATTATCATAATGAGATGATGACACGTGCTAAAAAAAGTGTAAATAAAAAAAGTTTGATAAATATAAAAGAGTCTTATTCCCAATCTTTAGTTAATGAAAAAACAAATAAAAGAGATTATATAGATATCTCAAATGAGAAGTCATTATCAGCTGTTTTAAAAGAGTTAGAGCTTATAGATGGAAACTTTTACTTTTTAAAAAGTAGTGATTTATTGATTCCAAAAAGTAGAATGAAAATTCATAATATGTCAGAATTAAACCAATACTTAAATGCTGTCTTAGATAAAGAGTTATTTATTAAAAAAAGTGGCTCTATATATTTAGTGAAGTTATTAAGTAAGAGTGAAGCAAAAAGACAATCAATCGATAGAATTGCTTTTAAATTAGATGGAGAGATCTCCGTTGAAGAGTTAATGAAACTTATTACATCAGAATCTGGGTATGAAATATCAATTGGTTCTTATATTGAAGATACTCAAAAATTCCAAGATAGTATTATTTCAGTAAATACGAAAAATTTGATAGATGCAATAGACTCTATTGCTAATTCAAAAAATGTTTATGTTGATATAGATTATGATAAAGAAGTAATCAATATAAAAAGATATAAAGATGTTGTTGTTGAATTAAATATTCCTGTACTTAATCTAAAAACAACAAATGAAACATCGACAAAAGAAACATCAGGTGAAAGTACTATAGAAAATAGTTCTCAAATTGTTTTATATGATGAACTAAATAAAATGCTTGAAAATATAATCTCAAATGATGAAATTTCAACTTACCATATTGACAAAGCAAGTGGATTGATTTTCTTAAAGTCTACAAAATCTGTAGAAAATGCTGTAAGAACAATTGTAAAAGCTTATGAAGAGAGCTTTTCTAAAGAAACTACAATAGAGTTTGAAAGAATTGAGTTAGTCTTAAATAAAGGTAGAGAGTACGGAATAGGAACATTATCTTCAAATAGACAAACAAATGCAAATGCAGGGGTTGTAAAAACTATAAATGATGGAGGAACTTTTTCCTTTGTAAGTGATAATGCAAATAGACTTTTAAATTTAACTGGAACAGCAAATAATGAAGTAGGGAAAATCTTAAATTATAGTAAAAATGTTATTGTTCTAAAAAACAATATTCCTTCTGTTCAGTCAATTAGTCAAAATACTGATTATATAGAAAAGATTGAAACAACAAAAGATGAGAATGGAAATATTACTTCTGAGGCTACTGTAAATACTATAAAAGATGGTACATCTATTACAGCAATGGCAAAAATTTTAAGGGATAAGATTTTCTTAAATATAACTCCAAATATTAAAAAACTTATAAAAATTGATTCTAAAAAGATTGGAGATGCAGATATTCAACTTCCTCAATATAAAGATCAAAGTTATAATATTTCAAGAGAAGTTTCTTTAGGTGAAACAGTAGTTGTTGGTTCTATAATTGTTCATGATGATACAAAAGATTATCAAGGTGTTATTCCTTTAGAAGGATTTGCTGTAGGTGGTACAGATTCAAAAAAATATGTAAGAAGAGAAATTGTTTATATTGTTACGGTAAAAGATATAAAAGGTTTTTAATATGAGTATGTTTAAAGATCCTTATGAACAATTTCTTCTTGATTATTTAGTGACAAAGCTGGAAAATGGTTCTAATACAAGAAAAGCTTTGCTTTTATATAAAGAGCAAATTACAAGAGAAACAAACTTTAAAAAAAGACTTGAAGCTGCAATAAGAGATATGGAGTTAGGAAAACATAAACTTGAAGCAATTCTTTATAGAAATAAGTTTTTAAACTCTTTTCAATATAGTTTAGTAGTTAATAGTACTAATACTATTGATGGATTGAAATTAGTTTTGTCCTTTAAGAAAGCTAATTCAAATCTTTTAGTAAAAATGATAAATCCTATTTTTGTGCCAATGGGAATAATAATCTCAACTTTTTATGGCTTAGGTTTATATATAGATATGCTTCAAAAAGAGTTAGTTAATTTAAGAAAGTTAAATCCAGATGTAGAACAATTTTTAGGGATACCTGGTTATTTTACCCATGAAATAGCTTATATGGGCTTAGGTATATCAATTTTTATTACTTTATTTATTTTAATAGGATATGTTTATACTGAAAAGCTTAGACCTGCATGGTTATATAAAGTATTTAAAACACAAGCTTTTTCAGATGGTAGATTTATGTTTAGGATTTTAAATGGTATGTTAAGTGCTGGTATTTCTTTTCATAAGACTTCTTTAATTTTATCAAAAGATTATTTTAAAATTGGTCATAGACCATTTTTTAGAGAATTAGCAGATGTAATACAAAAAAATAAAAAACTTTATACAGTTTTTGAAAAATATAATTTTCCTACTATTATAACAGCAGATATAAAACTATCAGAGTTAAGTAAAACTAGTTATTCAGCTGTATCAAAAGCTTTATATCAAACTTGTGATACTATGTATGAAAAGAATATTGCTTATATGGTTCTTCAATGGAGATTCTTTTTTTGGTTAATAGCTATGCTTGTAACGGTTGTTATAGGTTCAGATATTATTAATTTAGTTATTAGTACGTTTACTTTTAAAACTTTATATCAATAAGAGTTTATGATGAAGAATATAATAAAAGATTTTTTTAAAAAGAGTACTAAAAAGATATCTTTGATATCTTTAACTAACTTACTGGGAACAGAAACAAAAATAAGTAAAAGTTTACTTCCAGAAGATAATCAAAATAGTAAATATAATATAAAACAAAATATACAAAATTTTAAAGAAAAAACAAATAAGTATATAAGTAAAAAAAATAAAGATGAAAGAAATTTATCAGAAACCATAGAAAACATGATAAAGAATAAGTATAAGCTTATTGGTGGATATGGAGATTTAATAGCAGATGAAAATAAATACAAAGAGTTTGTAGAGAGTTTAGGATATGAATATTATCCTTCTTATGCACAATTATCAGAAAAATATCAAGATACATCATATCAGTTAAATGAAGAAAAACTTGAACTTTGTACAAATATGTATATTATCACTTTAGAAGATAAAAAGAATAAAAATAAAGTTTTAGGTATTAGGGATGTAGTAAACTTAGAATTTGATATTTTAAGTAAGTTTTATTTTACAAAGATTGTTATTTTAGGAGAGGGGGTTTTATCTTCTGTATTTGGTGAAGATAGAGAGATTGTTTTTACTTCTCAAGATGATGTAGATAATGATGATGAAATTAATAAATATTTTGAAAAGATGATGGGACAAGCTATTTTATTAGGTGCTTCGGATATACATATTCAAAAAAATACAAGATCAGCTTCTTTATGGTTTAGAATTGATGGTATAAAACAAGATATGGGTACTATGCCAATTGCATTAGCAAAAACTTTAAAGAGAAGACTGGTTACTATGGCTGATCAAGAGGATTCAGATTATGAATCAATTAATGGTATGATAAATTATGAATATGGTAAAAAGAATATAAAATTCAGACTAGGTCTTATCAACTCAAAAATGAACTTTTCACTTGTAATGAGAATGATTGGAGGAAAAGGTGTTGTTTCTCATAATCTAAGAGGTTTAAATTATCCAGAAGAAACAGTGAATATTTTAAATAATTTAACAAAATATGCAAATGGTATGATTTTGATCACAGGACAAGTAGGTTCTGGTAAAACACACTTAATGTATGCTCTTTTACAAAAACTTGCACAACAGCAACAATATATAGTTACAATTGAAGACCCTGTGGAGTATGTAGATGATTCTTTTTTCCAAATTGATTTATCAGAGTTTGCTAGTGCGAGTGAAGAATTTAAGTATGGTTACCCGGAAGCTGTTGTTGATATCTTAAGACAAGATTCAAATATTATTCTTATTGGAGAAACAAGAGAACCAGAAACAGCATATCAATTGGTAAATGCTTCAAATTTAGGACAATTAGTATTCTCTACGATGCATACAAACTCAGCTCCTGCAACTGTATCAAGAATGACTAGTTCTTTAGGTATAAATGAAGGAGATATTGTAGATAACTTAAGAGGTATTGTATCTCAAAGATTAGTTAGAAAGCTTTGTGATTTTTGTAAAAAACCTGATGGAGAGGGTGGATATAAAAATGTTGGTTGTGAAGAGTGTAATAACACAGGATTTAAAGATAGAGTTCCTATCGCTGAGGTAGTAAGATTCAAAGTTGGATATGGAGGTGACTTTGATAATCCTGCTGAATATATGACTGTTGAGAAAGCTTGTATGGCTCAATATAATGAGGGATTAATTACAAAAGAAGATGCAACGGCAATTATAAGAGGTGAAGAGTTATGGTACGATTAGTTATAACTGATTTTTCATCAAGACAAGAGAATGAAGATTTTTATATTAATGATGAATTTGATGTTTTACAAAATATGTTCACATATAGTTCTTTTAAAAAGCATAGTGTTCTTTTATCAAAATATGAAACTAGTAATGAGGTATTTTCTTTAAATCTTTTATCTAAAAAATATTTAGATTATAATCAGATTTTGGTACATATAGCAGATGAAGAGTATTATATTCTTTTTAATCATAAGACAGTTTATACAGCAAAAATTAATCCAAATTTTATTACAGATGATATTACAAAATCAATTTTAATTACAAAACATATAGCAATGCTATCAAGTGGTGGGGATATTGAAAATATATATTATGTTTTAAATTCAAAATATGATAGTGCAATTGAAAATATATTTATACAGAATACTAAGCTAGATAACGGAGAGATAATTGCAAAAAAATTAGGAGATGTAGAGAAGTTAGTAGATGAACTTTCTCCTTTGGATACTTTAAATACTTATACTTTAAAAAGTTCATATATGATAGGCTTAATAATATTTATAGTTTCAATTGTCTTTTTTGCATTGCCTGCTTTTGAGAAAAAATATATTAAAAAAAGCTCTTTATCTTCTTTAGAAAATAATATAAAAGTACAAAAAAGATCTATTTTAAGACAGAAAATACTCTTAAGAACAGCAAAAAGAAAACAAAATGAATTAGTACAGTGTGTAACTAAGAAAGGAGTTTTAAAATGATTAGTTTTAGTAATAAAGAAATAAAAGCTTTTTCAAAAATTGCTATACTTATTCTTTTTATTTATATTGTTTCTTTCTTAGCTATTAAAGCAACTTCATATTATCAAACACAGATGAAGAAAGAACGTTTGACTTTGGAGTTAAGAGATAAAAAAATAGAATTTACTAAGCTTAAAAATGAAGTTAAAAAAGTAAAAGAACAAACTCAAAAAATAAAAGATAGCTATATTTCTCAAGATGAACTTTCTAAAAGAGTTACAAAAATATTTGAAAGAATGTCTATATTTGACTATAATTTAAAATACCTTAGCTCTAAAAAATTATGTATTGATAGATATATAATAATTGCACAATTAACAGCTACTAGTGACAAAGGAACAGAAGCTGGTGAGGGAATATTATCATATTTAGGGAAAATAAAAAAAAGTGAAACTAGTGATACTTTATATTATATAGATTATGTAGCAAGCCCAAAGGATTAAAATGAGAATATTTATTTTATTAATCATTTCTATAAATATTTTAACTGCTAATGCATATATAGATAATATAACTTTTCAAAAAATTAAAAAGCTGGTTCAAAAAGAAGAGCTAATAGCAAAAGCTTATAAAAACTATATTTATAAATATGGTAAAACACCTACTAATATGAAGGATTTAAAAGACAAATCAGAAATTTTACCTGCTGGTTTTACTACTTTAAATTATTTTAATAAACCAATAACTTTAACAAATATAGAAAATACGAAAATAGAAGTTAAACTAAATAGTGATTTACCTAAAGTTTTAAAAGAAAAAATAAATGTTTATGAGTATTATTATTCAAATAAGAATAGAGTTTATACTATTGCCCCAATTACAAGTCATAATAAAAGTATAAAAATCAAGTTATCAGAAGAAGATAAATATATTATAGAGTTTCAAGATCAGATTACTACAGATAAAACAGAGGCGAGAAATAAATATTATTTAGATGAACATGGAGTTTTACATTGGTATGATAATAGTAATAATTATAAGTTCTCTTATGGGAAAAATCTGATTCTTGATTCTAGTGTAAATATTTTTGATGAAATAACAGGTTTATATGATTCATCATTTAAATCTTTATTTCAATCTAAAAAAGTTCTTTATACAGGACTGCAAATATTTCATACAAAAGAAAATAAAGTTTTAGAATATTTAAACCTAGGAGAAAAAGGTAAAATAATAAAAGTAGGAGAAACTAGAAGAAGTTTAGGTGAAACTATATTGAAGTTTACAAGACGGGCAGGAGGAATGATTGTAAATGGAGATATTTATACTTGGGGAAATAATGCAAAGCAAGTTGTGGGAGTTGGTAAAAATACATATACTACAAAAAATGGTGAAATAGGAAAAGGTTATCCTGTAATTAATACTTTAGTTAAAGCTAAAGCAGTTACTTATGAAAATGATATTGATAGTAAACAATACTTTTCTTCTCCTTTAAGACCAAAATTCATTGAATTTACTTCTGATGTCTGGCATAGTACTTGTGGTGTTTCAATAAAAGGTGAATTGTATTGTGGTGGAACTGATGGAAATAATAACATTGAATTTGAAGGGAAAAGTAGTTCTTCTGAACTTTTATATAGAAGTAAATTTTTTAACGGTACGGATTTTAAAATAAAAAAAGTATTTTCTTTGTTGGCAACATATATTGCTTTAGGAAAACCAGCAAATGATAATCAATCTGGATATCTTATTTATTATTGGGGTGGTAATAATAAAAGAGGATATGGAGCAACAGGTTCTAATGTAGAGAAAAAGATAAATACTCCAACAAATGTGAGTAATATTAGATTTAAAGATTTAACTTATACTTTATCAGTATTTTATCGAAGGATTGCAGCTCTTACTCCTACTGGAGATATATATACATGGGGTTTAGATGATAATATCACATCTTTAAGTTGTATGCAAAATACTTCACTTGGAAATAAGAATTTTTGTAAACCAATAAAAGTAAATTCAGATGTAAATTTTGTTTCTTTATTAGGTGGACAAAGAGGTTTTCTTGCAAAAGATGATGAAGGGCAATTTTATAGAATAAGTCAAAAGAAAATAGGCACAAATGTTGGATTAGCAAAAGTTGATAAAATTAATGATCTTATTAAAAACTACAGTGATTATGACTTAGAAAATGATAGTGAAATCTTATCAGCTGATTTATCAAGTAAACTTAATAGTGGTGGAACTCTTGAATATGGAGAAGGAATAGTTTGGGTTAATAAAAAAAATGAACTAAAAGGTGATTATTTTACCTCTGATAATAAAGATGATGACTTTTTTAAAGAAGCAATAAAGAAAATAAAATGGAAAATAATTCGAGTTGTTGAAGATCAAAATGGTATGTGTGGTATTGATACAAATAATCAAATGTATTGTTGGGGAGATATGACATTTTTTGGTGGAGGAAATAATGCTGGGAATACTTTCATGTTACCAATGTTTACAGCAAATTTACATGACGAAAATAAAGATTTTCTTATGGCAGAAGGGGGAGATACTTTTGAAGGTAGTAAAAATGTAACAAATATGACTTCTGGTGATTGGGAAAAAGGTGAAAAGAAAGAGTATTTTATAAAATATCCTACTTACTTTGGGGGATTTAATTATGAGTTTGAATTTAAATAGAAATTAAAGGGAAATGATGAACAAAAATTTATTATATATATTATGCGTATTTATTTTTTTAAATAATAATCTTAATGCAGAAGATAAACTTGATCTTTTAGATAAACAGTCAAAAGAGTTCTTTAAAGCAATAACTGGTTTAGAAAAAGATTATTTAGAAAAACAAATTGTAGATATAAAAAAGAAAGCAGATAAAAAGGTAAAAAAATCAATTCCTGCTTTATCTAATCAAAATGCAAATTCATTAAATAATAATCAAATTATTGTTGAAAATCAAGTTTCTCAAGAAGAGTATGCAAAAAATGTTTTTCAATATGAAAATGAAATGGCACGTTTGACAACGGATTTTACTAGAACTAAAAAATTAAAAGATATAAAAATTAAAAGTATGTATAGTTTCAATTCAAATAAATATGTTGTCTTAAAACTTGTAGAAGATGAAAAAGAAGCTGAAAAAAATAAAGAAGCAAGTTTAAAAATTGAAGGAAGATATAAAAAAGGAGATGATCTTTTAACTCATAAAATAGTTGATATTAATACACAGACAAAAACAGTAACACTTTATAAAAAACTTGATGAGGATTACGGTTATTATATAATACTTAGTAATTATGGTATTTCTGTAAGTGACTTAAAAAAAGTTGAAAAAAAACAAAAAGAAGTTTTAAAGAATCAGAAAAAAGAAATCACTAAATCTTTAATAGACAAAGAAACAAAAGACTTTATAAAGTTTAAAGAAGTATCTACTAAAAAGGAAATAAAAAATATAAACGATTGTTTATTTAGAGTAAAGACTAATAGTTTAAATGTTAGAAATGATACTAGTACAGACGCAACAATAGTTAGAGTTTTAAGAAAAAATGATGAATTCACAATTCAAAGTAAAAAAGGTGATTGGGTTAAGATTAATACTCTTTATAAAAATAAATCTGGTGATGTAATGATTTTAGAAGATGAAAATAATTGGGTAAAAGTTTTAGGTAAACTTGTTGATTTTGATAATAGATGCTTATAAGGTAATATTTTGAATGATAAACTTAATGATATCAATATATCAATAAAAAAAATGCTTAAAAATGTAAAAAATGAAGTAGAAAAAATAAACTCTTTTTATTCTTCATTATTTATATTTGAAAATATGTTTACTACTGAAAGTAGTGGAAAAACTAGGCTTAATAGAAAGTTTTATAACAAAGTACATGGAGAAATAAAAAATAATATCTATCAAATCAACAGTATATTATCTGTTGTATTAGAAGAAATACGAGATACTATTGTTAAAGTATTAGATGAAAATGGTTTTAAAGATATCGTTTTAGATAAAGAGCTTGTATATGATGATGCAAGTTTTTATGAGTTATTTAAAATGGATTTAGAGTTGGTAAATTTAGAAGAAAATGAAAAAGTACAATTAATAGATAGTTTAGATAGCTTAACAGAATATAAAAATAAAATACATAATATAAGATATTTTATTTCTATGTTTGATACTTCTTATTTAAATAAGTACTTAAATAAATTAGGAATGGACGATTTAATTAATAATAAGTTCATTTTTGAATTAATTGATAGTTATGGTTTACAATTTGAAGGACTAAAAAGATTTGATGATATTTTAGAGAATTTTTATAACTTTGATAAAGAGACTAAAGACTTTAGTTTATTTAGTTCCCCAATAGAACTTGTACAAAGAAGAATAGATAATTATGTTTACGATAATGTAAGATATAAAATCCTTTTAGAATATGATAATCAAATAAAAAAATTAAAAAAACCTATAGAATTAAGTATTGCATATTTAGAAAATATAATTGTTAACTTTATTGAACAATCTTGCTTAGATTTAATAAAAAAAGAACTTAAAAGAGGAAAGATATCTAAAATTATTGAAATAAAAATCATTCAAACTCATACAAGTGTACAATTGGCTGTAAGGAATAATGGTTTTGAAGAAAAAGATATACATACAATGTATTTAGGTTCTGCTAATTCTGTAAATAATTATATAGTTAAGTCAAGAAACCTTGCTAGAATGATGGGAGGAACAGTAGATATTTCCACTCTAGAAAATACAGGAATGCAATATATATTTGATTTAAAAATCAAATAACCAAAAGCCTAAGCTTTTAGTTATTATTTAACTATCGAAAAAATTTCCAATAATCTCTTTTGATTTTTGTAAAGCTTTATCTGATGAGTCTTTATCATAAGTTAAAGCAACTGCCATTCTTCTTCCTTCATGTGATTGAGGTTTCCCAAATACTCTAATAATTGATTCTTTTGTAAAAGATGAATCAAAAATATCAATTTTAGGGTTAAAACTATCAGCCTTTGCTTTATATGCTGCACTTGCTCCACAACCATAATCAATGTAATCTAAAGGAAGATCTAATACAGCTCTTACATGAAGTGCAAACTCACTAGCACTTTGAGTAATCATAGTAACCATTCCTGTATCATGTGGTCTTGGACTTACTTCTGAGAAGTAAACTTCGTCACCTTTTACAAAAAGTTCAACACCAAAAATACCTCTACCACCTAAACCATCAGTGATTTTCTTAGCTATTTCTTTAGATTTTTCTTTTGCAGTTTCACTCATATTCATTGGTTGCCATGAGAAAATGTAGTCACCATCTTGTTGGATATGACCTATTGGTTCACAAAATACTGTTTGTTTTTCATTTCTAGCTGTAAGTAATGTAATCTCATAATCAAATGTAATAAACTCTTCAACGATTAATTCACTAGCATCACCTCTAGCTTCTTTTGCTAATTCCCAAGAGTTTTCAATATCATCAATAGATTTTGCAATACTTTGTCCATGACCAGATGAAGACATTACAGGTTTGATTACACAAGGGAAACCAATTTTAACAGCAGCCTCTTTTAATCCATCTAAAGTTGTTACAAACTCATATTTTGAAGTAGGAAGTCCAAGCTCTACTGCTGCAAACTCTCTAATGTTTTTCCTATTCATTGTTTTATTAACTGCATCAGCATTTGGGATTACATTAAAACCTTCTTTTTCAGCCTCAAAAAGTGCTTCAATACTTAAAGCTTCAACCTCAGGTAAAATATAATCAGGTCTTTCTCTTCTGATAATATCTAAAACTTCATTTTTATCTTTCATATTTATTGTGTAAGCTTTATTTGCCACAAGTTGTGCAGGTGCATTGTTATATGAATCAACGGCAATTGTTTCAATCCCTAATCTTTGTGCTTCAATAACAACTTCTTTTCCTAACTCTCCACTTCCTAATAACATGATTTTTATAGAATCAGACTTTAGAGGTGCTGTAAATATCATTTTTCTTCCTTTATTTTTTTATAGAATTTTTCATCATATTTGATTAAATTGTTTTTACTTATTACATTGTTTAAAATATCTAAATAGTTATGTCCTATTCCTGAATAATTGAGCATAGTTTGAGATAACTGTTTTCCTTGTGGAATTATACCTTTTTGTCTTTGTTCATATCTTTTATCTTGAAAGAGTTTATAAGCTCTATTTCTATTAAGATTTAGCATATATGCACTAATTGAATCTTGTATAGTTTTAAAAATTCTAATAAAATGAGTTGCATCTTCATCTCTATGAAGAGGCATCATTCCTATCTTTGCATTATAAGTCCAATGCCCAAATACATTATTGGCTTCTTTTATAAATCTACTTTTGCCCCAGCCACTTTCAACAGCAGCTTGTGCTAATGCCATAGAAGGAGGAACTATATCAATTTTTCTTAGATAATTTTCAAGTGAATATAGGTTTTTAATTCGATATTTTCTCTTTATTTCAAGAAGCTTTTTAAAAGATGGTGATTTAAAGTTTATATTTAAAATATTAGTTTTTAAATAGTTTTTTACAAAAGCACGCTCTTGTAAAATAGCAATATTTTCATTTTCAATTAGTTTATAAAAGTATTCAAAAAAGTATTTTTTTGACTCTTTTGTTGAAGATATTTTATAATACTCTTTTGGTAAGGCACCACTTAATATAGTGGTGGTTACCAACCCTAAAGTTATAAGTAATTTTTTTATTGTTAGTAGTTTCATATATTAAACTGTTGTAGTAAATACTTTTTTTACAGCACCTTTAAAATAGATTTTTTCATCTATTTTAGAGATTGTAAGCTCTTCATTACTTTTTGGATAAACAAATGTCTTTTGCTCAACTAAATCTAGATCATTTGCTCTTAAAAAACACGCAACCATTCCAGTACCGCAAGCAAGTGTTTCACCCTCAACACCTCTTTCATAAGTCCTAACTTTTAAAGTTCCATTATTTTCAACTTTAGCAAAATTTACATTTGCATTATGTTCATATCGCATTTTTGCACATAAGTCATGATTGTATTCTCTCAAATCATCAACTAAGGTTACTAAATGAGGAACTCCCGTATCAATTAAATACCAAGTATATCCTTCTTGTTCAAAAGCTTCTTTAATGATGATAGGTTTAGTCATTTGAGTTTCAACAATATC
Source organism: Arcobacter rhizosphaerae (assembly GCF_049472155.1). Lineage (NCBI taxonomy): Bacteria > Pseudomonadati > Campylobacterota > Epsilonproteobacteria > Campylobacterales > Arcobacteraceae > Arcobacter > Arcobacter rhizosphaerae. Next base: position 116,239 of record NZ_JBMOVW010000003.1, on the reverse strand, counting down.
TTTATTTACATTTGACTCTATTAAACCAGCTTGTGTTAAAAATTTCATTGAAGAATTTGCTAAACCATTGTTATAAGCATAGTGTGCAACTGCTCTTGTAGCATTTCCACACATACTAGCTTCACTTCCATCGCTATTATAAAAAAGCCATTTAAAATCAGCTTCACTACTTGGAACAAGTGCCACAAAACCATCAGCTCCAATTCCTTCATTTCTATTACAGTATTTTATAGCTTCTTTTGAGTAGTCTTTTTCTACAAAAGTGTGAAAAATTACAAAGTCATTTCCACTTGCACTATATTTAGTGTATGTCATATTATCTCCTCCATAATTCTTTCTACTTCTCTTTGAAGATTTTTTAAATCTTTTGAGTTATCTATTACCATGTCAGCTAACTCTTTTTTCTTTTCAATATCCCATTGATTTGAGATTTTTAAAATAGCTTCTTCTTCATTGATATTATCTCTTTTCATTAATCTTTGAATTTGTATATCTCTTGGAGTATATATAACTAAAGATCTAGGAATTGGATAGTGCATTTTCTCAAAAAATAAAGGTATATCAATAAAATAAGGTTTATTTTGACTTTCAAAAAGTCTTGATGACTTAATAATCTCTTCTTTGATAAGTGGATGAAGTAAGGCTTCAAGTTTTAACTTATTTTCTTCATTACTAAAGATTATTTTACCTAACTCTTTTCTGATTACTTTATTATCACTATCTACATATTGAGATCCAAACATTTCTGCAATTTTAGCACTATTCTCATCTAAGAGTTTATGAGCTATTTTATCTGCATCAATAATTAAGAAACCATGTAGTTTAAAAAGGTTACAAACTGTACTTTTCCCAGTGGAAATTCCGCCTGTCAAGGCTATTGCATTTTTAAATAAATCACTATTCATGTAAATGATTCTACTATAATAATGATTTATTTAAAATTTAATGTGAGATTTTATCTTTTAGCGATACCTGTAAGTGCTACATGTTCAGCTTTTGGGAATACAAAAACAGCATTATGAATTTCACTTGAGTAGTATTGTAAATCATCTAATAAATCAGATCTTTGTAATACAATATCTGCTGTAGGATGGTATCTTTTTGAAGCTAAAATAGATGTTTGATGACCAAATCTAAATGGCATAGCAATCCAGAATTTCTCACCTACAAGTTTTAAATCAGCTTTTAATTTTTCTTCATTTTTAGAGAAAGATTCAGTGGCAAAAGTGATTAATCCATCATCTTTTAAAACTCTTTCAATATTTGCTAATAATAATTCATCTACTTCAACATCTGTTAAAATAACTACATCAATATCTTTTTCATTTTTTGATGTTAAAAGTGATTTATCTCCAAACTCAATGTTTGAAACTTTATTATGTTTAGCAGCCTGTTCTTTTAATTCTTCATCTGCACTACCGATAATTAATACATTTGAAGCTTCTTTATGTGTACATAATGGTAGGTGTACCATCATTTCATTAAATGCGTTATTATTCATTATATATAATCCTTAATATTTATAAACATTTTGTTATAATACCAAAAAAATTTTAAACTAAGTTAGATATTAGAAAACTCGTAAGAAAAAAGGTGAAAAATGGCAACAGTTAGTTACAAAGATGCTGGTGTAGATATTGATGCTGGGAATCAGTTTGTAGAAAACATTAAACCACATGTTAAATCAACTATGATACCAGGTGTATTAGGTGGAATTGGTTCATTTGCAGGTGCATTTGAATTACCAGAAGGTTATAAAAAACCAGTAATCTTATCAGGAACTGATGGAGTTGGTACAAAATTAAAGTTAGCAATAGATGCTAAAAAATTTGATACAGTTGGTATTGACTTAGTAGCAATGTGTACAAATGATTTATTATGTAACTTTGGAGAGCCATTATTCTTCTTAGATTATTATGCAACTGCAAAATTAGAAGTTGAAGAAGCTACTGATGTTGTAAAAGGAATTGCAGAGGGTTGTATTAGATCTGAGTGTGCCTTAGTTGGTGGTGAAACTGCTGAGATGCCAGGAATGTATAAAGAAGGTGATTTCGATTTAGCTGGTTTTTGTGTTGGAATTGCTGAAAAAGAAGAATTAAACAGAATTGAAAGAATTGCTGCTGGTGATACTTTAATCGCATTACCATCTTCAGGAGTTCACTCAAATGGATTCTCACTTGTAAGAAAGCTATTATTAGAAAAACTTGGAATGACATTAGATGATGACTTCCAAGGTCAACCTTTAAAAGATGTATTATTAGAACCAACAAGAATTTATGTAAAAGAGTTCAAAGCAAATAAAGAAAATATCAACGCATTAGCTCACATCACTGGTGGTGGTATTACTGAGAACTTACCAAGAGTTTTACCTGATAACCTAAAAGCTGTTGTAAAAAGAGATTCAATCAAAGTTTTACCAATCTTTGAATTTATGTCACAACACGTTGAACTAGAAGAAATGTACAGAACATTCAATATGGGTGTTGGTATGGTTCTAGTTGTAAACCCTGCAAATGTAGATGCTGTTTTAGCAAACACTGATGGTTATGTAATTGGTGAAATTGCTGAGGGTGAAAAGGGTGTAGAGTTTATTTAGCATAAACACCTTTGTTAAGATACAAAAAAGGGTAAGTTTTTAACTTACCCTTTTTTTATTTATATAATATTTTAAAATCTCTATTGTTTTTGAAGCATATCCCCATTCATTGTCATACCAAACTAAAAGTTTTATCATTTTTTTATTTTTAACATCTGTATATCTGTGATCAATTATAGTTGTAAATTTTTCTTTTTTAAAATCACTTGATACAAGAGGTTCGTAGTTGTTTAAAACTATAGGATGTTTTTGATTTTCTTCAAACTCCTCAAATATGTTGATGATTTCTTCTTTTGATGTGTTTTCTTTTGTAAATAAACATACATTTATAGCACCTACTGTATCTGTTGGAACCCGAAGAGAGCTTGAAGAGATTAAATCATGGTTTATTTCTGTCATCACATAAGAACAGGCTTTTATCGTCGTAGTATTATTTGGAATAATATTTTGAGTAGCTGATCTACCAAACTCAAAATTATAGTCTACATCTCTTGTGGCACTTCCTACAAAATTACCATCTAAAACTCTTTGATGATTTAATAAAGGATGAATCGTAGCAATATCTCCACAAACAATCTCTTTTTTATCATGTATTATTTTAAGTGCAGGAAGTAAAGCTGTGGCATTACAAGAGCTAGTAGAGATTACTTTATGTATTTTTATATCAAGTTCTTGCTCATTTACTCCTAAGATAATATTTTTATGGGCATTTTGATTTGCATGTGTTAAAAAGATAGCTTTTACATCAAGTTTTTCTAGCTTAGCATTATCATGTTTTACTCCACTTGCATCTATTATAAAGTCTATATCTTTTAAATCTATTTCAAATAAGCTTTTATAATTTAAGATTTTAATTTTTGTAGAGCTATTTTTTATAAAGTTATTATCTATAACTTTAAACTTATCATCTAAGTTTCCATAAGTAGAATCATAGTTTATTGAATAAACTATATTTTTTATATATGGATTTATTTCATTAATCGCAACTATCTCAAAGTTAGAATTATCAAGTAATTGTTTTAAAATAGCTTTTCCAATTCTACCTACACCATTTAATAGTATTTTATGTTTCATTTTTTATGACCTGTATTTTATATGCTTTTATTTTATCATATCTTACATTAGTTGATTTTCAAAGAGTTTTATTATAAGTAAAAATTATATATTTAAAATAAATTATAATTATAATTTTAAGCAAGATTTAAAATGTTTTAGTATAGAATTCTTTTATCAAAGGAAAAATATTATCCTTTGTGAATCAAGTTAAAGGAAGTAAAATGGCTTGTGATACAGGTTCAAAACCAATTGAAGAGAATAAAACAGTTATTAACAATGAAAATAAAATACAAGAAAATAATAAAAAGGAAAATCAAATGAGTTCAAGTTTAGTTTTAAGAAAAGCCCCAGAGTTTAAGATGGAAGCGTATGATTCAAAATCAGGACATTATGTAGAAGTAAAAAGTGAAGATTATAAAGGTAAATGGCACGTAGTTTGTTTTTATCCTGCTGATTTTACTTTTGTTTGTCCAACTGAAATTGCAGCAATGAATGCAAAATATGATGAGTTTCAAGAATTAGGTGTTGAAATTTTAGCTGTTTCTACTGATACAAAATTTTCACATAAAAGATTTGTTGAAACAGAACCTTTATTAGAAGGATTAAAATTAACAATAGGAGCTGATAGTACTGGTGCAGTAAGTAGAGCTTTTGGTGTTATGATTGAAGAAGAAGGAGTTGCTTTAAGAGGAAGATTTTTAATCAATCCAGAAGGAACAGTAGTAGCTCAAGAAGTTCAAGCTCCAATGGTTGGAAGAAATGTAAATGAATTTTTAAGACAAGTAAAAGCATGGCAACATGCAGAAAAAACTGGTGAAGTTTGCCCTGCTGGGTGGGTTCCTGGTAAAAAAACACTTCCTGTAAATACAGATGTTGAACAAATGACAGGTAGAGTTGGAGATTATATTACAATAGATGAAATTTTATCTTAATTTTAAATGTTTTGGTAAGTAGAAGTCTTTACTTCTACTTATTGTTCTTCCATTTCAATAAAAAGAAAATGTGCATTTTCTATAGCTTTAATTTCAAGTTTTCTCTCTTTTGTAATTTCCATTGCATCCCCATCGTTTAATTCAATACCATTTATAAAAGCAGTTCCTTCAATCAATGTAAAGTAGACTTGTTTACCTTCTCCTATTTTATAATCAATTATTTTGTCTTTTTCAAGTTCACTTACATAAATTTCGACATCTTGGTAGATTTTTATTGGTGCATTTCCTTTTTGAGATGAAACAATATTTAAAAGCTTATTTTCTCTTTGTTCTTTAGTGAATTTTTGTGAACCATAAAGTCTAGGCAAAGCTTTTTGGGGTGGATAAATCCAAATTTGTAAAAGTCTTAAGTCTTTTGTCTCATGAATATTATGCTCACTATGAAAGATACCATTTCCGGCACTTAGATACTGAACTTCGCCTCTTTTTAAAGTCTCTTGATTTCCCATTGAGTCTTTATGTGTAATCTCTCCATCAACTATATATGAAATAATTTCCATATTTTCATGGGGATGGGTATCAAAGCCACTTTTGGGATGAACAATATCATCATTTAAAACTCTTAAAACTCCAAAATTTACATTTTCAGGATTTCTATACTCTGCAAATGAGAAATGAAATCTACTCTCTAACCAACCTAAATTTGAAGTTCCCATATTTTCTTTTGGTAATTTTTTTAACATTTTTAATCCTTTGTATCAAAAGCAAAACATTCCATTGAGATATTTGAGTAAACCATCTCTTTATTAAATGAAGTTCCTTTTTTATTTAAAGCACTACCAAATGCAATAAATAACGGTAGAAAGTGTTCATCACTTGGATGATTCATATAAAAAGTAGGTTCTTCTCTACTTTTTAATAACTCTTGTTTTTTACCATTAGTTATTACATCATATATATAATCATTAAAATCTTTTGCATACTGTTTTACTGTAGGGTTTGCACTCATATCACTTAGATTATGTGTTACTCCACCACTTGTAATTATCATTGCTTCATCTTTTAGTTCTGTTAGAATTTCTCCTAAGTCTATTAGTTGTTCATCACTAAAACTTCTAGGTAGACTTATTTGAACAACAGGAATATCTAAATTTTCATACATCATAGATAAAGTTGTCCAAACTCCATGATCAAAACTATTTTTGCCTTTGTGTATTGAAGCATTTAAATTATGGGAATTTAGATGCTTCAAAACTTTAAGAGAACAAAGTTTATCACTATTTATTTCGTATTCATATTCATATAGCTCTTTTTCAAAACCATAAAAATCATACATTAGTTCAGGCTTTTCATAATCTAAAATTTTTAAGTCATTAGTTATATAATGAGCAGAAAAGATAATAATATATTTTGGTTTTTCAAGAGTTTTTGCAAACTTTTTTATATTTTTCTTTGAAAAGGAGTTACCTAATATTATATTTGGTGCTCCATGCGAAATAAATAGTGAGGGGTACATGATATATCCTTATTTTTTTAAGATACTTTCTAGTTTCTACTAGTTAGTACTATTTATTTAAAATTTTTAATTGGCTTTATAAACTTTGTCTAATAAGTTGTATAAAGTGTCTAATTCTTCATCACTTAATACCTCAAGTGACTTATGTAAATTTTGCGCGTGGTTTGGAAAAACTGATTTAATTACTTCAACACCTTTAGGAGTAAGTGTCAAAATTGAAGCTCTTTTATCTTCGGGGTCACAAATAGATGTAATCCATTTATCTCTTTTTAGATTTCTTACTACAACAGTTATATTTCCAGGAGTACTCATGGTAAGTTTTGTAATTGAGCTAATATTTAAATTTCCTCTATGATAAAGTACTTCAAGTACTTTAAATTGATTAAATGTAAGGTTGAACTCATTTAAGTAATTAACAGTTTTATTATGTATTTTTAATCTAAGTCTTTCAAGTCTAACGACTGCTTTCATAGATTTGTCAGTTCTTTTTCCATAACTTATTTTATTCATAATTACTCCTTGTTGAAATTATAGTACTAATTAGTATTAAATGTCAAGTTTTAAGAAATTAAAATTTCTATTAATTTTATAGAAAAGTTTATATATTTGTATTTGGACTGTGAGTAAATTTATAATTTAAAGTGAAAGATAAGGGTTTTATGTATTAAAAAAGAGCTAAACTTTAAAATCTAGCTCTTTTTATTTATTAATTATGCAGCTTTTTTAGCAGCTTTTTTAGCAGCAACTTTTGCTTCTTTTACTTTAGTTGGTTTTAATTTTAAAACTTTTTTAGTAACTTTTTTAGCAACTTTTTTTACATCTTTCTTTTTTGATACAACTTTTTTAGTAGCTTTTTTAGCGATTTTTGCAACTTTTTTTTCTTTTAATTCTTTAGCCATTTGTTACTTCCTTTGTTATTTTTATGGTTTTAAACTATTACTTCTAGTTAAAAGTAATAAATTATGGAGATTCTACACTAAAAAAATTATTTTGTCAAGAGGAAATAACAAAAATTCTATAATTTCTGTTATTTTATTTGCTTAACCGTTTAATAATAAACTATTAGCTAAAATATCATGTTTTGCTATAAAGAAAGAAAATTAAGGATATGAAATGCTATTAACTCCAGGTCCTACTCCAGTACCAGAATTTGTAAGAAAGGCAATGGCTGATGTAACTATTCACCATAGAACGCCAGAGTTTGAAGCAATATTTGAACAAACTAGAGAATTACTATTTGAATTATATGGAATGGATGAGGTTGTAATGCTTGCATCAAGTGGTTCAGGAGCTATGGAAGCTTGTGTTACAAACCTAACTCATAAAAAAGCACTTACTATTAACTCAGGAAAGTTTGGTGAGAGATTCGGAAAAATCTGTAAAGCTTTTGATATTGAATATACTGAAATTAAAAATGAATGGAATGTACCTGTAAGTGTTGAAGCAGTAGTAGAAGCCGTTAAAAATGACAGTGATATTGACTCAATATTTATTCAACTTTGTGAGAGTGCAGGGGGATTAAGACATCCTGTTGAAGAAATTGCTCAAGAAGTTAAAAAGATAAATAAAGACATAACTATTGTAGCTGATGGAATTACAGCAATTGGTGTTGAAAAAATTGATACTTCAAATTTAGACGCAGTTATTACAGGAAGTCAAAAAGCATTAATGCTTCCTCCAGGTCTTGCTGTAATTGGCTTATCAAATGAAGCAGTAAGTAAAATTGAAACAAAAGCTAGAGGTTTTTACTTTAACTTAGCAACTGAAATTAAAAAACAAAAAACAAATACTACAGCATGGACAGCAGCTACGACTTTAATTATTGGGTTAAAAGAGATTTTATCACATATTAAAGAAAATGGTGGATATGAAGCACTATATGAAAAAACAGCTTTAAGAGCAAAAGCAACAAGAGAAGCTTTAAAAGCAATAGGTTGTGAAGTATTCCCACAAAGTCCTGCAAATGCTATGACAACAATTTATACAGAGCATGCACCAGCAATTAGAAATGTTTTAAAAACAAAATACAATGTAAATATTGCAGGTGGACAAGATCATATTAAAAAATTAATATTTAGAATTAATCACATGGGATTAGTTGAAGATTTTGAAGCATCTTGGGTTGTAAATGCTATTGAACTTGCTATGGATGAATTAGATTTAAGAACATTTGATGGAACTGCAAATAAAGTGTTCTTAGAACAAATGTTTAAAGGAAACTAATAATTATGGTTTTTGAACACGAAATTCCAAAAGGAAGTAGATTATATTTCGCAAAGGCAGCAAAAGCAAAAAGAACTTTAGAAAACAAAGTTTGTGAAATATTAGATGAGAATGGTTTTGAAGAAATTTTAACACCTAATTTTTCTTATTCTCAACATCAATCAATTGCAGATGAAAAGAAACTTATTAAGTTTTCGGATGAAGATAATGAGCAAGTATCTTTAAGAGCTGATTCTACTTTAGATGTAGTAAGAATTATCTCAAAAAGGTTAGGAAGAACAACTGATCATAAAAAATGGTTTTATGTTCAACCTATTTTTACATACCCTTCAAATGAAGAGTATCAAATTGGTTGTGAGTGGATAGGTCATGATGATATTTCTGATGTGATGAATTTAACAGCAGACATTCTAAAAGCACTTGATTTACAACCAGTTTTTCAAATATCAAATATCAATATTCCAAAACTTGTGGCAAGTGAATTAAATATTGATATTGATTTATTTAAAAATGGTGAAATAGCATCACTATTTAAATTAGATTGTAATTGGTTAAACCAACTAATTAAAGTAAAAAATATACAAGACTTAAAAAATGTAATTTCAATAGTTCCAGTTTCTATTAAAACAGAATTAGAAAAACTACTTGAAAAAGCAAGTGAAGTTAAGTATGAAAACACAGTAATTGCACCACTTTATTATGGTTCATTAAAATATTATAATGGTGTTTATTACAGAGTTATAAGTGACAATTTAACAGTATGTAAGGGTGGTATGTACTCAAGTGAAGGTACGTGTTCGTTAGGGTTTGCCCTTTATACAGATAGTTTATTAAAAATTTTAGAGGATTAGGATTAATATATGAGAGCAGATTTAATAGTTGGTATCCAGTGGGGTGATGAAGGAAAAGGTAAGATAGTAGATATGCTAGCACAAAATTATGATATGGTTTGTAGAAGCCAAGGTGGTCATAATGCAGGTCATACTATTTGGGTTGATGGAGTAAAGTATGCACTTCATTTAATTCCTTCTGGGGTTTTAAACCCAAAAGCTATAAACGTAATTGGAAATGGAGTTGTTTTATCTCCTGAGTCTATTATTAAAGAAATGAGCCAATTTGAAAATTTAGAAGGAAGACTTTATATTTCAGATAAAGCACATTTAAACTTACCATACCATGCACAAATCGATCAAGCAAAAGAAAGATTAAAAGGTGACAAAGCTATTGGTACTACAGGTAAGGGAATAGGTCCTGCATATTCTGATAAAATTAATAGAATAGGACATAGAGTTGGTGAGTTATTAAACCCTGAAAAGTTAGCTGTAAATATAATTGAATATTTCGAAACAAATAGAGCAATTTTTGATGTTTTAGATATTAATACACCAAATAAAGATGAATTATTAGCTTTATTAAATGAATACAAAACTGCATTAGAACCATTTATTACAAATACTACAAATATGGTTTGGAATGCTTTAGATAATGAAAAGAAAGTATTATTAGAAGGCGCACAAGGAACTATGCTTGATATTGATCATGGAACATATCCTTATGTAACATCTTCAAGTACTGTAAGTGCTGGAGCTTGTACTGGTCTTGGTATAAATCCAAAAGATATAGGTATTGTAACAGGTATTACAAAAGCATATTGTACAAGAGTAGGAAACGGTCCATTCCCAACAGAAGATTTTGGAAAAGATGGTGATACTATGGCAGATGTAGGAAAAGAGTTTGGTACTACAACTGGAAGAAAAAGAAGATGTGGTTGGTTTGATGCAGTTGCTGTTAAGCACGCAGGAAGATTAAATGGATGTGACCAACTAGCATTAATGAAACTTGACGTATTAGATGGTTTTGAAAAAATTAAAATTTGTACAGCTTATGAAGTAAATGGTGAAATAATTGATTATGTTCCATCAGATTTAGAAGATGTTAAGCCTGTATATGTTGAAATTGATGGATGGGATAGTGTTGTAGGTTGTAGAGAATATGACAAACTTCCAGAAAATGCAAAAAAATATATTGAAAAAATTGAAGAGGTAACAGCTGTAAAAGTAGGAATTGTTTCGACATCTCCTGAAAGAGCAGACACTATTATAAGAGGGTAAAGCGATGAGAATCAAGTTACATCATACACCATATATTTCAAGAAGAATTACAAGAGATTTAATCTCTTGTGACTTTGTAGAAGTTAGAAAAGATAAGAATTCAATTGAAGCTCAAATTGAAAGAATTATGGATGCAGATATTGAAAAAGAGTTTGCATTAGATGAAAAAGTTGATGATATTCTTGATGGGCAAGATGAAGAAATCGAGATCTTAAATGCAGATAGAAGACAACTTTTTTGGATGACTAAAAAAAGATTGGCTAACGATTTTGGTGTTATTTTAAATAATGAAGATAGATTTTCTGACATTGCCCATCAAATTTTAGATTTTTTATGGGAAGAGGATTATATTCATTATACTTGTTCAGATAATCAAGTAAAAAATATCATTTTCTCATCAATTGATGAATTTATGAAAGGGTTTGAAGAAGCAGACTCAATGGTATTAGCTAAACTTAAAAACTATAAAAGAAAGTTAATACCTGGGACTGAGGATTATGATTTAGTTTATCATAGACTATATGAAGAAGAATTAATTAAAAGAGGGTTAATATAAAATGCAAAAAGTTTGGATTTACTTAGAAAACGGAACATTTTTAGAAGCAAAATCTTTTGGTGCAACTGGTACATCTGTTGGAGAAATTGTATTTAATACGTCATTAACAGGATACCAAGAAATTATTACTGATCCATCTTATGCTGGACAGTTTGTAACTTTTACAATGCCTGAAATTGGTAATGTTGGAGTAAATGAAGATGATATGGAAAGTAAAACTGCATACTGTAAAGGTGTTTTAGTTAGAAATTATCATCATGAGTATTCAAATTATAGAGCACAAGGTGATTTAGATTCTCTTTTAAAAGAACATAATGTATTAGGTATTACATCAATTGATACTAGATATTTAACAAAAATGATTAGAGATGAAGGTGCAATGATGATGATTGCATCAACTGAAATTGCTGATAAAGATGAATTAGCTAAAAAACTAAGTGAAAGTCCAAGAATTGAAGATATTAACTATATAAAAGAAGTTTCTACAAAAGAGACTTATATCCATAAATCAGGTTCTTGGAATCACCAAATTAAAGCTTATAATAAAGCTGTAATGAGTGATAAAAAAGTTGTGGTAGTTGATTTTGGAGTAAAAAGAAATATCCTAAATGAATTAGTTCAATCAGGGCTAGAAGTTGAAGTTGTTCCATCAACATTTAAAGCAGATGACTTAATAGCTAGATTTGAAGCTAAAGAAATTGGTGGAATTTTCTTATCAAATGGACCAGGTGATCCACTTACTTTAACAGAAGAAAAAGAAGAAGTTCAAAAACTAATTAGTGCAAATATTCCAATGTTTGCTATTTGTTTAGGACATCAAATGTTATCAATAGCTCATGGGCATGATACATATAAGTTACCATTTGGACAACATGGTGGTAATCACCCTGTTGCTAATCCTCAAACAAATGTAGTAGAAATAACTGCACAAAATCATAACTATAATGTACCTGATTCAATTGAGCAAATTGCAGAAATTACTCATAAAAATTTATTTGATAATACAATTGAAGGTGTTAAATATAAAAATAAAGATATCTTCTCTGTACAACATCACCCAGAAGCAAGTCCTGGACCACATGAGTCAAAGTATATCTTTGATGAGTTTGCTAAGATAGTTAAATAATTTAATTTATTTAGCCATTAAAAAAGGGAAACTCACATAGAGTTTCCCTTTTTTGTTTAGATATGATTGATTCTTAAGTTAAGTAGTATGCCTCTTTTTACTACTTGACTTTTTTATAAGAAGTTTACAATTAGTTGATAAATACCAGCAGCTGAAATACCAGCAGCTACCCCAGCTAATAAGTCGTCACCCATTACTCCCCAACCACCTTCTATTTCTCTATCAATTTTTCCAATAATTGAAGGCTTCCAAATATCAAAAATTCTAAAAAATACAAAAGCTAATATAGCCATAATTATCATATTTGATTCATTTGGATTACATATAGCAAGAGCTATCCACATACCTGCTAGTTCATCTATCACAATTTCTTTACTATCATGTACTCCAACTTCTTTTTCATAGATGTTGATTTGTTTTACAGCAATAACTGTAACAAGAAGAGCTAATAAAAATAGTGTTGACACAGGAGCAATTTGTAAAATAGCAATTCCTAAAAATAAAGATACAAAAGATCCAACTGTTCCAGGAGCTTTTGGGAAAAGTCCTGAAAATCCTACTGTTAAAAAGAATTTTCTTAAATTCATATTTTACCTACTTCTTTTTTTCTATTCCAAGTTTTTTTCTCTTTTCCCAAAGAGATTTTCTTGAAATACCAAGTTTTTTAGATAGCTCAGTATCTGGATATTTTGTTTGATATGATAAAACCATTAGTTTTACATAATCATTTATTGTCATGATATTTGTTGTACTCATTAATAAATTTTCATTATTGAACTCTATTTTTCTATAAGGGAAATCTTCTTCTGCTTCAAGTGATGAAATTACGCAGTTTTTATGCTCTATAAGTTTTATTAGATTGTCTTTTGCTGTTTTCTTTAAACTGTGATATTCTGTAAGATAGATAATACATTTATTATCTAAAGCATTTAGTTTTTTTTGCCAATTAGAACAGTTTAATGAAATAAAAGAAATAGGCATATCTAGTCTTCTTGATAATTCAAATAGAAGTTTATCTGCAGATTTTTGAGAATTTGATTCAATTAAAGTTGGAAATGATGGAGGTAAAAAAGTATCTGATGTATCAACATCATCCATAATAAAATCAACATATTCTCTTAGTGTTTGAAGTTCTCTTCTTATGCTTCTACACTCTTTGTAGTGATAGATTTTTCTTACTAATTCATCCATTAAAAATGGTTTCATTATATAGTCTTTTGCCCCATCTTTGATAGGATTTGTCACAGTTTCATCTGAAATATAAGAAACTAGAAGAAGAATAATTGCATTTTCTTTATATTTTTTTATTATATTTTTACACAAACTAGACGGCAAAGAAGTTGATAAAAGAACAATATCATAATCTTTTGATAAATTGTCAATATTTGGTGATTCAATATAATCACAACTATGTCCATCATCTAGTAGTCTTGAAACTACTTTTTGTGCTAAATAAATTTCATTTTCTATTATTAAAATATTCATATATTATTTCCATTTATAGTATTTTAAAGTAGCAATACTTTGAACAGCTACTCCTTCTTTTCTACCTACGAATCCCATTTTTTCACCAGTTGTTGCTTTTATATTTATAAATTGTTTTTCTAAAAATAAAAGTTTTGATAACTGTTTTTTTATATCATTTTTGAAAGGATTGATTTTTGGTTGTTGCGCTAGTATTGTAAGATCAATATTTACTATTTCATACCCTACATTATAAATAAATTCAATTATTTCTTTAAGTAAAATTTTTGAATCAGCACCTTTATATTTTGGATCAGTATCTGGGAAAAACTCACCAATATCTCCAGCTCCTGCTGCACCAAGTAAAGCATCTATTACAGAGTGAATTAAAACATCACCGTCACTATGGGCTTTAAATCCATAATCAGAGGGAATTTCTATTCCTCCTAAATACATTTTTTTACCATTTTCAAATTGATGAATATCAATTCCTGTACCTGTAAAGAAATTATTACATGCTGCTTTTAGTTCTGGTAAATCATCTATTTCATCACCATTAGTTAGTTTTTTGCTTTTTGAACTACCTTTTACATATTTGATTTTACCTGCAATAGCTTTTATAGCAGAGCTATCATCTGTAAATTCAGTTGTAGTATTTAGGGCTTTTTTTAAAATGTCAGTTTTAGAAAGTTGTGGAGTTTGAATAAGTTTTACTTGGTCTCTATTTATTGTTTCTTCATGATATATTACAGTATCACTGACATCAAGAACAGGTACTATGCAATCAGCAAAATCTTTTTCGCAGAGTAGATTATCAATTACACTTTTAGGGACACAGGCTCTTGCTACATCCGTCACCATTACATATTTAGAAGTGACTTCATTGAGTGCATTTGCCATTGATTCTTGTCTAGTATTACCACCAATTACATAAGTATATTCATCGTTAAAGTTTTGCATATACCTAATCTCTTTTTCATGCGCAGTTATAATGATTTTATTAAATTGAGCAAAACTAGATAGTCGTTTGGTAACATTTAACCATAGTGGTTCATTATCACATCTAAGCCACTGCTTTTTTGCTTTGTGTTGAAATCTCGTAGAATTACCAGCACATAAGACAATTAAAGTAACGTCAGACACCAATATCCCCTTTGTGTAAAAAAGTTACATATTATACTTAAATGTTACTTATGAAAAGTTAAGAGTTTTCTAGAATTTCAGCTTTTATAGTTTGAATTGAATTATTTAATATTTTTTCATCAAAACCATAAAGGCTTGCATACTCAAGTGCTTTTTCTATTGTATAGTCACTTAAGGGCTCATCAAACTTTGTAAGCTCTTTTATAATCTTTAGGATTTGTGTTTTCTTTTTATATTCTAAAGGTGCTTCTTCTATATTATCAATAAAAGAAATAGGATATATAAGATTATGAGTTAAGCCCCAGTGTTTAAAAAGACTTGCAGTTATTTTTGATGTTGTAAATCCAGTATAAGAATTTTCTATAATTGCTATGTTTTTTTCTTTTTTTAAAGCTTCTTTAAACTCTTGTGTTAAATTTTCTTTTTCTATTATATTTGCGATAATAAACTTACCTGTTTCTTGTAGAAAAGCTGGCATTAGCATTTCATCAGCTAAGGTTTTATCAATTTTTGAACACCATTCATTTACTAGTCTAGTTGATAAAGCACTAAGTTCAATAAATTTATCAGGTACCATACCATAAGCTAATAGGTTACATTTTACTGTATTTTGCACTATTGAACCAATAGCTAAGGATATTGTAAAATTGATACCAAGTAGATTTATTGCTCTACTTAATGTATCAACACTACTTCTAAACCCAAACATAGAAGAATTAGCAACTTTTAATATATTTGCTACTAATAGGGGATCTTTTTCAATAATTTTAATTAATTCTGTAGGTGAAGAATCTTTAACTTCCCTAAACTCTTCTAACTCCATAATACTATTTGGTAGTTGTGGTAATGAATCAATCTTTGCTCTAATTTTACTTTTCATAATTATCCCGTTATTCTTAATTGCAATTATTATATAGAAAAGAAACTTATACAAATAATAAATTAAAATTAATTAGTTTAATTAAGGTTTTATAAACAAATTTAGATATAATCAACCTACAATCAAATAAATATTATAGGATTTTTAAAATGAGAGATTGGCTAGATAATCATAAGAATGATAAAGTTAGAACACAAATGTATTATGCAAAGCAAGGTATTATTACTCCTGATATGGAGTATGTTGCAAAAGTTGAAAATTTAGATCCTGAATTAATTAGATCTGAGATTGAAAGAGGAAGATTAATTATTCCTGCGAATGTAAATCATAGAAACTTAAAACCAATGGCTATTGGTATTGCTTCATCTTGTAAAATTAATGCAAATATTGGTTCATCAGCTTTAGCTTCTGATATTGAAGCAGAAGTTGAGAAAGTTGATGTATGTTTAAAATATGGAGCTGATACTATTATGGATTTAAGTACAGGTGGTGACTTAGATTCAATTAGAGAAGCAGTAATTGGACATTCAAATGTTCCTATTGGTACAGTTCCAATGTATCAAATTTTACATGATGTAAACAATAAAATAGAAGATTTATCTATAGAAGTAATGTTAAAAGTATTAGAAAAACAAGCACAACAAGGTGTTTCATACTTTACTATTCATGCTGGATTCTTACTTCAATTTATGCCTCATGTTGCAAAAAGAAAAATGGGAATTGTTTCAAGAGGTGGTTCTTTAATGGCTGCATGGATGATGCATTACCATAAAGAAAACCCATTCTATGATGCATTTGATGATATTTTAGATATTTGTAGAAAATATGATGTATCATTATCATTAGGGGACTCATTAAGACCTGGATGTTTAGCAGATGCTTCTGATGAGGCTCAGTTATCTGAACTTAAAGTTATGGGTGAATTAACAAAAAGAGCATGGGAAAAAGATGTTCAAGTGATGATTGAAGGGCCAGGTCACGTTCCTTTAAATCAAATTGAAAGAAATATGAAAATTGAGCAAGAGTATTGTCATGAGGCACCTTTCTATATTTTAGGACCTTTAACAACTGATATTGCTGCTGGATATGACCATATTTCATCTGCAATTGGTGCAGCAGTTGGTGGATGGCATGGAGCTAGTATGCTTTGTTATGTAACACCAAAAGAGCACTTAGGTTTACCAAATGCAAAAGATGTTAGAGAGGGGATTATTGCATATAAAATTGCTGCTCACTCTGCTGATATTGCTAGAGGTAGAAAAGGTGCAAGAGATATTGATGATGAAATGTCAGATGCAAGATACGCATTTGACTGGAATAAACAATTTGAATTATGTTTAGATCCAGAAAGAGCAAAAGAGTACCACGATGAAACTCTTCCTCAAGATGTATTTAAAGAAGCAGAGTTTTGTTCTATGTGTGGACCAAAATTTTGTTCATATAAAATCACACAAAAAATTGTAGCTGATCATGGCGATGCGATGGTAAATGCCGGATAAAAAAAGTGAACAGTTTCACTTTTTTTGGCATTTACGAGGATTCGATGCGAAATAGAAATCTTTGATTTCGTAATTGAGCCGAATGCTCTGATGAAACGCTAGATAAAAAGAGTGAAATTTCACTCTTTTTAACATTTTAGATTAAAATGTATATTTATAAGTAAGCATAAAACTTCTAGGCTCTCCATATCCCAATTGGTTTTTACCTGATTTTCCTCCTGTTGCACCTAAGATATATTTTTCATCAAAAATATTATTTGCATTTAATTGGATTTGATGTTTTTTATAGTTATATGCACTCATTAAATTTACAGTTGTATAATCACTTAATTCTACAGCTTCATTATTTCCAGCAAATCTATTTCCTACATACTTAATCATCCCTCCAAGCCTAAAGTTTGGTGTTGCTTGATATGCTGTACTTATAGAAAATAATTGATCAGCTACATCATTTGGACTTTTTTTATTGTTAACATCTTTTGCATCTAAGTACGTATATCCAGAAGAAATACTTAATTTATCTGTAATTTGACCTCTAATTTCAAGTTCAAAACCTGTATGTTCTGCTTCAATTTTTTTAATAATATCTCCACTTGTATTAGTTTGAGGTTGTTCTTGATTAATTCTAAATATTGAAGCATTTATCATAAGAGCATCATCTAATAAATAAGCTTTAGCCCCAGCTTCTTTAAGTTTTGTAGAAAAAAATTGAGAAAGTTTTGGATTGATATAAATTCCACCATAAGGAAGTTGCCAAGATTTTGCATAAGTTACATAAGTAGAAATATCAGGTGTTATTTTATACACAGCACCTAATCTATAACTTGTTTTTTTATCATCTAAATGTTCTTTAGCATTACCTATTTTTTGTTGCATTAATTTTGTTCTATCATGTCTTAATCCACCAATTAAAGATAAACTACCAAAATTGTACACATTTTGAAGATAATATCCTGTACTTTTTGTTTCATTATATCTCCAAGGATTAAATCCTGGGTTTACTACATTGCTTGCATTAGGAGTATAAATATTTTTATCTACTAAATTTCCTTTTGCATATTTCAGCTCAATATCCATTTCATTGTAATCAACTCCAACAAGCAATTGATTATTATTTGTATCCCAAGTTAATTCTGATTGGACAGTTTTTGAAGTTCTTGGGTCATATTCAAAGTTATTAACTGTTTGAGTAACTGTATTTCCTGTTACTGTTCCTTGTCTTGTTCCACTTTGTTCTAATTGAAATCTTGTATATGATGCTCTATTATTCAGTTTTAAATTATCATTAAAAACTGTTTCGTGATTAAGTGTTGTTTTTAAGCTAGTAGATTCTTGATAATCATTTTTACTACCATAAAATGTATCCTCCGAAACATTAACTGCTTTGCCATCTTTTGATGGAACACCTCTATATGGAACTAATTCTTGTTTTGAGTATTCAACATCAAAGTCAAATGTATTTTTATCATTAAATTTATATCTAAAAGTAGGCGCAATAAAGTAATCTTCAAAATCTACATGATTTACATAGGAATCTCCTTGTCTTCTTTCAAGATTTATTCTTGCAAAAAGTTTATCTGATATTGCTGTAGAGAAGTCAATTTGAGAAACAATTTTATTTTCACTTCCAAGACTTAAAGCAAGTTTTGTGAACTCTTCACCTTTGGCTCTTTTTGTTACAAGATTAATAATCCCACCAGCTGAACCTCTACCGTATAATGCACCAGCTGGTCCCTTTATAACTTCTACATGATCAATATTTGCTAAACTTCTATATGATTGTAAATTTGCATCATCTCTTAATCCATCTTTATATGTATCATTTAATGAATCAAAACCTCTAATTACAAATTGATCTCTACTTCCTTCTCCTAATGTATTTGTTATTCCAGCTACACCATCTAATGCTTCAACAAGTTTTGTTGCACCTTTATCTTGAATTTCAGTATTTGTAACCATTGATACAGCTTGTGGAACTTCAAGCCATTCAAGATTTGTTTTCATTGCAGAAGTTGGATTTTTTGAAGCATAATCCTCATACATTTTATCTACAATATTTACATCTTTTAATTTTTTTGTATTATCTTTATTCTCCATCTCATTTGCACTAAGTGAAGATAGTAAAGCTAGTGAAATAGCAGTTACAACAGATATTTTAATCATTATATTTCCTTGAATTATTAATTTTGAGAATCATTCTCTAAATAAGAAGACGAAAAAGTTAAAAAAAATGGATATAAAAAAATAAGAAATTTTGAAAACTATAAATATAAAGCTTTTAAAATTCTATCAATTATAAAAAGTTTTGATAAAATACGAGTGTTTAGAAAAGTAAATATTTCTTTACTTTTCACAAAAAAAAAGAAATATTAATTTAATTAAGACAAAAATTATCCTATTTAAATTATAATACAAAAAAATAAATATAAAACATTATAAAAGGATTTTTCTATGGCAACTATAGAAGAGATTAAAAAAGAACTTGAAAAAGTTAAGTATCCTGGATTTGAAAAATCTATTATGGACTTTGGTTTTGTAAAAGATGTTCAAGTTGAGGGAAATACAGCTTCAATTGTACTAGATATAACTTCAAGTGCACAAGAGGTTGAAGATCAATTAAGAAAAGATATTCATGCCTGTATTAACGCTATTGGACTTGAGGTAAGACTTGGATTCAATAAGCCACAAGCCCCAAAACAAAACTCTAACTCTGTAAGTGGTAAAAACATCGCTCCACAGATTAAAAAGATTGTAATGGTAAGTTCAGGTAAAGGTGGTGTTGGTAAATCAACTACTACTGTAAACTTAGCTGTTGCAGCTTCAATGCAAGGTAAAAAAGTAGGTATCTTAGATGCTGATATTTATGGACCAAATATTCCTCGAATGATGGGATTACAAGGAAGTGAAGTAGAAGTTATTGGAGAAAAAGCTAAACCATTAAATGCTTATGGTGTAGATGTAATGTCTATGGGTGTATTAATGGACGAAGGTCAAGCAGTTATTTGGAGAGGGGCTATGATTATGAAAGCTATCCAACAACTGTTAAGAGATATCTTATGGGAAGAGTTAGATATTTTATTTATTGATATGCCTCCAGGTACTGGTGATGCTCAATTAACTTTAGCACAAAGTGTTCCAGTTGCAGCTGGTATCAATGTAACAACTCCACAACACGTAGCTCTTGATGATTCAAGAAGATCTTTAGATATGTTCCAAAAATTACATATTCCAGTAGCTGGTATTGTTGAAAATATGAGTGGATTTATTTGTCCATCTTGTGAAACAGAATCAGACATCTTTGGAATGGGAACTTGTGAAGATTTAGCTGATCAGTATAATACTCAAGTATTAGGTAACTTACCAATTGAGCCAGCAATTAGAGAAGGTGGAGATGGTGGTAAACCAATTACTTATTTTAACCCTGAGTCAGTTTCTGCAAAAAGATATATGGAAGCAGCAGCAAAAGTAATTGCTTTCTTAGATAATGTTGATGATAATAGAACAAATGAATCTATTCAGCCAACTACACCTCCTGGTGTAAGTGCTTGTTCAACAGCTGCTTCAGGTGCTAGTTCAGCACAACAGACTCAACAATCATCAGGTGGTAGTTGTGGTACAGGATGTGGTTGTCACTAATTCTATTTTATAAAAAGAGCTTAGGCTCTTTTTATATACTTTTTTAATTTCTGTCGTTTTTTTACAATTTTTATTTTTATACTTTTTATATACTTCTTTTATAAAGGAGATTTTATGAACAAAACATTAATAATTTTAGCCCACGATGATATGGATAATTCTGTATTAAATAGTAGATTTAAAAAAGAGTTAGAAAATCAAGAAAATATTATATATAGAGATTTAAATGCTCTTTATCCAAACTATGATATAGATGTTCAAAAAGAACAAGAACTTTTAAAAGATGTTTCAAAAGTTGTATTTCAGTTCCCCATGTATTGGTATAGTCTTCCCTCAGCACTTAAAAACTGGATTGATAAGGTTTTCTCTTATGGATATTCTTATATAATTGATGAAAATGGAGCTTTTACTCCCTTAGCACTAAAAGATAAGAAATTTCAAGTAATAGCAACAATGGGTGCAAAAGAAGAGTCTTTTGTAGGTGAAGATAGATTAAGTGTAAAAGAGTGTTTAAACTCTTGTTTTTATACAGCAAAAATGTTAGGAATGAAAGAGTTAAAACCTTTATTTTTCTATGGTGCAGCTTATGATAAACTTTCAGAAGAGATATTAAACAAGTATTCAAATATAATAAAAAAAGAGTTAGTAGGTTGACAAATGAGTTATTTCAATAAGGATTTAGAAGATATTGGTTTTATGCTTTATGAACCATGTAAAGAATTAGAACCTTATATTTATAATTATTTTACAGTTAAAAATATAATTACTTCTAAAAAAACAAATAAAATCTTAAGTGATGGAAGTTTAGGCTTTACAATTAATTTTGGCAATCCTTATGAAATAACACTAAATTCAAAAAAAATCTATTGTGATGCAAAGGTAATATTAAATGGGCAATCAAAGTATCCAATGTTTATTACTTTTGAAAAATATTTAAATGCCATTGGAATTCGTTTTAAAGTAGGAGGAGCATATAAATTCTTTGATGAAGAAATAAGCTCTTTATGTGATAAAAATATTAACTATGATGAGTCTTTTTGGAACTTTGATATTTTATATAAAAAATTAGTAAATATGAATACTCATAAGCAAAGAATAGAAGAGATTGAAAGATTTTTAATAAAAAGATTAAAAGCTTCTAAAAAAGAGAACTCTAAATATACTTTTTCAATTATATCTTTTATCAATGAGCATAAAGGAAATATTAGTATTGATTGTTTATGTGAAGAGTTTGCTTTAAATAAAAAACAAATAGAAAGAATTTTCAAAAAAGAGGTTGGTTTAAGTGCAAAACTTTTTACAAGAATAATTAGAATGAGAAATGTAAGAGACTCTTTAAGTTCTTTAGATATAGAGAACCTTACAAGTACAGCTTATAATAATGGCTTTTTTGATCAAGCTCATTTCATAAAAGAGTTTAAGTCTTTTATGAATGAAACTCCAAAAAGTTATTATAAAAATAAATTATCTATGGCAAAAGCACTAAATTTTAAGAAATTTGAGCTTTAAGCTATTTTTTTGTTCTCGAATTTTTTTCTTCAATTCCAGACATTCCAAATCTTCTAGCTAATTCTTGTTTAACTCTATCAGGACTTATATTTTTAGAAGCAAGGGCAACTAATACATGATATGTAATATCTGCTGCTTCATATATAATCTCTTTTTCATCATTGTCTTTTATAGCAAAAGTAAACTCACCTGACTCTTCAACTATTTTTTTAAGCATAGAATTCTCTTCGCCATTTAAAAGTTTAGAAGTGTATGATTTATTTGGATCATCATTTTTTCTTTCAAGTATTGTGTGATATAAAGTATCAATAACTCCATAAGCAGCAGTAGTATCAACTTCTATTTTAGAGACTTCTTCATTTGTTTGTAAATCAGTAAAGAAACAAGATTTTCTTCCTGTATGACAAGCAACACCTTCTTGATTTACTTTTAATAAAAGTGTATCATTATCACAATCAAGCATAATATTTACAATCTCTTGAGTATGGTTTGAACTTTCACCTTTTTTCCAGATTCTTTGTTTTGTTCTACTAAAGTAGTGTGCATAATTTGTTTTGATAGTTAATTCTAATGCTTCTTTATTCATATATGCTAACATTAAAACTTCGTTAGTAGTTGCATCTTGTGTTACTACAGGAATTAATCCATTAGTTTTTTCCCAGTCAATTTTTTCTATTGCTTGCATTTTTTCCCCTAAAATTTTTTGCTTACATCAAGTTTTAATTTATCAACTTCTTTTGTAGTTTTATTTACATCAACATCCATATCAAAATCAATATCTTTTTCTTTTAGTTTTTTATTTTTTTCCAGTTTTGGTGGAGGTGCATATTTTTCTTGTGTATATTTAGAATATCTATCTTCTTGTACAGGAAGATTTAATTGTAGTTCTTTTTTATTTTTAAGACTATTTTTTTGTGCGAAACTTGTACTTATTGATAGAAAAAATAGTATTAAAAGTAAAGTTGTTTTTTTCATAATTTTTAGTTTTAATAGAGTAGAAAATCTACTCTATTATTTACTGTGAATTGCAGTATCTCTTGATTTGTCTTTAGTATCAACCCAGATATTTGGAGTTGAACCACCAGGAGTTAAGAAAATTTTAGCATCTTTGTTTTCTCTAAGTGCGTCGTTGAATTTTCCTTGAACTTGAATTTGTTGCATTTGAAGTAATTCACCAGTTAATGATTTAGCAATAACTTTATTTGCTTCTGCTTGTGCTTTTGCTTCAATAGCTACAGCATCAGCTCTACCTTGTGCTTCAATTCTGTTTTTGTCAGCCTCACCTTTTGCAAGTGCAGCTTTTTTCTCAGCTTCTTGTTTTGCTCTTAATACTTCGTATCTTACTCTTTCAGATTCTTGGTTAGCAATTTGAACTCTTTCAATTTGTTCTTTAATTTTTTCAGGTAATACAATCTCTCTTAATTGAACAGATTCTACACTTACAGGTGTTCCCTCTAAGGCTTCAACTTGAGTTCTAATACCATTTTCAATTAAAGTAGCAATTTCATTTCTTCTTGTTGGTAACTCTTCTGCATTAAATCCACCAACAATATTTCTTACAATATTTCTTACAACTGGATCAACAATCTTATCTTCCCATCCAAGACCCCATGTAGCAATAGTAGTTGGAGCTCCATCTGCTGTTAATCTATATTGAACAGTTAATTCAATAGAAACAGGTAAACCTCTGGCATCTAAGATATTAATTGCTGGGTTTGATCTAATACTTTGGTCAAATCCACCCATTTGCTCAACACTTCTATAGTTAATAAGTCTTACTTTTGTATCAACTACAATAACTTTTTGGAATACAGGAATGTATAAATGGAAACCAGGAGTTAATGGTCTATCTTCATATTTACCTGTTGTAACTTTGATACCTACTTGACCTGATTCAATAATTACAAATGGTTTAAAGATAAATAATGCAGCAATAAGTATGATAATTACATAAATAAATCCTGCTTTTTTACCAAAGTTTTTGAAAAATTCTGGCGGCTCAAAAGGTGGTTGATAGTTTCCACCACCACCGTTGTTAGAACCACCACCATTATTTTGTTGTCTGTTTTTAAAATAGTCGTTGTCTATTGGCATTTTTTCCCTTATTTTATTTAAATTTTAAAATATTAACTAAGATTAGTTAATGTATGTTAAATACTTAGTGTATTTTTCATTTTTACCTTGAACAACATCAAAGTATGCTTTTTGTAAAGCTTCTGTGATAGGACCTCTTTGTCCACTACCAATAATTCTTGCATCAATATCTCTAATTGGAGTTACTTCAACAGCTGTTCCTGTAAAGAAAGCTTCATCAGCAATATATACTTCTTCTCTTGTAAGTCTTCTTCTAACTACTTCATAACCTAAATCTTTTGCTAAATCAATAACAGTTGCTTGTGTGATTGATTCTAATGAGTTATCATTTGGAGGAGTAATTACAACACCATCTCTAACTATGAAGAAACAAGCACCAGAAGCTTCTGCTATATAACCTTGATCATCTCTTAGTAACGCTTCATCATATCCACATTCAACAGCTTCACCTTTTGCCATTTGAGAATTTAAATAATTAGCAACAGCTTTTGCTTTACCCATTCCAGAAGTATTTGAGTTTCTAGTCATAGATGCAATTTTTACTCTTACACCTTTTTTCATACCTTCTTCACCTAAATATGCTCCCCATTCCCATGCAGAAATAGAAACATTTACAGGTGCTTCTTTATGATAAAGTCCCATAACTCCGTAACCTAAGTAAACAAGAGGTCTAATATAAGCACCCTGTGTTAATTCATTTTTTTGTAATAATTCAATTTGTGCTTTATTTAATTCCTCAACACTAAATGGAACATCAATAAGTGTCATTTTAGCTGAGTTTATAAGTCTTTTTGTATGTTCTTCAAGTTTGAAAATAGCACATCTACCATCATGAGTTTTATATGCTTTAGTACCTTCAATAGCACCATTTCCATAATGAAGTGTATGTGAAAGAACATGTACTTTAGCATCATGCCAGTCTACAAGTTTCCCATCCATCCATATATATTTTGCTTCAGTCATCTTATAAATTCCTAATGATTAAAATTTTTTGATTATATTCTAGCTAAGATAATATTAAATTTAGGTCATAATTTAAACATAAGGTTTCTTTTAGGGGTTTAAATAGTTACTTATGGTATATTATAAAAAAAATTTTGGGATTAGTTTTTTAGTATGAATAAATTTATAAAAAGTATTTTAGTTAGTGTTTTTCTTGCACTATTTATAGCAGGATGTTCTGTTAAAGATTTTAATAAAGTAGCAGAACCTGAAGAAAAAGTTTTTGTATATGACAGACCTGCTGTTTCACAAGAGTTGTTAAAAACAGTGCATGAGATAATAAATGCAATGTCTCAAAATAATTTACAACTTTTAAGCACAAAGTTTATAAATCAGAAGTTTGGAGTATATAATCTTTATAAGGTAGATGGTTTTGAAGATTTTACATATCAAAAACTATTTTACAATATAGTCCAAGGTGATATTATAAAAGTAGAAGAGTTTTCTGATTTAGTTTCAAGAGTTCCTAAAAAAGCTGTTTTATTACCTATTATACAAACAGATGCCACTTTTAATTGTAGTCCATATAATGATGCTTATTATGGTTGGACAAATCATGGACTTTTTTTAAGTACAAACACTTTTACAAAATTAGAAAAACTAATGGAAGAAAAAAATATGCTTAAAAAAGATGCTTTTAAAAAAGAAGATTTACATAAAGCTAAAATGATTAATCTTATGTCATATAAAGTTATCTTAACACCTGAAATTGTTTTTCATTTGAATAAACTAGATGATGGTAAATGGTATATAACTTTGATTGATAGAATAACAACAAATTGTAGTGTAAAAAAGGATTCTAAGAATGAGTCAACAAGAATTTTGGAATAATAAATTTTCAAGAGAAGGTTACCTTTATGGTACAAAACCAAATAGTTTTATAGCTTCAAAAGTTAAAACTTTTCCAAGAAATGCAAAAGTATTGTGTTTAGGTGAAGGAGAAGGAAGAAATGCTGTTTTTTTAGCAAAAAGAGGTTTTGAAGTAACAGCTATAGATGCATCTGATATTGGATTATCAAAGCTTCACTTTAGAGCTTTAGAAGAGGGTGTAACTGTTGAAACTATTTGTGTTGATTTAAAAGATTGGGAAGTAAAAGAAACTTATGATGTAATAGTAGCTTCATATTTACATTTATATAAAGAAGATAGGGCTAAGTTATTTGAAAAAATTCAAGATTCATTAAGGCCAGATGGCCTTTTTGTAGGAGAGTTTTTCTCAACAAAGCAGTTAAACTATGATAGTGGTGGACCAAAAGATGAAGAACTTCTTTATACAGTTGATGATTTTAAAAAAGGTTTTGCTCTTTATCAAAATGATATAAAAGAAGTGGTTACTATTCTTGATGAAGGAAGAGGACATCAAGGTGAAGCTAGCGTTATAAGAGTAATGGTAGAAAACTAAAAGAGAAATTTTATCCTAAGTTATAAAGTGGTATATTATAACTTTTAAGAATAATAATTATAAGTATTTTAAATAATAAAGTGAAGAAGAATGATAGAAAAAATAAAAAGTATAATAGAAAATAGAGTATTAGTAATTGATGGTGCAATGGGTACGCAACTTCAAATTGCTGATATCAAACAAGAAGATTGGTTGTATGAAGGTGTAGATTTAGAAGGGTGTAATGAGCTTTTAAATTTAACAAGACCAGACGTTTTAACAGGTATTCACGATGCCTACTTAGAAGCGGGAGCTGATTTAATTACTACAAATACTTTTGGTTCAATGCCTTGGGTATTAGATGAGTATGAAATCCCTGAAACTTCTTATGAATTATCAAGACTTGGAGCACAACTTGTAAAAGACTCTTGTGATAAATTTTCAACACCTCAAAAACCTAGATTTGTATTAGGTTCAATAGGCCCTGGAACAAAACTTCCTTCTTTAGGACATATAGGCTATGATGAAATGTATGAGGGTTATAAGATTATGGCTAAAGGTCTTGCTGATGGTGGTACAGATATTTTCTTATTAGAAACGTGTCAAGATCCTCTACAAATTAAAGCAGGGCTTCATGCTTTAAACGACGTAGCTCCTAATATTCCTATTATGGTATCTGTAACTATTGAGCTTAGTGGTACTATGCTTATTGGAACAGATGCAATGACAATTGCAGCTATAATGGAACCTTTCAATATTTTATCACTAGGTTTTAACTGTGGTACAGGGCCTAAACAAGTGTTAAAACATGTAAAAACTTTAAGTGAAGTTTGTAAATTTCCTATGTCTGTTCATTCAAATGCAGGACTTCCTCAAAATAAAGGAGGACAAACTTATTATCCAATGCAACCAAAAGAGTTTACAGAACTTACAAGTGAATTTTTAAATTATAATGGGGTTTCATTTTTAGGTGGTTGTTGTGGTACAACTCCTGAACATATAAAAGCATTAGTTGTAGGAATAAAAGGCATGGTTCCAAGAAAACCAAGTGGCTTTTTAAAAGCTTCTTTAGCTTCACTTTTTAGTACAGTACCTTTAAAACAAGATCCAGCACCTTTACTTATTGGAGAGAGATCAAATGCTACGGGTTCAAAAGCTTTTAGGGAACTTCTTAAAGCTAATAATTATGAAGGAACTCTTACAGTAGGGCAACAGCAAGTAAGAGCAGGAGCACATGTAATTGATGTATCAGTTGGTTTTGCTGGACGGGATGAAAGAGAAGATATGGATAAAGTTGTCTCTTTGTATTCTCAAAAAGTTTCACTTCCTTTAATGCCAGATTCAACGCAAATACCTGCATTAGAAGCTGCTTTAAAACAAATAGGTGGAAGACCAATTATTAACTCTGTTAACCTTGAAGATGGGGAAGATAAATTTGATGAGATTTGTTTATTAGCAAAAAAATTTGGAGCAGCACTAGTATGTCTTGTAATTGATGAAGTTGGAATGGCTAAAACAAAAGAAAGAAAACTTGAGGTTGCTGAAAGAATCTATGATTTATGTGTTAATAGACATGGATTTAAACCTGATGATTTGGTTTTTGATATGCTTACTTTTACTATTGGTTCAGGAGATGAAGAGTATAGAACAGCAGGTATTGAAACACTTGAAGCTATTAAAGAATTTCAAATAAGACATCCAGAAGTTGGGACTACTTTAGGACTTTCAAATATTTCTTTTGGACTTGATCAAAAAGCTAGGATTTACTTAAATTCTATATATTTAGACCATTGTGTAAAAGCAGGATTAACAACAGCTATTGTAAATGTAAAACATATTTTGCCACTAAATAAAATAAGTGATGAAGATAGAAAAGCTTGTGATGATTTAATTTTTAATAATCAAGAAAATGGGGATCCATTATTTGCCTTTATTGACCACTTTGCTAATGTTGGGGATATGGAAGAGCAAAGTGATGAAGAGTATCAAAAACTAGAACCAATAGATAAGGTTAAAAAACTTTTATTAGATGGTGATAAAGATAGAATGTTACCACTTGTAGAAGAGCTAAGACATGATGTTAATCCAGAAATTATTGTAAATGAATGGTTAATTGATGGTATGAAGGTTATTGGTGAATTATTTGGATCAGGTCAAATGCAATTACCTTTCGTATTACAAAGTGCAGAAACTATGAAAGCAACAGTTGATGCTTTAAATCCATATTTACCAAAAGAAGAGAAAGCTAGTGAAACAGTATTAGTTCTAGGAACTGTTAAGGGTGATGTACATGATGTTGGTAAAAACTTAGTTGATATTATTCTTTCAAATAATGGTTTTAAAGTTATTAATATTGGAATTAAAGCTGATTTAAATGATTTTATTATTGCAGTTAAAGAACATAAAGCACAAGCTATTGGTATGAGTGGATTACTTGTTAAATCAACAGCAGTTATGAAAGAAAACTTAGAAGAACTTCAAAAGCAAGGTATTGATATTCCTGTTCTTTTAGGTGGTGCAGCACTTACAAAAGGTTTTGTAAATGATTATTGTAGATCAATCTATGATGGCCCAATTTTCTATTGTAGGGATGCCTTTGATGGAGTTGTTTCTATGCAAAGAATAGAAGAGGGAGATTTAGAAAACACTGCTTTAGCAGCTGATTTAATAGAAGAGGTTGATACTTCTGATAGAGTTGCTAAAAAAGAAGTAGAAATACCTCCTTATGAAGAAATTGAACTTCCAAAACCAACACAGTTTACATTTCCTCCACTTTGGGACAGAGTGGCGAAAACAGGTGATGAGGTAGATAAAGAATTAGTATTTAAATGGATAAACCATAGGGTTTTATTTAGACAAAGATGGGGATATAAAAGAGGGAAACAAAGTAGTACTGATTTTTTAAAACACGAAGAAGATGTTGTTAAACCTTTATATGAAGAGTTAAAAGAAGAGCTAATTAGTAAGAATATTTTTGATCCAATTGCTATTTATGAATACTACCCTTGTATGTCTTATGATAATAAACTTTATATTTTTGATAAAAAGTATTTATTTAATTCAGAAGAAGAAGCAAGAAATAATAAACCTTCACTAGATGAAGCAATAAAAATCTTAGAGTTTCCAAGACAGCAAAGAAAACCTTTTAGATGTATTGCAGATTATTTTGCAAACGATAGATTAGATGTTGTTGGTTTTACTCTTGCTAGTGCAGGGCTTAAAGTAGCTGATTATGAAAGAGAGTACTACAATAAAGGTGAGTTTAATAAATATTATCAAATTCATGGGCTTGGGGTAGAACTTGCGGAGGCTTTAGCTGAGGTTTTACATAAACAAATTAGACTAGATTTAGATATCGTTCCAAAAGAAGGGCCAACATTAAATGATGTTCAAATGAAACAATATGTAGGTTGTAGATATTCTCCTGGATATGCAGCTTGTCCGGATTTAGCTATGAATAGAGATATCTTTGATTTACTAGATCCTGAAAAGTTTGGTATTGAATTAAGTGAAACTTTCCAAATGCATCCAGAACAAACTACTTGTGCAATAGTAGTACCACATCATGAAGCAAAATATTATAATATTTAAAAAGTAGTTTTACTACTTTTTAATATTAAAATAATTTATAAAAGCCCATTAGATAGGGATTTAAGTTTATATAAGGCAAAATATATAAAATAATTACACTATGGGGATTTTAATGGGTTTTTTTAAGAAAAAAACAACTACAATTTTTTTACTAATATCAATATTTTTTATTAGTGGATGTACCGTAACTCCTCAACCTTTAACAAAAGAAGAAATAGCATTAAAAGCTAGTAAAGATTTAAAACTAATAAATAGAATTTCTCCTATAATTACTAAACCTATTACAATTGATGAAGCAATAAACAAAGCTTTGAAAAATAATGTTAGAAATAAAATAAAATTAATGCAAACAGCTTTAGCTAAGCAGCAAATTGATTTAGTTTATTATGATATGTTACCAAATTTAACTACAAGTGCAGGATATTCCAAAAGAGATGAGTTTGCAGCGTCTGCAAGTACCTCTTTTGATAATGGAACTCCTGACCCAATAAGTGGAGATCCTTCATATTCTGTATCTCAAGATAAAGAAAAAATTGATGCTGATATTTCTTTTAGTTGGAATATCTTAGATTTTGGATTATCTTATGTAAAAGCTCAACAAGAAGCTGATAAATATTTAATGGCAAAACAAAATGAAAGAAAAGTAATTCATAATATTGTTCAAGAAGTAAGACGTACTTACTATAAAGCCGCTTCTGCACAAGCTTTACTTAAAAAAATAGTTCCTATGATGAAAGATGTGCAAGTAGCTTTAAATGATTCTAATAAAATTAAAAAACTAAGAATAAACTCACCTATGGAGTCTTTATCCTATCAAAGAGATTTACTTGAAGTATTAAGATCACTTCAAGCCTTAGAGAGAAGCTTAATGAATGCAAAAGTAGAGCTTGCAGAACTTATGGGTTTAAAAGCTGGAACTCAATTCTCTATTGCACAAGAAATAAAAGCTAATTATGAACTTCCTAAAATAAACTTAGGTTTAAAACAAATGGAAATAATGGCTTTGGAAAATAGACCAGAAGTTTTAGAAAGTAGATATAAACAAAGAATTTCTCATAAAGAAACAACTAGAGCAATTTTACAAATGCTTCCAGGAATAAAGTTAAATACAAGTATCTCTTATGATAATAATGACTATTTATTAAATAACAATTGGACTTCTTATGGAGCGACAATTTCATGGAACTTATTAAATATCTTTAAAGCAAATACAAGTCACAAAATAGCAAAAACAAAAATAGCTTTAGCAAAAGAACAAAAGTTAGCTATTTCTATGGCTGTACTGTCACAAGTTCATTTGGCTTTAGCTGACTTTGAACAATCAAAAAAAGAGTATAAACTTTCAAAAAAATATTTAGATGTTGCTCAAGAAATTTATAAATTAACAGAAGTTACAAATAAACTAAATATGAATAGTAGATTGATTTATATAAAAGAGAAACTAAACTATATTTTAGCTTTACTTAGACATTCATCTTCTTATGCAAATGTTCAAAATAGTTATGGAAGAGTATTTGCTTCTATTGGAACTTATGAAGATATAGGAAAAGAAACTTTAGAAAAAAATAGTGTAATTAAAGAGAAAAAGCCTAAAAAAACTCAAAAGAAAAAAGAAGAAGTTAAAAAAGCAAAAGTTGAAAAATTAGTAAAAACAGCTTTAACAACAAAAAATGTTTATTTAAGAAAAGAACCACACAAAAATAGTGCTTTTTCAGTTGTTTTACTAAAAAATAAAAAAATAAAAGTTTTAAGAGAGTTTGAAAATAAATTTGGGAAATGGATTGAAACACCTCTTGGCTTTATTTATAAAAGTGCAGTTGATATTAAACTTGAAAAACAAAGTTCAAAGATAGATTTTGCTTCTATAAATAAAATAGAAAAATCTATTTTTATAGGAAAGGCATTTAAAAATGCAAGTATTAGAACAAAACCAACATGGCAAAGTTCTATCGTATATTTACTTCCAAAAGATAAAACAATTAAAATTGAAGAAATAGTTTCAAGTAACAAAGATGTTTGGTATAAAACATCATTTGGTTATATAAGTAACTTAGTTATGGATATAGAAGAAGAGTATTAAATGAAAAAGATTTTTATAATAGTTTTTTTAATCACATATATTTTTGCACAAGATGAAATAAGTTCACGAGCAGTTATTACATCTTATGATAAAACAATTATTTCAAGTGAACTTGCTGGAAATATAACTTATTTAAAAAAAATAGAGGGTGATTATTTTAAGAAAGGTGAACTTTTAGTAAAACTTAATTGTGATATTTATAAAGCAAAAAAATCAAAAGCAGCAATTGAAAAAAATATTGCTTATTTAAAATATAAAAAAAATAAAAAACTAGAGAGTTTTAAATCTATTGGTAAATTTGAAGTTGATATTGCAAGAGAAGAGTTTAGAAAGCAAGAAGCTGAATATAAAATAGCTTCAATAAATGTAAAAAGATGTAATATTTATGCTCCTTACAATGGAAGAGTTGTAAGTAGAGAGGTTTCTCAACATCAAAGTATAAAACCAAATGAACAGATTTTAGAAATAGTTTCAACAGATAACTTAGAAGCAAAGACTTTTGTTCCTTCAACATGGTTATCTGTATTAAAAAAAGATATGAAAGTTGTTTTAAATATAGATGAAACACAAACTTCTATAAATGCAGTTGTGAAAGAAATAGGTTCAGTTGTTGATCCTATAAGTCAAACTGTTTTAGTTAGAGTATCTTTAACTAAGCCTTATGAAAAAATAATACCAGGGATGAGTGCAACAGCAATATTTCAAGTAGAAATACAAAAATAAAGAGTTATTATGAAACGAAATCCATTAATTAGTGTCTTAGAACCAAGAGTTTTATTTGATGGTGCAGCAGTAGCAACTGCTGTAGATGTGTTAGATAATAATAGTTTTGAAAACAATGAAACACAAGATTCAACAACAACTACTTTTGAATCAAAACAAATAGCTTTTATTGATAATGATGTAAAAAATAAAGAAAAAATAGTTGAACAACTAGATGATAATATTGAAGTTTACTATTTAGATGATAAAAGTGATGCATTAAAACAAATACAAAATATTTTAGAAGATAAAAAAGATATAGATACTTTACATATTATTTCCCATGGAAAACAAGGAGAAATTCTTTTTTCAAATGGAAGTTTAAATACTCAAAACCTAGATACTTACAAACAAGATTTAGAAAATATATCAAAAAGTTTATCCAAAGAAGCAGATATCTTACTTTATGGATGTTCAATTGGCCAAAATAATCAAGGAAAAGAGTTTGTTGATAAACTAGCTTCTTTAACAAGTGCAGATATTGCCGCTTCAAATGACTTAACAGGAAATAAGATTTTACAAGGAGATTGGAGTTTAGAGTACGAAAGTGGTGAAATACAAAGTGAAAGTATTAGTGTAGATAATTATGAGACTCTTTTAGCAAATAATGCACCTTTTCTTTCAACTTCAAGTAATATTGATTTTATTCCAGCAAGTGATTTTTCAAAAGGTATTGCACAAAATGCCTTTGATGGAGATTTAAATACTTCATACTTCTTTCAACCAGGAGCAGGTAGTAATTTTAGTTTTGATGCAGGTGGTTTTTTTATAGTTGATTCAATCTCTATTATAACTTCAAATGGCCCTATAGATCATGATCCTACTAGATTTGCTATTTACGGTTCAAATGATAACACAAATTTTAGTTTAATTGCATCAGGAGATTTAAACCCTCCCTTAGATAGACAAGAAGCTTCTGTAAAAACACAATTTACAAATAGTGAAGTTTATAGATATTATAGAGTAGAGTTTAATTCTCTTAGAGGTTCTGGCTTATCTTTACCTGTTGAAGTTGCAGAGATTAAAATAGGTGGTTCTGATATTACGACTTTTTCTTATACAGAAGGAGGAACTCCTTCTCAATTAACAAATCTTGTTATTTTAAATGATGATGGAACTACTTTAGAAAGTGCAGAAATAGCTATTTCCTCAGGATTAACTACGGGGGATATTTTATCTTTTACTAATGATGATAATACTCTTTATGGAAATATATCTTCATCTTATAATAGTAATACTGGAATATTAAGCTTAAATGGAACAGCAACAATAGAGCAGTATAAAAATGCTTTAAAAGCAATAAGGTTTTACTCTACAAATGATTCTCCTGAAACATTATTTAATCAAAGAACTCTTTCTTGGAAAGTAAATGATGGTGTAAATGATAGTAATATTTCAAAAACAGTTTTAGAAGTAGTTGGAGTAAATGATGCTCCTGTTATTGATAGTGCAGATGCTTTGGAAAACTTAAAAGAAGATGGTGTAACTTCTGTTTCAGGAGATATAAATGCAAGTGATAAAGATTTAAATGATACTTTATCAGCAAGTTACACAAGCAACACAATACAAGCATATCAAAGTGATGGTTCAACACCTTTAGTTTTAAGTGCAAGTCAGAGAAATGAAATTATTAATGCTTTTAATTTTACAAATAGTACAGGAACTGCCAATAGTGAAACTTTTAATTGGAGTTATTCTATTTCAAATAATAATTTGAATTTTTTAGCAAAAGGTGAGAGTATAATTGCCCAGTTTACAATACAAGTTACAGATAACAATGGTGCAAGTGTAAATCAAGTAATTACAATAAATATTGAAGGTACAAATGATGAACCTTCTGTAAATGCTTCAAGTGTTACAGGAGAAGTTGTTGATAAAGGTGTTTTAACTCAAAATGGTGTAATAAATTTTGTAGATCCAGATACAACAGATACACCTACGGCTTCTTTAGCAGGTACAAGTATAAATGGATATAGTTTAAATTCACAAGAAGAACAAGCTATTATAAATGCCTTTTCAATTACTTCTGCTTCTTCTAATACAAACCTTGGTTCAGTTAATTGGGATTTTACAATAAATCAAAATGACATAGCTTTTCTAGCTCAAGGGGAAGTTATAACAGCTGTTTTTACCATTGAAATAAATGATGGTAATGGAAGCGTTAAACAACAAAATATAACTATAAGTATAAAAGGAACAAATGATCAACCTCAAATTCAAGTAGTTGATGATAATGGTCGTATATCAGAGGGATCAAGCTTAAGTGATAGTGGTTCAATAAAATTTACTGATATTGATAAA
Organism: Arcobacter rhizosphaerae; assembly: GCF_049472155.1. Classification (NCBI taxonomy): domain Bacteria; kingdom Pseudomonadati; phylum Campylobacterota; class Epsilonproteobacteria; order Campylobacterales; family Arcobacteraceae; genus Arcobacter; species Arcobacter rhizosphaerae. Next base: position 80,781 of record NZ_JBMOVW010000003.1, on the reverse strand, counting down.
ACAAATAGACCAGTAGCAAGTGAGACTTTATCAAGCATAAGTTCAGTTGATGTGAATGGTAATCCAATTAGTATAAGTGCCTCAAATCAAACAATTCTTGAAAATGCCTTTTCCATCACAAACTTAAACCCCAACTCTAATAATGCAGATGTTCAATGGAACTATTCATTAAGTGAAAATCAATTAGATTTTTTAAGTCAAGGAGATGAAATAACTTTAACTTTTACTATTAAAGTTACAGATGAAACAGGAGCTTCTTCTAGTCATGATATAACTATTTTAATTGTTGGTGAAAATGATGTTCCTTTAATTTCAGTAGTTGATGTAGATGGTCAAATACAAGAAGGTACAACTTTAAATGATAGTGGCTCTATAAATTTCACTGATATTGATGAGGATGATAAACCAATAGGAACTTTTAGTGTGAAAGATATAAATGCCACTAAAAGTGATAATTCAGCTCTTACTTTAAGTGCCACACAAAGGCAAGCTATTGAAAATGCTTTTTCTATTTCAAATCTTTCTTCAAATACTAATAATGGAACAATTACTTGGGATTATACAATTAGTGAAAATGATATAAACTTTTTAGCCAAGTCAGAAACTATAAAAGCAGTTTTTACTATTACTATTACAGATAACCAAGGACAAACTTCAACTCAAGATGTAGAAATAACAATAACTGGAAGCAATGATAATCCTGAAATAACTGGAAGTCAAACAACAGGAAATATACAAGAAAGCTCAATTTATACAGATACAGGGACATTGAATTTTAATGATTTAGATTTAACAAATAATATAAGTATTAGTGATTATTTTGATTCTGTTACTGCCTATAGAGCTGATGGAGTTACAACATTTAGTTTAACAACACAACAGCAAATAGATTTATTAAATGCTTTTAGTGTTACAAATACTGGTGAGGGAACAAATAGTGGAACAATAACTTGGCAATATACAATAAGTGAGGATAAGCTAGATTTCTTAGGAGAAAATGAGTCTGTAAGGATTGTATATAATATTGAAGTTTCAGATAATGAAAACCAAAAAGATATCCAAGATATTACTATAAATATTGGAGGGCAAAATGATGCTCCTATAGTTTCAAATGAGAATATAGATTCTATTATTACTTATGGACAACCTTATACACAAGAAATAGCATTTTTATTTACAGATGTTGATAATAGTGATAACTTAGTTTATGAAGCAACAGGCCTTCCTACTGGAATAACTTTTGATAGAATATCTGGTTTAATTAGTGGAAACCCTTTAGAAATAGGTGTTTTTGAGGTTACAATAATTACTTATGATTCTTCTTCTTTAAAAGCTTTAGCTTCAAGAACTTATCAAATTGATGTATTGGGGCCACCAAAAGTAATAGAACCTACTTTTGAAAAACCAAGAGAAATAGAAAACCCAACAGTTGTAGAAAATATAGAAGTAGCAGATAATTCTCAAAGAGTTGAAGAAGTTGGAGTTATAAAAGATAATCCTTTTACAGATAATCAAAGCAAAGATAGATTTAATCAAGACTTTCAAAAATTAGATTCTACAGGAAAAGGATATACAGATTTTCAGACAATAGATGAAACACAAGCCTTTACAAGTGAAAATAATTTTAATATTTTAAGATCAATTGAAATAACACTTGATACAAGAGGGGAAACAAACTTTGCTTCACAACAAAAAGAAGCTTATGATACTTTGGGTTTAAGCATAGAAGATTTTACTTATGTAAATAACTATTTAGAGCTAAAAATTGTAGATATAAAACAAGCACGAGTTTATGAAGTTCTTTTAGGAAATGGAGAAAAACTACCAAGTACTATAGTTTTTGATGAAAAAAGTGGAGTTTTAAAAGGTACCCTAACTGATAATATGGAGTTTATTATAAAAGCTTATGACTTTGATAATAAAATTAGAATACTAAATATAAAAATTGATGTATCAGCCTTAAAAGATAAGCCTATAGAAATTACTTTAAATGAGCAAGATACAGGGTTTTCTTCACAGTTAGCAAAACAAAGCAATGAGATAGAATCTTATGGTAAAAAAATTTCTCAGTTATTTAATAGTGAAGATGTATAAAGGTAAAAGAGTTTGAAATTAAATGTTGCTAACTTACTTCAAATTGAGCATAATTGTAGAAATGCACAAAACTATGAAGAACTAAGATATTTAGTAGTAAATGAAATAAAAAAATTAGTACCAAATAAAGTTGCAGTATTTTTTGCTCCTGATTTAAAAAATAGTTTGAAAGTTGAAGCAATATCTGATGTTTCAACAGTTAATCCTAATTCAATATTTGTTCAAGTATTAGAAAGTATTGTAAATAAAACAAAAGATATAAATGATACTTTACATGAAATAGATAAGCAAAAACAACTTGATTCTTATGAAAGAGAAGTTTTAACTGAGTATGATTATAAAAATATAGTTTTTGTACCGATTAAAATAGAAAAAGATGATGCTTCAATACAGGTTTATATGATTTTATTAAATAATGAAAGTTATGAAAAAAAACATCTTGAAGTACTTGCTCATCTATCTTCTTCTTATGCATACTTTTTTTATGCAGTAAGAAAAAATAGCTTTAAATCAAAACTAAAAAAAGTTGGATTTTCAAAAGGATATTTTAAATACATATTTTTGATATTTGTTTTATGTATGTTTATCCCTATAAAACTATCTGTTTTAGCCCCTTTGGAAGTTGTTGCTAAAGATCCTTTTATTGTGACATCTTCTTTAGATACAGCAGTGAAAGAAATAAAAGTAAAACCCAATGAAGAGGTAAAAAAAGGTGATTTATTAGTTTTATTAGATGATATAAAATATTTAAATGAATATGAATTAGCTAAAAAAGCACTAGATATTGCCCAAGCACAGCTTTATACTTCCTCTCAAGCAAGCTTTTACGATATAAATCAAAAGAAGAAAATATCCGAACTCAAAGCACAAGTAGAATTAAAAAAAGTTGAAGTTGAATATACAAAAAAGCAATTAGAAAAAACAAAAATTTATTCAAAAAAAGATGGTATTGCTATTGTAAATAATCCTAGTCAATGGAGTGGAAAACCAGTTGTAGTAGGTGAAAAAATTATAATGATAGCCAATAGAAATATGATAGAATTAAAAATCATGATACCTACAAGTGAGGCTATATTTATAGAAAAAAATGCTTTAGTTAAAGCTTTTTTTGATAATGACCCTTTAAATTCAGTAAAAGCAAAAGTAGATTATATCTCTTATGAACCTGAATTTACCCAAGAAGATGTTTTAGCATATAAGGTTATTGCATCTTTTGATAATTTAAATATGGAAAAAATGCCAATGATTGGTATAAGGGGAACAGCAAAAATATATTCAGATGAGGTAACACTATTTTTCTATTTATTTAAAAAGCCAATAACAGCCCTAAGACAATATGTAGGTTGGTAAGTTGTTAGAACAAAAAAACACAAAGCTACCTTTTATAAGAGAAGAATTACAATTATTAGAAGCTGGTATTAGTGAAAATGGAGAGAAAAACTGGCTTATTTTTGATCCAATACAAGAGAGATATTTTAATATTTCTTATGATACTTTTAAGCTTATTAGTTTATGGCAAAGTAATGAAGAGATAAAAATATTTTTAGAAATACTAAAAAAAAATGATTATGATATAGATGAAGAAAATTTATTTATATTTATTGATTATTTAAAAAAGAATAATCTCTTAAAAACTAATACAAAAGATGATATTTCTTTTCTTTATTCTTCTTATAATCAAGGAAAAACAAGTACTTTAAAATGGCTTTTAAAAAATTACTTATTTATTAGAATACCTTTATTTAAATGTGATAAGTTTTTAGAAAAAAATCTTAAGAAAGTGGAATTTTTTTATACAAATTTTTATAGTAGCATTATTCTTTTTTTAGGTTTTATAGGAGTTTTATTAGCTTTAAGAGATTATGAAGAGTTTATTAATACTTTTTCTTATTTATTTTCTTATGAGGGAATGTTTTACTATTTATTGTCAGTTATTTTTGTAAAAAGCTTACATGAATTAGGTCATGCTTTTACGGCTAAAAGAAATAAAGTTAGAGTTCCTACTATGGGAGTTGCATTTTTAGTACTTTTCCCTGTTTTATATACAGATACTACAAATTCATGGAGACTTAAATCTAAGAAAAAAAGACTACAAATTGTTTTAGCAGGTGTAAAAGTTGAGTTGTATTTAGCATTAATTTGTATATTTTTATGGTCATTTCTTCCTGATGGAATATTTAAAACTATTGCTTTTGTTGTTGCTACAACAAGTTTAGTAACATCTTTGCTTATCAATATAAGTCCTTTTTTGAGGTTTGATGGCTATTATGTATTATCAGATATTACAAATACAAAAAATCTTCAACCAAGAGCTTTTGCTATGTCAAGATGGTTTTTAAGAAGATATATCTTAGGTTCAAATGAAAAAGTACCTGAATATCTACCCTTGTCTAAACAAAGGTTTTTTATTATTTATGGTATTGCCACATGGATTTATAGATTCTTTTTATTTTTAGGTATTGCTATTTTGGTGTACTATTTTACTTTTAAAGTTTTAGGTATTATTCTTTTTATTGTAGAAATTATATGGTTTATAATCTTACCAATCTATAATGAACTAAAAATTTGGTTTAAAAAAATTAATGAAGTGAGTTTTAATATGCGAAATATAGTAAGTCTTATTATCTTTATAGGGTTTGTTTTTTTACTAATATACCCTTGGAATACTAAAATTAATATGCCTTCTGTACTTGAAGCAAAAGATTATAGTCAAATTTACTCACCAATAAAAGCAAAAGTTGAAAAAATTTATATAAAAAATAAAGAAAAAGTAAATAAAGGAGACTTACTTATTAAGCTTCATTCTTTTGAAAATGAGTATAAATTAAAACAAATTTTATTAAAAAAGCAGTTAGTAAAAGTAAAACTAAATAAAATGGCAGGGAATAAAGAGTTTTTAGAGAATAGATTTATTTTAGAAGAAGAACTTTTAAGACTTACTAAACAAGAAAAAGCCTTAAATAAAATCTCTAAATCCCTTGAAATAAGAGCGCCTTTTAGTGGTATTGTATCAAAAAATTTTCAATTACATGAAGGTCTTTGGATAAACCCTAAAAACGCTTTATTAAATATATATAATCCAAACTCTTTTGAGATTATTGCATATTGTAAAGAAGAAGATTATTCATATATTAAAAATAAAGCAAAAGGAAAATTTATATTTGATAACTATGCAAAAAACATAGATGTAAAATTTGTAAAAGTCTCTAATATCTCATCATCTTTTATATACCACAAAGCTTTAAGTTCTTTATATGGTGGAGATATTGCTGTATCAAAAACAAAAGAAAATACATTAAGAGCTGAAAAATCTTATTATAAAGTATATGCAAAAGCCTTAAATTTAGAAAAAGATTATGATTTTATGCAAAAAGGGGTTTTAGTTGTTGAGGCAAAACCTCAAAGTATTATAAAAAAAGCATATATAAAAGTGCTTTCTATTTTGATCAGAGAAAGTGGTTTTTAGTAGGTTATAGAACTACCCCTGATGAAAGAGAAATCAACAAAAAACTCTTGTCATAATAAGGGTAAGGAGAAGTGACACAGGGGCAGTTCTATAACCTAACTGATATATTCCTCCAAGGAGGAATATATACTAGAAACTATAAGTTAAAGTAGCATTTAACTGATTATAGTCACCATGAGGTGCTGTACTAGTTTCATTTACTATTGTATAACCTAAATTAGCTTTTAAATCTTTTGTTAATGGATATCCTAACCATAATGTAGTTTCATCCATATCTAATTTTTTTGTACCACTAATATATTCAGTCATTCCATAAAGTAAAGTTGCACTTAAATCACCAAACGATTTACTAACACCTACATATAGTGTTTCAGCACCTTTACTATAGAAGTAATCACCTTCTTCAAATGGTACATTAGTTTCACCAGAGTTTTCACCTGCATAACCTGGGAATGCTGCATCGTCATCAACTTTTGCATAACCAGCATAAGGTTTAAATCCTGCAATTGATGTACTAGCTGTTATATGTAAAAAGTTTGAGTCTTTTACAGTGTTTTTATCTTCTTTACTTGTAGCATAGTGTGCATTTAATGAAACATTATCAAGTTTTAAATTAACTTTTCCACCAATAATATCCCTTACATCTGGATACATTGCATCATAAGCACTTACAGAAATCATATCATTGATTTTATGAGATAAAGTAAATTGGTAAACACCTTTATCATCATTAAATTTACTCATTGGTCTATAATCTCTTGAATAAACTCTACCATGTCTTAATGACCAGATAGCTTCAAGTGAAGTATCTCCAAATGCCGCATCAATTTTTACTGCATCTTGAGTTTTATTAACCCAGTTAGAAGAAATAAATTGTCTACCAGCTTTTACAGTTATATTATTTGTAGGAGTATATGTTAAGAAAAATTCTTCTGCTTCTACAGTTCTATTTTTACCATCTTCATAAAATCTTTCAGACGCGTCACCTGCGTTTGTTCCATGTGATGTAGTTGAATTATCATCATCTTCAAAAAGTGTTTTATATGCTCTAAACTTAGATGTTAAACTTAAGTTATTCCAAGTGTCTGTTTCATATTTTAAAGCAAATGAACCAACAGCATAGCCAGTATTTTGATAATACGTACTCTCTGTTTTATCCATATCTCTTTGCTCATAAGTTGTAGTAATTTCCCCACTTACTTTACCATTTGTTAATGCATCTTGTAAAGAATCTGCATAAGAAACAGAACACGCCCCTACTGCTAACGCAGCAATCATACTTATTTTTAAGTTTTTCATTGTTAATCCTTTTTAAAACTTTCATATACAAGTAGAACCATATATATATATAACTGAATACTGGTTCGTTTTTGTGTGATTGAAAGTTTAATAAAAAAAAAGAGCAAAAAAATCGAAAATTTTTTACATTAAATTCGATTTTTTTGCTCTTTTTTGTTGCTACAATTTCAGTATAAATCAAATAAAGGATTGAAGATGAACAATTCAAGAAGAAGCTTTTTAAAAGTTGGTGCAGCTGCCTCAGCAGCAATTGCTGCTAGTAGTACTGCAACTGGTGCATTCGCAAAAGAGTTTGCAAGTAGAACAAAAAAGATTCCAAGTGCGTCTCACTTTGGTGCATTCCATGCACATGTAAGAGATGGGAAAATTGTAGATATAACATCTCAACTTGATTCAGATGCTAATCCAACTGTAATGGTTAAAAGTTTAGCTGATAGAAATAGTACAGATTCAAGAGTAAAATATCCAGTAGTAAGAAAAAGTTTCCTTGAAGGTAAAGGAAGAGGTGACTTAAGAGGAAAAGAAGAGTTTGTAAGAGTTTCATGGGATGAAGCTATTAAATTAGTAGCTAAATCTATTAAAAAAGCTCAAGCTAAAGGTGGAAATGAAGCACTATATAACGCATCTTATGGTGGTTGGGCTCATCCAGGTGCATTTAAACCAAATGCTTTAGCAGGTAGATTCTTCAACCAAATTGGTGGAGCTGTAAGAACATCTGGTGAGTATTCAAATGGTGCAGCAGGACAAGTAAACCCATCAATTGTTGGTGATATGGAAGTTTATTCTATCCAAACAGCACATGAACAAATTATTAAAAACACTAAAGTTATGATTCTTTGGGGTTGTGATATGTATAAAACAAATAGAGCGGGTTATACAGTTCCAAATCATAGATGTTATGATGCTTATGAAGAGTATAAAAAAGCAGGAATTAAATTTATTTCAATTGACCCAATTTATACTATGTCAGCACAAGAGTTTAAAGCTGATTGGATTAAAATCAGACCAGGTTCAGATGTTGCTATGATGATGGGTATGATGAATTACTTATATAAATCAAAAAAATATGATAGTAAATTCATTAAAAAATATACTCATGGTTTTGATAAATTCTTACCATATTTACTTGGTAAAACAGATGGTATTGATAAAACTACTAAATGGGCAGAGAAACTTACAGAAGTACCAGCAAAAACTATTGAACAACTTGCTGATATTATGGTTTCTAATAGAACATTTATTGCAGGTAACTGGTCATTACAAAGAGCACATCATGGTGAACAAGTAGACTGGTCTATTATTACTTTAGCTTCAATGATTGGTCAAATTGGTCTTCCAGGTGGTGGATTTGGATTCTCTATGCACTATGAAGGTGGTGGAGATGCAAACTCTGGTAAAAACACTGTTGGTGGTATGAGTCAAGGTGGAGGAGATAAAGTAAAAATTGCTATTCCTGCTTCAAGAATGAGTGACTTAATCACTAAACCAGGACAAACAGTAACTTACAAAGGTAAAGTTATTAAATATCCTAAAGTTGAATTTATGTTAAGTGCAGGTGGTTCTCCAATTGGTCACCAACCTCATGTAAATGAATTAATTGAAGCTATGAGAACATTAGATACTGTTGTAGTAGTTGAACCATGGTGGACACCAACAGCAAAAATGGCTGATATTGTTTTACCTGCAACAACAACAATGGAAAGAGATGATATCGCAGGAGCTATGTCTTACTCAGCAGATAGAATCTATGCAATGAAAAAAATTGTAGATGCTAGATATGAATCAAAAGATGACTATGAAATCTTTACTTTATTAGCAGAACAATTTGGTAAAGGAAAAAGGTTCTCAAGAGGAAGAACTCCTATGGAATGGCTAAAAAGATTATTTAAAAGATCATCAGCAAAAAGAGAAATGGGAATTACTTTTGAACAATTCTGGAAAGATGGAGTTATCAAATATGATATTCCTGATAGTGCTAGAAAATTTGTTAGACATGAGGCATTTAGAAAAGATCCTGTTAACAATGCACTTAAAACTGAAACTGGAAAAATTCAAATTTATTCTGAGAAATTCGCTTCTTATGGATATGATGACTTTAAAGGTCACCCAATGTGGTTTGAACCAGCAGAATGGTTAGGAAATAAAAAATTAGTGAAAAAATATCCACTACATTTAGTTTCTCCTCACCCAACATATAGAATTCACTCACAGTTAGATAATACTTGGGTGCAAAATGTACATAAAGTACAAGGTAGAGAACCAGTTAGAATTTCACCAAATGATGCTAAAAAATTCGGTGTTAGAGATGGTGAAGTAGTAGAAGTTTATAACGATAGAGGAAGTGTTCTTGCTGGTGTTATTGTAACAAATACTATTAGAGATGGAGTTGTAGCTATTGAAGAGGGTGCTTGGTATTCTCCTGAAGATGCAACAAAAAATAAAACAAGATGTAATTCTGGTCAAGTAAATGTATTAACATCATCAAGACCAACATCACAAATGGCGCAAGCAACTACAGCAAATACAGTACTTGTAAGTATTAGAAAAGCTGGAACAATTACACCAAATGTTGCTTATAACCCACCAAAAATTATAGGAGCATAATTATGAAAGCATTATTTAGAAATATCACAGTATTATTAATCTTACTTGGGGCAATTTCCCAAGTAAGTGCAAAAAATATGTTTATTTATCAAGATACACAAATCAAAGCAAATGGAAAAACAGCAAATGTTTATGTAGGTGTTCCTGTAAAAGTTTTAAAAGATATGGGAAAAGAAGTAAAAGTTTCTATTGAAGGATTTAGAAAAGGTGATAAAGTTTATTCATCATCTTCAAAAGAGCTTTTAGTAGCTAAAATAAATAAAGGTTTTAAAGTATTAAACAAAGGTTCTAATAAAGTTCAATTAGTTGGTACTTTAAGTAAAGAGTTAGTATCAAATGATTTACTTGATGTATGGGGTGAGCACGAAGAATTCTATTTTGAAATGTGTACACAATGTCATGCTGGACCTGAGGTATCTCATCACTCAATGATGGAATGGGGAGCTATTTTTGGAACAATGAAAGGTTTTGCTAAATTAGATGAAGAAGAAGCAACATACCTTTTAAGATACTTAAAAGCTAATGCTTCTGATGGATTTGTAAAAGCAAAACATTAATTTTTTGTTATAATAAACAAAAAAGGAATTTGCATGCAAAAAGAGTTATTAGAGAAATTACAAGGTTTAAAAATTCTTTATGCAGAAGATGAAGAGGGTATTAGAAGAAATATCGCTGATAGTTTACAATATTATGTAAAAGAAGTAATTGAAGCATCAGATGGAAAAGAAGCTTTAGAATTATATGAGCAAAAAAGTCCAGATATTATTTTAAGCGATATTCACATGCCCAATTTAAATGGAATAGATTTTGTCAAAAAAGTAAGACAAACTAATAGATCTATTCCTATAGTTATGATTACAGCTCACACTGACAAAAAGTACTTGCTTGATGCAGTTGAGCTTCACATGGAAAAATACTTAGTTAAACCAATAGAATTAGAACCTTTATTCGAAGCATTAGAACAATGTACTAAACTTTTAGACTTAAATAAAACAATAACATTAAAAACAGATGAAGATTATACTTATGATTATGATAGAAAAGAACTTAAGTATAAAGGTGAAAATATCTTATTAAATAAAAAAGAAATGCTTTTTTTTGAAGTATTAATATCTAATCAAAATAGAATTACAAGTTATGAGGAACTACAAGAAAAAGTTTGGGGTGATGATATCATGACTGATAGTGCCCTAAGATCTTTAGTAAGAAACTTAAGAAAAAAACTTCCAACAGATATTATTTTTAATTTATCAGGAACAGGATATAGATTTGTTTAAATATCTAATATTTTTTTTTATGAGCATAAATATTGTTTTTGCTTCTTCTCATCTTGTCGATAAGTTAGAGTTTAGAGAAGATAATTCTTCTTTAAATAAAGCAGTAAGATTACATCCTAAATCACATATAAATATATTCCTTCCTTCTATTCCATACTCATATATCGCAAAAGCTACAAACTCAGGATTAATTAGATCTTATGATAATGAAAAAGGGTGGGTTTATGATTTAGCTAAATCTCATAAACGAATAGATGATTTTACGTATATTTTTGAGTTAAGAAAAAATCTAAAGTTTCAAAATGGAGAAAGTTTTACAATAGATGATGTAATTTATAATTTAGAGTTTTTTAGAAAAAATCCTTTTTTATATACAAATATTGATAAGATTGATTTTAATGTTTTTAAAATAAGTGAAAGTAAAATAAAAATTGTTTTAAAACAAAAATATGAAATGTTTTTAACAGATTTAGCAAGAGTATATTTTTATACAAAAGAGTATATTAAAAAAGTAAACCCTGTAGGGGAAGAAACAGGTACAGCAAATAGAGTTCCTGGTGACTTTGGTATGGGCCCTTATATTTTAAAAAGTGGTTATGCAAGAGGTGATACTCAAACAAATAAATTAGAACTTGAAGCAAACCCTTATTATTGGAATAAAAACTATCCAAAAATCAAGAAAATAACAGTTTATACTCAATTAGATGTAAACCAAGCTATACATGATATTACAAAACATGAGGGCAGACTTGATTTAATGCCTATACCTTTTAACAAAAAATTAGAAGTTATTTTATCTGAGTATTCGAAACTTATAGTTTCAAAGTCAACAGATAATTTTGTTATATTTTTCAATCTTATAAATGGGAATAAAAAGTTATTAAATCAAGATGTAAGAATAGCTTTAAATCAGGCTTTAAATCAAGAAAACCTTTTAAACTTTGTATATAAAAATGAAGGTAAAATCTCTCCTTTTACTGCTTCTATAAATTATCAGGTTGTAAAAGAAGTAGCAAAAGATTTTAAAGAAGAAAATAAAAAGTTTTCACAAGAAGAGTTGAAAACTTTGCTAAATAATCTAAAGTTAAATATTTTTACACAAGATAGATTTATGTTTTTATTTAAAGGAATAGAATTTCAACTTAAAAAGTATGGAGTAGAGTTTAACTATACAATAACTTCTAGTGAAAAAGATATTTATAAGCAATTATTATCTACAAGTAAAAATAAAAATACTAACAATTGGGATTTACTTATTTGGGGTGATGATGACTGGTACTATCAAAATCCTTGGACAGTTTTTTTTATATATGAAAATGGGAGTGTTTGGTCTACTATCCCAGAAGATAAAAAAATGCAAGAGTATATTCAAAAGTTATTCATAACTAAAATTGGAACAAAAGAGTATAAAGAAGTTGTTAAAAATATATTATATAGAGCAAGAAATAAAGCTTATACTCTTAGAGTACCCTCTTTAAATAAAGTATTAGCTGTAAATAAAGAAGTGATTTATAAACCTTATGAAGGTGGTATTATCCCTTTATGGGAAATAGAATTAAGTAATAATCATTGGTCTATTAGAGATGAGAAAGAGTATAGTAAAGAACTAAGAAAACCTATAAAACCAAAAAGAATAAAATATGATAAAGCTAATTAAAACAATAAATATTAAAACAAAATTGGGAATACTATTTGTAATCTTATGTATTTCAATAGCTATTTTAGGTTATAAATCAATTAGTGTTAGTGAAGAAAATAAAGATACTTTAAAATTAGTTCATAGTAAATCACAAGCAGTTTTAGCACTTCAAAATAAGATTATTACACCTCTTTATAGTTTACGTCAGTTAAACCAATCTTTAGTAATGGCTCCAAATAAAGAGATTAGAAAAATAATACAAAGAGATTTAAATACAATATTTTTGAATCTTGATAGAAACTTTGTAAATGTTAAAGAATATAGTCTTGAATTGCATGAAATGTGGGAAAGTTATAAAGAACATATCTTTATAACAAAACAATATTTAGAAGAGGGTTTTGAAGAGGGAGCTTATATAAATGTAACTACTGTAAGCAAAGAACAATTTGATATTTTAGTTGATAAATTATTAAGTTTACAAAAAAACTCTTTGAGTAATGCAACTATTGCATATAGTGAGGCTGTAAAACAGTCTAAGGCTATAAAGCTAGAAGTTTTAGGTAGTATGAGTTTAATTTTGATTTTTGCGATTATTATAGGTTGGCTTGTAACAAGTAATATTTTGAAGTCAATATATAGTGTGCAAAATGGTTTAAATGATTTCTTTAAATATCTAAATGATAAAACAACAAAAGTTAATAAAATAGAAATTGATACTAAAGATGAATTTAGACAAATGGCTACAATTATTAACAAAAATGTTTCATATATTAGAAATAATATTGAACAAAATGAAGCTTTAATCAAAAATGCGACAAAAGTATTAGAAGATATAAAAAGTGGAAATTTAGGTACAAGATTATCTAAAGATACAAACAATAAAGCTTTAAATGAAATGAAAAATATGATTAATGATATGATTGATAATTTAGAAGAAAAAATTCAAAAAGAAATTAATCAAAGACTTAAACAAGAAGAAATATTAATTCAACAAAGTAAATTAGCTGCAATGGGTGAGATGATAGGAAATATTGCTCATCAATGGAGACAACCTTTAGCAGAAGTATCTGCAATACATCTAAATATGAAAGTAACTTATGATTTTGATAAGTTCACAAAAGAGTATTTAGATAAAAAGATAAAAGAAGCTAATAAATTAACAGCATATATGTCTCAAACAATCAATGATTTTCAGAATTTCTTTAAACCACAAGGTGAAAAAGAGTTATTTTCAATACAAAAAGCGTGTGAGGAGGCTTATTTTATAGTTGAATCATCTTTAAAATATCACAATATACAGTTAGATTTTAATGTGATAGAAGACTCAAAAGTTTTAGGCTATAAAAATGAATACTCACAAGTAGTTTTAAATGTAATAAGTAATGCAAAAGATATTATTTTAGAGAGAAAAGTTGAAAATCCTCATATTAATATAGAGATTAAAAATGGTGAAAACTATGCTATTGTGAAAATTAAAGACAATGCAGGTGGAGTAGATGAAAAGATATTAGATAAAATTTTTGACCCATATTTTACAACAAGACATAAAACACAAGGTACAGGAATAGGGCTTTATATGGCAAAAAATATTATTGAGCGAAATATGAATGGTTTTATAAATATAAGAAACTGTGAAAAAGGAGCTTTATTTACTATAAAAGTTGCTAAAAGTTAATTTGTAGAAATTAGCATGAAATTTGCAGAATTTACTATTCAAATTAGTATAAATTTCTTTTATAATGCAAGTAATAAAAAATAAAAGGAATTAAAATGCAATATACGTATCATAATCCAACAGCAATTGAATTTGGAAAAGGTCAAATTAAAAAAATAACAGATCATATTTCAAAAGACCAAAAAATATTAGTAGTTTATGGTGGTGGTTCTATTAAAAAAAATGGAGTTTATGATGAGGTATCAAAGGCTTTAGAATCTTATACTTGGTTTGAATTTAGTGGTGTTGAACCAAACCCTACTTATGAAACAATGAATAAAGCAGTACAATTAGTAAAAGAAAAAAATATTGATTTTGTTTTAGCTGTGGGTGGTGGTTCTGTTATTGATGGCTGTAAATATTTAATTGCAGCTTCTTTATATGATGGTGATGCTTGGGACTTTTTAGATGGAAGTGCTCAAGTATCAAAAGCTTTACCTTTAGGAGTTGTATTGACTTTACCTGCAACAGGAAGTGAATCAAATGCAGCAGCAGTTCTTTCTAAAAAAGCTACAAATGAAAAAAGATTTTTCTATTCACCATATTCTTATCCTAAATTTGCAGTGTTAGATCCAAGTGTTATGAGTACACTAGATGATAGACAACTAGCAAATGGGTTAGTTGATGCTTTTGTACATACTTGTGAACAATATGTAACTTATCCAAATAACTCTTTACTTCATGATGGATATTCTCAAACTATCTTAAAAGGACTAGTTAAATTAGCTTCAACTTGGTCAGATAGACATGAATATATTTGGCAAGAAAACTTAATGCTTTTAGCAAATCAAGCTTTAAATGGTTTTATTGGTTCAGGTGTACCACAAGATTGGGCAACGCACATGATAGGACATGAACTTACTGCTTTTTATGGCTTAGATCATGCAAGAAGTTTAGCGGTTGTTCAACCTCAATTATTTAGAGTTATGATAGAAGACAAAAAAGAAAAACTTCTTCAAATGGGAGAAGAAGTATTTGGCATTAAAAATGATGTAGAAAAAACTATAGTAACAATTGAAAATATGTATGAAAGTTTAGGTATTTCAACAAATTTAAATGATTATAATATAGATGATAAAGTACTTTCAAATATTATTACAGCACTTGAAAATCATGGTATGACAGCAATTGGAGAAAATGGAAATATTACACTTGAAAAAAGTGAAGAAATACTAAAAATGGCAATGAAATAAATATCTATCCTAAAGAGCTTTAGCCTCTTTAGGAGAATATCCATAATAACTTTTGAAATCTCTTGAAAATTGAGAAATACTTTCATATCCTACGGCATAAGCAGTATTATTAACTTGTAAATTTTCTTTTTGTATTAAATCTTTTGCTTTATTTAATCTAATTTTTTTTATATATTGTAAAGGAGAATAAGTAGTTATTTGTTTAAAATGATTATGAAAAGAAGAAACACTCATATCTTCATATTTTGCTAATGTTGGGATATCTAAATGTTTGTTGAAATTATCATGGATAGTCTTTAAAGATTTAGCAATTTTTGCTTCATTTTTTGAAGATAAAAACATCTTATGTAAAAAATAAGCATTTTGACCTGTAGCAATTCTATAAAATAGCTCTTTAAGTAAAGATTCTCCTAAAATCTTAGACTCTTCTTTACTTTGTAAGGCTTGTAAAAGTCTAAGAATAACTGATTCTATAGGTTTTGTAACCTTGTCACTAAATACAGCTTGTTTTATCTCTTTACAATTCTGGGCTTCTTTATTTGATATATTTGTGATTATATCATTCATAATAGTTTTATTTATATTAACTAAAATACAAGTAAAAGGTTCTTCTTCACTTGCATAAGTTTCACACTCAAAAGGTAAAGTTGTAGGTATTACAAGATAGTTTTTAGAATCATAAATAAAAGTTTTATTAGGTAAGTATCCTATTTTTTTTCCTTGAAGAACTATAACTAAACAAAAATCATAAGTTAAAGGACCTCTTTTTGTAAAATTAGAAGTTTTAAATAGTTTTACATCATCTAAAAAAGTTTGAGTCACTGTTGATTCAAGTTTTATAAGTTTATTAGCTTTTTCTATAATTTCACTATTCATTTTAAAATCACTTTTTATGTATTATACTATAAAAAAATATCAAAAAATCAAATATATAGCTTGTTTTTATGTTTATTTCTACAAAAAACAATAATATGAAAAATTAAATTAACGCATTATTATCTTTTATTAGATAGAATATATATAAAATTTTATAGGGAAAATTAATGCCTAAAAAAAGAACATTTAAAGAAAAGATTTTAGACTATATTTATATCACGTCAAAACAACCAATACTTTTAAGAGATTTACTTATTTCAAATAGACAGTTTAATGAAGGTATGCATGTTGATCCAGCAAAATTAGGATTTAGACTTAGATTATCAAGAGCATATATGGTTTATTTATCTATTGTTTTATCTATAATTGTCCCTATTTCTTTATTAACTCATAAATCATTAGCAAAAATTGATTCTCATGTATCAATTATTGGAGCTATGGTTATTACAGCTTTAATTTTTATTGGTTTTAATTTTTTTAGAGCAAAAATGAGAGATTCAATTACAATCTTATTAATTAAGAGATCATGGAAGTTGCACTTCCCTTTTTTCCCTTATGAAGAGTACTCAAAAAAAATCGAAGAAATTTTTGAAAGGTCTTTAAAAGAAGAAATTTCAAAAAGAGATTTAGAAAAATATATTTTAGATAATCTTACTGATTAATAAAAAATCTTTCTAAAAACAAAGATTTTAATTAATTTTTGTTTTCTTTGCATAATTTTTATGTTAGTATTAAAAGTAAACAATACTAGTATAAAAGTTGGTGCAACTTGATATTTGATAAATTTACAAACGGCTACATATTTTCTTTAGGTGCAGAATTAGAGATTAGAATTTTAAATAAAAATGATTTAAGTTGTGCAAATGAATATGATTATTTCAAAGAAAATATATCTGAAAAGTTTAAAAATAATATAACTTCAGAATTTTTACAGTGCATGATTGAAATAAATACACCTATATTTAATAAGCTTTCAGATTTAATGACTTATTTTAAAGAAATTATTGCAGAGCTTAATTATCTTGCCCAAAAAAAAGACTTAATACTTCAATCTAGTGGTTCAAGTGCATTAAAACAAGAACATTTAGAGTTGTCTTCCAATAAAAGATATCAAGAATTATCCCAAGAACATCAAATACTTTTAGATGATTTTTCAATTTGTGGTCTACACGTTCATGTTGGATTCAAAAACTTTGATAAGGCATTAAAAGCTTACAACTTTTCATTGGTTTATATGCCTTTATTTGTAGCTTTATCTGCATCTTCTGTTTATTCAAATGGAATTGATACAGGTATTCACTCTTATAGAACAAAAATTTTTGATAGATTACCAAAGGCTTCTATCCCAGAATATTTTGAGTCTTATGAACAAATGAAAAGTGTATATAATATTCTTTATGATTCAGAAGTGATACAAAGTGAAAAAGACGTATGGTGGGATGTAAGAATTCAACCAACTTTTAAAACTATAGAGTTTAGAGTTTGTGATGCAATACATGATTTTGATAGATTAGAAGTAATGATTGGTTTATTTAGAGGTATTTGTAAGCTATCACAAAAAAAAGATATATCTTATGAACCAATGCAAGTTTTAAAACAGAATATGTGGAAAGCTTCAAGATATTCAATGAATGCAAATTTTATATATAAAAAACACAAAAAAAATATAAGAGAAGTTCTAAATGAACTAATAGAAGAACTTTATAGCAAACAAATCATAAGTGATGAGTTTATGGATAAAGCAAAAAAAATAGTAAGTCAAAATTCAATAGCCCAAGATATGATAGAAGCTTATGAAAATACAAATGATTTAAAAGAAGTTGAAAAAATAGGAGTGATTAAATGAAAGGTGTAGTCTCAGCAGGAGATACAAATTCAGCCCAAGCAGGAGCTGATATTTTAAAACAAGGGGGAAATGCCTATGATGCTGCACTTGCTGTAATGCTTGCAGCACCATTAACAGAACCTTTATTTACTAGTCTTGGAGGAGGGGGATTTCTTCTTGGACTTGAAAAAGGCAAAAAGCCTGAACTTTATGATTTTTTTGTACAAGTTCCAAAAAAAAGAGTAGAAGAACCAGAGTTTTACCCAATATATGTGGATTTTGGAGCAGCTGTTCAAGAGTTTCATATAGGTGCAGGAAGTGTAGCTATTCCTGGACTTGTGGAAGGAATATACCAAGTTCATAAAGATAAAGGAACACTTCCTTTATCTGAGATAATCAAACCAGCAGTAAAGTACGCAAGAGAAGGTGTATATCTATCTTCTATGCAAGCAAGTTTTGTGAAGCTTTTAGAACCAATTTTCACATCTACTAAATCCTCTATGGATGTGTACGGAATAGATGATAAAAATCTTATTGATGAAACACATTTGTTTAAGAATCCAGCTTATGCAGACTTCTTAGAAGCTTTCGCAAAAGAGGGAAGTAAAGTTTTCTATGAGGGTGTTGTAGCTGATGAGATAGAGAAAATCATGAAAGAAAATGACGGGCTTATTTTAAAAGAAGATTTAAAAAACTATCAATGTATCAAAAGAGAACCTATTGATTTTAACTATAAAGGTTATGAAATAGTTACAAACCCACCACCAAGTGGCGGAGGAATACTTATAGCTTTTACTATGAAAATCTTAGAGAAGTATGACCTAAAAGATTTTAGAAGTTTTGAGTATGTAAAAGGAATGATTGAAGCTTTTAATACTACAAGTGATTTTAGACGTGAGCATGTAGATGAGTTTTTACATGATGAAAAATTAAAAGATCTTTTACAAAACGATAGACTTATCAAGAACTACTGTACAACTATGCATAGTAGACTTAATCTATGGGGAAATACAACGCACTTATCAGTAATAGATGAGCTAGGAAATGCCGTATCTGTTACTACTACAAATGGCGAGGGCTCAGGTCATGTAATACCAAGTTCTGGAATCATGCTAAATAACATGATGGGAGAAGAAGACTTAAATCCACATGGTTGGTTTGCATGGGAAGAAGGTCTTCGACTTCCATCTATGATGGCACCAACAGCAGTACTAAAAGATGGAAAGCCAGAACTTATACTTGGAAGTGCAGGAAGTAATAGAATAAGATCAGCCATTACTCAAACTATGATAAATAATCTTGATTATGGTAAAAGCTTGCATGAGAGTATAAACAGTCCTAGAATTCACTTTGAAAAAGGAAGTGTTTGTATGGAGCCTGATTGTTCACAAGCTATAAGAGATGAGTTAGAAAAACACTATAAACTTCAATACTTCGATGATTTAAATGTATTCTTTGGTGGAGTTCAAGCTGTAGATGGAAACCTAAATGGTGGATGTGATAGCAGACGTGGTGCTGCTGTAATAAAAGTCGATTAAGACTAAAAACAAAAGCTATTTATCGTAAATAGCTTTTGCTTCTTTATTTCTTTGCTTTTTTAGTTCCATATCTATGTATTTTCCAATATCACCTTGGCTTTGTTTAAAAGCTAAAGTAATCTTTCTTTTTACTGGAATATGTTGATAGATAAGGTAACCAGCTTCATAAAGTGATAGCCTTATTGGAGTTGCTATAGCATAAGTAGATAAAATAGAGTCTTGTTTTGAGATTCTAAAAATATCATCAAAATACTCTTTTGTCCAAAGCTCCATATTTACTTCACTTGAAAAAGCGTCTTGGTAAACTATATCAAAAAAACCATCTTCAAAACTTTGGATATACTCTCTTGCATCACCTATAAAAACCTCTATTTTTATATCTTCATCTTCATAAAAGTTGTTAAGGCTTACTTCTTTGATGATGTGTTTTATTTCCTCAAACTCTTGTGGAAACTCAAAGTTTTCCAAAGATTTTACTAAATCTCCATCAAGTTCTGGTGAGTAAATATTTACTTTATGTGAAAGCTTATTCTTTTTTATATAGTACAAAGTAGTAAAAGTGTTGTAGCCTAAACCAAAACAAATATCTAAGATATTTAACTCTTTTTTGTTTTTTTGAAACTGCAAAGTTGGAATTACGTGTTTTGATAAAGCTTCATTTACAGCACCATCATCTATATTGTGATAGTGCTGATTGTATTTTTTTGAGAATAGGGTGTTTGACCCATCTATTGTGCTTACTATTTCTTGCAAATTTATAGTCCGTTGTCCCAATGGTGCATTTTTTTTGCTGTGATTGTGTTGTATTCATCAAATAAATCGATGTTATTTACAGCTTGAAAACCAGTATTTTCTATAAGCTCTAAAAGCTCATGAAGATTATCATTTGTCTTTTTCTCTAAGATGATGATATTTCCTGAGTTTTCAATAGCCTTATACATAAGCTTTAAGATTTTATCTTTGTTTGGACAGTAAGATAAAATATCCCCTAAGATTACATACTCATACTCTCTAGCTGTTGCTCTAAGTCTTGCTGAGGTTTCATCTTCAAACTTGATATATTTGATGTTTCCGTCGTTTTTTTCTCTTACTTGCTCTAGGGTATTTGTTACTAAATCCAAAGAGTTATCCACATGTAAAATAGCGATATTTGGATAATCAGCAAATAACTCTTTGAAAAGCTCTAGCTTTTTACTCAAAACTTAGTTTCCTAGTGAGTTTAGTTTCTCTTCTGATAAAAATAACTCTTTGTTTGACATAACACCAATTTCGCTATCTAAAATATCTTGTGCGATTTGTTTAGCTTCTTCAAGTGAGTGCATTTTGTATGTACCACATTGGTATTCGTTTAGTTCAGGGATGTCATTTTGAGTTTCAACTTTTAATACATCTTCCATAGCTTCTCTCCAAGCTTTAGCAACTTGCTCTTCTGATGGAGAACCTAATAAACTCATATAAAAACCAGTTCTACAACCCATAGGTGATACATCAATAATCTCAACTGTATCAGAGTTTAAATGCTCTCTAATAAATCCAGCAAAAAGGTGCTCTAAAGTGTGAATACCTTTTTCTCCTAACATCTTTTCATTTGGAACACAGAATCTTAAATCAAATACAGTGATAATATCACCTGATGGTGATTTCATTGTCTTTGCAACTCTAACAGCAGGTGCTGGCATAATAGTATGGTCAACTCTAAAACTATCTAATAATGGCATGTTTTTTCCTTTTTATTTATTATAAATTATTCAATTTTCTAAAGAGTGATTGTATCAAAAGTTTTGTAAGTAGTAGTTGATTTAAAAAATTATAATATAGTGTTTATTATATAATCTTATAATAAAAGAAGAAAGTAATGCTCTTTATTGTATAATTTAGCAATTTAGGCCTGAAATTAGGGATTTGGTAAAATGAGCATTAAAAAAATGAAGTACATACTATTATTATCTTTTATAGGATTAAACTTAGTTGTATTTTATATAACACAAAAAAACACACAAAGTAAAATTGATTATTCTTTATATCATAATATGCACAAACTTGAAGTAAACTATAAAGTTTTTCTTACAACACAATCACAAAAAGCAGATGTAATTTATGAAACTACTATGCAAACAAAAAATTTAAAAAAGATTTTAAGTGAAGCATGGCAAAGTAAAGACACAAAAAGAGTTGATGAATTAAGAACGCAATTACACAAGATATTAGAAAATAGGTATGAAAAGTTTAGAAAACAAGGTCTTTTACAGTATCACTTTGTTTTTCCTAATAATAAAGTATTTTTAAGAATGCATAAACCCTTCAAATATGGTGATGATTTAACAAATATAAGACATGATTTTGTAAAAGTAAATAAAACAAAAGAGATTATAAGAGGTTTTTCCCAAGGAAGAACAGCTCATGCTTTTAGAAATGTTTATCCTATTTTTGATGATAACAACAAACATATAGGTGCAATAGAAATATCATACCCAAGTGAAATACTTCAAGAAAATTTGAATAAATTGAGTGAAATACATTCACATTTTTTAGTAAATAAAAAAATATTTAGTTCTAAAATGTGGTCAAGAAATGATATTGTATTAAACTATGAACCAAGTGCTGAGCATAGAAATTATTTATTAACACTTTCAAAAACACATAGTCAAATGGATAAAATTAGTTATTTTGATGAAAGAATTTCAGAATTAAGAGAGCAAATACGTGAAAAAATAGCACTAGGAAAAGCATTTTCTCTTATTTCAAAAGATAAAAAACATGATTTTAAAGTGATATCTTTTTATCCTATTCTTCAAAATGTTACAAATGAGCTATCAGCATGGATAGTAACTTATAATAATACCCCTTTTATTTATCCTGCTATAAAAGATAGTTACTTTATAAGAGTTTCGGCATTTTTGATTTTAGGAATACTTTTTTATTTTATCTTAAGAGCATATACTCAAAAAGGAAAACTAAGTGAACTACTTAAAGCTTATGATGATAATGTAATCTTTTCAACAACAGATTTAAGTGGTAGAATCACTAAAGTAAGTAAAGCCTTTTGTAAAATAAGTGGCTACTCAAAAGAAGAACTTTTAGGCAAACCTCACAATATAGTAAGACATCCAGATATGCCTAAAGAAGCCTTTGTTCAAATGTGGAGACAACTAAAAAGAAAAGAGTCTTGGAAGGGTGAAGTAAAAAACTTAAAAAAAGATGGTTCATACTATTGGGTAAAAGCAAAAATCTATCCTTTATATAATGAAAATAACAAACATATAGGTTACCATGCTATAAGACATGATATAACTCATATAAAAGAAATAGCACAAATTCAAAAAGATGTAATTTTCACTATGGGGTCAATAGGTGAAAGCCGATCAAAAGAGACTGGAAACCATGTAAGAAGAGTTGCTTTATATTCAGAACTATTAGCTTTAAAATACGGCTTCGATGCAAATGAAGCAGAAATGCTAAAACAAGCAAGTCCAATGCATGACATCGGAAAAGTAGCAATTCCTGATAATATTTTAAAAAAGCCAGGAAAATTGACTCCTCAAGAGTGGGAAGTGATGGAAAATCATGCCCAAATAGGTTTTGATATGCTAAAAAGTTCAGATAGACCACTGCTTAAAACAGCTGCAATAGTAGCACATGAACATCATGAAAAGTGGGATGGTTCAGGATACCCAAGAAAACTAAAAGGTGAAGAAATTCATATTTATGGAAGAATCACCGCTGTAGCAGATGTATTTGATGCACTAGGAAGTAATAGAGTTTATAAAAAAGCTTGGGATGATGAAGAAATATTCAAACTATTTAAAGAAGAAAAAGGAAAGCACTTTGACCCAAAACTTATAGATATATTCTTTGAGAATTTAGATGAGTTTTTAGCAATAAGAGATAGATTTAAAGATGAACTTTAAGACTTATTCATTTTATCTAAAATCTCATTTATAAACTTAGTGGCTTTTTTCTTTTGTAAATATGTGAAAAGTATCACTAAAACTACACCTATCCCATAAGTAAGTAAAATAGCTAAGATAATCAAAATAGTAAGTATCAAAGTATCATGTAACTGCCCTTCAAGATGAAATGAAGTTGCTTTTTTTTGTTTGTCTAAAGTGATTTTACAGTTGTACTTCAAAAGTGTATCAAGATGAAGTTTCTGTATTTCAAGTGAGCTTTTAACTAGTTTTGTTTTATACTCTTTGTCTTGAATAAGTGAAGTCTTTAACTCTTCTAAAAACTCTTGTTTTGAAAGTGTAGAGGGTAACTCTTTTTTTATACTTATATCAAATAGTCCCATAAATAGCCTTGTTTTATTTTTAGTATAGCAAAACAAGATAGTAAGAACTCAAAAAAACTGAACATAAAATATACAGCTGTATAAAATATGAAAGCGTGAAAACTTTAAGTTTATTATGTAGTTATTTAAAATAAATTTAAGTTTAAACACTTATATGTTATAGTTTACTTAAATTAATATTAACTATATACATAATAAGCTTAAGGGATAAATATGATAAAAACTAGACTTGAAATAAGAATTATTGAAATATTAAAAGATGAAAATAAACCCCTTAGCTTAAAAGAAATATCAAGTAAAATTAAATTAAGAATAAACCAAAGAACAGTTTTAAATGAACTTAATAAACTTATAAAAAATAATAGAGTAGAAAAAGAGGGCAACACTAATAGTGCTAGATATTTTCTTGATGATGTATTAAGATACTACAAAAAATATGAATTCATTTATGTTCATAAAAAAGATGAGGTTGCAGGATATTTTATAAATATGAAAGAGTATTTTAGATTTATTTACTCAACTGATTTTTTAATCAATCTAAGTGAACCTATTGCAACAATAGATTTAACTACAGATAGCATTGATTTTAAAGAACTACCACCAATATTTGAAGAAAATATTCCTGAGGGTATCAATAGAGAAATATTAGAAATAAACTCTAAAATATCAAATGAATTTGAACTACTACTAAAATTAGAAGATAATGTAGGGGATTTAAGATTTTCTAAAACAGAAGATAATATAGACTCTAAACTGAAAAATGGACAATCATATTTAAGTTTATTAGATGAAGTATTAGGTTCTAATAATAAGATAGAAGTTTTAAATGGTTTTGATATTGAGCTAGATGATAAAACTTTATTCCCTGAAAATTATGATTTAACGAAACTAGCAATAAAAAAGTCAGATGGTATTTCTGGGTTTCAATATAAAAAGTTAGTACATATAGATTTTGAACAAAAAAAAGTTATTGTAGATGAAAACTATTCAAAAGATTATATTTTAAAGCCATATAGTAAATTAAAAGCTGATCATAATAATGAACACTACTTCCCTCATATTTCTATCAATGAACATTTATTTATGTCATTTGCTAAAAATGAATTGGGCTTTAGAGTTCCATATAGTGCAGTAATAAAAAGAGATAAGGATGAAGAGTATCACTATGTAGTAAAAAGATTTGATAGATATAATACTTATAAATTTAACAAAGCTACATTTGCACCATTTTTAGGATTAACAAGTGAAAAAAAATATGATACTTCTTCTGAAAAGTTATTTAAAAGAATTGCTCTTGAGTTAAAAAGCAATAAAGAAAAAATGGAACTTTTAAAGCATTATGTTTACTCAGTAATAATCGTACATGAAGATATGCATACAAAAAATCTAAGTTTGATTTTTGAAAAAGAAAAAGTTTTCTTTGCTCCTTTATATGATATTACATGTACTGGAATATATGATACATCTAAAGGGTATGATTCTCATATCTCAATAAATGGTAAGCAAACAAATATAAGACCCAATGATTTTAGACAATTGTGTAAGATACTTGATATAAAGTTTAGTGATTTTAAGAATGAAGCTCAAGAAATTGCACTGAAATATGCCGAAAAATTACCTGAATATTTTGATGAGTTAGATAAGATAGACTTTTATAAGTCAAAGATAAAAAAGAAAATAGGTCAAGAAGCTGACTGGATTAGAATAGGTGAACCTTTATCTTTTGTTGATGTATTGAGAGACTTTCATCAAAATCAAGTTGAGAGGTTGAAACAGCTTAATTGGATTGATGTTTAGATTAGTAAAAAAATAAAGCAAAACTAAATAACACTTTTACTACCATATAAATAATATAAAATAATGAAAGTAAAATATGGAACTAGTGTATCTGTGGGTAGAAGAGTATAAAAATATAAATAGACAAGGGTTTAATTTCTCTCCTAGGTTTAGGTGTGAGTTTAAAGCAGAGTATGAAGAAGATGAAGATGGAAATGAAGTTTTAAAAGATGATTGTGAACTTACAATAGAAGAAAATGAAGATTATGTGAGTATCTTTCCTGAAAATATTAATATAACTGCTATTGTTGGTGAAAATGGAAGTGGGAAGAGTAATATCACTGAAGCAATTATTAGTATAGTTGATATTTTGAAAAACTATAATATAAATTATGAAAAAGAAAAGTTATTTTTAATCTACTTTTTTAACAGCAAATTTTTTATAAAAAATATTAACATGGAATTAAAAAAAACTAATCAAAAAATAGAAGATTTATCTTTAGAAAAAAATAAATGTTTTTCTATTTTTTTTAATTATACATTAGATGTAATTAGAAATAAAAAAACAAACTTCAATAATTTGTATCATAGAAGAGATAATTATGAAATACCTATAGTACTGATACCTAATAAAACAAATAAAATAATTGATATTAATAATATGGATTATCATACTCAAAATGCAATTATTGACTTTGCAATCAGAAATAATATAGATTTTTCTGAAATAAAAGAGTATTTTATGCCTAATAAAATTAAAATTTCACTTGATAAAGAAAAGATTATAGTTAAAAAAAATGAAATAGAAGTTGTTAGATTTTATGGTAGAATTTATGAAAATATTAATAACTTGAATTTACAAAAAGAAGAGTTAAAAAAAGTAAAATGTGTTATTAGTAAATCATTTAATGACACTAATACCACTTCAACTTTTATAATAACTAGTTTAAAATATGATATAAATGATTATTTAAAAAAAGAGAGAAAAGATTTATTAGAAAAGAATATTGAAAATTACTTAATACAAGATTGGAAAGATATTACTAAATTGTATTTGATAAGTAAGTTAGAATTAATAAGTAGAATTGGAGAAGATTCAAAAGTAGAAAATAGAATAAAATTATTATTAGAAAATGATGAAGAATTTATAAATGAGATTATAAAAAAAGGAAAGCTAAATAATCAAAAAGCAAATGTTGCATTTAAGTTCTTTAAAAAAATTCACAATGAAAATAAATTACCTTTTGAATTCAATAATAGTTATATAAATATAAAAAAAAATAAAGATTATGTTAGATTATTACCAGCTTTCATGAAAGCTGAAATATTTAATGAAAAAAATGTTAATTTTGAATCTTTAAGTTTTGGACAAAAATTTATGATGAGATTTTCATATAACTTAATTTATCAGCTAAATAAAATAAAAGAAATAAAAGATAATGAAAAACATCAAAAATATACAAATATTAGTTTATTATTAGATGAGATAGAGCTTGGGTTACATCCTAATTGGCAAAAAAGTTTTATTAGTTTTCTTGTAAAAATATTGAATAAATTTGAAGATATTTTTAATTTTAATATTATTGTAACTTCTCATTCTCCTTTTATTCTTTCAGATATTCCAAAAGAAAATGTAATATTTTTAGAAAAAGATGAAAAAACTGGAAATTGTATAAATGCAACTGAAAATATGAAAGATTTTAATACTTTTGGAGCAAATATACATACTTTACTTTCTCATGGGTTTTTTATGAAAGATGGACTTATGGGTGAGTTTGCGAAAAGTAAGATTGAGCGAATAAAAAGGTTTTATGATTTTACAACTAAATATAAAGATAGGATATTTTCAAAAGAAAAAATTCATTTAAGAATTGAAGAATATTACAAATCAAATAGAAAAGAATTTGAACATATCTCTTCTATCATAGGTGAACCATTTTTACAAAAGGTTATAAAAAACTATTTAGATGAACTTGAAGAGATATTTGATAAAGAAAACTATAAACAAAAAAGATTGAAAAAGTTAATTGAAGAGTTTGGAGAAGATACTTTGAGAGAGTATTTAAAGTAATGACAAGTTTAAATTATAAAAACTATATGATAAATAGAAAGTTAAATTTTGAAGAGGCTTTTTATAGAAGAGTTCTTCTTTCAAAATTTAAAAAACCTAGAAAAGATAGTAAGAACAAGACTCTTTTAGAACTATACAATAATACAGAAATATTTAAAAGAAGATGTGGAAAAGAAAGAAAAAATTTAAGTATTCTCAGAATGTTAAGTTTTTTTATATCAAAAAAAGAAATACCTTTTATTGATTTAAAAGAATTGATTTTATCAAATCCACAAGAATTAAAAAAGTTAATTGATAGATATGGAAAGGTTGATAAAAAAAGTACAATCTACAAAATACTTAGGGATATATTTGCTTATGAAAGTAAGTTCCAAAGTGATGTAATCACACCATTTTTTACAGACAACTTTGATTTTAAAACTTGCTTTTATTGCAACAAGGATTTTATTACAAACTTTGAAAAACAAAAGGGTGTATATACTTCTACTTTTCAGTTAGACCACTTTTATGATAAGGGAACTTATCCTTATTTAGCATTGTCTTTTTATAATCTTATTCCTTCATGTGCTACTTGTAATTCTAAAAAAGTAAAAGGTAGTGAAAGTATGATAAATACTATTGCTCCAAATAGTGAAGAGTTTAAATTTCATGAAAAAGTAAAATTCAAATTATACTTAGATAAAAACTGCAAAGATTTACATGTAAAAGATAAAGATGATATAGATATAAAACTTAAAGAGCAGTTCTCAAAAGAGTATGAAAAATATATAAAAGTTTTCAAACTAAACGAAAGATACAAAGCCCATAAAGATATAGTTTATGACATGATAGAAAAAGCAGAGCTTTACCCCGATAGTAGACTAAAAGAGTTACAAGACCTAACAGGTATTCCATATCAACAAATAAAAAAAGATATATTTAACTTAATAGATGAAGATGAAGACCTATCAAAAAAGCCATTTTCAAAACTTATCAAAGACATAAGTGAAGAGCTAGACTTAATCTAGAGTTTTACATTATAATATAAAATAAAAGCTATATTTAAGTTTATGTAAATTAAATTTATGATAAATTATATTATAGTATAAAATAAAAGCTACTATTAAGTTTATTGGAGAAATTTATGTTATTAAAAGATATAGGTAAAAAAATCGCAATAAGAAGAAAAGAACTTAAACTAAATATTGAAGATTTAAGTGAATACAGTGGTATAACAGAAGCAACAATATCAAGAATTGAAACAGGAAAGGCTAACCCAACTATCAAAACTATCGAAAAACTTCTAATTCCTCTTGGATTAACACTTGATTTAGTCATCATAAAAAGGACTAACTAATGCAAATAGGAAAAGTGTATCGCAATAATAAATTCGTAGGTCTTATAAAAAGAGATAAAGATAATAAATACTATTTTAAATATGATAAGAATTATCTAAATAGTGATAATACAAAATCTATAAGTATAAACCTAAAATTGCGTGAAGAAGAGTATGTATCTGATTATTTATTCTCTTTTTTCTCAAATATGCTTTGTGAGGGTGATATGAAAGATCTTCAATGTAAACAGTTAAGATTAGATAAAGATGATGATTTTAGTAGATTATTAAAAACAGCAAAAGAAAATACCATAGGTTCAATTACCATAAAAGAAGTAATAAAAGGAGCAGACAATGCCTAAATGTTATGCTTGCTTAGAAGAAAAAAAACTAAAAAGTCAATTTTATTGTAAAAAATGTATTGATGAGGTATTTGGAGGAGTTACCCCTGAGCCATTAGATTTTGATAAAAAAGATTTTTATATACAAAGAAATGAACTAGCTCATAGAATGTCAATTTCTGGTGTACAAGATAAACTTTCATTAACTTTCAATGATAATAGACTAAAAGTAACTGCTACAAATGGAAGTTATATTTTAAAACCAGTTCCTATGAGTCATCAAATAAAAAACCAAGAAGATGTAGCTGCAAATGAACATCTTTCAATGTTAATATCAAAAAAGATTTTTAAGATAGATACTGCAGATTGTGCAGTTATACCTTTTAGAGATGGTGAACTTGCATATATAACAAAAAGGTTCGATTATACAAAAGATGGGACGAAATATGATCAAGAAGATTTTGCATCAATATTAGATGTAAATTCTGCAAAAGATGGTGCTGATTATAAGTATGATGCTAAAACTTATTTAGATTGTGCAAATGCAATAAAGCTTAATGTCCCTGCATCAATAGTTACATTAGAAGATTTTTTTAAAAGAATATTACTTAACTATCTCATAGCTAATGGCGATGCTCATTTAAAGAACTTTTCATTATATAGTTTACCAGATAGTGTTGATTATCGATTGACTCCAAATTATGATTTACTAAATACAAGATTTCATGTAAATGAAAAATATGGAGATACTGCATTAGCTTTACTTGATGATTACTCAGATGTTTTTGAACAAGTTGGATATTATACTTTTTATGATTTTAAATTGTTTACTACTTATCTAGGTATAAGTGAAAAAAGATTTAATAAAATCCTAACTCAAGTAAATTCAAGTATAACTAAAGTAGAAGATTTGATAAATGCTTCCTTTTTGTCGGATGAAGGTAAAGTATTCTATTTAGAAAAATATAAAGAGAGATTAAAAAGAGTTAACTACCAAATAAATAAATGACAATCTAATCCTTCAACCGCTTAGCAAAAATAGGTGCTATATTCATCACTATAAAAAGTCTTACTATATGGTGTAGGGTTATATAAGGTACATTTGCACCTACTAGTATTGCTATTAGGTTTAGTTCGGCTTGTCCTCCTGGGCTAAAAGCTAGGATTGTAGAGATGATAGGAAAACCAAAACTAAAGTAAGCGATACTTATAAAGATACTTGATATTAAAGCTAGTATGATAAAGTGTCCAAAAGTTCCTATTAGTGTTGAGATGATAGTCTTCATCCTTACACCTCTAAAAGTAAACCCTATGATTGTACCAAATACTACTTGTACAAACTTCAAAAACTCATCAGGTACTGTTGTTGTGATAACTCCTGTAGAGTGAACAGCTATACTTGCTATCATAGGGCCTATTAGAAAAGCAGCTGATAGTTTTATCTTTTTAGCTATTACTCCACCTGCAACACCTATAAAAACCAAAGCTAAAAACTCAGGGATATTTATAGAAGTGATTGGTTGTGTGATTAGTTTGTTTCCACTTATATCAACTTTGAAAATATACTGTATTACAAAAGGTAAACTTACAACTATAAAAAAAAGCCTTGAGGATTGAACCAAAGTGATTTTTGAGATATTTGCTTTTATCTCTTCACCTATGATTACCATCTCTATTACGCCACCAGGCATAGAGCTTAGATAAGCAGTCTTTTTATCAAAACCTTGAAATCTATAATAGTAATACATCCCACAAAGTATAGTTAAAATAGTAAAAGGTATCACAAGAAGTAAACTATAAAAATATACATCAATATACTGCAATATCTCAGGAGTAAAAGCACTTCCTATAGTAAGACCTATAAGTATTCTAGCAGGAGTTGAGAAAGGCTTAGGGCTTAGTATAGGAAGGTTTTCAAATCTCATAGCAACAGAAGAAGCAAAGATAGCTCCCAAAAGCCAAGGCAAAGGTAAACCCAAATAAATAAAAACAATAGAACCACAAACTCCAATACTCAATGCAAATAACATACGTAAGAAATTTTGTGAAGTAAACATATTGCTCCTATTTCATAAATGAAAGTATTATAGAAATTGTAGTAAATAAAAACTTCAATTCCCAAGAAGGAAGCAGGGTTTAGGAAAAAGTTTTTATATTCAATCACAGAATAGGTTGGAGGTATGGGCTTAAATACTTAATTATCTATAATACTCACAAAGCAATTATATATTAGAAAAATGTAAGAAAAATGAAATTCTAAATTTCTATACTAAAAATTGCTCCAAGTTGTGAATTTTCAACTTCTATAACTCCATTCATTTTCTCTTCAATAATGAGTTTTGTCATATATAATCCAATCCCCGTTCCATAGTCAAACTTAGTAGTAAAGTAAGGATCAAATATTTTGTCTATAATCTCTTTATTTATTCCACCTGCATTATCTTCAATACATAGAGTATTTTTATCTTTCATATAGATTTTTATCAAGGGGTCTTTTATTTTTCTCTCAATTAAAATATCTTTTGCATTTGAGATTATATTTATTATGGCTTGAGCATATTCATTTTTGTAGCCATTTATTTTAAGCTCTTGATCTATTTGTATTTGTATTTGTATATTATGATAGTTTAAAGTTGAGTTTACTATCTTCACTGCATTTGTAATTGTTTCTTTTATATTAAACTCTTCTCTTATTGAGTTTGGATTGAAGAAATTTCTAAAATCATCAATTGTTCTTGACATATACTCAAGTATATCATTTGCTTCATCAACTCTCTTAGTAAGGTATTTTTTGTCAAGTTCTTTAAAGTCATAAGCTGATTCTATATCGAAGAAAAGTCCTGATATTTGAGATAGAGGCTGTCTCCATTGATGAGCGATATTACCTATCATCTCACCCATAGCAGCCATTTTTGATTTTTGTATTAGTAATTTTTCTTGTTTTAGTTTTTCTTCTTTTAATAAAGTTCTTTCTGTAATATCACGAAGTGATGCGAAGATTAGTTTTTTATCTTCATACAAATACATCATGGCATTTAGTTCAATAGTTCTAGGTTTATTCTCTTTTGTGAATAATTTCACAGTTCTAAACAATGATTTCTCTGCAATAATATCATCAAGTGTTAAGTTCTCAAATAAGTTGAAAAAGTCTTGATATAAAATCTCTTTTGTTTCGTATCCTATAGTTTTTAAAGCTGTACTATTAAGACTTAGAATATTAGTAGAGCTTTTATTTACTTCTGAGATAATAAAGCCATCATTACTATAGTTAAAAAGTAGAGCGTATTTTTCTTCATTTTCTTTTACTATTTTTTTATATTTATTAAAAAGAAATTCAATCTTTTTTGTAAATAATAGTGAAAAAATAAAAAATATAATAGTCATAATACTTATGATTATAAAAAGTTTGATGATGTTTTTATACATATTATCTAAAGATATAACTCTTTCTTTTTCTATTAAATTATATATTTGTGATAAATCAACTCCTACAGCTATAAAGTATCTAAGATTTGTAAGAAAAGTTCCATAGAAAATTTTTTGTTTATTATCATAGATGAGGTAGTCGTTTCCTTTGTAGTTTGATTTTATCATTAGTTTCTCAACTGCTAGAAGCTCATCTTTTGAGGTTTGTATATTTTTTTCAATAAGTAAATTACTTTGAGTGGTGATATTATTTAAACTGTTTAGTTTGTATATAAATAAAAACTCTTCTTCATTAAAGTTTTGAAGTATTATTTTTTTTAGAAGTTTTTCTTTTAATTCCTCTTTTCTACTCTCTAAAAAAGAAGCAGAACCTATGATAAGACCAAGTTCTTTTATATGTCTTGAGTAAGTGATTCTTTTGTTTGGTTTGTACCAAAAATACTCCACATAGTTTTGTTTATTTTGCTTTGCATTAATCATCTCATTTATAAACTTTACCCCATTTATATCTTCAAAATCTAAAAAATTCACTCCTTCATTTCTTGGATTTTCAGTATTTAAAAGTAAATTTCCATTTATATCATAAATAAAATAGTGAATGTTATTTTGTTTTTGAGCTATTTGTCTAATAGAAGAGATAATTAACTTTTTTTGTTCTTCTTTGGATAGATTTTTTGAGTTTTCATAAAGAGAAGTGGCAAGATTATGGGCAATAATTGATTGGTTTTTTATTCTTTGTTTTTTGCTATTTAAAATGGAAAGTCTTTCAAATTCAATATCATTTTTTAGATTTTCAATAGCTGTCTTTATATAAAATTTTTCTCTATGGATTATTGTATTCTTGAAGTTTTTTATATGATTCTTGAAGTTATTATATTCTGTTTTTATTAGATTTGAGCCTATAATAGTAGCAACAAGTAGTATAATAATAGTAGAACTAAGAAGTGTTATTTTCTTTATTCTTTGTTCTACGTTTTTCTTATAGTTTTTTTTCAAGATTTAATTTATACCCCATATTTGATATATTTTTTATACAATTAAAAGGAATCTTTTTTCTTAGAAAACCAATATTTGTACGAAGCGAATTTAAACTCATAGGTTCATCTTCCCATACATACTGTTCAATCTCTTCATAGTTTACAACTCTATTTTTATTTAAAACTAAAAGTTTTAAAAAAAGTAGTTCTTTTTTTGTTAAATCAAGAACTTTCTCATCTACATAAAAAAGAGATGTTGTATTATCAAAATAAAAATTTTTATCTAAATATATTTTTTTCTCTTTAGTTTTTTCTAATGTTTCAACTACTTTTGTAAGGACAGGAAGTAGGTTTCTACTTGTAAGTGGTTTGATTATATATTTCTCTAAATTAAGTTCAATAGCTTCAAGTAAATAGTCTTTATCACTAAAGGCTGTTGAAATTATAATCTTTGTGTCTTTATCTGTTTGTCTTATTTTTTTTGCTAATTCTAAGCCATTTAGTTTTGGCATGTTTATATCTGTTAGAATTATATCAGGTTGATGTTTTTCGTATAATTCTAATCCTTCTTTTCCATCACACGCTTCATAAAGTTTATAAAACATACGATTTAAGAATCTTGAATTTATAGTTCTTACACCTTCATCATCTTCAATATATAGTATTGTATAATCTTTAAAGTTTTCCATGATAAATCCATATAAAAAAGAAGCATTACGCTTCTTTTCTCTTTTCTTTCATTTTAGCAAAAAACTCACTAATTAGTGGCATAAATAAAATTAGAACAGTAATTATCAAAATACTTAAAGTAATAGGTCTTTCCCATAAAAATGACAATGAACCATCACTTATCGTAAGTGCACGTCTTAGATTATCTTCCATCATTCCACCTAAGATAAATCCTAAAATCATTGGAGCCATAGGATAATCAATAAGTCTTAAGAATAATGCAACAACAGCAAAGATAGTCATCATATAAATATCAAAGTTGTTAAATGTCACTAAGTAAACTCCAATCAATGAGAAGAATATAATAAGTGGTAACAACAGCTGTCTTGGTAATGTTAATAACTTAGCTATATAAGGAATTAACGGTAGATTTAAAATCAAAAGAACAATATTTCCAATATACATAGAGATAATTACTGACCAAAATAGAGCAGGATTATCCACATACATTGTAGGTCCTGGCTGAATTCCATAAGAAATTAATGCACCTAAAATAATAGCAGTTGTTCCAGACCCTGGAATACCAAGAGTTAATAATGGTACAAACGAACCTGAACACGCTGCATTATTTGCACTCTCTGGGGCTGCTAAACCTTTTACATTTCCTTTTCCAAAAGTAAGTTTTTCTTTTGCTTTTGCAAAACTTCTTTCCATTCCATAAGCTAAAAAAGAAGCAATAGTAGCACCTGCACCTGGAAGAACTCCAACAAAAAAACCAAGAACAGAAGATCTACCAACAGTTGGAACCATCTCCTTAACTTCTGATTTTGTAAGTTTTAATGAACCTATATCTTTTTTAAGTTCTTCTTTTTCTTTATCACTAGGTTCTTTATTTTCAAGTACATTCATAAGTGCTTCTGATAAAGCAAAGGCTGCCATAGCTAAAAGCAAAAATGAAATACCATCAATTAAATCTAATCTACCAAAAGTAAATCTAGCAATACCTGAATCACTATCTGTTCCAACAGTTGCCAACATAAGACCAAATATTGTCATAATGGCAGCTTTTAAAAACTTCCCTTTACCAGCAAAAGCAGCAACGGCAGTTAAACCTAATACCATTAAAGCAAAGTAGTCAGATGATTGGAAACTTAAACTTACACTTGCTAGTGCTGGTGCTGCAATTAGCAAAAATACAGCAGCAATTGTTCCACCTGTAAAAGAAGCATAAGCAGCAATTGCTAAAGCTTTACCTGCTTGACCTTTTTTAGCCATTGGATAACCATCAAATGAACTAGCAACAGTTCCTGCAACACCTGGGGCATTGATTAGAATTGATGAAGTTGAACCTCCAAAAATAGCACCATAATAAACACCAGCAATTAAGATAAGTCCAGAAGCTGGATCCATACCATAAGTTATTGGAATCATTAAAGCAATAGCTGAAATAGGCCCAAGTCCTGGAAGCATACCAATAAATGTACCAGCAAAACAACCAACGGCAACCATAAATATATTGTAGCCTGAAAGAGCAGTACTTACCCCTTGAAATATACCATCCATCATGATTCACCTCCTGCTAAACTATCAAAAATCATTCCAGGGTCTATATATACACCTAAAAGATTATTTAGAATTAGGTAAAACCCTACAGATACACCCACTGAGATTAAAAAAATTCTTTTTAAATTTTTCTCTTTTAGTATAAAAAAACCAATTGCTAAGAAGATAATCGTAGCTAAGATAAAACCTAAGGTTCTAATAGTAAAGCCATAGAAAATCATTGCTACTATAAATAAAGTAGTTGTTTTAAAGTCTAAAGTTTTAAGATAAGATAATGATAATACATCTTCATCTTTTTTTACTATTGAAAAAATCAAGATAATACCTGAAATAACAATACCTGAAATTCCTATATAAAAAGGAAAAGTAGATGCTGTCAT
This sequence comes from Arcobacter rhizosphaerae, assembly GCF_049472155.1. Taxonomy (NCBI): domain Bacteria; kingdom Pseudomonadati; phylum Campylobacterota; class Epsilonproteobacteria; order Campylobacterales; family Arcobacteraceae; genus Arcobacter; species Arcobacter rhizosphaerae. Next base: position 44,447 of record NZ_JBMOVW010000003.1, on the reverse strand, counting down.
TACTTCAAATTGTGAACCTGGCATCTTTTTTATATTAAATACATTAAAAAAATAAAAACAAGAAAAACCTAAAAAGAATATTGAACCAATAATATTTTTTGTCATAATAAATCCTTTGTCAAAGTAGAGAATTTTCTCTACTTATCCTATAAAAATCCCATTTCTTTCATAAGAGAAGAGATGATTTTTTCTTGTTTTTCTAAAAATGTATTAAACTCTTCTTTTGGTTGATAAAGATTTGTCCATCCATTTCTTTTTCTTACGTCTTCCCACTCTTTAGTATCATACATTTTTCCTAAAGTAGCAGCGAATGCATCAACTTTTTCTTGTGGTAAGTTTGGTGCAGCAAAGAATCCTCTCCAGTTAGCAAAGTAAGCATCTACACCCATACCTTTAAAGCTTGGGATTCCATCGATATCTTCATTTGCAGTAATACCAATAATTCTTACTTCACCTTTTTTATGTTTTTCAAGAACCTCTCCAAGTCCAGTTGATAATACATCAACTTCACCTGTTAACAGTCCTGCTAAAGCTTTTCCACCTGCATCATAAGCTACATATCTTACACTAGTTGGGTTTCCTCCTGCTGCTTTAAATATTTGTGCAGCAACTAAGTGATCCATAGAACCTCTTGAACTTCCACCTGCAATTTTTACTTTTCTTGGATTTTTATCGAATGCAGTTTTTGCATCTGCCCATGTTTTATACTTAGAATCAGTTTTAACAACTAAAGCACCATAATCAGCAACAACTGATGAAACTAAAGTTAAATCTCTAAAAGATTGAGGGAAAACACCTTGAAGTGATCGAATTACAATAGGAGTAGAGTTAACCATTAAGGTATTTTTTTGTTTTTTAGCAGTTTCTATTAAATAAGCAATGGCTTTACCACCTCCACCACCAGACATATTTTCAAATGATGTTTCTTTCACTAATCCAGATTTTTTAAGTGCCTCTCCCACACCTCTAGCAGTTCCATCCCAACCACCACCAGCTCCACCTGGAATTAAGAAATGTACTTTTTCAACATTATTAGCGAAAGTTGATGAGGCAGAACCTGCAACTAGTAAACCTGCAATTGTTAAACTTTTACAAAATTTTGTAGCTATATTTTTCATTTTTCTATCCTTTTGTTTATATATTTTAAGTTTAGGTAAAAAAAATGTAAGAAAAATAAAAAAGATTTAGAATTTATAAAAATCTAGCTTTATCTATATTGACATAATTCTGGTTTTTGAGTTGAACCCCATTCACACATTGCATCTAAGATTGGAATCAGTGTTTTTCCTCTTTTACTTAAACTATATTCAACTTTTGGAGGAATAACTGGATATTCTTTTCTTTTTATAAGATCACATTCTTCTAGTTCTTTTAATTGAGAACTTAACATTTTATAAGTGATTGAACCAATTTTTCTTTGTAATTCGTTGTATCTTATTACTTTGTATTCATCTAATAAATATAAAATTACCATTTTCCATTTTCCTGAAATTAAAGATAAAGTATATCCAAAAGGTGTGTCTATTAGGGGTTTGAAGTCAGTTTTTTTCATTTATTGCTTTCCTTTTTGATAGTATATTACATAAAAGTACATACTTACATTATATTCATATTTTAACTACAATTCTATAAATCTAATGAAAAAGGAATAGAAATGAAAAAAATTTTAATAAATTTGGTTCATCCAAATATTGAAGAGTCAGTTGTAAATAAAAAGTTGTTAAGTAGTGTTGAAAATATACCAAATGTGACTGTAAATAATTTATATAGTAAATATCCAGATTTTAAAATAGATGTTAAGCTTGAGCAAAAATTGCTTTTAGAAAATGATATTATTCTTTTTCAATTTCCTATGTATTGGTTTAGTTCACCCTCACTTTTAAAAGAATGGTTTGATGTAGTATTTGAACGTGGTTTTTCCCATGCAGGTAATTATATGTTAGAAAATAAATCTCTTGCTATTGCTATTAGTTGTGGAGGTACAAAAGAAGCATTTTGTGAAATAGGTAAAGATAAAAAATATGTTGAGGAGTTTTTATTTCCTTTTGAAATCACTGCTAATTATGTAAAAATGAATTATCTAAAACCTTATATAACTTATAATACAGAAACTGTTTTGAGTGAAGAGACTCTTGATATTTATGGAAAAGATTATATAAAATATATAAAAGCTTTGTAGTTTAATATATAAACCCTATACCCATGGAAGGAAGCTAAATAGGGTAAGGGTTTATATTATTTCATGTTAGTATTAAGTCAATATTGTAATAATATTTATGTTTTATGCTGCCCTAGAAAAAAGGAGCCTTCCTAGAGCAAGCATAGAAAAATTACATTCTAATTTCTTCTCTTTTTTGTAAGAATGCCCATCTTTCGTCAATTCTTTTTTGCCATTCTTCAATTAAATATTCATTTTCTGGTTTGAATAAGTGTTTGAATCTTGGTTGTGCACCTAGGTAATCTCTTACTGGTACAATATTTTTTGGTCTGTAAGTGATGTTTAATTCTCTACCATCAATAATTTCATATAATGGGAAAACTAATGAATCAACTGCTAAATCAGATACTTCAATAGTTTGGTTTGGTGCGAATTTCCACTCAGTAGTACAAGCAGACATTGCATTGATAAATACAGGACCTTCTGTATCAAATCCTCTTTGGATTTTTTTAACCATATCTTTCCATTTATTTGGAGCAACTTGTGCAACATAAGGAGCACCGTGAGCTGCCATAATAGATACGATATCTTTCTTCTGTCTTCTTTCACCATAAGAGTGAGATCCAGCAGGAGCTGTTGTTGTTGAAGAACCAATAGGAGTTGAAGATGATCTCTGACCACCTGTATTTGCATATACTTCATTATCTAAACAAACGTACATGAAATCATGTCCTCTTTCAAAACAACCAGAAATCCATTGGAAACCAATATCATAAGTAGAACCATCACCACCAAATGTTACAAACTTTGGTTGTGGTTCATCTGCTGCAATTCTACCTTTATTTCTTAAGGCTTTGTTCATAGTTTCAACACCTGCCATTGCAGTTGAAGAGTTTTCAAATCCAATATGAATCCAAGAACAGTCCCATGAAGTATGAGGATAAATTGCTGTACAAACTTCTAAACATCCAGTAGAAGCAGATACAACTAAGTTATCATTAGTTGCATTTAAAACTTCTCTTACGATAATTGAGTGAGCACAACCAGGACATAAAAGGTGTGAACCTTCAAATCTCTCTGCTGCTGTTGAAAATGTTTTTAAGTTTTTAATTACTTTTTGTGTACTCATATTTATTTTCCTTCCACATTGTAGAAGCTTAATTCAGGACCTCTAACACCAATTAATCTTTGGATATTACCTGATAATTTACCATCTTTTGCTTCTTTATCTAATGTTCTAAAGATATCTTTTAATCCTGCAACTGTCATATCTCTACCACCTAATCCATAGATTAAGTTAGACATTAAAGGTCTTGCAGGTGTATTGAATAATGCACCAGAAACTTCGTTGTATAATGCACCAACAGTTCCACCAGGAGCAGATCTATCCATACAAGCTATAGCTTTAACCTTTTGTAACTCATGTGCTACTTCTTCTAATGGGAAAGGTCTAAATAATCTAGGTGCAACAACACCAGCATTAATACCTTCTTCTTTTAATTGATCAATAGCAAGCATAGCAGTTTCATAAGTTGAACCTAAACATACGATAGCTACTTCTGCATCTTCCATTCCATAAGATTCAACTAGTTTATATTCTCTACCAGTTAATTCTTTGAATTCAGCAAAAATTTCTTTTACTACATCTTTAGATGCCATTAATGCAGCGTGTTGTTTAGCTTTATGCTCAAAGTGCCAATCTTGTTCAGTTTGTACACCATGTGTTACAGGTTTGTCAAAATCTAATAATGCATTTACTTTAGTGTATTCACCAACAAATTTCGCAGCAACTTCGTCTTTTAAAGGAGTCACATTTTGTGCAGTATGTGAAGTCATAAATCCATCTTGGTTAGATATTACTGGTAATCTAACAGCTGGATGCTCAGAAATTTTAAATGACATTAAAGTCATATCATAAGCTTGTTGTGGGTTAAATGCGTCAATTGATACCCATCCTGAATCTCTTGTTAAGTAAAGGTCAGAGTGATCTCCATTTACGTTAAGAGGTGCAGCTAAAGCTCTATTTACAAGACACAATACAACTGGAATTCTCATACCTGATGCTTGGTATAAAGTTTCAATCATAAGTGCTAAACCTTGAGAAGAAGTTGCAGTAGCAACTCTACCACCAGCAGCTCCAGCACCGATACATCCTGACATTGCAGCATGCTCAGACTCAGTCATAATAACTTCACCATCAATGTATCCGTTTGCATGGAACATTGCATAGTTTTCTACTGTTGCAGTTGAAGGAGTAATAGGATAAGCAGCAACTACATCAACGTCGGCTTGTCTAAGAGCCTGAGAGTTTGCCATGTTACCATCCCAAACTTCTACCTCGTTTAATTCCATTTCTCTACTATTCATTACTTTTCACCTCTTTTCTTCTTTTCTGGCCATTTAGCAAGTGCATCTTCAACAGTTTCATATTCGTTGAACATTAATAAAGATTTTGGATTAGTAGGACATACACTTACACATAGACCACATCCTTTACAGTGTTCGTAATCAACACCTTTCATCTCTTTATTTCTAGCAATAATTGAAGTATCCGGACAGAATACCCAACAGTTTTGACAATCAATACATGTTTCAGAGTTCCAAACTGGTTTAATAATTCTCCAGTCTCCTACTGACATACTTTTTGAACTTGTCTCAGAATAATTTCTTTCTTCTGGTTGAATATCAGCAATGTTATAATCAACATCACCTTCGAATGTATATAAAGCAGCACCTGGTACTAGCTCATCCCATCCCATTTCATTAATTGGTTTACTCATATTTTATCCTTTAGTGAACTTCGTCGTAAGCTCTTTGGATTGCAACCATATTAGCATCAATAATATTTTGAGGTAATTTTTTTAATACCCCTTGCATTGCCTCTTTAAAGAACTCTAATTCATACATTCCGCTAACTTTCATAAATGCACCAAGCATTGGTGTATTTGGAATAGCTCTACCAATAGTATCTCTAGCTATTTGTAGACAGTCTAAAATGTATACTCTGTCTTCAATCCCTTGTAATTCAGGAACTGAGTCTATTAACTCTTGTTTGCTAAGGTGTGTAGTAATAATATATTTTGTAGTATCTTTACCATTAGCAGTAAAATCATCAGTAAATGCTAATCCTGGATCTAGTATAAATACAAAATCAGGACTCATAAATTTTTCATGATTTAAAATAACTTTATCATCAATTCTATTGTAGGCAGTCATTGACGCACCTCTTTTTGCTGAACCATAAAAAGCGAAAGCTTGAACTTCTTTTCCAGATTGTGCAACAATAGAACCAAGTCCTTTTGCTCCAGTAACAGCACCTTGACCTGCACGGCTATGCCATCTAATTTCTAACATAGTGGCTCCTTAATTATTAAATTTGACTTAAAAAATTTAATTAGTCTTAACTATTATACATACTTTTAACTTAGAATGTACTTTCATTAAGTTTTTTAAGTGTAGATATGTAACTTTTCTTAACACAATTAAATTAATTAAATACTAGTATTTTATAAGAAAAAAGTTTTTTAAAATAATAAAAACAATCTTATTTAATTAGTTTACTAAGACATAAAGTCTTAATTTATGGTGTTTATTAATAAATTTTTAATTATTATTAATTCACATATTTACTATAGGGTTTGTGTCTTAAAAATATATAGGAAGCTGTTATTAATATTAAAAAATAAGTTTAGATTAAGCTTTTTTATTTAAGAAATTGAGTCTCTTAGAGCAAAAAGTTTTAAATTTTTTGCTCTTTTATAAATTTTACAGCTTCATAAGCATTATTTTGAATTTTATCTGTATAAAGTAGTAATTCTTCTTTTTTTCCATAGCCACATAAAACTCCAATACTATTTACCTTTGCTTCTTTTGCAGCAATTAAATCAAGTTTTGTATCACCTATCATCCATACATCATGTTTATCTTTGTCATAATTCATTTGTTTTAATGTTATATCAATAGGTTCTGGATGTGGCTTTGGATTTTGTACATTTTCTCTTCCTGTAACTATCTCAAAGTGCTTGTCTATATTTAAGTTTTCTAAAAGAGGCATTGTATACATTCTTGTTTTTGTTGTAACTACTGAAAGTCTTGCATAAGATGAAGCATATTGTACTGCTTCTATTGCATTTTCTAAAAGGTATGTCTGCTCTTTTGAAATTTTTCTATATTGGTTTTTGTATGAATCTACAAAATTCCATTTTTTACTATCTTCAACTCCTAGATTTACATACATTACATCAAGGGGGTATCCAATAAGGTTTTTAATATCTTCTGTTGTTCCTTTAAATTCAAAGTTTAATTCTTTAAATGAGTGATAAAAACATGAAACAATTGCATCTGTTGAGTCTATTAGTGTTCCGTCTAAATCAAATAGTATTATTGTATCTTTATTCATTTATCTTTATTCCTTTATCCAATCTTTTTGATTATATGTTATACCTAAAAAAGCAGGTTTAATATTTTTTATATCTTTATTTACAACTGTAATAGAATTTGGTATATATAAAAATACATAAGGCAAGTCTTCTGCTATTTTTTTATAAATTTTTTTATAAATAGTACTTAACTTTTCTCTATTTACAGTACTAGCACCTTTTTCTATTAGTTCATCAACTTCTTTATTTCTGTATCCTACAAGATTAAATCCGCCAAGCTTATCTGAATCACTATGCCATAAAGGGTAAGCATCAGGCATTAAAGCAAGACTCCAAGCAAGTAATATAGCTTCAAAGTTTCTTGGATTTACAGCAGTATTTAAAAATGCTTGCCATTCCATCACTCTGATTTTCATTTTTATATCAGCTTTTGCTAACTGATATTGAAGTATTTGAGCAGCATTTACTCTTATGTCATTACCTGTATTTGTAATAATTTCAAAAGTAAAAGGATTATTTTTATTAAACCCAAGTGATTTTAAAATTTTTTTTGCTTTTAAAATATTTGTTTTTGTAGTTTTAACTTTATCATTGTATGCAAAACTTCCTGGTAAGAAAGGTCCATTAGCAACTTTAGCATGACCAAAAAAGAGAATGTCAATTAATTCTTGTTTATCAATTGCTAGTGCAATTGCTTCTCTAACTTTTTTGTTTTTAAATTTTTCATTTCTTAAATTAAAACCAAGATATGCATAACCAAAACTTTGTTTTTCAATAATTCTATAATTTTCTTTAAATGTTTCATTTATTTGTCTATCAACTTGCATAGGAGTCAACCCTCCTAAATCAAGCTTTTTTTGTTTTAAAAATAAAAAAGATGTATTGGGATCTGGTAAAAACTTAAAATTTATTTCATCGATTTTAGGACGACCATCAAAATAATCGTCATTAGCATATATCTTGATATCAGAACCTGTTTTAAAACCGTCTATTTTATATGGACCCGTACCAATTGGTTTTTTATTAAAATCACTTGTCATTAAATTTTTTTCATCTTTTAAAATATGATAAGGAAGAATTCCAACCATCCAAGTCTCTAAAGCTTTAAAATAAGGTTTTTTATAAATCACTTCAATAGTATATTCATCTAAAGCTTTTACACTTTCTACAAGTTTAAAGTTAGATTTTATTGAGTTAAAGACTTTTGGAGAAACTATTTGTTCATAAGTAAAAATTACATCTTTTGAAGTAAACTTTTTTTTATCATGCCATAATACATTTTTTCTTAGTTTTATAAGAAGTTTTGTAGGGCTTATGAACTTATAAGACTTTGCTAAAGCAACTGTTGGATTACCATTTTTATCATATTTAAATAAACCATTGAAAAGCCAACTAGATACTTCTGTACTTGCTGTATCATTTGATAGAATAGGATTTAATCTACTAGGACTTGAACTAATAGACATATTTAGAGTACTAGCAAAAACAGTACTTACTAATATTGATAAAACAATTAAAATTTTGATTAGTGGTTTTATATTTTTCATAAGGTATTGTAGTAAAATTGACATAAAAAAAAAGGAAGCAATTTCTTGCTTCCTTTTTGATTTTTGTAAAAACAAAGTATATAAAGATAAAATATTGATTATCTTTTTGAGAATTGACCGCTTTTTCTTGCTTTTCTTCTTCCGTATTTCTTTCTTTCTACTGCTCTTGCGTCTCTTGTTAATAATCCGTAAGGCTTTAAGATAGTTCTGAATTGCTCATCATAAGCAACTAAAGCTCTTGAAATTCCGTGTCTAATAGCATCAGCTTGTGCAGAGTAACCACCACCTAAAGATTTAACTACGATGTTTACAGAAGTTTCTTGTTTAGATACTTCTAATGGTTGCATAACTCTTTTTTTAATTGCTTCGTGTCCACCTAACCATGTGTCTAAAGATTGACCATTGATTGTAAGTTGACCGTTACCATTTTCTAGCCATACTTTAGCTACAGCTGTTTTTCTTCTTCCTGTTGCGTAAACTTTTGCCATTAGTCTTATCCTTTAATTTGCGCAGTGTGAGGGTGCTCTGAACCTGCGTATACTTTTAATTTTTTTAACATTGCTTTACCTAAAGTAGTTTTTGGTAACATACCTCTAGTTGCAAGTTTATATAACTTCTCAGGGTTATTAATTAACATATCAGACATTTTATGAGTCTTAGTAGAACCAAAGTATCCTGAGTGAGTGAAGTAATTCTTGTCTTCTAATTTAGCACCTGTAAATTTTGCTTTAGATGCGTTAATGATTACAACGTAATCTCCACAATCAACATGTGGTGTAAAGCAAGGTTTATTTTTACCTCTTAAGATAGTTGCAACTTCAGTAATGATTCTACCAAAAACCTTACCTTCTGCGTCTACTACTATCCAATCTCTTTCGATTTCGTTAGCTTTTGCCATTTGAGTAAATTTCATTTATTTTCTCCGCTTTTATTAATGAGGTGGAATAATAGTGTAGTGATACTTAAAAAATACTTAAATTAAGTAAATTTTAAAATTTTATTGAAAATTCAGAACCTTTATTGTGAATTGATTCTATTTCAAGTTTAAAATTGTGTAAATTTAATATGGCTTGAACTATAAATAAACCTAGACCTAAAGAGTTATTCCAACCATTTTTAGAGACTCTGTAGAATTTTTGTTTAATATTTTCTAAGTCTAATTCTTCTATTCCTATTCCACTATCAATTATTCTTATTTCATCACTATTTATCTTTACAATTACTTTATCTTCTGAATATTTTAAAGCATTTTCTATAAGGTTTGAAATAGCCATACTAATTAATGTAGAGTCAACTTTTAATTGTATATCTTCTCCTATTAATTCAATCTCTCTATTTTTATAGTTATCTTGTAAATCAGAAATAATTTCTTTAATTAAAACTTTCATAGAAGTAGGAAGTAGTATTATCTCTTGTTTTCCTTCTTCAAGTTTAAGTGTCAATCTTAATTTATCAATTATATTTGACATTTTTAAGGAGTTTGAATGTATTTTTGCTAAAAACTTATTTTTTATACTTTGGGGCATTGCATCATCATTTAAAATAGTTTCACTATATCCAGAAATGATAGCAATGGGATTTTTAAATTCATGGGACAAGGCAGATATAATTTCGTCTTTTTGTCTATTTGCTATTTTTAATTTTGCATTTTGTTTAGCTTTTTGTTTCTCTTTTTTCTTTAATTTTATAGCAACTTTATTTAGAATTTTTGTAATTTTATGAAATTCCAAAGTAAAATTTGATTCTAATTCAGGAGTTGTTTTCTTAGAAGCAAGTTGAGTTAAAAAATCTAAAATATTTTCAGTTTCATCTTTGATTTTTAAACTAATAAAATAAGAAGCAAGAAATGCAATAATTATAAAAAAACTAATAAATGCAAAAATTTGAAGTGATAATTTCATAAAATTGTCTGTAATATTATCAGTGTAGTCAGACATTCTAATAAAATATATTTTTTTATTGATAGTAACTTTTTTTGCTATGTAAAGTAGTTCTTTGTGCATTGTAGTAGAATATCTTATAACTTTTCCAATTCCAAAATCTTTAGCTTCCAAAATCTCTTTTCTATTTGCATGATTTTCTAATAACTCTTTATTTTTATCACTTTCAGCTATTACATTTCCTTTTTCATCAACTATAGTAATTCTAAGATCAATTTGTGAATGTAAGTCTTTGATAATATTATCTACATTATCTAAATCATTTAATACAATAGATAAGGTATCAATATTTTGAATTAGATTTTTCTCAATTTGATCTAAATAGATATTTTTAGACCAAAAATAAGTAACTATACTTAAACTAATTAGAATTGCTATAAAAATAAGACTAAAGGTTCTTAAAAAAAGTTGATGTATTTTTAACAAAAAATGTAACCTTCCCCTCTGATTGATTTAATATAGTTTTTTTCTCCATCAGGATCAATCTTTGCTTTTAGTCTTTTTACTGCAACATTCACAGTTTTCATTTTTTTATCAAGGGAATCTTCCCAAACAGAATTTAGTAAATGCTCTCTTGTCATCAAAATATCTTTATTTTTTATAAACTCTAAAAGTAAATCATGTTCTAAGTGTGTTAATTCTAACTCTATATTATCAATAAAAAATTTTTTATTAGAAGCTTTATAGACAATATCTCTTATTTTTAAGATATCAATGTCTTTCGTTGATCTTTTTATTACAGCTTTTATTCTTGCTATTAATTCTTTAATATTAAAAGGTTTTGTAATATAGTCATCAGCATGAGATTCAAATCCTTCAAGAATATCTTCATCCTTGTCTTTTGCAGTAACATAAATAACTGGGTTATTATAACCTTTTTTTCTAATTTCATCTATAAAGTGTGTACCTTCGCAACCAGGAAGGTTTCTATCCATCAAAATTAAATCTATTTTTTCTTCATCAAAGATTTTTTCTAAGTTTTTATCAACATTTAAAAAGCCAATTGTTTCAAAACCTTCTTTTTGAAGTGTATATTCTAAAAGTTCTAATATATCTTCTTCATCTTCTACTATTAATATTGTTTTGTCTTCCATTTTATCTCTTTTATATTTACATTGATATTTTACTTGTTTTTTTATTTCCACCAGGAGAGAATTTAATTGCCAAAATTCTAAAAATAAAGAATATAAAAATAACTATAAGTAAAAAACTAATATCAAAATAGTCTTTATTAACATTTGTTGATAATATTATAACATCACGAATTAAAAAAATGATAAAAATATCAATAACAAATCTAAGTCTTAGTTTTTCTTTTTTTATAAAGTCAGAAATCATCTTTACAACTTCCATAATAACAATAAATTCAAGCATTAAAATAATTGCCTTATAAAACTCTAATCCCGTTGCTAAAATAGTTGTAAAAATAATAGTTGCTGCTAGTACCTCAAAGTTTGAACTGAAGTATGCTTTTATCTTTAAAATTGCTTTTTTCATAAAATAAGAACAATCCTTAAGATTGTTCTATATCTCCCCCTTTTTCAGCAAATAATAATAAATTAGCGATTGAAGCTGCTCTATCAGCAGTTTTTTCTAACTTTCTTAAGGCACTTAAAACTTCAAAATACTCTTTTGATAATTCTAAATTCTTTGAAATTAGTTTTAAAATATTTTTTTCAATCATTGCATATAAATCATCAGTTTTACTCTCTTCAACTACAACTCTTTGATACTTTTCTTCTATATGTTTAGAATTAGACTCTTTTAACATACTCATTGAAGTTTGTAGTGCAAGAATAGATGACTTTTGTAAAGGAATAGCATACTCTAAAATAGTTTTTGTATTTAAATCATCACTATATGCCTTTCTAAACAGTTTGGCAAAAGTTTTAGTATTTGCTCCTGCCCTTACTAATTCATTAGTGATTTTTAAATAAGAAACAAGCTCTCTTAAATCTTTAGCTTCTGGTGAATATAAGGCTAATGTTGTAACTATTAAATTATCAATTTCATTTGATTTATTGGCTATTTTTTTTATAGATAAGTCAATTTCTTTTAATTTTGATAAATCTTCATCTTTTAGTCCCATAAGTGTAAGCTCTAAAGCCTCAACTACATTGTTTCCAATTTCTAATATTTCATCTTCTATTTTAACTTTTTTTTCTTCGTAAGTTTTTAACATTTTTATCCGAACCTTCCTGTAATATAATCTTCTGTTTTCTTATTATTAGGATTAACAAAAATAGTTTCTGTTTCATCATATTCTATTAGTTTTCCTAAATGGAAAAATGCAGTATAATCAGCAACCCTTGCTGCTTGTTGCATATTGTGTGTAACTGTAATGATTGTATAATCTTTTTTAAGCTCTAACATTAAAGCTTCAATTTTTTCAGTTGAAATTGGATCAAGTGCTGATGTTGGTTCATCCATTAAAATAACCTCTGGTTTAACAGCAATAGTTCTAGCAATACATAACCTTTGTTGCTGTCCTCCTGAAAGTGAAGTTCCTGGGTCATTTAACTTATCTTTTACTTCATCCCATAATCCAGATTTTTTAAGAGAAGTTTCTACTAATTCATCACACTCTTTTCCTTTTTTTACAATCCCGTGTTTTAGTGGAGCATAAGCAACATTGTCATAAATTGATTTTGGGAAAGGGTTTGGTTGTTGAAATACCATACCAATTCTTTTTCTCACACTTACTTCATCAACATCTTTATCGTAAATATTTTTTTTATCAATAACAACTTCACCATCAATTTTAACAATATTAATTAGATCATTCATTCTATTTAAGCATCTTAAAAATGTAGACTTACCACATCCAGAAGGCCCAATAAGTGCAGTAATTTTATTTTCAAATAAATCTACACTAATATTATGTAAAGCATGGTTATCTCCATACCAAAGGTTTAATTCTTCTACTTTAATTTTTACTTTATTATCTTTTGACATTTTTGTTCTTCCTTTTCCCGAACTCATTGGCGCTTATGCACATCAATTTCGTTTGCGAAGCTCTTGTGCTCGCACTCTCTTTGAGCCAAAAAGCCAAGCAGTTGGCTTTTTTAACGCTTCTTACCATTTAACTTCGAATTTTTTTCTTAAATATATTGCTAATGCATTAAGTGAAATAAGTACTGATAAAAGTACCATAATTCCTGCTGCTGTTTTTTCAATATACATTTTCTCTGGCATACCTGCCCATGTAAATAACTGTGCTGGCATAACTGTTGCTGCGTCTGTAACCATACCTGGGGCATCAGGAATAAATGCAATCATTCCAATGATAATTAATGGAGCAGTCTCACCCATAGCTTGTGCTAAACCTATAATAGAACCTGTTAAAACTCCTGGAAAAGCAAGAGGTAAAACATGGTCTCTTGTAACTTCAATTTTAGTTAGACCTAAACCATATCCAGCTTGTCTAATACTATCAGGAACTGCTCTTAGGGCTGCTCTTGAACTTACAATAATGATTGGTAAAGTCATAAGAGCAAGAGTTAAACCTCCAACTAAAGGTGAACTTCTTGGCATTCCAAAAAGATTAATAAAAATAGCAAGTCCTAAAAGACCAAATAAAATTGAAGGAATTGCTGCAAGATTATTGATATTTACTTCAATAAATCTTGTAAATTTGTTATCATCAGCAAACTCTTCAAGATAAATTGCAGTCATAACTCCAATAGGGAATGCAACTAACATTGTAATAATAAGTGTTAAAATTGAACCTACCATTGCTGAATATAAACCAGCATATTCAGGAGTTTTTGAATCTCCTTGTGTAAAGAAAATCGAGTTAAATTTTAATTCAACTAAATCATGGGCTTTCATATCATCAATTAAAGCTCTATCTTTTCTTTTAAGTCTATAATGATGACCTTTGATATATTGATCAACTTGATCATCAGCTAAAACCCACTGAGTTTTTTTAGTATTAAGTAATGAAGGGTTATCTTTAATTATTAAAGGTAATTCTCTAAGCCAAGCTCTTGATATGATATTTCTGTATTTTCTATCTACAGCTTTTCTATAATCTTTTACAGCAGCTTCACTATAATTAACTTCTACTTTTACATAAGTAATGTTAAAAGCTGGAATTCCTTTTCCAATAATATCAAACAAAAAGAAAGCTAAAAATGCAATTGAAAAAATTAAAGATGTAAGTGTAAACTTTTTAAATCTTTTTGCACTTGAATGTCTTCTTTTTAATGAAGGATCATAAAACGGATTGTTTTCTTGTTTTTTCTTATTTTTTCTACTAATCATAATGTGTTCACTTTATATTTTTCTTTGAATTTTCTAATTAATGACAATGAAATCATATTTAATATTAATGTAACTACAAACAGCACTAAACCTAAAGCAAAAGCTGATAAAGTTTCAGGAGAATTAAACTCAAAATCACCAACTAAAGAGTTTACAATTGTAACTGTAACAGTTGTCATATCTTCAAGTGGATTCCACGAAATATTTGGTCTTAAACCTGCTGCCATAACAACAATCATAGTTTCCCCTAAGGCTTTTGATAAACCAAGTAGTGAAGCTGAAATAATACCTGGCATAGCAGATGGTAAAACTATATTTTTAATAACCTCACCATGAGTCATACCTAAACCATAGGCAGCCTTTCTTTGACTATCTGGAACAGATCTAATAACATCATCAGATAAAGATGAAATAACAGGAATAATCATAATTCCCATCACAACTCCTGATGCTAAAGCTGAATTAAATGTAGCTTCTAATCCAAAAACAGCTGCAGCTTTTACAATAAAAGGAGCTACTGTAATAGCAGCAAAGAAACCATAAACAACAGTAGGAATACCAGCAAGTACTTCAAGTATTGGTTTTAAATAGTCTCTTAATCTTGGACTGGCATATTCACTCATGTAAACTGCACTTCCTAAACCAATAGGTATAGCAACTAATAAAGCAATTATTGTAATTACAAAAGTTCCTGCAAAAATTGGAACAGCTCCAAATTTACTACCTGTAACTCCAGGTGACCATTCAGTTCCTGTAATAAAATACCAAAAACTTCGCATTTGGAAAAATTCAATTGCTTCAAAAAGAATTGAAAATAAAATACCAAATGTTGTAAGTATAGCGATAACAGAAGCAGTGATTAAAGCAAGTTTAATTAGCTGTTCATAAACTTGCGTTTTTTTGTTTTTTGATTCAAAAGTGCTCAAACATTTGCCTTTTTGTATAAAATTTGAAGAGATTGTATAAAAAGATGGTTACACAATGGTTACAAATGTTAAATAGAAGCACATAGTGGGAATGGATATTTCTTTGAATGTTTTTTTAGTAGGCTAATCGTATAATCAAAGTTTTCAATTTTTGAATTTTTTGATACTTCAATAATTGCACATGAAGTTGAAAGAAGATTAAATTTTCTTTTTTGATCAAATCTATCTTTTGTAATAATATAGCCATTTTTTTTATCACTATTACTATATAAATTTTTTACACTGTCTTTAAACTCTTTAAGAACATTGCTTGTAAGTTCAAAAAGTTCCTCAAAGTTTTTATTTTTTGCTCCAATAAAAAAATCATCTCCTCCAATATGAGCTATAAAAAAGTCATTGGAATATTTTTTTTGTATAAGTTCTGAAAAAATTAAAATAGCCCTATCTCCTTGCCTAAAACCATAATAATCATTGAAAGGCTTAAAATCATTAAAATCAAAATACAACATATATGAAGTTTGAGACTTTTTATTGATTGAAGCCTCATAAATAAAATTCTCAATTTGTTGATTACCTGGAAGTTTCGTAAGAGGATTTTGATTTGAAGCAATTTCTATATTTCTTTTATGAGATAATTCAAGTAAGGAGTTTAATCCAATAAATCCTTTGTATTTATTTGCATTTGTTATAAAAATTCCCATAGAGTTTTTAGAGTTATGATTAAATCTATCTAAAGTTTTATCTATTCCCCATGAAGACTCAACAGAAATAACTTCTTTTATATATTTTTTTAATGTAGAAGAAATATTTTTATTCTTTGCTAAAGACAATCCATATTGAGAATAAGATATTTTTTTTATATCAACTTCATAAATAACTCCTAATAGGTTTTTATGATCATCAATAATAGGTACAAAAATGTTTTTAGTTTGGTTTTTAAAGTAAACAAATAAGTCATGTAATGAACTATTTATATTCAAAGGTTCTATATTTTCAATATATTTTTTTTCTATGATATGAATATTATCATTTCTTTTGTCGTTATGAATTAGGTCTATAACTTTTTTATATATAGTTTTAATCTCTTTAGTTTTTGTAGTAGGTTTTTGGATTAAATACCCTTGAATAAAATCAACTCCCATATCTTTACATGTCAAAAATTCATTTTTAGTTTCAACTCCTTCTGCAATTACTTTCATTCCCATTACGTGAGCCATTTCAACAATTGAGCTACAAAAAAGCTTTTTCTTAGAGTCTGAGTCTATATTAGTAATAAAAAATCTATCAAGCTTTATGATATTAGCTTCTGAAAAATATAAAAGTTTTAGTCCAGAAACTCCAATCCCAAAATCATCAATGGCAATTTGATAACCACTTTTTTTATATGTTTGAAGCATACTAGATAAAGCACTTTGTTCAATTGTACTACCTTTTTCACTTAATTCAAAACAAATAGTACTTTTTGAAAGATTGTATTTCTCTAATATTTTTGATGTATTTCCAGCTTTATAAGATCTATTATAAATAATTCTATTATCAAGATTGTAAAATAATCTAATATTTTCTACTTCAATTAAAGAAAATTTTTTTATAGCTTTTTCTCTTAATATCAAATCTACTTCATAAAGCAGGTCTTCTTGAAAGGCTAAATCAAATAGTTCTTGAATAGAGTTTATATATTCTGTATCTGTTACATTTCGAAGTAAGGCTTCAACAGCAAATACTTTTCCCGTATGTGTATGAATAATAGGTTGGAAGGCATAATCTAACCTTCTTAAAATTGTATTCCATTTCTTTGTCATTTCATAATCCTAAGAGAGTTAGAAAGAGGAGAGAGTATTCTCCTCTTTATTAAGTAAGGTTGTTTAAGTTGAAATTAGTGTTTCTTTTTTAGAGTGTCTAAAGTTAGCTTTTCTCTTTTTGAAACAGAAGCTCTAATAGCATTTCTTGTTGCATCAGGTAAAGCAATTAATCCAATTTCTCCTAAGATTCCATCTTTTCCAATCATTTTCTCACTCATAAATAAATCTACATATTTGTTCATTGCAGGAACTTCTTTTGCATGAGAGTTTTTCACGTAGAAGAATAATGATCTAGATACTGGATAATCTCCTGAAGAGATTGTATCAGGAGTTGGAGCAACACCATTGATTGTAGCACCTTGAATCATATCATCATTTTCTACTAAGAATGAGAATCCAAATACACCAAATGCATTTTTATTTTTATTTAATTTTTGAACGATTAAGTTATCATTTTCACCAGACTCAACATAAGCACCATCAGTTCTCACTACAGAGTATTTTTTATATTTTTTATTTGCTTTTTTGTCAGCTTTGTAAAGATCAGTATAAACTGGCATTTTTTTGAATACTTTTTGCATTACTAATTCTTCAAATGCATCTCTTGTTCCTGATGATTTTGGTGGTCCATAAACAATGATTTCTCTATTTGGTAATGAAGAATCAATATCAGACCATTTTTTGTAAGGGTTAGCAATTAATGATTTTCCATCTTTTGATGGAACTTCTTTAGCTACTGCTAATGCTAAATGTTTTCTTGAAATATCAAAAGCTGCATTTGATTTTGATTGTGCAAATGCAATACCATCATAACCAATTACTGATTCTGTGATATCAGTTACACCATTTTCTTGACACATTTTAAACTCTTTTGTTTTCATTCTTCTTGAAGCATTAGTAATATCAGGAGTATTTAATCCATTACCAGCACAAAATAGTTTCATTCCTCCACCTGAACCAGTTGATTCTACTACAGGAGTAGGATATTTAGTTGTTGCTCCTAATTCTTCTGCAACTGATGAAGCAAATGGATAAACTGTTGATGAACCTACGATTTTGATTTGATCTCTAGCACTTAAACTAGTAACTAATAATGCACTTGCCCCTAGAGCTAAAAGTGTTTTTCTCATGTTTATTTTCTCCGTTAAATAAATTTTATGATGAAAGTATAATATGAGAAGGTTACATTTTGGTTACTATACTAATTAGGCTTTATAATGTAGAGTATGATTAATAAAGAAAGTTATTTATTTAAAGTAAATTTATTTTTGAACTCTTCAAGAGATCTTACAAATAGTTCGTCACAATCTGTTGGTTTATAAATTATTGCTTTAACCCAAAGATCATTTTCTTGTATTTTACAAAAGTTTATAACTTCGTAAGTATGGTTATTTTTGTAGTGTTTGTAAATAGTGTTTTTTAAAATAGTCATTTATAAAAAAAGCAAATGGATTATAGTCCATTTGCTTCAATAAGTTTTGCTTGATGATCAGCAATAAGAGGATCAATTACTTCATCAAACAATCCATCATTCATTATTGCATCCAGTCTGTATAGAGTAAGATTTATTCTATGGTCACTAATTCTTCCTTGTGGATAATTATATGTTCTAATTCTTCCACTTCTATCTCCAGTACCAACTTGTTCTTTTCTATTGGCACCTTCTGCTTCCATTTTCTCATTCATTTGCACTTCATAAAGTCTAGCTTTTAAAACTTTCATTGCTTTGTCTTTATTTTTATGCTGTGACTTTTGATCTTGGTTTGTTACAACAAGACCTGTAGGAATATGTGTAATTCTTACAGCAGAATCTGTAGTATTTACAGATTGCCCACCATTCCCACTAGCTCTCATTACATCAATTTTTAAATCATTTGGATCAATTTGAACATCAACGTCATCAACTTCAGGCATTACAGCTACAGTAATAGCAGATGTATGGACACGGCCTTGAGATTCAGTTGCAGGTACCCTTTGAACTCTGTGTGTACCACCTTCAAATTTAAGTTTTGAAAATACGTGGTCACCTTTTACTAAAATTACAATCTCTTTATATCCACCTGATTCACTCTCAGATGAGTTCATGATTTCAACTTTCCAATTATTATTTTCTGCATATCTTATATAAGCTCTAAAAAGATCTCCAACAAAAATTGCAGCTTCATCACCACCTGTACCAGCTCTTAACTCTAAATAAATATTTTTATCATCATTAGGATCTTTTGGAATCATTAAAAATTTAATTTCTTCCTCTAGTTCAGGTTTTTTTGATTCAAGTTCTTTAAGTTCTTCTTTTGCAAGTTCACCTAATTCTTCATCATCTAAAAGCATTTTATTTTCTTCAATGTCTTCTAAAGTTTGAATATATTCTTGTGCTTTTTTAACAATTGGTTCTATATTTGACTGTTCTTTTGAAAGTTCAGTCATTTTTTTGATATCACTAGTAATATCAGGAGAGATTAATAAATCATTAATCTCATTATACCTATTAATAAAGGGTTGTAATTTTTCTTGAGTCATATTTACCTATATTCTGTTTACTATAAATTATATAGCGTTAACTTTTGTTTGTAATCTTGATACTTTTCTAGCAGCATTACCTTTTTTAAGGATACCTTTAGATACACAATGGTGGATATATTTGTTTGCAGTTTTCATTGCTTCAGTTGCTTTTTCTTTATCAGAAGCTTCTACAGCTGCGATTACATTTTTAATTACATTTTTGATTCTTGTTTTGTAGAATCTATTTCTTTCTGTTCTAACTTTAGTTTGTCTAGCTCTTTTTTCAGCAGATTTATGGTTTGCCATTTTATTTAACCTCTTTGTAAAATTTTTAAGGGTAGAATGTTATCTAAAATAACTTAAACTTAGTTTAATTTTAGGAAGATTTAATATGAAGCTATTTGGAACTGACGGTGTTAGAGGTAAAGCTGGAGAGTTTTTAGATGCAATTACAGTGCTTAAATTAGCAAAAGCTGCTGGTATCTATTTTAGAAAACATTCGACTACTAAAAAAATTCTTGTAGGAAAAGATACAAGAAGAAGTGGATATATGATTGAAAATGCCTTAGTATCAGGATTAACAGCTGTAGGATATGATGTAATTCAAATTGGGCCAATGCCAACACCTGCAATTGCATATTTAACTGAATCTATGAGATGTGATGCAGGTATTATGATATCAGCTTCACACAATCCCTATGAAGATAATGGAATAAAGTTTTTTGATAATCATGGTAATAAACTTGGGGTTTCTTGTGAAAAGAAAATTGAAGAGATTTTTAATGATGATGAACTAATGACTAAAGAGCAAGTTACAGGTAGAAAAATTGGTTCTTCAAAAAGAATTGACGATGTTATTGGAAGATATATTGTTTCAATAAAAAGCTCTTTCCCTACAGATTTAAATTTAAGTGGTTTAAGAATTGTACTTGATTGTGCAAATGGTGCTGCATATAAAGTAGGCCCTACAATCTTAGAAGAGTTAGGTGCAGACGTAATTACTATAAATGACAAACCAAATGGTTACAATATAAATGAAGATTGTGGTGCAATGCATCCTGAAAATGTAGGAAAACTTGTAAGAGAATTTAGAGCGGACATTGGACTTGCATTAGATGGTGATGCTGATAGACTTGTAGTAATTGATGAGAATGGTGATGTAGTTGATGGAGATAAATTAATTGGAGCTTTATGTAAATTTTTAAATGATGAAAAGTTACTAAAAGGTAATGCTTGTGTCGCTACTATTATGTCAAATAAAGCTTTAGAAGACTTTTTGGAAAAAGATGGGATTAAACTTTTTAGGTCAAATGTTGGTGATAAATATGTTCTTGAAACAATGACAAAAGAAAATATTAACTTTGGTGGTGAGCAAAGTGGTCATATTATTTTTTCAGATGCTGCTAAAACAGGTGATGGACTAGCTTCTGCACTACAAGTTTTAGCACTAATTTTGAAATCAGGAAAAAAAGCTAGTGAAATTTTAAATGCTTTTGATTTATATCCACAAGCACAACACAATATGAAAGTTGATGAAAAAATACCTTTAGAAAAAATAGAAGGTTATGAAGAGTTAATCTCTAAAATTAGAGCAAAGGGATTAAGAGAAGTTATTAGGTATTCAGGAACAGAAAATAAAATAAGACTACTTTTAGAAGGAAAAGATAAAAAAGTTGTTGATGAGGAAATGGAAGAATTAATTGCATTCTTCAAAAAGGCACTATGAAAAAAAAGTTTAACATAGCATTATTAATATTTATAGTTATATTTATTATTGATCAAGTCGTAAAATATGGCTTTGCTAATTTTAGTTGGGATGTTCAAGGTCCAATAATGTCCTTACAACTTGCATATAATTATGGAGTTGCATTTTCAATGTTTGCTTTTTTAGCTGAATATTTAAAATATATTCAGCTACTAATCTTAGCAGGTGCAACTATATATCTTTTTAAAAATAAAGATGTATTTAGTGACTACTATATATCAGTTGCATTAATTTATGCAGGTGGACTATCAAATATTTTAGATAGATTTACTTATGGTGCTGTTGTTGATTATTTTTATTGGCATTATGGCTTTGAGTTTGCTATATTTAATCTTGCAGATGTGATTATTAATTTGGGTGTAGCAATAATTATATTTATTCAAATTAAAAAAGCAAGAGAAGAGAAAAAACAAAAAGAGTTAAGCTCTTAAGCTATTTGGGAGCTTAAAATAAATTTAGATATAATCGCAAAAAATTATATAAAAAAAGTATAGGAAGAGTATAAAATGGGTCAAACGATTACAGAAAAAATTTTTAGTGAACACGTAGGAAGAGAAGTAAAAGCTGGAGAGATTGTAAGAAGTCCAATTGATATGGTAATTGGTAATGATATTACAACTCCTATTTCTATTCGAGCATTTGAAGAAAGTGGTAGAGAAAAATTAGCTAACCCAGATGGTTTTGCTATTGTATTAGATCACTTTATTCCAGCAAAAGATATTGCCTCAGCAAACCAAGCAAAAATCTCAAGAGATTTTGCTATGAAACATGATTTAAAACATTTTTTTGATGAGAAAGATATGGGTATTGAACATGCTTTATTACCAGAAAAAGGTTTAGTATTACCTGGTGATGTTATTATTGGGGCTGATTCACATACATGTACTCATGGTGGATTAGGAGCATTTTCAACTGGTATGGGTTCAACTGATATTTCATTTGGTATGATTACAGGTGGTAACTGGTTTAAAGTTCCTGAAACTATTAAAGTTGTAATGACTGGAAAGCCAACTGAGTATTTATCTGGTAAAGATATTATTCTTGAAGTTATTAGAATTTTAGGTGTTGATGGTGCTTTATATCAAGCTTTAGAGTTTACAGGTGACACAGTACAATACTTATCGATGGATGATAGATTCTCTATTTGTAATATGGCTATTGAAGCTGGGGCTAAAAATGGTATTTTTGCTTATGATGAAGTAACAGAAGAGTTTTTAAATAAAACAGCAGAACTAAATGGTGGTTTAAGAGCTGAACCAAAAATTCATTACTCAGATGAAGATGCAAACTATACAAGAGTTATTGAAATTGATGTAGCTAATTTAGAGCCAGTAATTGCATATCCATTTTTACCTGATAATGGACACTCAGTTTCTCAAGCTGTTGCTGATGAAATTAGAGTTGACCAAGTATTTATTGGTTCATGTACAAATGGAAGATTATCAGATTTTAAAGTAGCTGCTGAAATTTTAAAAGGTAAAAAAGTAGCTAGACACGTTAGACTTATTTTAACTCCAGGTACTCAAAAAATCTTAAGAGATGCGACAAAAGCTGGATACATTGATGATTTAGTTGATGCAGGTGCTGTAGTATCAAATCCTACTTGTGGAGCATGTTTAGGTGGATATATGGGAATTTTAGGTGATAATGAAGTGTGTATTTCTACAACAAACAGAAACTTTGTAGGAAGAATGGGATCAAGGTCATCTAAAATTTATTTAGCAAACAGTGCAGTTGCTGCAGCAAGTGCTATTTCTGGTTATATTACAGACCCAAGAAGTTTATAATGAAAAATCCTTCATTTGAAATACCATGTGTAATTTTGTGTGGAGGTAAAAGCTCTCGAATGGGAGAAGATAAAGCTCTTCTTCCTTTCAACAATTCTAAAACATTAGCAGAATATCAATATGATAGGCTAAAGCCTTTTTTTAAAAATATCTATCTTTCATCAAAAGAGAATAAATTCGATTTCTTAGATAAAAATAATCTTTTGTTAGATGAAAGTAAAACTTATTCACCTATTGCTGCTCTTGATTCAATTTTAACTAAATTAAATGAAAAAAAAGTTTTTATTATTACAGTTGATACACCTTTAGTATCTATAAAAAGTATAGAAAAAATTATTAATGCTTCAAAAGAGTTTGATATTACTGTTGCCAAGACAATAAGAACACATAATCTTTGTGGAGTTTTTTCTTCAAATATAAGTTTGACTACTAGAAAAATGTTACAAGAAGACTTTCATAAAGTTGGCTTTTTACTACAAAATAACAAAACTAATATCCTACAACTACCAAATGATGATGAATTTATAAATTTAAACCATAAAGAAGATTATTTTAAGTCCTTAAAAATGATAAGTAATACTTATAATTAATATTTTAAAATACCTAAATATATAAGTCTTTATTTATTTCTTTTTAGATATTCTTTTCTCAAAAGATTAATAAGAAATATTAATAATAATATTAGAAGGAAAACTTATGTCAAAAAAAGAGTTTGATGAAGCTTTAGAGATAATAGATGAAGAGATTAAAAAATCAGGAATAAGTAGAAGGGATGCTTTTAAACTTGCAGGTTTAGGAACAGCATCTTTTTTACTTAATCCTTCAGAAGTTGAAGCTTCAACAACAGCAAACGCAAGTGAAGTAAAAGGAAAAATTTTAATTATAGGTGGTGGTCTAGCTGGAATTGCAACTGCTGCAAGATTGTCAAATACTTTAACTAACCCAAATATAACAATTGTTGAGCCAAATCCTAAATCAGTTTCATATCAGCCAGGTAATACTTTAATTGCTGCAGGAATTTATGAAAAATCAGATGTAATGTATAATACAAGTGATTATTTGCCTGATGGATGTACTTTAATCAAAGATAAAGCTGTTGAATTTAATCCAAATGATAATAGTGTTATTTTACAATCAGGAAAAAAAGTAGAATATGATTTTTTAATTGTTGCAGCTGGATTAAGTTTAGATTTTGGAGCTATTAAAGGTTTAGAAGAAATAGGTGAAAAGTTTTCATTAGAAAATGGAAAAAGTATTATTGATAAGTTTGCTAATAGTGGTGTATGTTCTATTTATAATACTGATTCAGCAGTTGCTGCTTGGGGTCAAATGCAAAAGTTTGTTGAAGAAGCAAAGAGTGGTAAGAAAGTAAAAGGTGTATTTACACATCCTAATACTTCAATTAAATGTGGTGGTGCACCTAAAAAAATCATGTATTTAACAAATGCAAGATTAGAAGAAGCTGGTGCTAGAAATAATGCAGAGCTTACTTTTTATCCAAATGGAACAACTATGTTTGGAGTAAAAGAATACCATGAGGCTATTTTAGAACAATTTAAAAAAAGAGATTTTAAATGGCATTATAAACATAATTTAACAGCAGTAGATTTAGAAAAAAAAGTAGCCACTTTTGATAAAAGATGGGATGAAAAAGGTGCTTGGGATGAAGATTTAGAAGAGTATGAAATGCTTACAAAGCATCAAAATGTAGAAGTTCCATTTGACTTTTTACATATTACTCCTCCAATGAAAGCACCTACTGAAATAGGAAAATCTGCAATTGGTTCGTCAAAAGGTTGGGTTCCTGTTAATAAAGAAACTTTACAGCATGTAAAATATGATAATATTTTTGCAATTGGAGATATTGCAGCAGTTCCGATGGGTAAAACAGGTGGAAGTGTAAGAAAACAATATAAAGTATTAGTAGATAATCTAATTTCAGCAATGGAAGGCAAAGAGTTAAAAGCTAAATATGCAGGATATACAGTTTGTCCTTTAATTACAGACATTGGAAAAGTAATGTTAGCAGAGTTTAACTGGTCTAAAAAACCAACTCCTACTTTCCCCCTTGATCCAACACAAGAAAGATATATCTGGTGGTTAATGAAAGTTTATATGTTAAAACCTATGACTATGTATGGTATGTTATCAGGTAGAGCATAATTTATGAAAAAAGAGTTATTTATTTTTCTTACTATTTTGATTTTATTATCAATTAGTTTCCATTTTGAAGAATGGATAACTTATCCTCTTTTACATTTAAAGAACTTAAGTCAAGCAGGAGCTTTAGGCTTTGGTTCTTTTCATCCCCTTATTTTTTCATTTTTTATATATTTATTTTTACTTATTCCAAGAGCTTTTATACTTTTTATAACCAAGAAAATTCTAAAAAAACAATAAAGATAATTTAAACTTATATATAATATTTTATTCTCTTATTTATTGTAAATTACTTGTAATTTATATAAGCTAAAATAGCATACAATAATAAAAACATGAATATAATTTATTTAAAATTTCTATTAAAAGGTAAATTGTGAAAAAAGACTTGATAGAAGAATTTGATATTGAATTAAGAAAAAATGGAATAAATAGAAGAGAAGCTTTAAAGTTAATGGGAATATCTGGAAGTTTATTATTGATGAACAATAAAGCTTATTCTACTAATTTAAATGCAAGTGATGTAAAAGCTAAAATAGTTATTGTAGGTGGAGGATTAGCTGGGATATCTACAGCTGCAAGATTATCAAATAGTTTGACAAATCCTGATATTACAATTATAGAACCAAATGCAAAGTCCGTATCTTATCAAGCTGGAAACACATTAGTTGGAGCTGGAATATATGATAAAAATGATGTCATTTATGAAACAAAAGAGTTTTTACCTAAAACAGTTAAACTTATAAAAGATAAAGCAGTACAATTTGATCCTAAAAATAATAAGTTAAGAGTTCAAAAAGGGGATACTATTGAGTATGACTTTTTAGTTATTGCTGCTGGATTAGTGTTAGATTTTGAAAAAATAGAAGGACTTGAAGAGTTAGAATATTTATACACAATGCAAGATTCTCAAAAAATGAATAAGTTTTTTAAAAATACAAATGCAAGTACAATTTATAATGTTGATGGGGCAGTTCAAACATGGGAAAACATGCAAAAAACTATTTATGAAGCAAATAATGGAAAAAAACAACAAGCAATCTTTTCTCATCCAAATACACCTATTAAGTGTGGAGGTGCACCTAAAAAAATTATGTATTTAATGAATTCTAGATTAAATGAAGTAAGTGCAAAAGCAAGACAAAATGTAAATATGCATTTTTATACAAATAGTTCAAAAATGTTTAGTGTAAAAGAGTATGAAGATGCAATAATTCAGCAATTTAAAGTAAGAGATATGAAATATAGTTTAAACCATAATCTTACGAAAGTGGATTTAAAAAATAAAACAGCAACATTTGATAAATTTTGGAATGAAAAAGGTTCATGGGATCCTGATTTAGAAGAGTATAATAGAATAATTAAGCATATAAATTTAGAAATACCTTATGATTTTTTACATATTACTCCTCCCATGAAAGCAGCACCTGAAATTGCAGATTCTGAAATAGGTTCATCAAAAGGATGGGTTCCTGTAAATAAAGAAACCTTGCAGCATGTTAAATATGATAATATATTTTCTTTGGGAGATATAGCAGCCATTCCTTTAGGAAAAACAGGTGGAAGTATAAGAAAACAGTATAAAGTAGTAGTTGATAATATTTTATCTCTTATGGAAGGAAAAGAGTTAAAAGCTAAGTATGATGGATATACAGTTTGTCCTATTATTACTGATATTGGTAAAGTAATGCTTGCTGAATTTGATTGGTCAATGAAACCTAAACCATCATTCCCTTTAGATCCAACACAAGAAAGATATATTTGGTGGTTACTTAAATCATATATTTTAAAGCCAATGACACAATATGGAATGTTATCAGGAAAAATATAATTTGTAAAATAGGAGAATTTATGAAAGCTAGTTTATTTTTAGTTTATATAATAACAGTAATACTTTTATTTACTGGATGTACAACAAATCAAGCATCCATAGATAATACAAGTTCTAAGGTTAAAATGCTAATTGAAAAAAAAAGTCATTTAGATGTAGATTTAAATACTATAAAAACAGCTCAAGCTAAAAATAGTGCTTTATTAATTGATGCAAGACCTTATTCCAAATATATAAAAGAGACAATTCCTGGAGCTATTTCTATTCCTGATACAAAGTTTAAAACTTTATTGGGAAGATTACCTATAAATAAAGATGAAAAAATCATCACATTTTGTGGTGGATATACATGTTCAAAGTCTCATATAGTAGCAAATAAACTTTTAGATTTAGGATATAGTAATGTTTCTGTTTTTGCAGCAGGAATACCAGCATGGAAGAAAGCTGGATTAGCTACAACTAAAAGTATTAATTTAGTAAAAAAAGAAAAAATTAGCTCAAAAGTTCAGTACAGTAAAAATGGATTAAAAAAAGGCCTTGATAAGGGGAGTGTTGATGGGGTATGGTTTTATAATTTAATCAAAAACAATAAAGTACCAAAATATATTCAAATTGTTGATGTAACATCACCTATTGAGTTTAGAAAAGGCCATTTAAAAGGTGCAATAAATATTGAAGCTGAAAAGTTAAAAGCAAATGAGTTTTATTCAAAACTCCCAAAAGATAAAACTATTGTGTTTAATTGTACAGCTGGTGGAAGATCAATGGATGCATGGGTGAAACTAAAAGATGCAAAAATTGATATGGATGAAATTTATTACTTTGATGCAAATATAGATTGTAAAGGTGATAATTGTAAAATTGAGGTCAATGAACCTTTAGGTATATAAATAAAAAAAGGGACTAAGACAAAGCCTTAATCCCTTTTAATTTTTTATGATTTGCAAATTTATTAGTTAAGTGCTTCTTTAGCTTTTACTACTAATGAAGCAAATGCAGCAGAATCATTCATAGCCATATCAGCTAAGATTTTTCTATCTAATTCAATTCCAGCTAATTTTAAACCGTTCATGAATCTTGAGTAGTTGATATCATTTAATCTACAAGCTGCATTGATTCTGATAATCCAAAGTCTTTTGATATCTCTTTTCTTTTGTTTTCTATCTCTGTAAGCATATACTAAAGAGTGCTCTAATTGCTCTTTCGCTTTTCTAAAGTGTTTTCTTCTACCACTAAAGAAACCTCTAGCTTGCTTTAATACTTTTTTGTGTCTTCTTCTTCTAACTACACCAGTTTTTACTCTAGGCATTCTATTTTTCCTTTACCGTATATTATATTGTTAATATTAGGTGTCAACATTATAGTTGAACTTGTCCACATAAGTGGAGGGACTAATAATCATTTATATGAAATAAATAATTACGCTTTGTTTAACATTCTTTTAATTCTAGTTGCGTCAACTGCAGCAACTGTTTTAGGACCTCTAAGATTTCTTTTTCTCTTTTGAGTCATTTTAGTTAAGATGTGGCTTCTATAAGCTGATCCTCTTTTGATAGAACCATTTTTTTTCACTTTAAATCTTTTTAAAGCGCCACTGTTAGTTTTCATCTTTGGCATGGAAGAATCCTCCTTTTAAATTTGCATTTTCAAATAAACTGAAAAAGTTCGTGATTTTACTTAAAAATTACTTAAAAAATGTTTAAAGAAGGATTTTTGAGAGCAGAAGAGAGTAGAGTCTCTTCTTTTTTTATATTAGTGTTTATCTTCTTTTTTAGGAAGAACCATCATATTAACAAATCTTCCCTCTTGTTTAGGCTTACCATCTCTTACACCATATTCTTCAAGCATTGGCCATACTCTTTCAAGTACATCTGCACCAGCTTCTGGATGTGCCATTTCTCTACCTTTTAAGAATACTCTACATTTTACATGGTATCCTTTTTCTAAGAATTCAATAGCGTGCTTAACTTTATAATTGATATCATTTTCTGCAATTTTTACAGAAAATTTTACTTCTTTTACTACGATAACTTTTTGTTTTTTCTTAGCTTCTTTTTTCTTTTTTTCTTGTTGGTATTTAAATTTACCATAATCCATAATCTTCGCAACAGGTGGTTTTGCATCTGCTGAAATAAGAACTAAATCTAGTCCTAAATCATCTGCTGTTGATTGTGCATCTCTTGTAGGGATGATACCATAGTTTGTGCCATCATCTCCCATACATCTTACTTCTTTAGCAGTAATGTCCTCATTCATTATTGCTTCATTT
This sequence comes from Arcobacter rhizosphaerae, assembly GCF_049472155.1. Taxonomy (NCBI): domain Bacteria; kingdom Pseudomonadati; phylum Campylobacterota; class Epsilonproteobacteria; order Campylobacterales; family Arcobacteraceae; genus Arcobacter; species Arcobacter rhizosphaerae. The sequence continues at coordinate 15,115 of NZ_JBMOVW010000003.1, read as the reverse complement.
TTTTTACCTTTTCTCATACTACTCAAATTCTACTCCCTTTTTTTATTTCATTTAACATTAAGATAAATTCATCTTTAGTCATATTTGACTGCTCTCTTTTTCTTCTATCTCTTAATGCCACAGTTTTATTTTCAACTTCTTCATCTCCAATAACAACAATCATTGGTACTCTTTGTTTTTCTGCCATTCTGATTCTTTTATTTAAAGATTCATTCATATCAAATATTTTTGAATCCATTCCATCTCTTAAAAGCTCTTTTTCTAACTCTTTCGCATACTCTACATGAGTATCTGCAATTGGTACAAAAATTACCTGAGTAGGAGCAATAGCAAATGGGAATTCACCAGCACAGTGTTCAGTTAAAATACCAATAAATCTCTCAAATGAACCTAGAATTGCTCTATGTATCATAACAGGTTGCTCTTTTTCACCTTCTGCATTAATAAATTCAGCATTAAATCTTGACGGTAAGTTCATATCAACTTGTACTGTACCACATTGCCATTTTCTTCCAATTGCATCAAGAATTTTAATATCGATTTTTGGACCATAGAATGCTCCTCCACCTTCATCAATTCCATAAGGTATATTATTTTCATCTAAGGCATCCATAATACCTTTAGTTGTAGTTTCCCAAAAGATGTCATCACCAATTGCTTTTTTTGGTTTAGTTGAAACTTCTATTTCATATTTAAAATCAAATAGTTTAAGTAAAGTATCTACAAATTCTAAAACTTCAAATATTACATCTTTTATTTGTGCTTGTGTACAAAAAATATGTGCATCATCTTGAGCAAACTCTCTTACTCTAAATAATCCATGCATTGCACCACTCATTTCATGTCTATGAACAACACCATATTCAAATAGTTTCATTGGTAAATCTTTATATGAAACTAATTTATTTTTAAAAATTTGAATATGACCAACACAGTTCATTGGTTTCATTCCATATTTTTGTTCATCAATAGTAGTATAGTACATATTTTTACCATAGTTAGCATTATGTCCTGAAATATCCCACATAGTAGATTTTAATAATTCAGGACCTCTTACAGGTTCATATCCTCTTACTCTATGAGCTGTGTATAAAATATGTTCTAATTTAGATCTAAGTCTTGCACCATTTGGTAACCATAAAGGTAGCCCAGCACCTACATCATCATTGAATGCAAACAATTCTAATTCTGTTCCAAGTTTTCTATGGTCTCTTTTTTTAGCTTCTTCAAGCATTCTAACATAGTCATTTAATTCTTTTTTATCAAAGAATGCAATACCATAGATTCTAGTAATCATTTCATTTTCTTCGTCACCACCAAGGTATGCACCAGCAACTCTTGTTAGTTTAAATGCTCTAATCATTCTAGTATTAGGTACGTGAGGCCCTCTACATAAATCTTCAAAGTCACCTTGTTTATATAGGGTTAATGTGTCATCAGTGATATTTTTTAATACAGCTTGTTTTAGTTCATCGTTTGCAAACTTAGATAGAATTTCTTCTTTTGAAGTTTCATATCTTTCAATAGGTAATTTTCTATTTGCAATTTCTTTCATTTTCTTCTCAATAGTTGGAAGATCTTCATCTGAAATTTTCGATTCAACTTTAAAATCGTAGTAAAAACCTTCTTTAACAACAGGCCCTACGAAAAACTTAGCTTCAGGATATAATTCTTTAATAGCTTGTGCCATCATGTGAGCACATGAGTGTCTAAGAATCTCTAAAGACTCACTAGAGTTATCAGCCTTAATATCCTCTCCCTGAATGTTTAAAGCTTCAGCAGTTTGAAGGTCATATATTTGACCATCTTTTAATACACCAATAGGTTCCAATAAATTCCTTTTTATTATGTTTTTTTATTAAATTTAGCTTATTTTATCGCAAAGCTTCTTAAAGTTAATTAGATATTTCGTAATTTAACAAAGTTTTGTTACAATTAAGTATGATTTTAAACCTATCAAAGATAAAAACAGAAAGCCTATTATTATTTTGTAAAGACTTGATTCTTTCTTATAAAGATAAGGAAGATACTAATAGTTATGGACTAGATAAAGAAGTAGTCGAAAAATTTAATAAAATTAGTGATGATATGCTTACACAAATAAATAGTGTAACTTTATCTTCAAGTTATTATTTAAAAAATGCAAAGCATTATAGAATCAAAGCAATACTAAATGCTTATAACTTTATAAACCAAGAACTTTCAAAACTTTTAAAGCAAAATCAGTCATTTAATCCTTCTATGCTTTATTTTGCTATGTTAGCACTTTGGTTTAAAGAATTAAATAAAGAAGCAAAATCAAAAGAGTATATTTATTTTATTTTATATCCTTATGGAAATGTTTATGATGATTTTATTGTTAATATTAAAAATAATGATTTTAAAAAATTGAATATTGAGATGTTAGAGTTAGCAGAGAAAATTATTTATAAGTTAGATAAAGTTTCCCTATCTTAAAGACTTAAGGAAGAGAAACTTCCTTAAAATCTATATCTTATATTTGCTGTAACATTTTGTGCTTCTTTTACATTATCACCTGTAACTTTAGTAGGTGCGCCTAACTCTCCAAAGAAACCATTACTTCCTGTATAATCATATTTAATATTTGTATATCTCATAGTTAAACTTAAAGCTTTTGTTAATTGTTGATGTCTATATACTTCCCAAGCAGTACCTCTTGCTGCTATTTTACTACCAGCCATTGTATCCTCACCATAAGTCATAGATCTCCAGTATTTACTTCCTTTATTCCATTCAACTCCTATTTTTGCATCATCTGGACTTAAAGGACATGGAGCATTAACTCCTAACCAAATAGAGTGACCTGTTTTAGAATTATTTGAACCTAACATACTCATACCTTCTTTTGGATGAGTTTTACTCATAGCAAATGAAGCAAAAACAGTTGTATAGTCTAAGATATCGTTGATTCCATTACCAATTCCATCAGTTTTTAACATAATAGTTGCTAAATCTATTTTTCCAAAATCTTCAAATGTAGAACCACCATTTTTCATTCCTATTAAATTCCAAGCTCTTGCATAATTTGTATGAATAGAGTATTGACCATCATCATAAGGTACATAAATTAACCCTGCCATATCAATATTTTCACTACTTGAATCTTTTGTATACGCTGGTTTTCCATCCATAGAGAATCTTAGTCTTGCATTTGTTAAACCTCTACCCATACAAACTTTAGCCCAAGAACCTGTCATTCCTGTAAGTTTATCTATATTAAATCTAGCACTTGCTCCATCAAATTCTACATTTACAGTATGAGCTAAGGCTGATTTTCTTTTCTGATCCGCTCTATAGTTTATTCCTAAACCATCAGTTGATGGACGTCTACCAATACTTGCTGTCCATGAAATATCTTCATTTCCTAAAAATGAATCATTTGAGTATAACCAGTAGGCTTCTTTTACTTTTAGTTCATTATCATTTGTAGCACTTTCATTTGTAATCCAATCAAAATTTGCATTGTTATTTACATTTGAAGAATTATCACCATAAAGTTTATTGTATGAAAGCATTCCATAAAATAGTGAGTTTTCATCTGCTTTAAACTTCATACCTAAATTTAATCTATTAGACATAACAGCTTCATTTTTAAGTTTTTTCCCATTTGCTAGTTTATAGTTTAGATTATCAACTTGTGTTCTAAAATCAACATTCCATTTTATATTGTCACCAGCGTCATGAGCTTTTACTTTTTGTATTTTTTTAGAATTGCTTTTTAATTTTTTTTCTATTTTAACAATTCTTTTTTCATCTAATTTTGGAGCTTTATTCTGTTTTTGCATTTGTTTTTCTAAAGCTTCAATTTTAGCTTTTAAGAGTTGTATTTGTTTAAACATCTCTTTATTTATATCATTTGCAAAAGAAGTAGTTGTAAGTGCTGTAATAGTAGCAAAACTTAATAATACTTTTTTCATATTAAAATCCTTGATTTATATTTTCCGTATTATAAGTTTTATTAATTTAATTTATAGTTAAACTATTAGTTTAAATTATATTAAATTAGAAATAAAAAAAGCTTGGTTTTTTTCCCAAGCTTTTAAAAAGTATTTTTAGCTTAACAAGAAGGAACATTTCCTGAATCATTTGCATACTCATAAGAGAATTCAAAAATATGCTCAACCCAGCTATCTTTAATATCTGATTCTTTTACATTTGGACAAATTTTCACAAACTCTTTTTTAAAATTTCCATTATCCATAATCTCTTGCCATTCATCTTGTGAGTGTTTTGCAGCAAATTTTGCTCCATTCATTCCGCAAGAATTTTTAAATTTTTTGATAAATAGTTTTTGTCCTTTTACCGAACTTGCACTTAATGTTGTAGTAGATACACCTAATACTAAAGTAGCAGCTAAAAGTAACTTTAATAACTTCATATTATACTCCTAATAATTGTTTGGGTACAATTATAGCAAATACAGATAAATATTATCTTAGAAATATTAGAAAAGCGAATACTATATGAAACATTTTTTATTAAAACAAATAACTGAATACTTAGCCAATAATTCCCAAAAAATAAGGCTTTGTAAGAGAATAGACAATAATACTATTATAATAGAATTTAATAATACAAATATATTATATTTTGATATGACAAAAGGAAATAGTATAGTTTTTAAATCAAAAGAGCTTTTAAAATCTAAAAAAGATTTTAATGCTCCTTTTGATGTTGTTCTTCAAAAAAGACTTAATAACTCTAAAATTGAAGATATTTGTCTTTATCAAAATGACAAAGTGATAAATATAAAAGTAAATTCATCCTCTTCTTATAAAAAGTTAACAACAATTTTACAGCTTGAATTTACAGGTAAACATACAAATATAATTTTATTAGATGAAAATAGAATTGTTTTAGAAGCATTAAGGCATATTGATGAGTTTTCCTCTAGTAGAATTGTAAAGGTTGGGCATAAATTAGATGAGATACCTAAACAAAATTTTATTCCGAAAATTGATAAGGTAAAAAATATTGAAGAATATTTATACGATGTTTTTTTAAAAAAAGAAGAGAAAAACTTAGAAAATTTAAAAAAACAAAAAATAAGCCAAATTGATAAAAAAATAAAAAAATTAGAGAAAACAATAAATGCCTTACCCAAAAAAGAAGAGTTAGAAAGTCAAGCACTTAACTTATATGAAAAAGCTAATCTAATTTTAGGAAATATACATAATATTAAGCCATATCAAAAAATCTTAAAAACTTATGATTATGAAGGGAAAGAAGTTGAGATTGATTTAGAAGAAAATGCTTCTGCTTCTAAATATTCTAATGATTTATTCAAAAAAGCAAAAAGAGCTAAACAAAAAGCAGAAAATATATCTCTTGAAAAAGATAACTTAGATGAAAAATTAGCTTTTTTATATAGAATGAAACAAAATATTCAGAATGCAAAATCAATTCAAGAGTGTGAGTTCTTATACCCTAAAAAAGAAAGAAATCAAGCAAAAGTGAAAAAAGCACAGCCTTATGAAAGCTTCTTTTTTGAAGGATATAAAATTATGTTAGGAACTAGTGAAAGAGAGAATATCTATCTTCTTAAAAATTCAAAAGCAAGTGATTTTTGGTTTCATTTAAAAGATAGAACATCAGCACATGTAATAGTACAAAATTCAAAGAAAACAATTCCCGATTCTGTAATAAAACAAGCAGCAACACTTTGTGCTAAATTTTCTATGGATAGTTCAGGTACTTATGAAGTAGATTATACACAAAGAAGAAATGTAAAAATACAATCAGGATCAAATGTTTTATATAACCCATACACAACAATAATAATTAAAACATAATATATTAATATTTTAAAGTTTGTATTATTTTTAATCAATCAAGCTAAAACAATGTAAATCCAGTAGATTTAATAGAAGATATATTTTTTTATAATAAAAAAATAATTTTATATTAAGAAATAATAATATAAAATATCGTTCATATTAACACAGGAGACAAGATGAAAAGTTATGCAAAATTAATTTTACTTTCAATAAGTACAATTTTTGTAGTATCACTATTTAATGGATGTGCAATTTCAACTGCAATTGAAAAAAGAAATTTAGAAGTACAAACTAAGATGAGTGATTCTATATTTTTAGAACCAGTTGAACCAGAAAAACAAGTTGTGTACGTTAGAGTAAGAAATACTACAGACAAAGATATAGATATTGAAAATGAAATTAAAAAAGCATTTATTAATAATGGATTTGTTGTTACAAAAAATCCTAAAAAAGCTGAATTTATGGTTCAAGCTAATCTTTTACAAGTAGGAAAATCAAATGCAAATAGTGCAAGAAGTGCACTTCAATCAGGATTTGGTGGAGCTGTACTTGGAGTTGGTGTTGCTGCTGCATCAGGAGCATCTTCAGGTAGATCGTATGGAACAGCAGGTTTAGTAGGGGCACTTGTTGGAACAGTTGCGAACTCTTTAATAAAAGACGTTTATTATACAATGATTACAGATGTAGAAATTAGACAAAGAGCTGCAAAAGGTGAAGTTATTGAGCAAAATGCAAAAGGAAGTTCAAAGCAAGGAATGAGCTCTTCTGTAAATCAAACAATTAAATATGCAAATGCACAGTGGAAAATCTATAGAACAAGAATAGTAAGTACAGCTAATAAAGTAAATTTAGAGTTTGAAGAGGCTAAACCAGTCCTAACAAAAGGTTTAACTAAATCTTTATCTGGAGTTCTTTAAGACTCTTAAGTATTTATAGTTAAAACTCTTAACTATAAATACTTTTTAAAAATTTAATCAAAAGCCAAACTTTAGTATAATCTTGTAATTTTAACAAACACAAGGTTTACTTTATGGCTAATATTATAAAAGATAGTTCTACTAGAATTAAAACAGGTTTAGTTCTAATTATTGCAATGGTAATAATTGGATATATTGATTCATTTTTCTTAATGTGGCTTCTATTTGGTACAATGCTTATGATTTCAATTAGTGAGTCAAAAAAACTATTTCAACTAAAAGGTGATAGTATTTATGTATATACTGCACTTTTATGGTTTGCTGCTTATTTTCATCCAAATCCAGAAGATTTAATTTTTATTGTCGCAATTGGATATGCTTCTCAATTAGCATATAAAAAATCACTTGATAAAAAAATGTTTTTACCATTACTTTATCCAACAGCTTCATTTTTATTTTTATTATCACTTTATGCAGAGTATGGAGTTATGACTCTTTTATGGTTATTAGTAGTTGTAGCAGGTGCTGATACAGGTGCTTATTTTGTAGGAAAAAGTATTGGAAAAACTAAATTTAGTGAAACTAGTCCCAATAAAACATTAGAAGGTGTAATAGGTGGAGTTATAACAGCAGGGATTTTAGGTACAATTTTTGCTCATGAAAATTTAAGTATAATAATGGCAATCACAATATCTATCATAGTAGCTTTTGCATCTGTATTTGGAGATTTATTTGAATCTTATTTAAAAAGAGAAGCAGGAGTAAAAGATAGTGGAAATATTTTACCCGGACATGGAGGTATTTTAGATAGAACAGATGGCTATCTTTTTGGTGCAATTGTTATGTTAGTTCTTCTTAGGGTTGTAATGTGATTGTATTAGGAAGTACAGGTTCTATTGGTGTAAATACTTTAAATATTGCTAGAAAATTTCACTTAGATATTGAAGTTTTAGTAGCAGGTAAAAATATTGGAATATTAAATAAACAAATAGAAGAGTTTAAACCTAAAAAAGTTGTTATAGCTTCAAAAGAGGATTTTCACAAAGTAAACCATGAAAATGTATCTTTTGGAGAAGAAGCAATTTTAGAAGCAATAGAAACTAGTAATTCTAAAATTGTAGTAAATGCTCTTGTTGGCTTTCTTGGATTAAAACCAACTTTAAAAGCTATACAATGTGGTAAAAAAGTTGCCTTAGCAAATAAAGAGTCTTTAGTAGTTGCTGGAAAATTTATAGATAAAAGTGCTTTAAGTCCAATAGATAGTGAACATTTTGGACTTTGGTATTTACTTCAAGATAAAAAAATTGATTCTATGCTAGTTACTGCAAGTGGAGGGTCTTTTAGAGATTATCCTTTAGAATCATTAGCAAATGTATCAATAAAAGAAGCCTTAAATCATCCAAACTGGTCTATGGGTAATAAAATTACAATAGATAGTGCAACAATGACAAATAAAATATTTGAATTAATGGAAGCTGCTTGGTTATTTGATATTAGAAAATTAGACGCAATAATTGAACCAAAATCACTTATTCATGCTTTAGTAAACTTTAAAGATGGAAGTACAACAGCTCATATTGCAAATGCTTCTATGCAACTTCCTATTGCTTATGCAATTTTAGGAAAATGCGATGAAGAAATATTAAAACCTGTAGATTTATTAGAAGTAGCCTCTTTAGAGTTTAGAAAAATAGAAAAGTCACGTTATCCTATTTGGGAAATAAAAGATGAGATATTAAATAATCTTGATTTAGGTGTTATTTTAAATGCAGCAAATGAAGTTGCAGTATCTAAATTTTTAAACAATGAAATAGGCTTTTTAGATGTATCTAAAATTAGTTTAAATGCATTAAATAAGTTTAATAATGTAAAAGCACAAACAATAGAAGATATATTTGAGATAGATAAGGAAGTGAGAACATATTATGGGTCTTGATATGTTAATTCCTTTTTCAATTTTACTAGTTTTAGTTATTTATTTAATCTACACAAGAAGTAAATTTGAAAAAGATATAGTACAATTATATGAGAAGAAGTTTGAAGAATGGAAAAATAACTCATCTTTAGACACAAAAAAAGATTCAAATAATGAATCACCAAAACTTTTAGCAGGTTTAGTTTATAAACAAGGGTATAAGCTAAAAATTGAGCTTCTTGATGAAAGTGTAAAAGACAATCTTGAAAAAGGGAAGTTTAAAATAGATAACTTAAAAGGATAAGTTATGAAATACATAGTTTTTATGGTTTTAATTTGTACGTTATTACAAGCTCAAACTTTCAGAAAAAATAGTTTAAAGGTGGTAATTGATACAAATACCAATTTAATGTGGATAGATACTATTGATGTTCTTAAAATAAAAAAAGAGCATGAAAAAGCAATTGAATATTGTAAAAACTTAGTTTTTGCAGGATATTCAAACTGGCGAATTCCAACTATAGATGAATTTAAAACTATAGTAAATAAAAAAAATCATAAAAACTATATAAATTATGCTTTTAAATATAATGTACCAGATGGTTACTGGGCTTTTAAAGCTCATTGGCGAACTTTATGGTTTTATGCTGATTATATGCACTTTATAAGTGGTACACCATATTATGACAGTAGACATAAAAAGAAATATGTTAGATGTGTTAGAAGTATTTAAATAGGAGAATGAATGCAGAAAATTTTAATATTACATGGTTTAGGAGGTAGTGATTATCCCCATTGGCAAGCTGTATTAGCAGGAGATTTAATAAAACAAAATTACACAGTATCATTTCCTGCTTTTCCTAAAAGAGATAATCCTCAATTAAAAGAATGGAAAGAGTTTTTAAAAAAAGAGATTGAACATTTTAAACCAGATACTATTATATGTCATTCTTTAGCAAATGTATTATGGTTTCAAACTTGTAATGAATTAGATATTAGTTTAGAAAAACTAATGTTAGTTGCGCCTGTTTCAAGAACAAGAGTAGTTGAAGCAGCAAAAACATTTTATCCATACACACCGCCAAAAGATTTAAAAGCAAAAGAAGTTATTATTTTAGCCTCAACAAATGATCCTTATATGACAGAAGAAGAAGCAATGCTTTTAAAAGAAGATTTAAATGTAGAAATTAACATTATGCAAAATGCAGGACATATAAATGCCGAATCGGGATTTGGTAGTCATGATTTTGCACTTGATTGGTTAACAAAAGATAAAAATGAAAAGGGTTACTTGTAAATGTCAAAAGAGTTAATCTTAAGTATAGAATCAAGTTGTGATGACAGCTCAATTGCCATTACAGATATAAATAGCCTAGAATTAGTTTATCACAAAAAAATATCCCAAGAATTACAACATAGCATGTATGGAGGAGTAGTTCCTGAACTTGCAGCAAGACTTCATGTGGAAGCTTTACCTAAGATACTTGAAGAGTGTAAAGAGTTTTTTCCTTTACTAAAAGCAATTGCAGTTACAAATGCTCCTGGTTTATCTGTAACACTTATGGAGGGAGTTACTATGGCCAAAGCTTTAAGTATTAGTTTAAATCTTCCTTTAATTGCAGTAAATCATTTAAAAGGTCATATCTATTCACTATTTATAGAAAAAAAAGAAGTTCTTCCTATGACTATACTTTTAGTATCAGGAGGACATACTCAAATAATAGAAGCAAAATCTTTAAGTGATATGAATATCATTGCCTCAACAATTGATGATAGTTTTGGTGAGAGCTTTGATAAAGTAGCAAAGATGATGGGCTTGGGCTATCCTGGTGGACCTATAGTTCAAGAGTATGGACTAAAAGGTGATGAAAATAGATTTGATTTTCCAGTTCCATTAAGACAAAGTCCAAATATACAGTTTAGTTATAGTGGTTTAAAAAATGCAGTAAGAATGCAAATAGAAAAGTTAGAAAACCAAGAAGATGGTATAACTGAACAAGACAAATATGATGTATGTGCCTCTTTTCAAAAAACAGCAGTTGCTCATATAATGCAAAAACTAAAGAAACAATTTAAAAAAATAGTTCCAGAAGATTTTGCAATAGTAGGTGGAGCTAGTGCAAATATACATTTAAGAACTCAAATAGAAGAACTATGTAAAAAGCATAAAACAAATTTACATTTAAGTGAACTGAAATACTGTTCTGATAATGCAGCTATGATTGGAAGAGTTGCTGTTGAACAATATAAACAAAATGATTTCACAGATGTAAATAAAATAGATGTTCAAACTAGATTAAAAGGAATGTAAAATGATTTTTGAAATGGGTGCAAAATTAGAAGGTGATAGTTTTGATACTTCTAAAAATGATAAGAAAAATAAAAAGAAATCAAATAATGAAATTATTCCAAAAAATCAACATCAGTTAGTATTTACTTATGAAAAAAGAAAAGGTAAACCTGTAACATTAGTAGGAAGATTTTATTTAGATGAAAAAGAGAAAAAAGAAGTTCTTAAACTTTTAAAGAAAAAGCTTGCTTGTGGTGGAGCTATAAAAGAAGAATGGATAGAATTACAAGGTGATGTAAAAGAGAAAGTAAAAGTAGTATTACAAGCAAATGATTGGAAGTTTAAAAAATAAGGAATAACTATGAAGAGAATATTTGATGAGGTAAACTCTTTAGATAAAAGATGTTATGAAAAGTTTGCATTAACAGAAGATATCTTGATGGAACATGCAGCTTCTTCAATGGCTTCATATATTCAAAAAAATCATAAAGATAAAAAATCTATTTTGATTGTTTGTGGTTCAGGAAACAATGGTGCAGATGGAATGGCCTTAGCAAGACTTCTATATAAAGCTTATGAAGTTTCTTTATATTTTTATACTAACCTAAAATCTCCAATGGCAAAACTTCAGTTCCAAAGAGCAAAAGCTTTAAATATAAATATCATAGAAACTTTATATGAAGCTGATATTATTGTTGATTGTATCTTTGGTAGTGGATTAAATAAACCTTTAAAAAATGATGCAATAAGTTTAATAAATAAATTAAATGACATTAATGCTTTTAAAATTGCTTGTGATATTCCTAGTGGGATAAATAATAAAGGACAAATAATAGATGTTGCTTATGAAGCAGACATTACTATTACAATGGGAGCTTTAAAAACATCTTTATATACAGATTCAGCAAAAGAGTTTGTAGGTGATATTAAAGTAGCTAATTTGGGAGTACAAAGAGAAGTATATGAAGGTAATAGCAATAAGTATCTTTTAGAAAAAGAGGATATGATACTTCCAAAAAGATCTAAAAAACAAAATTCTCATAAAGGTACTTATGGTCATTTAAATGTAATTGCAGGTTGTAAAAAAGGTGCAGGAGTAATAGCAGCAAAAGCAGCTTTTGGTTTTGGTGCTGGATTAGTAAGTGTTGTATGTCATGAAGAGTTAGATTTACCTTATCATATAATGCAAACACACTTTCTAAGTCAGAACTGTACAGCAATAGCAATTGGTATGGGACTTGGTAAGTATGACAAAAAAGAAATTAAAGAAATTTTAGATAATGACCTTCCTATGATAATCGATGCTGATTTATTCTATGAAGAAATTATTTTAGATATATTGGATAAAGATATAGTATTAACTCCTCATCCAAAAGAGTTTTGTGCATTATTAAAATTATGTAAAATTGCTGATATTTCAATTATTGAATTACAAGAGAATAGATTTTTTTATGTAGAGTTATTTAGCAAAAAGTATCCAAATATTACTTTATTACTTAAAGGTGCAAATGTGTTAATCTCAAAGAATAAAGAAATCTTTGTTAATCCATACGGAAGTTCTGTTTTGAGTAAAGGTGGCAGTGGAGATGTATTAAGTGGATTAATAGCATCCCTATTAGCACAAGGGTATAAGAGTATAGAAGCTACAATAAGTGCAAGTTTGGCACATACATTTGCAGCAAAAGCTTATAAAAAAAATGATTACTCTTTAATCCCATCAGATTTAATTGAAGAGGTAAAAAAATTATGAATGCAGTAATTATTCAAACAACATGTGCTTCACAAGTTGAAGCAAAAAATTTAGCAAAAGTTCTAGTTCAAGAAAAGCTTGCTGCTTGTGTACAATTACATGAAGTAGAATCAGTATATGCGTGGGAAGATGAGTTATGTTGTGATTTTGAAACAATACTTAATATAAAAACAAGAAAAGAAAATTTTGAAAAAGTTAAAAGCAAAATTAAAGAATTACATAGCTATGATGTCCCGGAAATTATCCAAATAGATATAACGAATTCAAGCAAAAAATATATAAAATTTATAAGTGATTGTTGTTAAATAATCACACTATATAAAGCATTATAAAAGGAAAATTATATGAACAATGATATTTTAAAAGTTGGTGAATATGAATTTAATAGTAGACTAATTGTTGGTTCAGGTAAGTATGATTCTTTTCAAACAACAAAAGATGCTACATTAGCATCAGGAAGTGAATTAATTACAGTTGCAATTAGAAGAGTAAATATTACAAATCCAAATGAAGAAAATTTATTAGATTACTTTAAAGACACGAATGTAAAACTACTTCCTAACTCAGCTGGATGTTTTACAGCAGAAGAAGCAATCACTACTTTTAGATTAATGAGAGAAGCAACAGGAATTGATATTATTAAATTAGAAGTTATTGGTGATGCAGTAAAAACACTTTATCCAGATGTAATAGAAACTATTAAAGCTTGTGAAGTATTGAAAAAAGAAGGTTTTACAATTATGGCTTATACTTCTGATGATCCAATTGTTGCAAAACAATTAGAATCAGCAGGGGCTGATGCAATTATGCCATTAGCTGCACCTATTGGTTCAGGACTAGGAATTCAAAACCCATACAACATTGCATTTATTAAAGATGCAGTAAAAGTTCCAGTATTAGTAGATGCAGGACTTGGTTGTGCAAGTGATGCTTCTTATGCTATGGAATTAGGAGCAGATGGAATTTTAGCAAATACAGCAATAGCTCAAGCACAAAACCCAATGGCAATGGCAGAAGCATTTAAATATGCTACAATTGCAGGTAGATTATCTTATAAAGCAGGAAGAATTCCTAAAAAACCTTATGCAACAGCAAGTTCTCCAATAGACGGATTAATCCAGTTTTAGGGCTTTTAAGAAGAAAAAATGAAAATTTTTCATTTTTCTTCTAAAAACACTTGACAAAGTAAAAAAAATATATTATAATTCCGTCCACTTTTTGAGAGAAACATCTTAAAAAGAGTTGAGTGTCGGGGCGTAGCGCAGTCTGGTTAGCGCACCTGGTTTGGGACCAGGGGGCCGGAGGTTCGAATCCTCTCGCCCCGACCATTTTAAAATTCATGTGGTAGGTATAGCTCAGTTGGTTAGAGCATCTGGTTGTGGTTCAGAGGGTCGTGGGTTCGAATCCCATTACTTACCCCATTTTTATATTATTGCCTCCTTAGCTCAGCTGGATAGAGCAACGCCCTTCTAAGGCGTAGGTCAGACGTTCGAATCGTCTAGGGGGTACCACTAGTTTACAAAGGTAAACTATTTTTAGTTTTTTTGTGAAAAAACATTGCGGATGTGGTGAAATTGGTAGACACGCCAGACTTAGGATCTGGTGCCTCACGGTGTGGAGGTTCGAGTCCTCTCATCCGCACCACTTTTTATTTTATTGCGGGAGTAGCTCAGTTGGCTAGAGCCTCTGCCTTCCAAGCAGATTGTCGCGAGTTCGAGTCTCGTCTCCCGCTCCATAAAAGCCTTAAATAAATTGTTTTTTAACTTTTTATTTAAGGCTTTTTATCTTTATATTATTGCCTCCTTAGCTCAGCTGGATAGAGCAACGCCCTTCTAAGGCGTAGGTCAGACGTTCGAATCGTCTAGGGGGTACCACTTAAAAAAAGCTTTTAGCTAAAAGAACTTAAGTTCTTCTAGCTAAAAGCTTTTTTTTTGCCAAAAATTTATCTCACTAAATACTAATATAAATCTAAAAACCTAAAAAAACTAAATAGTTACTAAGATAGAAATCATATAAATATAAAAACTTGATATTATATTAAATAAATGAAAATACTATCTTATTAAATATAATGAAATTCCTTTAATCTATAAGATTAATATTGTTTACTTATTATATAAAAGAGAAAATAAACAAATGAAGAATATAAAAATACTGTCCAATTAAAATAGAACAATAATGAAATAAACTATAAATAAGAGTAAGTAAAATAAACAAAAATCTAATAAAGATAAACAAAAAATAAAAAAAGTTGAAAAAGAGAAGTAAAAACCCAATAAAAGCATAGTAAAAAGCAGAAAAAAAGACAAAAGGATTACAAATTGAGCAATTTAAGTTAATATTTAGGAAAACTTCTTGACAAAGGGAAGAAATTTGTCTATAATTCCCGTCCAATTTCAGAGGAACGACACAAAGTTCTAAAGAGATTAAGATCTTTAAAAACGA
>NZ_JBMOVW010000021.1:0-565 GCF_049472155.1 Arcobacter rhizosphaerae | reverse complement strand
AAAGTTGTGTTTTTAAAATTGTTTCGTTTTTTAGTTTATATTTAAACTCTCATTTAAATATTCGCTAGAAAAATTTTAAGACTTTAACATTATGTTTTTAAATATCATATCCTTTATTTCTAAAGAACACTTTGGTTATTAAAACCAAATATAAATTCAAATATTTTTGAACTTATATTTAGTTTTTAAATGGTGGAGAATAGCGGGATCGAACCGCTGACCTCCTGCGTGCAAGGCAGGCGCTCTCCCAGCTGAGCTAATTCCCCATTTTTAACCAATCTTTATAAAAGTTAATTTAATAGATATAAATGGTGGGCCTACCAGGACTTGAACCTGGGACCTCACGATTATCAGTCGAGCGCTCTAGCCAGCTGAGCTATAGGCCCATTATTACCTATCTTTTAAAGTAATCTTTATAAACCGAATATAGAAAAGGTTGATATACCCTTTTTTTGCTATCTTTGATAGCTTTGGAGAAGTTAATCGAATAACTTCTCTCTTCTCTGAAAGGAGGTGATCCAACCGCAGGTTCTCCTACGGTTACCTTGTTACGACTTCACCCCAG
>NZ_JBMOVW010000020.1:0-890 GCF_049472155.1 Arcobacter rhizosphaerae | reverse complement strand
TCGTTTTTAAAGATCTTAATCTCTTTAGAACTTTGTGTCGTTCCTCTGAAATTGGACGGGAATTATAGACAAATTTCTTCCCTTTGTCAAGAAGTTTTCCTAAATATTAACTTAAATTGCTCAATTTACTGATTAATTTAACAATTATTATTAATGGTAGTAAAAAGCCAATATTATAGTTGTATTTAATTCGAAATAAAATGTAAATTAAAAAAAATTACTTGAAATTTTCAAAATAAATTTATTAGAAAAAAATACTTTTTTCAGTTTATAATATATAATAACATATATTAATATTATATATTTTGAAATTTATCGAGATTTAAATTTCAAAATTTAAATATTCTTTTTCAAAATCAGAAATAAATAGAATTTTATATAGTATAAAAACTGAAATATTGACATTATATAAAGAGATGGTTATATATAGATACAATACCAGAGAACTATTATAGTAGAGAGGAAGATTTTAAACCAAGATATGCAATAAGATTTAATCTTGGGATGTATTTTAATAAAGACTCTTATAACTAATAAAAAAGGTCTCACCTTAATAAATAAACCAATAAAATATGTTTAAAAAGATAAAAAAGAAGAGAGTTTTTATTAACTATGGTTTAAAAGAATCCCAAGCTATATTAAATATAGGAGAAGAAAAAATAATGTGCGGCAAAAAAGTAATAGAATATATAAAATAAAAAAGAGGCAATAAAACTATAAAAAATAATAAAAAAAGAGAATAATAGGTAAAGGTAAAGAAAGTGGGCTAAAAAAAAAGCTTCTACCTAAAGGAACTGTAAAGAAGTTCAAATAGATAAAAGCTTTTAGATAAAACTCAAGAGCTGGCAGCGGCCTACGTTTCCACAAGTGAAACCTGCAGTATTATCAGC
>NZ_JBMOVW010000002.1:0-575716 GCF_049472155.1 Arcobacter rhizosphaerae | reverse complement strand
TTCTTTAGAAATAAAGGATATGATATTTAAAAACATAATGTTAAAGTCTTAAAATTTTTCTAGCGAATATTTAAATGAGAGTTTAAATATAAACTAAAAAACGAAACAATTTTAAAAACACAACTTTTTTATTAGATGTAGCAATATATTTAATAAGATAGTAGCCAAGGAATAATTATTCAAAACGGTGAAGTAATGTAAATTACTTTATCAACAAAAATAAGCTATTAAGGGCTAATGGTGGATGCCTAGACTGTAAGAGGCGAAGAAGGACGTACTAGACTGCGATAAGCTACGGGGAACTGTCAAGAAGTTTTGATCCGTAGATTTCCGAATGGGACAACCCAGCATATAGAGATATATGTTACCTTTCGAGGGGCGAACGTGGCGAAGTGAAACATCTCAGTAACCACAGGAAGAGAAATCAAATGAGATTCCGTTAGTAGCGGCGAGCGAACGCGGATTAGGACAAACCCAATGCTTGCATTGGGGGTTGTAGGACCATAACATGAGACTAAAGAAGATAGAAGAAATAGTTGGAAAGCTATAGCATAGAAGGTGATACTCCTGTAATCGAAATTTTCAATAGCTCTAATGGTATCCTGAGTAGGTCGGAACACGTGATATTTTGACTGAATCTAGGGGGACCACCCTCTAATCCTAAATACTACTTACAGATCGATAGTGAACAAGTACCGTGAGGGAAAGGTGAAAAGTACTCCAGTGAGGAGAGTGAAATAGAACCTGAAACCATTAGCTTACAATCATTCGGAGCCCTATGATTTATCAGGGTGACGGACTGCCTTTTGCATAATGAGCCTGCGAGTTGTGGTGTCTGGCAAGGTTAAGTCAAGTACGAAGCCGTAGCGAAAGCGAGTCTTAATAGGGCGAATTAGTCAGATGCTGCAGACCCGAAACGAAGTGATCTATCCATGAGCAGGTTGAAGCTGGTGTAAGAGCCAGTGGAGGACCGAACCGGTGGGCGTTGAAAAGTCCTCGGATGACTTGTGGATAGGGGTGAAAGGCCAATCAAACTTCGTGATAGCTGGTTCTCTCCGAAATATATTTAGGTATAGCCTTGTGTAGTAGCATATAGGGGTAGAGCACTGAATGGGCTAGGGCTGCTTACCGCGGTACCAAACCCTATCAAACTATGAATACTATATGTGTAATCACAGGAGTCAGGCGTAGGGTGATAAAATCCTATGTCGAGAGGGGAACAACCCAGACTAACAGCTAAGGTCCCAAAGTCATATCTAAGTGGAAAACGATGTGGAGTTACTGTGACAACCAGGAGGTTGGCTTAGAAGCAGCCATCCTTTAAAGAAAGCGTAACAGCTCACTGGTCTAGTGATTCTGCGCGGAAAATATAACGGGGCTAAGATATGCACCGAAGCTTTAGACTCAAGTTTACTTGAGTGGTAGGAGAGCGTTCTATTCAGCGTTGAAGGTGTACCGGCAAGGAGCGCTGGAGCGGATAGAAGTGAGCATGCAGGCATGAGTAGCGATAAAAGAGGTGAGAATCCTCTTCGCCGAAAACCCAAGGTTTCCTACGCGATGCTCGTCATCGTAGGGTTAGTCGGGACCTAAGTCGAGTCCGAGAGGGGTAGACGATGGCAAATTGATTAATATTTCAATACCAACAAATAAGCGCGATGTGGGGACGCATAGAGTTAATCGAGCACACTGATGGAATAGTGGGTCGAAGGACGTAGGCTGTAACTTAGGCAAATCCGGGTTACATGAAGCCGAGATCTTACAGGCTCTTGACACTCTTCGGAGGAGATAGAGAATCGATGATACTGTCGTGCCAAGAAAAGCCACTAAGTATATTATTTGTTGCCCGTACCGTAAACCGACACAGGTGGGTGGGATGAGTATTCTAAGGCGCGTGGAAGAACCCTGGTTAAGGAACTCTGCAAACTAGCACCGTATCTTCGGTATAAGGTGTGCCTACTTTGGTATAGAGATTTACTCTCAAAAGCTAAAGAGGTTGCAACAAAGAGTCCCTCCCGACTGTTTACCAAAAACACAGCACTTTGCTAACACGTAAGTGGATGTATAAGGTGTGACGCCTGCCCGGTGCTCGAAGGTTAATTGATGATGTTAGCATTAGCGAAGCATTTGATCGAAGCCCGAGTAAACGGCGGCCGTAACTATAACGGTCCTAAGGTAGCGAAATTCCTTGTCGGTTAAATACCGACCTGCATGAATGGCGTAACGAGATGGGAGCTGTCTCAACCAGGGATCCAGTGAAATTGTAGTGGAGGTGAAAATTCCTCCTACCCGCGGAAAGACGGAAAGACCCCGTGCACCTTTACTACAGCTTGACACTGTAGCTTGGATATTCTTGTGCAGGATAGGTGGGAGGCTTTGATTCATAGACGCCAGTATATGATGAGCCATCCTTGAGATACCACCCTTGAATATTTGAGTTACTAACTGTGTATAATTATCTTATACCAGGACAATGTCTGGTGGGTAGTTTGACTGGGGCGGTCGCCTCCTAAAAAGTAACGGAGGCTTACAAAGGTTAGTTCATGGCGGATGGAAATCGCCAGTTGAGTATAATGGCATAAACTAGCTTGACTGTGAGACATACAAGTCGAACAGAGACGAAAGTCGGTCATAGTGATCCGGTGGTTCTGTGTGGAAGGGCCATCGCTCAAAGGATAAAAGGTACGCCGGGGATAACAGGCTGATCTCCCCCAAGAGCTCACATCGACGGGGAGGTTTGGCACCTCGATGTCGGCTCATCGCATCCTGGGGCTGGAGCAGGTCCCAAGGGTATGGCTGTTCGCCATTTAAAGCGGTACGCGAGCTGGGTTCAGAACGTCGTGAGACAGTTCGGTCCCTATCTTCCGTGGGCGTAGGAAAGTTGAGGAGATTTGTCCCTAGTACGAGAGGACCGGGATGAACGTACCACTAGTGTACCAATTGTTCTGCCAAGGGCATCGTTGGGTAGCTATGTACGGATGTGATAAGAGCTGAAAGCATCTAAGCTCGAAGCCAACTTCAAGATGAACTTTCCCTGAAGATCCCAGCAAGACTAGCTGGTTGATAGGCTAGGTGTGTAAGCGTTGTAAGACGTTTAGCTGACTAGTACTAATAGATCGTTTGGCTTTTTTTAATAAATTTCTTGGTTTACTATCTTATTAAGTATATATCTGTTGCTTTAAAAAACTTGTTTTTTAAAGGGAACACTACTTAATAAATGTGTGAATTGTTTCACAAAGCGTTTCCTTGAAAAGATGAACATCTTTTTAAGAAGCTCATTTAAGACTTTAACATTATCTTTACACTCATTACCCTAATGTGAGTATAAAGAGTTTATTTGAACTTTTTATACTCATATTGCTGGTGGTTATAGAGAAGTGGAAATACCCAGCCCCATTCCGAACCTGGAAGTCAAGCACTTCATCGCTGATAATACTGCAGGTTTCACTTGTGGAAACGTAGGCCGCTGCCAGCTCTTGAGTTTTATCTAAAAGCTTTTATCTATTTGAACTTCTTTACAGTTCCTTTAGGTAGAAGCTTTTTTTTTAGCCCACTTTCTTTACCTTTACCTATTATTCTCTTTTTTTATTATTTTTTATAGTTTTATTGCCTCTATCCATCTTTTTATAAATTGCTCTCTTGTGTATATTTTAGCTCCTAGCTTTATTTTATATTCCATATATGGATGACCTAAATTCCATATTTTGTATCTTTCTTTTTTTAAATACTCTCCTGTTACTACTAGTTGTAATTTTCCATAATTGTTGTATTTTTTCTCTTTTGAACTAAATCCTGTTAATGATGTATAGGTTTTCCCTATTTTATATCCTATTTCACCTGCTATAATTTCTTTTGTATTTTTATCTTTTATGCAAAATGTTTTAATTTCAAAGTTATTATGATTTTTTCTTTTATTTAATTTTATAATTAATTCTTTATATTCTTTTATAAGCCAGTTTGGTTTATGATATTTATTTAATTTATCAAGAACTTTTTCTAGATTTTTATCTACTTCAAATATATAGTCTTCTTTTTTTAAAAGTTTTTTAACTTTCTTACTTATATGTAAATCTTTAAAATCTAAGATTGCATATTCAAATTGTATTTCTGGTAATAAAAATAATTCATTATTATTTATTATAGAAGTACTGATAAATCCTAATGAACATAAATCAATATAAAATTCTTCAGAGAAATCATCACTATAATAATAATTCGTGGTTTTATTTGCATAGATTTCATTTATTAATATATCTTTATTTAATATATCTTTGTGTTGTAAATAGTAAATTGTATTATTTTGCTTCATAATTTTCTTTATTAAAAGTGGGTTTAGTTAAACTAACGTATAATCAAAATTAAAAAAGACTATATTTTGAATAAACTACTTGTAAATAACGCTAGCTCAAATTTTTATAATTATATAACAAAACTTTTAAAAGAATGTGATTTTTTTGTTTTTAATGTTGCTTTTGTAAATTTTTCTGGGATTCAACTTTTATTAGATACTTTTGATGAACTCAATAAAAAAAATATAAAAGGAAAAATATTAACATCTACATATTTGAATTTTACTGAACCTTATGCTCTTGAAAAGATAAATGAGTTTAATAATATAGAATTAAAAGTATATGATAGTTTAATTACTCAAGTTGGTTTTCATAGTAAATCATATATTTTTGAGTTTGAAGATAAATATGAAGTTATAATTGGTTCTTCTAATATAACTGCAAGTGCTTTTAAATCTAATATTGAATGGAATTGTAAAACAATAAATAAAAAAGATGATTTATTTATAAAAGATATTTTTATCCAATTTGAGAACCTTTGGAATGATTCATATTTAGTTGATGAAAATTTTTTATTAAAATATAAAGAGTTTTATTTTAAAGATAAAAAGCATAAAAATTTTAAATTTATTGAAGAGATAATTCCTAATAAAATGCAAATTGAGGCATTAGAAAAGATTGAATATTTAAGATTAAAAAAACAAAAAAGAGTTTTAGCTATTGCTGCAACTGGTACGGGAAAAACATACTTGAGTATTTTTGATGTTAAGAAATTCAATCCTAAAAAAATGTTATTTATAGTTCATAGAGAAAACATATTAATAAAAGCTATGAACTCGTTTTATGCTTCTATTAAAAATAAATCTATGGGTTTATATACAGGTAATAAAAAAGAGTTAGAAAAAGATTATGTTTTTGCTACTATCCAAAGTTTACACAATAGAGTTAATGATTTTAAACAAAATACTTTTGATTATATTATAGTTGATGAAGCTCATCATATCTGTAGTCCTAGTTATAAAAAAGTTATTGAATATTTTAATCCAAATTTTCTATTGGGTCTTACAGCAACTCCAAATAGAATGGATAATGAAAATATTTATGAGTACTTTGATGATAATATTGCTTGTGATATTAGATTGAATGAAGCTTTAGAACAAAAACTTATCACTCCTTTTCATTATTATGGTGTTAGTGATGTTTCTATTGATTATTCTTCATGTAATATAGATAAAATTTATGAGTTAACTAAACTTTTAATGGTAAATAAAAGAGTAGATTTTATAATTGAAAAAATGAATTTTTATTCTTTTAGTGGAGTAAAAAGAAAAGCATTAGCTTTTTGTGCTTCAAAGGAACATTGTTTTTTCATGGAAAAAAACTTTAATAAAAAAGGAATAAAGAGTATAAGTTTAACTAGTGATAATACAATTTCAAGTCGTGAAAAAGCTATTAAAAGTTTAGAAGATGATATGGATGATCTTGAAGTAATATTTTGTGTTGATATTTTTAATGAAGGGATAGATATTCCTTGTATAAATACTATTCTTATGTTAAGACCTACAAACTCTTCAATTGTTTTTGCGCAACAACTAGGACGTGGTCTTAGAAAGCATAAAGATAAAGAGTTTTTAACATTAATTGATTTTATAGGTAATCATGACAAAGCTTTTTTAATTGCTTTAGCAATGTTAGGAAACAAAAAAATAGATAAAGAGAGTGTAAAAATATCAATTTTAAATAACTTTGCTATTTTTCAAAATGCATTTATTAGTATTGATAAAATTTCTAAAAAAAGAATTTTAGATCAAATTAACAAAGAAAATTTTAATAGTATTAAATATTTAAAAGATGAGTATTTTAAATTTAAAGATTATCTACAAAATAAAATACCAATGTTATGTGATTATATAAATTATAATGATTTTATTGATCCATTAAAATTTATTAGTGAAAGCAAATCCTATATTGAATTTCTGTTAAAGGTTGAAAAAGATACTAAATATGAAGATTTATGTAATGATATTGAATTTATAAAAACTTGTAGATTTATTGAGTATTTGTTACCTATTAAGAGAGTTTACGAATTTGTGATATTACGAATTTTATCAAAGAACAAAAAGATAAGTTTTATATTTTTAGAAAAAGAATTAGAAAAATATCAAGAAAGAGTTGATAAAAATACTTTACTTCATGCAATAAATTTTCTGAAGCAAGATTATTTTGATAAAGCGCAGATTTTAAGGTATCCAAAACTACTTGAATTTAAAGATGGTTATATTTATAAATCAGAAATATTTGATAGGTTATTAAAAGATGAAAATAAAAAAATATTTATAGAGGAAAGTATTAATTATGGAATCATAAATTATGAGAAAAATTTTGGTTTAAGTTATCTTGGAGTGCCTGCGTTAAAACTTTATGAAAAATATAATATGCTAAATATTGCACAACTGTGTAATTTTAATAAAATTCATTCATCTTTCAGAGGTAGTGGATTTTTAAAATTTAATAATGATTTCTTTTTATTTATTACTATAGATAAGCATAAATATTTAAAAGCACAAAAGTATGTAAATGATTTTGTTTCAAAAGAAGTTTTTACTTATTCAAGTAAGCCTAGCCATAGTAGTGATAAAGGAGATGGCTTAAGACTTGTCAAAAACAAAGAATATCAAGTCAATTTACATATATTTGTAAGAAAATATGCAAGTGTTGATAAAAAGACACAAAGTTTTATTTATCTTGGTTTAGCAGATTGTATTTCTTATAAAAATAATAAACCTATAGATTTAAAATTAAAGCTTCGAACTCCTCTTAATTCTAAGTTATATGAGGAGTTTACTAGGCTTGTAGATTAGGTTTTATTATAAGTTATTGGCTTATTATTTTTGTCAAATAATGGATATTTCTTTTCATTTAGTATTATTTTTTCTAAGATGGCTTTTTCTAAATCTATATCTAGCTTTATGCATAATCTAATAAGATAAATTGCTATATCAGCTATTTCTTGCTTAGCATGTTCTTTTTTAGCAATTGTTAGATTTTCAGATTCTTGTAAATTTAACCATTGAAAAATTTCTAATAGTTCTGCTGCTTCAACATTTAATGCCATAGCTAAATTTTTGGGATTATGATGTTTATCCCAATTTCTATCATTTGAAAACTTTAAGATTATTTTTTTATATTTTCTATGTTCATGCTATTCCTTTGCTGTTAAATTACTTTATAATGGAAGCTATTATAGATACTCTTATATATAATATATATTAAAAAGTATATAATTACTTCAAAATAAGGAGACTAAGCCTATGCCAAATACAAAGCAAATAGAAGAGTTAAGAATTGCTTTAGAAAATAGAAAAGAAAAAATTCTTGAAAATATTGATGGTAGTAAAGAAAATATTCAAAGCTTAAAAAGTCAAGAAGTAAATGATGACTTAGATTATGCAGAATTAGCAAGTGATTCTTTTACAGAAGGGGCAATTGCTAATCATCAAATAGATGAATTAAAGCAAATTGAAGATGCTCTTAAAAGAATTAAAACGGGTGAATATGGTAAATGTGATATGTGTTCAGTTGTGATTCCCATAGGAAGACTAAAAGCAAAGCCTTTTGCTAGGTATTGTACTGAATGTAGAGAAGTTTATGAAAATGAACAATTAAGGAAGAGTTCTTAAGGTGATAAAAAGAGTATATAACCATAGTGCAAAAGTTTTGAATTTTGAGTTCATACAAAATGAAAATGATTTTATTGTTGATGAAATTCCTTTGAGGTTTTCTAATAGTGGAAATTTTATTATTTTAAAAGTAAAAAAAGTAAATCTTGATACTTGGGACTTAATAGAAACTTTTGCAAAATATCTTAATATTTATACCAATGAAATTGGATATGCTGGATTAAAAGATAAAAAAGCTACAACCACTCAATATATTTCTATTCCTAAAAAGTATTCAAAAAAAATTCAAACTTTTAGAAGTAATAAAATACAGATTTTAGAAACTATATTACATAATAAAAAATTGAATATAGGTGATTTAAAAGGAAATAGATTTAGAATTAATCTACATAACACTTCTCTTGAAGATTTAAATCATATACAAAGAAGATTAAAAAAAATTTCTAAAGAAGGTTTACTTAATTATTTTGGTTATCAAAGATTTGGAAGAGATGTTGAAGAGAATCTTAGAAAAGCGAAAGAATTAATTGAAGGTGAAAAGATTATAAAAGATAGAAAATTATCAAAAATGTTGATAATGGCATATCAAAGTAATTTTTTTAATTCTTGGTTAGTAAACAGAACAAAAACTTCTAAAACAAATTTTGATTTAATTAATGGAGATGTTTTTTTAGATATCAAAAAACAAAAATATATAACACCTAAAATAATTACAAAAACAATTGAAGATAGTTTTTCAATAAAAAATATAGTTCCTACAGGTCTACTACCTGGTAGAAAAGTATTTCGTGCAATTGGTGAAGCAAGAGCTATTGAAGAAAAGTTTGATGATACATATATCCAAGATAAAGGCTATAGAAGAGAAGCTATAATTTTCCCTAAAGATGTTATTTGTAAATTTAGTAATGACAAAAATATTTGTACTTTAGAATTTAGTTTGCCTAAGGGATCTTACGCAACAGTTTTAGTAGAGTATTTAGCAAATAAGAACTTCTCATAAATAGTGTTTAACACTATTTATGGAAGAGTTATATACTTATTGTCAAAATATATTTTGTTACCTAATACAATCATTCTTTCTTCATTATCAAAGTCAAATTCTAATACTTTACTCTTTGTAAAATCTTTATCAATTTTAATAACATAACCTTGAGATTCAATAGCATACAAAGCATCTGCAAATGCTAAAGCATGGATTTTTGAATATTTAAATTTCATTTTTGAAATTTCTTCAAGATTTAAAGATAGTTTGATTATTTGTCCATCAATTGTTGCTATATAAATATATTCATCTTTTAAAATAATATCTCTTATTTCGTACTCTTTTGATAAAATTTCTTTTGTAGATATTGAAACTACTTTATTTGCTGTAGCAGTAATTAAAGTTTGAGTTGGCTTATCAACATCTAAGAAAATAATATTATTGAATTGACCTTTTGGATCTACTGAAATATTTTTTACAGAGTCATTACTTAATGTTGAAACGATAATTACTTTTCCATTTAATGTTGGAAATAAAATCAAGTTGCCCATAAAATAAGGATTTACAACTCTTGTATCATTTGCTAAGGAATCAGACAAATAGTCTTTGTATAAAGTTTTTTTAGTATCTAATTGTATTAACTCAATTGAATTATCAGAATAGATTAATGCTAGTTTATTATTTTTAAGTGATGCAGCAATAACTACATTATTTAAAATTAATTCTTCACTTCCAATCATAATTCTATCTTTTTTATTTGATGCGATTACTTTTCCATCAATTGATAAATTTAAAAACTCAAAATTTTCAGGTAATTTAAAATCTGATAGTCCATATTTTGTAATTACTTCATTTGATTGTAATGTAGCACCTACTCTATTCATAGCCTTTATTGATGATGGTAATGATGAAGTTTGAACTTTTAAATCATCTTCAACATCTTTTGGTTCAAAATATTTTTTTGAAGAACAAGCTGTAAATAATAAAACAGCTAAAAGTGAAGTTAATAAATATTTCATAATTATCCTTATTTTGTTGCTAAATAATGCTTAAGTAAGTTAGCAAGTTCAAAAGCTTTTGAGTCATTTGGAATTAATTTTAAAGCTGTTTTTGCTTCTTCATATTTTCCATTATTTGCTAATAGTAAAGCTTTATTAAAAATAGCAAATTCTTTTAATAAAAAGTCATTTTGCATTGATAATGTATTTAACTTTTCAATACTGTTTTCTTCTAATGCTTTGTTGTAAGCAACTAATTCTTTTAAGTATTTTACTTCTATATTTTCTTTTTCACCATTTATATATGATGCAACTTGATAAAGCTTGTTATTTGTTTCTTTTAAAGTTGATAATGCTTTTTCATCTTTTGGATTTTGAAGAAGTGTTTCAAAGGCTTTATTCGCTTTTATTAAATTTTGCTCATCCATGTAGCTTTTTACACTTAATCCTACTGTTAGTGCAATTAATAATACAACTACAGCTATAATTGGGAATTTATATTTTTTAAAAACTCTCTCAACTTTTACAAAGCTTTCAAGAAACTTTTCTTCACTATTTAATTCACCTTTTACAAAATCGACATTTTCTTTCATACTCATAATAATTAACCTCTTTATAATGTAAATGTATATTACAAAATTTTTGATAAAATCTTACTTTTATAAACTTTTTTGTATAATATATCTTTATTAATTTAATAAGGTTATATTCAAATGAAAAAACTAATATTGGCTTCAACTATACTATTTACACTAACTCAAACACTTTTTGCAAAAACTACAGAACCTCAAGAAGATGAACCTACAAGGTTTGAATCTTTATCAAAAATGACAAAAGTTATAGGTACTGTTGAAAAGTATTATGTTGATGATATAAAACTACAAGAAATAGTAAATAAATCTTTAAAAGGTTTAATGCAAGAACTAGATGCTCACTCAAGTTTTCTTGATAAAAAGTCTTCAAAAGAAATGAGTATTCAAACTAAGGGTGAATTTGGTGGTTTAGGAATTACTGTTGGTATGAGAGATGGTGCTTTAACTGTAATTTCCCCAATTGACAATACTCCTGCTTATAAAGCTGGAATAAAAGCTTCAGATATTATATTAAAAATAGATAATAAAGCTACTTTAAATATGACTTTAGATGAAGCTGTTTCTTTAATGAGAGGGAAACCAAAAACAGATATTTTTTTAACAATTGTTAGAGAAGGTGAAAATAAACCACTAAAAATTAAAATTACTAGAGATATTATTAAAGTAGAATCTGTTTTTGCTAAAAAAATAGAGGATGAAAAGTTACTTTATTTAAGAATTAGTAGTTTTGATTCAAAAGTTGTTAGTGCTTTAGAAAAAGCTATAAAAGAAAACAAAAAAAATGTTGATGGAATAATTTTAGACTTAAGAAATAATCCTGGAGGATTATTATCACAAGCTATTGGTACTGTTGATTTATTTGTAGATAAAGGTGTGATTGTTTCTCAAAAAGGTAGAGATGAAAGTACAGAAGAAAAATTTTTAGCTACTACTTCAAGTACAATTACTAAAAAACCATTAGTTGTTTTAGTAAACGCAGGTTCTGCATCTGCTTCTGAAATTGTAAGTGGTGCTTTACAAGATCATAAAAGAGCTATCGTAATTGGTGAAAAAACTTTTGGAAAAGGTTCTGTTCAAGCAGTACTTCCAATAAATAATGATAGAACAGAAAATATTAAACTTACAATTGCAAAATACTATTTACCAAGTGGAAGAACTATACAAGCTACAGGTGTAACACCTGATGTAATTGCATATTCAGGTGAAGTTCCACAAGATGCAAATTCAGAATTTAAAATAAAAGAAGCAGATTTAAAAAAGCATTTAGAAGGTGAGCTTGAAAAAGTAGAGACTAAAAAACAGAAAAAAGAGATTAAAAAATCTGATAAAAAGATAATTTCAAAAGAAGATCTTGCGAAAGATAATCAATTGAATACATCAATTGGTATTTTAAAAAGTTTAATTATTATGAGTAAATAAACATTAATTTATTAATAGGGGGAATTAATGAAAATTAGTGATATCATATCACTTGGTCTATGGCCAGAATCAAAAAAAACTACAACAAAAAAAGGTATTGCTGAGTTAGAAAACTTAGGATATAACCTTTTCTACATAGGTAAAAATGCTGATCTTTATACTTGTCCTGGAGATGAACCTAAAGTTCTCCTAGTTAGAAGTGATAGATGTTCTGTTTTTGATATTCCACTAAACTTAGAAATTGAAGGTAAGGGAGTTTCTCAAACTACTATTTCTAATAGTGGAGCATTGTTCGCTAATAAAGCAGGAATTAAGACAGCTATTTTAGATGAAAAAGTTGATCAATCTTTAAAAATAGCTCCAAGATGTCAAATTATGGAATTATGTAAACCTTTAGAAGCAAATATTGATGGAGAAACTGTTCAATTTGAATTTATTTTTAGAAATTATTTAACAGGTTCTTTATTTGAAGCTTGTCAAAATGGAAAAGATCCTTATGGTTTAGATTTGTCTTCTGATTTACCTCAATGGCATAAATTTGAAAATCCAATTTTTACTCCTACAACAAAAGGTGTTAAAGATGTACCTTTAAATTCAAAAACTGTAAGAGAATATTTCCCAGAAATCATCTCAAGTTTAGAAAACTTATTTACAAAATTTACACAGTTTGCTTTTGAAAATAATATTATAGTTGTTGATACTAAATTTGAAATATTTGTAAATTCAAAAGGTGAGTGGTTATTAGGAGATGAAGTTTTAACTCCTGAAAGTTCAAGATTTATTTCTAAAACTGATTTTGACTCAAAAAATTATATTTCAATGGATAAACAAATATTAAGAGATTTTGGTAAAGCACAAAATTGGAAAGAACAAGCTAAAGATTTAAAAGCTGGTGAAAAACTGGATGTTAATGTTCCTCAAGAGATTAAAGATAAAATCTTAAGTGGATATACAACGATAGAAAATAGTTTAACTATATAAGAGATAAAATTAGATATAATCGCAAAATATTAAAAGAAGAAGGGTATATATGAAAGCAATTGTAAATGTAGCATTAAAACAAGGTGTATTAGACGATCAAGGTAAAGCAACTCATCATGCATTAGATACTTTAGGATTTAAAGAAGTAGTTAAAGACGTAAGAATTGGTAAACAAATTATTATGGAATTAAACTCTACAAATGAAGATGAAGCAAAAGAAGAAGTTGCAAAAATGTGTGAAAAGCTTCTTGCTAACACTGTTATTGAAGATTACGAAATAGAAATAGTAGGTTAATATGAAAATATCAGTATTACAATTTCCAGGAACTAACTGTGAATATGATACTCAATATGCTTTTGAGAAATTGGGTGCAGAAGTTGAAATAATTTGGCATAAAGATAAAAATATCCCAGAAGATACTGACCTTTTAGTTATTCCTGGAGGATTTTCTTATGGTGATTATCTAAGATCAGGTGCAATTGCTAGATTCGCTAATATTATGGACTCAGTTCAAGAATATGCTGCAAAAGGTGGAAAAGTTTTAGGAATTTGTAATGGTTTTCAAATTCTATTAGAAGCGGGATTACTTCCAGGTGCAATGAAAAGAAATGATTCACTTCACTTTATTTCTAAATATAATCATTTAAGAGTTATTAATAATGATAATAGCTTTTTATCACTAATGAAAAAAGATGAAATAGTTAATATCCCAGTTGCCCATCATGATGGTAATTACTTTATTGACCAAAAAAGTCTAAGTAAATTAGAAGAAAATGGACAAATACTTCTTAAATATTGTGATGAAAATGGAAAAGATACAAATATTAATGGTTCAGTAGCAAATATTGCAGGTGTTTGTAATGAGTCAAAAAATGTATTTGGATTGATGCCACATCCAGAAAGAGCAATCGAAGAATTATTAGGTTGTGATGATGGAGTAAAAATGCTAAAAGGATTTTTACAATAAGAAGATAGAGAAATCTATCTTCTTAAATAAAAGTAATTATGAAAAAAATAATATCTATACTCATTTTTATTAATTTATTATTCTGTGTAAATTTATTTGCTGCAAAAAACCTGTATTTATCTTATAAAAGTGTCCCTAAAAATGTATATAAAAATCAAAGATTTGAAATTGTTGTAAAAGCTTTAGTTACTACAAAATATTTTGATCAAATAAAAACTTCATTTAGTGGGGGAAATATTCAACCATTAAATAAACAAAGTAGCTGGAAAAAAATTAGTGATAATGTTTATGAAAACTCTTTTTATTATAAGGCTTCTAGTCCAAAGTTTCAAATCCCAAATTTAAATGTTAGTTTAGAAAAAAATGCTCAAGTGATTGATAAAAGTATTTTAAATGCAATTAATATTAACTATTCAGATATTGCTAAGGGTGATATTAGATTTAGTGGAGTTATAGCAAAAGATTTAAAATTAAAAGCATATAAAACTAAACAGTATAATAATAAAGAATCTTTAACAATAATTGATATAGATGCAATAGGCTCAAACCTTGAAAATTTTAAGTTAAATGGTATTTCAGAACAAGGTGTTACTAAACTTAATGATAATTATTCAACGCAAAATATCATTTACTATTTTGTTATGCCTGTTCATAAAAAGAAAGTGGTTTTTAATTATTATAATACTTCTACAAAAAGTTTACAAAGTGTTACAATACCATTAATATTACAAAATGAATTAGTAAGTACACAAACAGATTTAAATCCAAATGATTCAAGTTTTGAAAAATATAAAAAAATTGCTGTAGCAATTTTATTTATTATTTTTTTAATAATTTATATATTAAAAAGAAATAAAATATATCTTGTAATAACAATTATTTTATTCATAATTACTTCAATTTATTTAATGCCAAATCAAAAAGGTATAGTAAAAAAAGACTCTTTTATTTATATCTTACCTACAAAGAACTCTACAATATTTTTTAAATTAGATGAAAAACAAAAGGTTGAAGTATTAAGTAAAAAAAGAGATTTCATAAAAATTATGGGAATTGATAATAAATTTATTGGATGGATTAAGGAAGAAAACTTTGAAGAAGATTAGAGGAATTATAATATTTATTCAATTTTCTATTACTGTTGCTATTACTGTGGTAGCAATGTATACATTTAGAAATCATACTCATAAAGTAATTAAAATATGGATGAAATTACAAATGTTCTTTTTAGGCATAAAACTAGAAGAACATGGAAAACTAGATGAGTCATGTGATATGGTTATGCTTAATCATCAATCCCTACTTGACATTATAGTAATGGAGTATATTCACTCAAGGGATTTAGCTTGGGTAGCTAAAAAAGAAATTTCAGATCTTTTCTTTTTTGGACATATAATAAAAGCCCCAAGAATGATTAGTATTGATAGAGAGAATAAAGCGGGAATTATCCACCTTTTAAAAGAAACAAGAGATAGACTTGATAAAGGAAGACCAATTGCCATGTTTCCTGAGGGAACTAGATCAAATGGTAAAGAACTACTATCATTTAAACCAGGTGCAAAAATGGTTGCTAATAAACATGGCTTAAGGGTTCAGCCTGTACTTTTATTTAATACAAGAGATATCTTAGATTCAAAAAAACTTGAAGCTAAACCTGGTATTGTTAAAGTAATATATTTAGAACCTGTACAAGCAGATAAAAAAACTGATTGGTTTGAACAAACAGAAACTAAAATGAATAAAGTTTTCCAAGAAGAGTTATCTAAAAATGTCTCTTAGTTGGCAAACTATTTTAGCTATTGGAATAGGAGGATTCCTTGGTGCAATAGCTAGAGCTTATAGTGTACATTTAAGTAATAAATATATACCTTTAGAGTTTCCAATTGGAATTTTATTGGTAAATGTGATAGGCTCTTTTTTAATAGGATTGCTTTTTGCTTATTTCAATCACTTTGATACTTCACCTACTCTAAAAGCTTTTTTAACTACAGGTTTTTTAGGAGCTTTAACTACATATTCTACCTTTGCTATAGAATCATATTTACTTTTCAATACTTCAATATTTTTAGCTATTACAAATATGATTTTAAATCTTTTAGGAACTGTATTGGCTGCTGGGAGTGCATATAAGTTATTAAATTTCTTTCTAAAATAAAATCTATGAAATTTGATTTAAATCATTTTTTTTAAGCATTAAGAAGATATAATATTTAATAAGAATAAAAATTAATTATAAGGATTTCTCATGGGTATGCCAGGTGGTATGGAATGGATTTTAATAGCTTTAGTAGTATTACTACTGTTTGGTGGTAAAAAAATACCAGAACTTGCTAAAGGTTTAGGATCAGGAATCAAAAACTTTAAAAATGCAGTAAAAGAAGATGACGAAAAAGTTGCAGACACTAAAAAAGCTGATGAGTTAGAAGAAAAATCAGAAACTAAATCAGAAACAAAAAACGAATCTAAAACAGTATAAGAGAATAAATTGCAGAGTTTAGTAAAAGAGTTTATTGAAAAAACACTAGAAAAAGATGTAGTTTTAGAAAAACCTAAAGATAGCAGTTTGGGTCATTTTGCGACACCAATTGCTTTTTCTTTAGCAAAAGAATTTAGAAAATCTCCTATGCTTATAGCAGAAGAGTTAGCTGCAAAATTT
Organism: Arcobacter rhizosphaerae; assembly: GCF_049472155.1. Taxonomy (NCBI): domain Bacteria; kingdom Pseudomonadati; phylum Campylobacterota; class Epsilonproteobacteria; order Campylobacterales; family Arcobacteraceae; genus Arcobacter; species Arcobacter rhizosphaerae. Next base: position 559,153 of record NZ_JBMOVW010000002.1, on the reverse strand, counting down.
GATAATACTTCAATGTTTGAAAAAGTTGAAGCGGTAAAAGGTTTTATTAATTTTAAACTTTCAACTTCTTTTTTAGAATCATTAGTAGATGATGCACTTAATTCAAAAATGAATTTTGCAAAATCAGAGCCTAAACATGAAAAAATTTTATTAGAGTATGTTTCAGCTAATCCAACTGGACCTTTACATATTGGACATGCAAGGGGAGCAGTTTTTGGAGATACTTTATTTAGAGTAGGTGATTATTTAGGTTATGATATAACTACTGAGTATTATATAAATGATGCTGGTGCACAAATGGATTTATTAGGTTTATCTGTTTCATTAGCTGCAAGAGATTTTATATTTGAAGAAGATGTAGATTATCCAGAGACTTACTATAGAGGGGATTATCTAATTGATATTGCTAAAGTAGTAATTGAAAAATTTGGAAAAGAAGTTATTTATGATAAATCAAAATATAAAGAAATAGCTTTTTTCTCAAAAGATTTAGTTATGGATATTATTGTAAAAGATTTAAAAGATTTAGGTGTAGAATTCAATAATTTTGTATCTGAAAAATCTTTATATTCATCTTGGGATAAAACTAAAGAAGTTTTAGAAAAAAATGGATCTTTATATGAAAAAGATGAAAAGGTTTATCTTAAATCAACTGATCATGGTGATGATAGTGATAGAGTTGTAGTAAGAGATAATGGTATCCCAACATATTTAGCAGGCGATATTATTTATCATAAAGATAAATATGATAGAGCTTACGATCGATATATTAATATTTGGGGTGCAGATCATCATGGATATATTAAAAGAGTAAAAGCTGCAATTGAGTTTTTAGGAAATGATTCTTCAAAATTAGAAATATTACTTTCTCAAATGGTGCAATTATTAAAAGGTGGAGAACCTTATAAAATGTCTAAAAGAGCAGGTAATGTAATTTTAATGTCAGATATCACAAAAGAAATTGGTTCTGATGCTTTAAGATTTATTTTCTTAACTAAAAAAAGTGATACTCATTTAGATTTTGACATTGATATGTTAAAAAATCAAGATTCATCAAATCCTATATTTTATATTAATTATGCACATGCTAGAATAAACCAAGTTTTTAAAAAAGCTGAACTTAGTATAGATGATGTAAAAAATGAAAATTTTAATAGTTTAAATCAAGATGGTTTAAATTTAGTATATGAGTCATTATTATTAGGTTCTGTGCTTGAAGAAGCATTCATAAAAAGAGATATGCAAAAAGTAACTGATTACTTATACTCTTTAGCTTCATCTGTGCATAGATTTTATAATGATAATAAGGTTGTAGGTGTCCAACATCAAAATACTTATTTAAAAGTATTATCAATGGCTGCATTAAGCATAAAAGTTGGATTGTCTTTATTAGGAATTAAAGCTCGGGAGATTATGTAATGAAATGGTTTTTAGTAATTTTTGCTTTGGTTATTGGTATTGCAATTTATACAGGTAATATGGGTGGAGCAAAAGATGCTACATCTAATTATGGAAAAGTTATGAGAGGAGGAGAGTAAAACTCTCCTCTTTTATTTTCTTTCTTCTAGTTGATTTAAAAAGTCTTCTAGTGAATACTTTTCTCTTGCTTCTTCATTCATTAGGTTTATAAACATATCACCTAAATCACAAATAGTCCAATCATCATTTTCATCCACTCTTAAAAACTCTTCACCTAATGGCTTAAGTTCAGTTTTTAAGTAGTTTAATAATGCAAAACCATGTTTAGGATTTAAAGTAGTTGCAATAACTACATAATCAACTATATAGTCTTTTTTTGTTAAGTCAATAACTTCTATACTTTCAGCTTTCTTTTCATCAAGTATTTGTTTTATCTTTTCAATTCTGTTCAAAGTTTACCTTTTCATGTTTTATATGATGTATAATATCATCTTTTATCTGATATGGAATAAAATTTAAGTCGATTTCATCCCTAAGTTTTGAAGAACTAATATTAATATTAACATTCAAAACTTTATAACTATCTAGTTTATTGCCTTCATATCCTTCTCTTGTTGCTATAACAAATTCAACTAAAGAATTTAATTCTTCATATTTATACCATTTTTCTAAACTTTTTAGATTATCAGCACCAATTATGAGATAAATTTTAGAAGGTTTATATAAGTCTTTTAAATAATTGACAGTTTCAATAGAAGGAACTGCTTTATTTTGTTTTATTTCAAAATCACAAACTTCAACTTTTTTGTTTTTTTGAAATACTTTTTTTAACAACTCATATCTTAATTTAGGTTCTAAATGATAGTTTGTTTTAAAAGGATTTAAATATGTTGGTACAACAATAATTTTGTTAATATTTAGTTCTTCTAATGCTTGTTCAACAATAGTAATATGAGCTATATGAACAGGGTCAAAACTCCCACCAAATATCGCTAGTTGCACCTATTTAAAACCTTTGAATTTTGCTTAAATAATATTATAGCAATTTTTGGATAAAATATCTACCATTAAGATTTAAATAAAGGGAAAATATGGCTGTTAAAGTTGCAATTAACGGATTAGGTAGAATTGGAAGATGTGTTGCTAAAATTGTAGCAAGTAGAGATGATGTTGAATTAGTAGCTGTTAATGCAAGTGGTAGTGAAGAAATGATTCAATACAACCTAAAATATGACACTGTACATGGGAATGCAGATGTTGTAGTTAAAGATGGGTATGTTTGTATTGGAAATGACAAAGCTAAATTACTAGCAGAAAGAGATCCAGCAAAATTAAACTTTGCCCAATATGGTGCTGATGTTGTTTTAGAGTGTACGGGAGCATTCTTAACACAAGAGAAGTGTCAAGCTTATATTGATGGTGGAGTTAAAAAAGTTGTAATGTCTGCACCAGCAAAAGATGATACACCAACATTTGTTATGGGAGCAAATGAAAAAACTTATGCTGGAGAAGCAATCGTTTCAAATGCTTCTTGTACTACAAATGGATTAGCTCCAGTTGCTAAAGTTTTAGATGATGTTTATGGAATTGAAAAAGGTTTAATGACTACAATTCACTCTTATACTTCATCTCAACCAATTTTAGATGCAAAAGATAAAAAAGATCCAAGAAAAGGAAGAGCAGGAGCAACTAACTTAACTCCAGCTAGTACTGGTGCTGCAAAAGCTATTGGAAAAGTAATGCCTCATTTAAATGGAAAATTAAATGGTCAAGCAATTAGAGTGCCAACACCAAATGTTTCATTAGTTGATTTAACAGTAACTCTTAAAAAAGATGTAACTTTAGAAGAAATTCAAGCTGCATTTAAAGAAGCTTCAACTGGTTCTTTAAAAGGAATTTTAGGAGTAGATGAAGAATATAGAGTAAGTTCTGACTTTAATGGTGAGACATTATCAACAGTTGTTCCTTTAGATACTATCCAAGTTATTGAAGGAAATATGGTAAAAGTATTATCTTGGTATGACAATGAATGGGGATACTCTACTAGACTTGTAGATATGGGTGTTCACGTAGCAACTAACTAGTAGTAAGGGAAAAGATGAAATTACAAGAAATCAAAAGTATTGATATAGCAAATAAAAGAGTATTTATTAGATGTGACTTTAACGTACCAATGGATGAATACAATAATATTACTGATGATAGAAGAATTAGAAGTGCTTTAAATACAATCAGATATTGTATTGATAATGATTGTTCTATTATTTTAGCTTCACACTTTGGTAGACCAAAAAATGGTTTTGAAGAGAAATTTTCTTTAAAACCAATTGCTAAGAGATTACATACTTTACTTAAGCAAGAAATTAAAATGGCTCCTGGAATAGTTTGTGATGATACTATTTCAATGGCAAAATCATTAGAAGCTGGTGAAATTCTATTATTAGAAAATATGAGATTTGAAGCAGGTGAAACTAAAAATGATGAAGCTTTAAGTAGTAAACTTGCTTCTATGGCTGATGTTTATGTAAATGATGCATTTGGTGTATCTCATAGAGCACATGCTTCTGTTGAAGGAATTGCTCAACATTTTGATATTAATTCAAAAGCAGCTGGTTTCTTACTTGCTAAAGAGATTAAATTTTTCCATCATATTGTAAATGAGCCAAAAAGACCATTTGTTTCAATTGTAGGTGGTTCAAAAGTATCTGGAAAATTAGAAGCTTTATATAACCTTGTACCAAAAGTAGATAAGATTCTTATTGGTGGAGGAATGGCATTTACTTTTCTGAAAGCACAAGGTTATGAAGTTGGAAACTCATTAGTAGAAGAAGATTTAATTCCTGAAGCAATTAAGATTATGGAAGAAGCAAAACAATTAGGTGTAAAATTATATTTACCAGTAGATGTTGTAGCAGCAGAAGCATTTGATGCAGAAGCATTTGCTAAACCAACTACTACACAAGAAATTCCAAAAGGTTGGATGGGATTAGATATTGGACCTGCAACAGCACTTTTATTCTCACAAGCCCTAGAAGACGCGCATACTATTTTGTGGAATGGACCAATGGGAGTTTATGAGATGGATAAATTCGCAAAAGGTAGTACAAAAATTTCACACGCAGTAGCTTCATCTTATGCAACAACTGTAGTTGGTGGTGGTGATACTGCTGATTTAGTAAGAGTAACTGGTGATGAAGATGAAATGACATTTATCTCAACTGGTGGTGGAGCATCGCTAGAATTAATTGAAGGAAAAGTTCTTCCAGGTGTAAAAGCATTAGTTATTGAAGACTAAATATTAATAGAAATAAAGTTTTCTTTTTAAAGAGAACTATTAAAAAGGAATGTTATGGCAATAATTGCTAGTAATTTTAAAACAAACCATACAAGAAAAACAACATCTTATTTTGTAGAAGAAGTAAATAAATATTTAGTATCAAATAATGTGTCAAATGATGTATATATTTTCCCAACATCAACTTCACTTGATAAGTTTGAAACAATACCAACACTAAATATTGGAGTACAAAATGCTTATGCAACGCAGAAAGGCTCTTTTACAGGAGAGATTGGTACAGAACAATTAGATGAATTTGATGTAAATACAATTCTAATAGGTCATAGTGAAAGAAGACATATTTTAGGAGAATCTCAAGAAGAAATAGCAAAAAAATTTGCTTTTTATAGTGAACTTGGATATAAAATAATTTATTGTGTAGGAGAGCCTTTAGAAGTTAAAGAAGAAGGTTTAGAAAAAACATTAGAATATATTTATTCTCAATTTGAAGGAATTGATATAAATTATGAAAATCTAATTTTAGCTTATGAACCTATTTGGGCTATTGGAACAGGTGTTACAGCTACACTTGAAGATATTACAGATGTTCATTCTGCACTAAAATCAAAAATTGAAAAACCACTTTTATATGGTGGTTCTGTAAAAGTTGATAATGTTAGAGATATTTGTTCATTACATGGTGTTGATGGGGCATTAATAGGTACTGCTTCATGGATTATTGAAGACTTTATTCAAATTTTAGAAAATACAAAGGATTTATAATGTTTATGAAGGGTAAAAAAGGTGTAATTTTAGGTGTTGCAAACAATAAGTCTATTGCTTATGGTATTGCTAAAGCTTGTGCGGCACAAGGGGCGCAAATTGCATTTACTTATTTAAATGATTCTTTAAAGAAAAGAGTTGAACCAATTGCACAAGAGTTTGGAAGTGCTGATTATGTATATCCTTGTGATGTATCTAAACCAGAAGAGATTAAAGCATTAAAAGAATCAATTGAAAAAGATATGGGTCAAATTGACTTTATTGTTCACTCAATTGCATTTGCTCCAAAAGAAGGCTTATCTGGAAGATTTTATGATATTTCTAAAGAAGCATTTGATGTGGCAATGGATATCTCTGTTTATTCATTAATTGAAGTAGTAAGAGAATTAAAACCTTTATTAAGTGATAATTCATCTGTATTAACATTAACTTATTATGGTGGAGCTAAATATATTCCTAATTATAACTTAATGGGTGTAGCAAAAGCTGCGTTAGAAATGACTACAAAATATTTAGCAGAAGATTTAGGAAAAGATGGAATTAGAGTAAATGCTATTAGTGCTGGACCTATTAAAACTTTAGCAGCAGCTGGTATTGGTGATTTTAGATTTATGCTTAAGTGGAATGAAGCACATTCTCCTTTAAAGAAAAATGTATCAATTGATGAGGTTGGAAACTCAGGTATGTATTTATTATCTGATTTAAGTTCAGCAGTAACAGGTGAAATTCATTATGTTGATTCAGGATTTAATGTAATGGGTATGCCTGCGGTTAATTTTGATGAGAATGGAAGACCTACTATTGCATGGAATGGCACAGATAAATAGTCATTAAGCATAAGCTTTTGGCGAACTTCTACGTTGTCAGAAAAGTTTTAGACACTCACTTACTACAGTAAGCTCCTGCCTAAAACTTTTCTTCCGCCTTGAACTTCACTCAAAATCTCATACTTACTAATTATTTATATATAAAACAAAAAAGTTTTAATTTTTAATTTATTGAAATTTTAAATTAAGATTTTAAAGAGGAATAGGGAATTAAAGAGTATGAATATAAATTTTAAAGAATTAGCAAACAAGTATCAAACGCCATATTATGTATATGATTTTGATCATATTAAGGCACAATATGAAGAATTAAAAGGGGCTTTTAAAGCTAGAAAATCTCTTTTAGCTTATGCGGTTAAGGCAAATTCGAATTTATCTGTTATTAAGCACTTAGCAAATTTAGGAGCGGGGGCTGATTGTGTTTCAATTGGTGAGGTTAAAAGAGCATTAAAAGTAGGAGTTCAACCTTATAAGATTATTTTTTCAGGTGTTGGGAAAATTGATAGTGAAATAAAAGAAGCTTTAGAACTTGGTATCTTAATGATAAATGTTGAAAGTGCTGCAGAGCTTGATAGGGTTGAAGTAATTGCAAAAGAGTTAGGAAAGGTAGCTAGAATATCAATTAGAGTTAATCCAAATATTGATCCTCAAACTCATCCATATATTTCAACTGGTTTACATGAAAATAAGTTTGGTGTTGATATTGATACAGCAAAAAGAATGTATATCCAGTGTAAAAATAGTGAAGCTTTAGAGCCAAGTGGTATTCACTGTCATATTGGTTCTCAATTAACAGAGTTAGAACCAATAAAAGAATCAGTTAAATTAGTTGCTGATTTAGTAAGAAACCTTGCAGCAATTAAGATTGATTTATCTTTCTTTGATGTTGGTGGTGGATTAGGTATTGTATATGATGATGAAAAACTTATTGATACAAATGAATATGCTCAATCAATTTTAGAAGCTTTATTTGGTTTAGATATTACAATTGTATGTGAGCCAGGAAGATTCTTAGTTGGAAACTCTGGGGTATTTGTATCAAAAGTACTTTATGAAAAAGTAAATGGTGATAAAAGATTTGTTATTGTTGATGGGGCTATGAATGATTTAATTAGACCATCTTTATATAATGCCTACCATAAAATTGAGGTATTAAATGACAATGAAGAGTTAAGTGATTGTAATTTAGTTGGTCCTGTTTGTGAAAGTGGTGACTTCTTTGCTAAAAATATTAACTTACCAAAAACACAACATAATGACTTGGTTGCTATTTATAGTGCAGGAGCTTACTGTTTTACTATGGCTTCAAACTATAATACAAGAGGAAAAGTTGCAGAAATTGCAGTTGAAAATGGGGAAGATAGACTAATTAGAAAGAGAGAAACTTTTGAAGATATAATTGCTTTAGAAGAAGAGTACATTAAATAGCACAAAAAAGGGTACAAATGAATGAGCATGGATTATTAGACTTAAGAAATAAACTTGACACTATTGATGAGGAACTTTTAAAACTTATAAATGAAAGAATGGAAGTTGTACATCAAGTAGGACTTTTAAAAGCTAAAAGTGGTGGAGCAATTTATAGACCTGAGAGAGAAAAAGAGATTATTGACAGATTGGAAGCTGTTAATAATGGAAAATTAAATAGAGCTGCTATTGAAGCTTTATTTTTAGAGATATTTGCTATTTCAAGAAATTTAGAATTACCTGAAAATGTAGCTTACTTAGGTCCTGAGGGAAGTTTTACTCATCAAGCTGCTGAAGGAAGATTTGGAGCTATGAGTTCTTATGTATCGATTTCTTCAATAAATGGGATATTTAGGGAAGTAGATACTAAAAAAGCGAAATTTGGGGTTGTTCCTATTGAAAATTCATCAAATGGAATAGTTACTGATACTATCAATTGTTTAAGTAAATATAATCTTAAAATTATTGCTGAGGTTGTTCTTGATATTCATCATACTTTAGCAAGTACTTGTGATAAGGTAAAAGATATAAAAAGAATTTATTCTAAAGATATAGCTTTTGAACAATGTAGAAAATTTTTAGCTAATTTTGGTTTAGATGAAGTTGAACAAATTCCAATTGAATCAACAACAAAAGCTGCAAAACTTGCAGCAAAAGAACCATTTAGTGCAGCAATTTGTCCTCATGTAGGTGCAAAACTTAATAATCTTCCTATATTATTTGAAAATATTGAAGATAAAGATAATAATAAAACGAGATTTTTTATAATAAGTGATTTTGAAAATGCTCAGTCAGGAAATGATAAAACTTCTATTTTAGTAGAATTACCTGATAGACAAGGTGCTTTAGTTGAGTTTTTAAATGATTTTAACAATGCCCAAATAAATTTAACAAAAATTAAATCACATATTGTTCAAGGAAATTCTATTTTCTTTATAGATTTTGATGGACATAAAGATGATGAACATGTTAAAGAATTGTTAGCAAAACATAAAGACACTGTAAAAGTATTAGGATCTTATGTAAAAGAGATAAACGATATATAAATATTAAATAGGAAATATAAATGGAATTTAATAAAGTTTTAGAAAATGTTACAACTTATGAAGCAGGAAAACCAATCGAACTAGTTGTAAGAGAATATGGAATTGATCCAAAAGATATAATAAAATTAGCATCTAATGAAAATCCTTATGGAACATCGCCAAGGGTGCAAGAAAAAATTCAAGAGTTATCAAAAAATATGTTTATATATCCAGATGATTCTATGTTTGAATTAAAAGAAGCCTTAGCTACTAAATTTGATGTAAATGAATCAAATATTATTATAGGTTCAGGAAGTGACCAAATTTTAGAATTTTGTGTTCATGCTAAGTGTAATGAAAACTCAAAAATGTTAATGTCTAAAACAACATTTGCTATGTATGAAATATATGGTAAACAAACAGGATGTCAAATTTTAAAAACAAAAGATGATGAACATAATTTAGAACAATTTAGTGCTATGTATCAAGAACATGGTGCTGATATAATATTTTTATGTTTACCAAACAATCCTTTAGGAGAGTGTTTAGATAAAGAAGATGTTTATAAATTTTTAGAGACAATTAGCAAAGATACTTTAGTTGTAATAGATGGAGCTTATCAAGAGTATGCTTCATTTAAAGATGAAAAGAAAAAGATTGATGCAAAAGATTTAATAAACAAATTTCCTAATTGTATATATTTAGGAACATTTTCAAAGGCTTATGCTTTAGGTGGTATGAGAGTTGGATATGGTGTGGCAAATGAAGAAATTATCAAGACTTTATATAAATTAAGAGCACCATTTAATATAACAACTTTATCATTAGCAGCAGCAATAGAAGCTTTAAGGGATGAAGAGTTTGTTCAAAGTTGTATAGCTTTAAATTTTGAAGAAATGAAAAGATATGAAGAGTATGCAAAACAAAAAGGTTTTAATTATATTGATTCATATACGAACTTTATTACATTAAAATTTGGTGATAAATATAGTTCAAAGCTAATAGCAACACAACTTTTAAAAAGAGGTGTTATTGTTAGAGATTTAACTGGCTATGGTGTAAATGCAATTAGAATTACTATTGGTTCACAAAGTCAAAATACAAAAGTCTTTAGTATCTTAGATGAGGTATTAGAAGAAAATAAATAAATAAGAATTATTATGGAAGTAAAAAACAAATCATTAGAAGAGTTAGAAGATATTTCTCAAAAAATCAGAGATAGAATTATTGATGTTGTATCGAGAAAAGGTGGACACTTCTCTTCAACTTTAGGTGCAGTTGAATTAACAATTGGAATGCATTATATATTTGATGCTTATAAAGATCCTTTTATATTTGATGTATCTCACCAGTGTTATCCTCATAAACTCTTGACAGGAAGATGGGAAGAGTTTGAAACTATTCGGCAGTTCGAAGGATTAAGTGGTTTTACAAAACCCAATGAAAGTGTTGCTGATTATTTTGTAGCTGGACATAGTTCAACATCTATATCATTGGCAGTGGGTGCTGCTAAATCAATACAGCTTAAAAAAGAAGATAGAACACCTGTTGTTATGATAGGTGATGGTTCAATGACTGCTGGTATGGTATATGAAGCTTTAAATGAATTAGGTGATTTAAAACTTCCTGTGGTGATTATTTTAAATGATAATGAAATGTCAATAGCAAAACCAATAGGGGCTATTTCAAAATATCTTTCTAAGCTTTTAGCAGGGAAGTATTATCAAGGATTTAAAGGTAAAGTTGATAGCTTTATTAAGAAAAATATGCCTGAGGGTACTACTTATATAGCAAAAAGAATGGAAGAAGCTATGAAGCTTATAACTCCAGGAATTTTATTTGAAGAAATGGGGATTGATTATATTGGACCTATTGATGGGCATAATTTAGAAGAAGTTATTGATACTTTAGAAATCGCAAAGGCAATGAAAAAACCTGTAATAGTTCATGCAAGAACAGTAAAAGGTAAAGGATATAAAGTAGCTGAGGGACAACATGAACATTGGCATGGAGTAGGGCCTTTTAATGTTGAAGATGGAGCTTTTGTAAAAAAAGAAGCTCCAAAAGCTGCAACAGCAGTATTTGCAGAAGCACTTAGTAATTTAGCCTGTAAACATGAAAATGTAGTTGGTGTTACAGCTGCCATGCCAAGTGGTACAGGAATAAATAAACTTATGGACGCCTTCCCTGATAGATTTTGGGATGTAGCAATTGCTGAACAACATGCCGTAACTTCAATGGCAGCTATGGCAAAAGAGGGTTTTAAACCATTTATTACTATTTATTCAACATTTTTACAAAGAGGTTTTGATCAGATAATTCATGATGTATGTCTTATGGATTTACCTGTAGTTTTCGCAATAGATAGAGCTGGAATTGTAGGAAATGATGGAGAGACTCATCAAGGAGCATTTGATATTTCATATTTACGATTTATTCCAAATATGGTTTTATTTGCTCCAAGAGATAATGAAACTCTTCATCAAGCAATTGATTTTGCTTATACTTTAGATAAGCCTTGTGCTATTAGATATCCAAGAGGTGCATTTATAGAAACTAATTATAAAAGTGAAGGTTTTAAATTAGGAAAAGCTGAACTTTTAAAAGATGGTAGTTCAAAAAAACTTTTTATTGGATATGGTGCAGCTGTTGGAAGAGCCTGTAAAACTGAAGCTTTACATGAAGAAGATATAGCAGTTTTAGATTTAAGATTTGTAAAACCTCTTGATAAAGAGACTTTAAAAGATTTAGCCTGTAAATATGATGATTGGTATGTATTTAGTGACTCTCAAAAACAAGGTGGAGTAGGAAGCGCTATTTTAGAGTTTTTAAATGAAGAAAAAATATGTGTTAAGCTAACTTCTTTTGAATATGAAGATGATTTTATAGAACATGGTGATACAAAAAAAATAGAAGAGTCAATAGGTTTACTTCCTGAGCAATTAGTACAAAAGGTAATATGATGAATGAATCATTAGATGAATTATTAAAAAAAGCTTCAAAAGAAGAAATTTTAGAAGCATATTCTCTTGCATTAGATAAAAGTGAAGAAGAAGATTTTTGGAAAGAAAAAATTTTACCTTATGTGGAAGCAACACTATCAGTTCTTTTACCACTTAGAGATCAAAATCTACTTTTTACTCCTGAGGGAAAAAAAGTAGAGGAAATTAATAAAGATTTTTTTTATAGATGGGCTGACTTAGTTTGTTTAAGAACAATGGCTTTTATAATAGAGCAATCAAATGAAAGAAATGAACTTGTAAGAACACAATATAAAGATGTCGATTATAAAGCAATTGATTTAAAAATTTTAGGAGAGTATTTAAACTCTTATAGAGTAAATCTTACAGATGAAGATAATCTTGATTTTCCTGTAGCAAATTACAATCTTCATACAGGAATGTTAACTACTATAAAAACACTTATAAAATAGGTATTTCTACCTATTTAAAGTTTTAGATATATTAAAAACTATGATTTAACTTTTGGATTTTGTCATATCCATAAATATCATCAGTAAATTTTAACTTACCATTTTTTTCATAAGCTGTGATATAAGTTATATGTAAAGGAAGTTTTTTACTTAGTCTAATAGAGTCAGTTTGTTCTTTATTATATATATTTCTTACACTTTTATATGACTTTGTCGTGTAATAAGTACTTATATGTTTCATTAAAGCTAATGGATGCTCCAATCTAATACAACCATGACTTACAGCTCTAATCTTTGATTTATTTATTTTGAAACGCCATGAACCAATAGTATCGTGCATATAAACAGCATGGTCATTTTTGAACATATATTTTACTCTACCCATTCCATTTGTTTTAGAAGGTAATTGAATAAATCTATAAGGTATATATTTTACATCATCTTTTAGATATTTATCCCATTTTACATCTTTAAATTTTATAGGTTCTAAGTCTAAGTCATATTTTTTGTATCTAATTACAATATTTTTCTTTTTCAAAAAGTTTTTATCTTTTAAAGCCTTAGGAATAATACTTTTTTTAGCAATTGAAGTAGGGATATTCCAAGTAGGATTTATAATAAAATAAGATAACTTACTAGATAAAATAGGTGTTTGATCTTTTTTTGAACCCACAACAGTACCGAAGCTTTTTACTTTTTTGCCTTTTTCATATAAACTGAAATTATAAGAAGGAATATTTAACTGAATAAAGTTTTTATTATCAAAACTTTTTAATAGTTTCAATCTTTCGATATTTAGTTTTAATCTATATTTTTTCTTTTTGTTTAAATTTTTTTTATTTAAAAGCGTAATAAATTTAAAAAAATCAGGATGTTTGGGAGTATATTGCTTTAGTATTTCATTTATTGAGATATTAGGATTTTCATAGTTTTTTAGAAGAGCTTTTGTATTTATTTCTTTTAAATACATTTCGTATGAATACTTAAAGTCTTTGTACTTTTCTTTTTTCAGTTCTTTAAAAAAAGCATCTTTATTGATACATGAGTTTTCTAAGTTATTTACATATATAGGAAAAAAATCTTTTAAATTTTGTGAGATTTCTTCTTTAGTATCTAGTTTTTTAATTTCTTCATAAAAATCATTGTTTTTACATAAAGAAGAGTATTTATCAATTTTTATAATCTCAAGAAATTCTTTTTCTTTCTTATTTAATAATGCCAAAGGATTTACTTTTTGTTTTTCCTTTTTTTCTAAAATATTTGCTTCTTTATATTTCGTATTTATAACATATTGTTCAGGTATTTCTTTTTTACTACAGGCTGTTAAAATAAAAATAGTTATACTTAATAGAAAATAATTTGATAGTTTCATGGTATCCTTTCTTTTGGCTATTTTACAATAAGTTTATAAAATAGTTATTAAATTTTTAGTTCTCAATATAGTTATTGTGAGATTTAAAATTAATGGTTTTCTTTATACTTTTAACAATTCAAAATATAATTTACTCATTTTTTCATAGTATGAGGTATTATCACCTAATTCAATATTTAGTAGTTCATATATTACATAATCATTAAGTAAATCATCTGTTAGTTCAATAAATTCGGTCTCTATATCTATATTTACATAATTAGATTCTTCTTTAGATTTTAAATACTCTTTTATAGATTTAAGTGTTTTTGGTTTTTTTAATGTTTCTAAATCTTTTAATAGTTGAGTTAAATCATTTTTGATATCTGATTTTTCTTTTTTTACCCAAGCTTTTAAATTTTCAAAATCTATTTTATCTATGTTTGAGTGTGCTACAGCTACTGCTTGAGGATAACATTCTTTTCCATTGTGATAGTAATATGCACATAATCTATCTTTAACACAATCTGTTGGAGATAAAAGTTTTAATGTTCCAACATGAGATTTTAACTCAATTGTTTTATGTACTCGTTCGTCACCTACAGAAATAGGACCTGTTGGAAATTCTATAAAGTATGGATTATCTTTATATTTAAAATAACCATCTTTTGTCTTGTGAAAACCTAAATCTAACATAGTGGAAATTACTTGTTTTGTTTTTACATTAGGATTTGCAATAAAATCTAAATCAAGTGATGAGTAATTGGAATTAGTATATATTTCCATACAACTTCCCCCAGTTAATACAACATCAATATTTCTATTTTTTAATACTTGACAGACTAATGTGGCACAATCTTGGACATCAATCAGATTATTAAGCAACTCAATATTACTATGGTCATTTTTTTCTTCCATATTTAATTTTACCTATCTTCTTAAATTTAATGGTTTATTTTTACTTCTAACTCTTGTTCTATCTTTTTTTACTAGTCTTGCTCTTTCTTCTGGCTCGTATGTTGATCTTACTTTTAGTAATAAAGCAATAAGTTCTTTCATATATATATTTCTTTGATTGAGTTTGTATATTCTCATATTACCATAGTCTTGGCCAACAATAATAGAGCCTTTTTCTAATTTATCTAGTTGTTTTTTAATTGTAGCTTGAGTTACATCATAGAATAATGCAATTTCTCTTGCATAAGCAGAGTCTCTTGCTAATAAGTATTGTAGGATTCTTTCTACATTTTGACCACCAAATAGTACTTCTAACATTTTTTGTTCCTTTTTATTTGCTATGAGTAAATATATATATGCTTATGGCATATTTATATATTATAATAGTAAATATTAAAAAAAAATTAATTTAACTATAGTTTCCATAAAATAAGGGTTGTGTGAATATTATCTTGTTTCCATATATATTTTTTAAGTTAAATTTTATAAATAAATATGATAGAAATTTAATAAATTTCTTAAAGATATGTTAAAAGTTTTTCAACACAAAGTCCCATTGCACAACTTTCATATCCCTTTACTTTTTTTATATAAGGCTTACAAAATCCTTCTACCATGATAGCACCTGCTTTTCCAAAACATTCACCAGAATTTATATATTCATTTATATGTTTTTCATCAAATTTATTAAATTTATATGTTGTAACACTTATATCTATAAGCTCTTTTTCCTTTGATTTATAAATCATACAAGTTATTACAGAAGTTTCATTTCCACTTTGAAGTTCTAACATTTCTCTTGCATCATCTTCATCTTTTGCTTTTCTAAGTAGCCTTCCATTTGCAGTAACTACAGAATCAGCAACAAGTAAAGGCATATCCTCAACCCCATACTTTTTATATAGTTCTTCAAATTTTCCTTTTGTTGCCTCATAGCAAAAAGATTTTGGATTTTGTGTAGTTATACTATCTTCATCAAAATCTCCACCATTTTGAATAAAATCAATCCCAAAATTCTTAAGTATTAGTGCTCTTGTGGGTGAATTTGAACCAAGTCTTATCAAGTTAAACCTTTTTTATTAGAATTATACTGTATTAGTATATAATATGACTTTTAAAAAATGAATAATTTATAGGAATAAATAATGAATATAGTTGTAATAGGTGCAGGTGGTATAGGTGCTTTTTATGGAATGATATTACATGAAGTAGGATGTAATATTAAGTTTATTGCTAGAGGTGAGAATTTAGAATATTTAAAAAATAATAACATGAAAGTAACTCACCCTGATTATACTATTGAAGATAAAATAGACACATATAGTATTGAAGAATTTACTAAAAGTTTTAAAGCAGAAGAAATTGATGCAATTTTTATAGCAACAAAAGCAATGAGTACAGAGAGTATTTCTAAATCATTAGCTTCTTGGGCCAAAAACTCTTCTAAAATACCATATTTTATTTCTCTTCAAAATGGAGTAGAAAATGAAGATATCATGGCAAAGTATTACAATAATGATTATGTAATAGGTGGATTAACAAGGCTTATTGTTTCTCATACTATCTCTTTAGGTCATGTTCATTGTTCTGGAAATGTTGAGACTTTAATAGGTGCTATAAAAGCAAATGAGAAAAATCAAGCTTTTTTGAAAGAACTAAAAAATATTTTGGATAAAACACAAACATCAACGATACTTTGTGATGATATAAAACTTGAATTATGGAATAAATTGATTATTAATAATGGTGTGAATGCAATTTGTGCTTTATTAGAAGAGAAAACAAGACCTTTACTTACAGATAAGAAAACTTCTAAAATTATCTATGGGCTTATGAGTGAAACAGCCGTAGCTGCAAAAGCTGCAGGTGTAAATATATCACAAGAAGGCGTTGATAAAATGTTTGAATTGATAAAAGGTTTTGTAAACTTAAAACCTTCAATGTATGTGGATAGAGAAAACAATAGACCCCTAGAACTTGAAGAAATTTGTGGGGTAGTTGTACGAAATTGTGAAAAACAAGGACTTGATGCCCCTTATACAAGAACTATTTCAACAATTTTAGAGTTTCAATACGAAAGAAAAAGAGTATTAAATGGATAAAACAGTTGTATATCAAGGGGTTGAAGGTGCATATTCACATTTAGCATCTTCTCAATTATTTCCAAACTCAAACTTAGTAGCTTCTGATTCTTTTTTAGAATCAATGCAATTAGTTGAGCAAGGAAGAGCAGATATTGGGGTAATTCCTATTGAAAATTCATCAGCTGGTAGAGTTGAAGAAATATATAGGCTTATTCCTAAAATGCAGTTAAATATTATAGATGAATACTTTCATCCAATAGAACATGCCTTAATAGCTGTAAAAGGGTATAAGCTAGAAGAGTTAAAAACAGTATCTTCTCATCCACAAGCCCTAGCTCAATGTATGAATAATATAAAAGAGTTAAATCTAAAAGCTATTTCAGAGTTTGACACAGCAGGTTCAGCAATGAAACTAGAAAAATCAAAAGATAAAACTCATGCTGTAATTGCTTCAACATTAGCTGCAAAGATTTATAATTTAGAAATTGTAAAAGAAAAATTTTCAGATTATGTAGGAAATGTTACTAGATTTATTGTTTTAAGTAAAGAGAAAAGAACACCAAAATTTGAGGAAAACAAATCTTACATAACCTCTCTTATTTTTAGTGTTAGAAACATACCAGCAGCACTTTATAAAGCTCTTGGTGGTTTTGCTACAAATGGAATAGATCTAATAAAAATTGAGAGTTATTCAGGGATTGGAAGTATGTATTCAACTCAATTTCATGCAGATTTATACGGACATACAGATGAAAAAAGACTACAACTAGCCCTTGATGAGCTGAGGTTTTTTGTAGAAGAGTTAAAAATAATTGGTGTTTATGAAAGACATGAATACAGAGATAAAATGTGTGAATTAAACCAAATAATAAAATGAAGCTTTGGCTTCATTTTATTTGTTGATATACTCAACTATAATATCCCCCATTTGAGAAGTACTTAAAACCTCTTTGGCATCAAAAGATGCTAAATCTTTTGTTCTATAGCCATCTTTTAATACATTTTTTATAGCTTTTTGAATTATATTTGAAGCTTCTTCTTCATTTAGTGAATACTTAAGCATCATACTAGCACTCTCAATAGTAGCTATTGGATTTGCTATTCCTAGACCTGCAATATCAGGAGCTGAACCATGAATAGGCTCATAAACTGCTGTTTTATTTCCAGTTGAAGCACTAGGAAGAAGACCGATTGAACCTACTACCATTGAAGCTGTATCACTTAAAATATCTCCAAAAATATTTCCAGTAACTATTACATCAAACTGTTTAGGATCTCGCACTAATTGCATAGCTGCATTATCTATATATATATGAGTTAATTCCACTTCTGGATACTCTTTTGATAACTCAATCATAGTAGCTCTCCAAAGTTGAGATACTTCAAGAACATTTGATTTATCAACTGAACATAATCTTTTATCTCTTTTCATAGCAAGTTCAAAAGCTGTTTTTCCGATTTTTTGGATTTCCTCTTTTGTATAAACCATGGTATTAAAAGCTTTTTGTCCATTATTTTGCCTTGGCTTTCCAAAATATATACCACCAATTAATTCTCTTACAACCATAATATCACAGCCTTTAATAATTTCAGGCTTTAGGGTTGAAGCATTTGTAAGTTCATCATAAACAATCGCAGGTCGTAAGTTTGCATATACTCCTAATTCTTCTCTAAATTTTAAAAGTCCAGATTCAGGTCTTAGATGTCTAGGTAAGTTATCCCATTTTTCACCACCGATTGCTCCAAATAAACAAGCATCTGATTTTATAACTCCTTCAAGAGTTTCAATAGGTAAAGGATGTCCTACTTTATCAATAGCAGCACCACCCATTAAATATTCTTTATATTCTAAACTAAAGCCACACTTTTTACTAACTGCATCTAATACTTTCACAGCTTCGTTTATAATCTCAACACCAATTCCATCACCTTTGATTAAAGATATATTATAGTTTTTCATCTGTTTCCTTTTTATATTGCACTTTGAACTACACCAGCATCAGCTCTTAAAACTGCACCATTTGTGGCACTTGATAATGGGCTTGATGTGTAAACAATCATATTTGATACTTCTTCAACTTCTGTGAATCTTTTAAGTAGCGATGTAGGTCTTATATTTTTAAAAAAGTCATCTTGCATTTGTTCAAAAGTAAAGTTCATTTGTTTTGCATAGTCATTTAAAAAAGTAGTAACACCTTCTGATTTAGTAGGCCCTATTATAATGGAGTTTGAAGTTACATTTGTACCAGCTGTAAGTTCTGCTATTCCTCTAGTAACTGATAATTGTGCGGTTTTAGTCATACCATAGTGAATCATCTCTTTTGGTATTTGATAAGCGGATTCACTAGAAATAAAGATGATTCTTCCCCAGTTTTGCTCCAACATAAAAGGAAGATAATATTGCGATAGTCTTACTCCACTCATTATATTGGTATTAAACATTTTAAGCCAGTCATCTTCCTCTAAACTTGTAAACTCTTTTGGCTCAAATATTCCTAGATTATTTATCAAAATATCTACTTTTGGAAGTTGTTTTATTAGTTTGTCACAGCCTTCTTTACTTGATAAATCAGCAACAATTCCTTCAACTTTTGCATTTTGATTATGTGAATTTATTTTTTTGATAGCTTCTTGAACATTTTGTTTATTTCTTCCATTTATATAGACATAAACACCCTCATCACATAGTTTTTTAGCTGTTGCAAAACCAACACCTAAGGTTGAACCTGTAACAAGAGCAGTTTTATTTTCAAGTTTTAAATCCATACTAATACTCCTTTATAAAAATAAAGGCATTTTAGTAGAATTTAATCGTATTCTTATCGCACTTTTTTTAGAACAACTCTATTTTATAACCTGAATTATTCTGATTTACTATTAAATCTTTATGTATTTTACTTCTAAGTCTAAATAACACAGATCTAAAAGCTGCATATCCTGCTGGTTCATCTTGCCAAATAGCATATTCCATTTGTTCTTGTGATACAAACTGCCCAGCACTTCTACAAAGTAAATCAATAATTTTTTTTTCTTTAGCAGTAAGTTTTATAGGTTCATCTCCATAGTATAAAACTTCTACTTCTTTGTCATAAAGATATCCATATTTTAACTGTATTGTTCTATGATTTTGTTCCTTATTTAAAGATAATTGATGTTCTAAAGTTTTGTTTATATTCTCAACTGCATCAAGCTTTTTAATTTTTTCATTATCTTCTTTTGCTTTGCTAAGGGCTACTTCAATTGCTGCGTGTAAACTTTGCTTTTTGTATGGTTTTATTATATATCCATAAGCGAAAGTTTCAGAAGCTTCTTTTATTGTTTTTATCTCTGAATTAGCTGTTAGAAAAACTACAGGTACTTCAGGAATTGAATTTTTTAACTCTTTAGCAAGTTCTATTCCTGTAGTTGGACCTTTTAGATAAATATCCATTAAAATTAAATCAGGTTTAGCACCTTTTTCTAGCAAAGCTAAAGTTTTACATCTATTAGGTGCAACTCCACAAACCTTATACCCTAATTCAATTAGTGTTTCTTTTAGGTTTAGTGCAATTATTGATTCATCTTCTACAATTAAAATTTCAATTTTGCTCATTATTATTCTCCCTCATCCTTAGAAAAAATTATATTACACTCTAAGCCATTATTATTCTTAAACTCTATAGTCCCATCTAGTTGATCTTCTATAATTGAGTGAATAAGTTGCATTCCAATTGAGTCACCTTTATATAAAGAACTAATATCTTCTAAGCCTTCTCCATTATCGCGTATTTTTACATGAATTTTATCTTGAATTTTTTTCATGTGAATACATAGTAAATTATCTCTATCTTCTTTAAATGCGTATTTTAAAGCATTTACACATAATTCATGTAAAACCATACCTATTTGAATACATCTGTTTGTAGAAAAACTTAAATTATCAATATGAACATCTACATTTAAAGTTGTATTTTGAGAAATATATAACTCTTTTATGTCATCCACAAGTCTTTTTATATAATTTTTTAGATTTATATATGCAAGGTTTTCACCTAAATACAAAAACTCATGAACTAAGGCCATAGTATGAATTCTACTTCTACTTTGTTGCAAGATATAAATCATATCTCTATCTTTTGTTCGTCGCTCTTGCATATTTAATAAAGAAGAGATTATTTCCATATTATTTTTTACTCTATGATGTATCTCTTTTAGTAATATATCTTTTTCTTCAACTGATTTTTGAAGTTCTTGATTCATCTTTGTAATTTTTGTTCTATATTCTTGTCTTTGTGTCATATCTCTTGCAAAAGCACAGATGTATTCATGGCCATTGTGAGTAAACCCATGTCCTGAAACCTCCACAGGAAAAATAGTTCCATCTTTTCTTATTTGTGTTGTTTCTAGTCTCCAGTCTTTATGATTATAAATATTATGCATACACTCTTTTGCTGTTTGTCTATCAAAGTTTGGATCCATATCTTCTAAATACATCTGGTTTAAAAACTCTTCTTTACTTCTACCTATCATTTTACAAGCAGCTTCATTTACATAAATAAATTTTGCATCTAATGTAAACCAATAAATTGCATCAATTGAGTTATTTAATGCAAATTCATAAGGTACAAGTCTTTCTTTATCTTTATCTTTTAATTCTTTATATGACTGCTCAATCCTAGATACTACTTTTTGCATGTGATTTAACATGATAAATAGAATTATTCCAGTTGTTATTAAAAATAAAATCCCAAAAGTTAAAGGTCCTTCTTTACTTAGTGAATGATACTTTGAAAACTCACTTATAAGTCTATCAATAAACAAAATACCAATAGCACCTATTAATATATAAGTTAGTGAAAACTTAGTAGGTATAGATTTATTATTTAAAATATAGTTCTTAACTTTTCCCATTTTACTGCTCTTATTGTAGATTTGAAAAATTATAACATAAATAAAAATATTCACTAATAACTGCGATAATTTTGCGATTTTTTTCCATTAAGATTCAAATTGAATTAAAAATTCATAATTGAAAAAGGTAGGTGTTATGGCTAATGAATCACCATTTGAAAGAAAATATGTACATATTACTGATGTTAAACCAAATGATTTAGTAGAGTTTGATTTTTCTATTGGTGATCCATGTATGTATGTTGAACTTGCATTGCCGAAAAAGCAATTTGATGAGTTTTGTAAAAGAAATGCAGTTAAGCATTTAACAAGAGAACAAGAGATTGATGTGGAAAACGACAAACATAAATGGCAGTATGGTGTTGTTGGAACACTAAGTAAATAAAGGAGTTAAGAATATGTCTTTAGATATTAAAAGTATAGATATTAAACCAAAGAGAGAAACTTTTGGTCATGTAGAAAGAAGAATTGGTGAAGGCAAGATGGCTTCAAGATATGAAGAGGCTACTTATGATATTCAACCAATTGCTAATTTTCACTACAGACCGTATGCAAACCCAAATTTTGAGTTATATGATAAAAACAAAACTAGCATTAAAATGGAAGATTGGTATAAATTTTTAGATCCAAGACAATATCACTATGCTTCGTATGTTACAGCAAGAGCAAAACAACAAGAAGTTGCTGAACAAAATTTTGTATTTGTAGAAAAAAGAAATATGTTAGATGTAATGCCAGAAGATATAAAACAAGAAATCTTGAATTATGTTTTACCTCTTAGACATTATGAGTGGGGAGCAAATATGAATAATCTTCAATTATGTTCAGAAGGTTATGGGGCAGCTATTACAAATGCCTATATGTTTCATGCAGAAGATAGACTGGGAAATGCTCAGTATCTTACAAGAATTGGATTATTACTTAGTGAAAATGAACCTGCTGTTTTAGATACTGCAAAAGATAAATGGTTAAATGATGAATCATGGCAGCCACTTAGAAAAGCAATGGAAGATAGCTTTGTTTTACAAGATTGGTTTGAATTACATATTGCACAAAATGTAATTTTAGATGGTTTTATTCATCCTTTAGTATTTGACAAATATGAACAAGAGTTAAATCAAAGAGGTGGAACAGCTCAAACAATGATGACAGAATTTATCACATCATGGAATGATGAATCTGCAAAATGGATTGATATGACAATTAAAGTTGCAGCTTTAGAATCTGATGAAAATAAAGAGTTATTAAATCAATGGTGTAAAAAATATATTGATATTGCTAAAAATGCAGCACTAGCAATTGCTAAAAATATAGTTAATAATCCAGAAGAAACAATTAGTAGTATAGAAGAACAATTAGTGGCAAGATTAAATAAAAATGGTTTAAACCTATAGGAGAAAGAATGTCAAAAGTATTTTTAGCACTTCAAGCAGTAGATGAAACAAGAGCTATTATTGAAGCAATTCAAGAAGATAACGAAAATGTTGAGGTTGATCCACAACCTGCAATGGTAAAAATTTCAGCAGAGAAAAAGATGGTAATAAATGCCCAAACAGTATCTGAAAAACTAGGTAGAGAATGGGATCCACAAGAGTTACAGTTAGTTTTAATTTCATTAGCCGGAAATGTTGATGAAGATTATGATCACTTTACAATTTATTGGGAAAACTAGGAGAAAATATTATGACTATGAGTACACAAAAAAGAAAAAAACGTCTAAATATGAAGGACAAATATAAGTATATGACAAGACTTGGTTGGGAAACTACATATCAAGATATGGATGACGTTTTCCCTGAAGATAAATTTGAGGGAATAAAAATCCATGATTGGGAAGCTTGGGAAGATCCATTTAGAATGACAATGGATGCTTATTGGAAATACCAAGGTGAAAAAGACAAAAAGTTATATGCAATTATTGATGCATTTGCTCAAAATAATGGACAAAAAAATATTACAGATGCAAGATATGTATCAGCTTTAAAACTGTTTTTAACAGGTGTTTCACCATTAGAATATCAAGCACATAGAGGGTTTGCTAATATTGCTAGAGCTTTTAGAGGTGATGGTCCAAGAGTTGCTTGTCAAATGCAAGCTATTGATGAGTTAAGACATGTACAAACTCAAGTTCATACTTTAAGTCATTATAATAAATATTTTAATGGTTTTTCAGAATGGACACATTGGCATGATAATGTTTGGTATTTATCTGTTCCTAAATCTTTTTTTGATGATGCAAGAGCAGCAGGACCATTTGAGTTTATTATTGCTATTGGATTCTCATTTGAGTATGTATTAACAAATCTTTTATTTGTACCATTTATGAGTGGTGCTGCTTATAATGGAGATATGGCGACAGTAACATTTGGATTCTCTGCACAAAGTGATGAGGCAAGACACATGACTTTAGGTTTACAAGCAATTAAGTTCTTATTAGAGCAAGACCCTGATAATGTTCCTATTGTTCAAAAGTGGATTGATAAATGGACATGGAGAGGATATAAAGTTTTAGGTTTAGTATCTGCAATGATGGATTATATGTTACCTGAATCACCACAATCTTGGAAAGAAGCTTGGGAATTATATTTTGAGCAAAACACAGTTGCA
Organism: Arcobacter rhizosphaerae; assembly: GCF_049472155.1. NCBI lineage: Bacteria > Pseudomonadati > Campylobacterota > Epsilonproteobacteria > Campylobacterales > Arcobacteraceae > Arcobacter > Arcobacter rhizosphaerae. The sequence continues at coordinate 535,033 of NZ_JBMOVW010000002.1, read as the reverse complement.
TTATTTAAAGATTTAGAAAGATATGGAATTACAGTTCCAGATTGTGCAGCAACAATAAAAGCTGAAAAAGAGCATATTTCTCATCAAGTTTGGATGACTTTATATACTCATAATGCAGCAGCACCTTTCCATACTTGGATTCCAGATGAGAAAAAAATGGATTGGTTAAGCGAAAAGTATCCAGATACTTTTGATAAGTACTACAGACCTGTTTATGAACATTGGAATAAGTTAGAAAAAGAGGGTAAAAGATATTATTCTGAAATGCTTCCTCAATTATGCCAAACTTGTCAATTACCAATGTTAGCAACAGAAGTTGAAAAAGGTGAGCCAACACAAATTGCTCATAGACATACTATGTATAATGGTGAGAGATTCCATTTCTGTTCGGATCATTGTAAAGATATTTTTGAAGATGAACCTGAAAAGTTTATCCAATCGTGGTTACCAGTTCATCAAATTTTCCAAGGAAATTGTGGTGGAGCAACACTTCCAGAAGTACTTAAGTGGTATAAAGTTGAGTTTGGACAAGACAATCTTGATTATGTAGGTTCTCAAGATGAAAAAATGTGGAAAGAATGGAAAGGAGAAGCATAATGGCAATTCAAGCAAAAGGTGAATATCCAGTAATTATGATGGATAGTGTAGATAAGTTTCATGGTAATCAACTTGTATATGTAGGTTGGGATAAACATAAGTTGATAAATTCAGCAATGGCTTTTCCTTTGCCACCTGCTATGCCTTTTAAAGCATTAGTTCATGAAGTAATGCCTAGTTGTTATAAAGATCATCCAGATTTTGAAAAAGTTGTATGGGATGATTCTGTTATTTGGAGATTAAACGGTGAAGAGTTTACTCCTGATTTTGAGAAGTCACTTGAAGATAATGGAATTGACCATAAATCATTAGTTAGATTTGAAACACCAAATTTAACAGGAATTAACGGAGTAGGAATGTGAGTTATCAAGTAGAAATAGAACCAACAGGAGATATAGTAGAAGTAGGGGATGGTCAAACTATCCTTGATGCTGCTTTAAGACAAGGGGTATATATTCCCCATGCGTGTTCTCATGGTTTATGTGGTACTTGTAAAGTCGAGATATTAGAAGGTGAGGTTGACTATGGTGCAGCCTCTCCTTTTGCCCTTATGGATATGGAAAAAGATGAGGGGAAATGTCTTGCTTGTACTGCTACACCTATGGAAGATTGTGCTATAGAAGCTGATGTTGATGAAGATCCAGATGCAAAATCAATACCTGTAAAAGACTTTATGGGAACAGTTGTTGAGGTAAAGGATTTAACACCAAGAATCAAAGGTATTTTTATAGAATTAGATGAAGAGATTGAGTTTCAAGCAGGTCAATATGTACAATATCATGTACCAGGCTTTGATGAACCAAGAGCATTTTCTTTATGTAACTCTTCAAATGATAAAAAAATTGTAGAGTTAAATATCTCTTTAGTTCCAGATGGAGAAGCAACTCCTTGGATTCATAAAAATGTAAAAGTAGGTGCTAGAAGGAAAATATCAGGACCTTATGGAAGATTTTTTGTAAGAGAATCTGCTAATAAACCTATGATTTTCTTTGCAGGAGGTTCAGGTCTTTCAAGTCCAAAATCTATGATTTTAGAACAACTTGAAAATGGAAGTAAACAAGAAATAACACTTTTCCATGGTGCTAGAAATGAAGAAGAGTTATATTATGCTGATTTATTTAGAGACTTAGAACAAAAGTATGAAAACTTTACTTATGTACCCGTTTTATCCGATGAAGATACACCTTCTTGGGAAGGAAGAAAAGGCTTTGTAAATGATGCAGCAAAAGAGCTTTTTGAAAATGACTTCTCAGGGAAAAAAGCATATCTTTGTGGTCCTCCACCAATGATAGATGCTTGTATTACAACACTTATGAGAGGAAGACTTTATGAAAAAGATATTTATACTGAAAAGTTCTTCTCAAAAGCTGATTTAAATGCTGAAAATCAGCGTTCACCTCTATTTAAATCTATTTAATTTTATTTAAAAAAAGGCCTGTGTATGCAGGCCTTTTTTTGTTTCTGAAAATTTTTTAAAAATTTATTTTCTGCGATTTTTCTGCGAATCTTTTCAAGTATAGTTCAAATAGTAAAAATATAGATAGTTTTTTTATCTATATATTTTAAAGGATTGAAAATGAATAGTTCAATATTTCAACTTAAAATGCTTGGACTAGATAATAGTGTAAATGCAAATATAAATGAGCACATTTTAAACTCTATGGCAAAAGGTGGAATTGAAATTGCACCAAACGGTTGTCATGGAGGAGGATGTGGTGTTTGTAAAATAAAAATTTTAAAAGGTGATGTTGAAACTTCATGTATGAGTGAAAAACATATATCCCCTGTTGAGAGAGAACAAGGTTTTGTTTTAGCATGTAGAGCTTATCCTAAAACTGATATTGAGTTTGAGTTTATTGGAAAAGTAAAATGTAAAAAAACAAAAGATAAAAAATTTGGACTAGTTTAATTTAAAAAAGGAGCAAAAATGGATCAAGGAATTATGAGAATTGGACATATAAATATCAAAGTAATTGATATGGATGAGGCTATTAGACATTATACAAAAGTTATGGATCTAAGAATAACTCATACTGATGAAAATGGAAATGTTTATCTTAAGTGTTGGGATGAGTGGGATAAATACTCATTAGTATTAACACCATCAAATGAAGCTGGATTTATTAATATTGCTTATAAAGTTGTAAATGATTCAGATTTAGATGTTATTAAACAAAAAATTCTTGATTATGGAATTGATGTACAAGATGTTCAAGAAGGAGAAGTTCTTTTCTGTGGAAGAGGTATTAAGTTTAATCTTCCATCTGGACATGAGATGATTCTTTTTGCTAAAAAAGATTTTGTTGGAAAAGATGTTGGGACAAAAAATCCTGATCCATGGCCAGATGGTCTTACAGGAGTTGGAGCTCATTGGTTAGATCATGCTTTATTAATGTGTGAATTAAATCCTGAAAAAGGAATTAATAAAGTTGCTGAAAATACAAAATTTTGTATTGAAGTTTTAAACTTTAAATTAACAGAACAAGTAGTTGTAGGGCCAAATAGTGATGTCCAAGCAGCAACATGGTTAGCTAGAAGTACAACACCACATGATTTAGCTTTTGTGGGTGGTCCTGAAATGGGATTACATCACTTTGCATTTTTCTTAGATGATTGGGCAGATATATTAAGAGCTGCTGATGTTATGTCAAAAAATGATGTAAAAGTAGATGTTACACCTCAAAGACATGGTATTACAAGAGGAAATACTATTTATTTCTTTGACCCATCTGGAAACAGAAATGAAACATTTGCAGGGCTTGGGTATTTAGTACAACCTGATATGCCTACTATTACTTGGTATGAAGAGAGTCTTTGGAAAGGAATCTTCTATCATACAAAACAGCCTGTTGAATCATTTACAAATGTTTATACATAGAATTTAGGAAATAAAATGTTAACAAAAACATCAAAAGATTTAAGAAGCCAAACAGCTTTAAAACTTTGTGAGTATTCAGTACAAAAAGCAGAAGAATTAAATATAAAAATAAATGTAAGTGTAACTGATTCAAAAGGAATTGAACTTGCATTTATAAGAATGGATGATTCTTTTATCCATTCAATTCAAATAGCAAAAGATAAGGCTTATACAAGTGCAAGCTTTGGTTTTGATACAGATACTTGGACACAGATTTTCAAAAATGAATCTCATTTAGAACAGGGTTTTTCAAATCGAGATAGATTAATTCCTTTTGGTGGAGGAATTACTATCTTTGAAAATAAAGAAAAAGTTGGAGCTATTGGAGTTTCAGGTGGAACTGAACAAGAAGATATTATTTGTGCAAAATATGCAATAAAAAGGTTAGGATTAAATAATGAATAAAGTACAACACTATATTAACGGACAATTTTTAGACTCATCTTGTGGAGAGTTTTTTGACAATATTAACCCAATGAATGGACAACTTTTAAATAAAGTTGCCCTAGGACGTGAAGATGAAGTAAATGCAGCAGTTGCAGCAGCAAAAGCAGCACTTATAGGGGAATGGGGGCAAATGAAGTTAAATGATAGAATTGCCATGATGTATGAAATTGCAGAAGAAATTGATAGAAGATTTGATGATTTTTTAGAAGCTGAGTGTTTAGATACAGGTAAACCTTACTCAATTGCTAGACATATTGATATTCCAAGAGGTGCTGCAAACTTCAAAGTATTTGCTGATACTATGAAAGCTGTTGCAGATGAAGCTTATAGAATGGATACTCCTGATGGTAAGATAGCAATGAATTATTCAATGAGAAAACCAAAAGGTGTTATTGCTGTAATTTCTCCTTGGAATTTACCTCTTTTACTTATGACTTGGAAGGTTGGTCCTGCTATGGCTTGTGGAAATACAGTTGTTGTAAAACCATCACAAGTAACTCCAACAACTACATCTTTGCTTGGTGAAGTAATGTCAAAAGTAGGAGTTCCTGCTGGTGCATACAATGTAGTTCAAGGAAAAGGTTCAATCACTGGTAATTTACTTACTGCTCACAAAGATGTTGATGCTATTACTTTTACAGGTGAAACAAAAACTGGTGAGATGATTATGAATGCTTGCTCAAAAGGTGTTAGGGATGTATCTCTAGAGCTTGGTGGGAAAAATCCTGCAATTGTTTTTGCTGATTGTGATATGGATAAAGCAGTTCATGAAACAACTAGATCTTGTTTTGCTAACTCTGGTCAGGTTTGTTTAGGAACAGAGAGAGTTTATGTGCAAAGACCAATATTTGATGAGTTTGTATCAAGATTAAAAGAATCAGCACTTAAGTTAAAGCTTGGTATTCACAATGATGATTCAGTTGATATGGGGCCTGTTGTAAGTAAAACTCATCAAGACACAGTTCTTAAATATTATGATATTGCTAAAAAAGAAGGAGCAAATATTGTTCTTGGTGGTGGAGTTCCAAAAATGGAAGGTGAATTAGCAAATGGATTCTTTGTTGAACCTACTATTTGGACAGGACTTCCAGAAGATGCAACTGTAGTAAAAGAAGAGGTATTTGGACCTTGTTGTCATATTGCACCTTTTGATAGTGAAGAAGAGGTAATTAAAATGGCAAATGATACAGACTATGGACTTGCTTCTACAATTTTTACAGAGAATTTAGATAAAGCTCATAGAGTAGCTTCTCAAATTGATTCAGGAATTGTATGGATTAACTCTTGGTTCTTAAGGGATTTAAGAACACCATTTGGTGGTATGAAAGGTTCAGGTATTGGTAGAGAGGGTGGTCATCACTCTTTAGAGTTCTATACTGAACTTAAAAATGTATGTATAAAAATGTAAGGGTGTAAAATGGCAATGACACAAGAAAAAATAGAAAAATATGGAAATGAATTATATGAAGCTTTAAAGGGAAATCATACTATTGAGCCAATTTCAAATAGAGAGCCTGATTCTACAATTGAAGATGCTTATGCTATTCAACATCATTTTTTAAAGTTAAGAATGCAAAATGATGGATCTAAAATCATTGGTAAAAAAATTGGAGTTACTTCAAAAGTTGTAATGGATATGTTAGGTGTTCATCAACCTGATTTTGGTTACCTTTTATCAGATATGATTTATTCAGATGGTGATGTAATTGATGTGTCAGCTGGAATGATTCAACCAAAAGCAGAGGGAGAAATAGCCTTTGTTTTAAAAGAGGATTTACAAGGTCCTGGTGTTACAGTTGCTGATGTTATAAAAGCTACTAAGTTTGTAATGCCTTGTTTTGAAATCGTTGATTCAAGGATTAAAGATTGGAAAATTAAAATTCAAGATACAGTAGCTGATAATGCCTCTTGTGGATATATGGTATTTGGAGGTCAAAGTGTAAGTCCTTTAGATGTAGATTTAACAACTTGTGGTATCACTTTAGAGAGAAATGGCGAGCTATTACACACAGGAGCAGGTGCAGCAGCACTTGGAAGTCCTGTAAATGCAGTAGTTTGGCTTGCTAATAAACTTGGAGAGTTTGGAGTATCACTTAAAGCAGGTGAGGTTATCTTATCAGGTGCTCTATGTGCGATGGTTGATATTAAACCAGGTGATAATATGACTGCAAGTATTGGTGGAGTTGGTTCTGCCTCAATTAGATTTGAATAGACAATTTTTAAGGAAATATCATGTCAAAAATAAATTGTGCATTAATTGGGTCTGGAAATATTGGAACAGACCTAATGTATAAACTAAAAAGAAGTGAAATATTAAATCCTTTATGGATGGTTGGTATTGATCCAGAGTCTGATGGTTTATTAAGAGCTAAAGAAGATGGAATGAAAACAACAGCTCAAGGTGTTGATGGATTATTACCTTTTATAAAAGAAGATGGGGTAAAAATTGCATTTGATGCAACATCAGCTTATGTTCATGGTGAAAACAATAGAAAATTAGCTGAACTTGGAGTTCAAGTTATTGATTTAACTCCTGCTGCTATTGGTCCTTTTTGTGTACCATCTGTTAATATGGAAGAGCTTTTATCTCAAGATACTCAAAATGTAAATATGGTTACTTGTGGTGGACAAGCTACTATTCCTATGATAGCAGCTGTATCAAAAGTTCAAGAAGTTGAATATGCAGAAATTGTAGCAACAGCAGCATCTAAATCAGCAGGGCCTGGAACTCGTGCAAATATTGATGAGTTTACAGAAACTACAAAACTTGGTATTGAGCAAGTTGGTAAAGCTAGAAAAGGTAAAGCTATTATTATTTTAAATCCAGCAGAACCACCACTTATGATGAGAGATACAATTCATTGTTTAACAGCTGAAAAACCTGATGAAGAAGCTATTACAAAATCAATCCATGAAATGGTTGAAAAAATGCAAGAGTTTATTCCTGGATATGTATTAAAAAATGGACCAGTTTTTGATGGTAATAAAATTTCTATTTGGTTAGAGATTGAGGGATTAGGGGATTATCTTCCTAAGTATGCAGGTAATTTAGACATTATTACAGCAGCTGCAACTAATATAGCTGAACAAATGGCTAAAAAAATTAAAGGAGCATAAGATGGATTTACAAGGTAAAAAAATAAAAATTCATGATATGTCTTTAAGAGATGGAATGCACTCAATTAGACATCAATTTTCACTTGAAGAGATGACAAATATGTCAACAGCAATGGATAAAGCAGGTGTTCCTTTTATTGAAGTTACACATGGAGATGGTCTTGGTGGTTCATCACTTAACTATGGATGGGGAAGACACTCAGATGAAGAGTGGTTAGATGCAGTAGTACCAAATATGACACAAGCTAAAATATCAGCTCTTTTACTTCCTGGTATTGGAATTGTAAAAGACCTTGAGAGAGCTGTTGAACATGGAATTTCTATGGTTAGAGTAGCTACTCACTGTACGGAAGCTGATTGTTCTGCTCAACATATAAAAGCTGCTAAATCTATGGGAATTGATACAGTTGGTTTCTTAATGATGGCACACATGGTAGATGAAAAAAGATTAGTTGAAGAGGCTAGAAAAATGGTTTCTTATGGTGCTACTACTATTTATGCAACTGATTCAGCTGGATATTTATTACCTGATATGGTAAGTGCTAGAATATCTGCACTTAAAGCTGAGTTTGGAGATGAAATTGAACTTGGTTTCCATGGTCATAATAACTTATCAATGGGTGTGGCTAATTCTTTAGCAGCTATTGAAGCAGGAGCAACTAGAATTGATGCATCACTTGCAGGTTTTGGTGCTGGTTCTGGTAATACTGCAACAGAAGTATTAGTTGCTGTTTGTAATAGAATGGGTGTTGAAACTGGTGTTAACCTTGAAGCTATTGAAGATGCTGCTGAGGATATTGCACTTCCTATTATGGGTAAACCTACAAGAATTTCAAGAGATTCTATTACTTTAGGATATGCAGGGGTTTATTCATCATTTTTACTATTTGCTAGACGTGCAGAAGAAAAATATGGAATAGATGCTAGAACTTTACTAGTTGAATTAGGTAGAAGAGGAATGATTGGTGGTCAAGAAGATATGATTGATGATTGTGCTATGGAATTAGCTAAACAAAAAGGATTACTATAATGGCATTAGATAAAGCTACAATAGAAAAATTAGCAAAGCATTGTGAAGATGCTGAATTACAAGCTTATGAGATTACTAAAATTACAGATGATTATCCAGATATGACTTATGAAGATGCTTATGATATTCAATGGACTGCAAGAGCTGCAAAAGAGAAAAGAGGTCATAAAATTGTAGGTATGAAAATGGGATTAACATCTCAAGCTAAAATGAAACAAATGGGTGTTCCTAATCCTTGTTATGGATACTTATGCGATTACTTTGCTTATGGTGATGGGGCACAAATTCCTTTTGATGAATTAATTCATCCAAAAGTAGAAGCTGAGATTGCTTTTGTATTAAAAGATGATTTAAGTGGACCTGGATGTCATATAGGTGATGTTTTAGCTGCTACTGATTTTGTAATGCCAGCTGTTGAGATTATTGATTCAAGATATAAGGATTTTAAATTTGATTTAAAATCTGTAATTGCCGATAACTCTTCATCTTCAAGATATGTAAGTGGTGGTATGGCTAAAAAAGTTGATGAAATTGACCTAAAAACACTTGGTGTAGTTATGGAAATAAATGGTGAAGTTGTTCAACTAGGAGCTGGTGCTGCTGTTCTTGGACACCCTGCTACTGCTATTGCTATGCTTGCTAATATGATGAGTGAAAGAGGTGAGGTTTTAAAGGCTGGTTCTTATATTTTAAGTGGAGCAATTACGGCTGCGACTACTGTTAATAAAGGTGATAATGTAACTGTTAAATTCCAAGACTTAGGAACTTTAACTATGAAATTCATATAGAAAACAAGAGCAACTCGTTGCTCTCTTTAGGGTTTGTTTCTTTAGGTAAAATTTACTTTTACCGATGAAAGAAATTAAAAATGAAATGGTCCCTTTTTTGATGGGACATTAAAAAAGGAGCTTTTATGCCTATTGCACAAATTAATATTATTGAAGGTAGAAGTGATGAGCAAAAAGAGAAACTTATAGAAAAAGTAACTCAAGCAATTCATGAAGCTATAGATGCACCAAAACAAAATGTTAGGGTAATTTTAAATGAAATGCCAAAACAACACTTTGGAATAGGTGGAGAGAGTGTAAAAAAGATGGGGCGATAAAGTGTTAAAATTAAGTGTATTAGACCAATCACCTATTCATGATGGAAAAGAAGCAAAAGAAGGTTTATTTGATACTATAGAATTAGCTAAGTTTTGTGAAAGCTTAGGTTATCATAGATATTTATTAGCAGAACATCATGATACTCCTGGGTATGCTTCTTGTGCTCCTGAAATTATGATTGGAGCAGTTTCTTCTAATACTTCAAAGATTAGAGTTGGTAGTGGTGGAGTTATGCTAAATCATTATAGTTCTTTTAAGGTAGCTGAAACATTTAATACACTTAGTGCTTTATATAATAATAGAATTGACTTAGGAATAGGACGAGCTAGTGGAGGAAGTTTCTTAGCTACACGAGCTTTGCATACTTCAAAAAGTGATTATTCTCAAAAAGCTTATGAACTTATAAACTATTTAGATAATACTACTTCAAAACAATCAGCATTTTATGATTTAAAACTTTCACCCCAAGGAGTACACAGTACACCTGTTTATTTACTTGGTTCTAGTAATTCTAGTTCCTCTTTAGCAGGGGTTTTAGGTGCTGGTTTTATTCTTGCTTTATTTATAGGTACCCATGATAGAAACCCTTCTATTTTAGAAGAGTATAAAAATAGCTTTAATAAAAGTCAAAATTTTAAGGAACCAAAAGCAAGTATTGCTGTTGCTTGTATAGTAGCAGATAATAAAGAAGAAGCAGAATATATAGCAAGTACTCATACTTACTGGAAATTACAAGCTTTTAGACATCCATCAAGGGATGAACTTCAAAATCCACAAATAGTTCAAGAACTAATAAAAAGTTTAAGCTTTGAGGATAGAAAATATTATGAAGAAACAATGAATACTATGATACTTGGAAATGCAAAAGAGTGTAAACAACAAATAGAACAGTTAGCTTTAGAGTATGAAGTTGATGAGGTAATTATTGTGAATGTGACTTATTCTTTTGAACATAGAAAAAGATCTTATGAACTTTTAGCAAGAGAATTTAATTTAAATAAGGAGTAAAAATGTCAAACCCAGAAATAGCAAATAGTATAAAAACAGGTGAATTTGATACAAATTATCATGATTTAGGAGAGGGTGAACCTATAATATTTATTCATGGTTCAGGCCCAGGGGTTTCAGCTTATGCAAATTGGCGATTAGCAATGCCTGAACTTGCACATAATTTTAGAGTGATAGCTCCTGATATGGCAGGTTTTGGATATACGCAAAGAGTTAATGGCATGGTTTATAATATGGATGTGTGGGTAAAGCAAATTATTGATTTAATGGATGCTTTAAATATTGAAAAAACAAATTTAGTTGGTAACTCTTTTGGTGGAGCTTTAGCTTTAGCTTTAAGTATAAAGTATCCTCAAAGATTTGATAAAATAGTTTTAATGGGAGCTATGGGTGTTGAGTTTGAATTAACAGCAGGACTTGACCAAGCATGGGGGTATACACCAAGTATAGAAAATATGAAAGCTTTACTTGATACTTTTGCTTATAGTAGAGAATTAGTAACTGATGATTTAGCAAAGATGAGATATGAAGCTAGTATTAGACCTGGTTTTCAAGAGTCTTTTGGTTCAATGTTCCCATATCCAAGACAAAGTAGTGTAAGTGCTATGGCAAGTGATGAAAAAGATATTGAAGCTATTGAAAATGAAGTTTTAATAATTCATGGAAGAGATGATAAGGTTATACCTTTTGAAAATTCTATAAGACTTCATAAGTTAATTGATAATTCTCAACTTCATAGTTTTGCTAAGTGTGGACATTGGAGTCAAATAGAACATAAAGATAGATTTAATAAACTGTTATTAGATTTTTTTACTGAGTAGTATTTTGCGATTAAATTGCGAAATTTTTTTGTTATTATTTTAACTGAAGGTACAAGTGATACATTTAAAATTTGAAGTTGTGGTACCTGTGTTTTTTGCTTTTAAACTTATTATGCTTTCTTTTTATCACTAGCAACTTCAATACTCAACATTCTTTTCTTAAAATGATTTAGACATAAAATACGGCATTTCTATGCCGTATGTCCCTATATTTTATTAGTGCGATAGTTTTGCGATTTTATTTAATTAAAATATTTTTTGTAGAGTACCAACTATTATTGCGCGTGTATGGTAGTCTAGAAAATTTCGAAATCTTGGGGAGATAAAATGAAAAAAATTACAAAATTAAGTATGGCTGCATGTTTACTATTTTCAGGTACGACATTTGCTGAAACTTTAGAAGAGGCTTTTTCTAATTCAAAAATGAAAGGTGAAATAAAAGCTCAATATTTTAGTGTAGAGCCTGTATCAGATGGGAAAAGTGATGATATCTCAGTTATTGGTGGTAATATAAATGTTATTACAGGTTCTTTTTATGGATTTAATGCAGGAGTTACTTTTCAAACTTCTCATGTTTTAGATATATCTACAGAGGGTACTAATGATTTTAATAAGACTATGGATGCATCAGGTTCTGTTATGTCTGAGGCTTATTTACAATATACAATTAGTAATACATCTTTAAAAGTTGGTAGACAGTATATTAAAACTCCATTAGTTGCTGGTTCTGGTACTAGAATGATTAAACAATCATTTGAAGGAATTACTGTAGTTAATAAAGATTTACCAAATACTATTGTAAGTGCTGCTTATGTTGATAAATATCAAGATAGAACAAATCAAGCTGGAGATCCAGGTGAATTTGATCAGTTTGAAGATGGTGCTATGACTTTATATATAAAGAATAATTCTATAGAAAATTTAACTTTACAAGCACAATATTTAGATGTAAAAGGTAAAGTTTCTGCAAATGATAAGGATGCTACATATTTAGAAGCAGGTTATGATTTTGGTGTAGCAAATATTCATGCACAGTATTTTGATACAACAAATGGTTCAGAAGATGGAACAATGTTTGGTTTAAAAGCTAGTGGAAATGTTGGGATGTTTAATTTAACAGCATTATATACAACAACAGGAAGTGATGGTACAGTTTATCCTGGTGTTGGTTCAGGTGCTGATAATGCCTTTACTGCTTTACCTTTACATGGTGGAAGTGTAACTTATACTAAAAATACTGATACTTTAGTTGGTGTTATTGCTACAAATATTGCAGGTGTAACGGCTGTTGCTTATTATGGTCAAGTAAATACAGATGAACCTACTTCTCCTTTAAACTATGAAAAAATTGATGCAGTTGGTGGATTCTTACAATATGCATTTAATAAAAATCTTTCTGCAAAAGTTATGTATGAAAGTGCTGATTTTGACACAGCTTCAAATGATGATAATATCTTTAGAGTTTACACTTCATATAAATTCTAGTAAAATATTTTTTTATAAAAGCTTTTTTTAAGGGTTCAAGTATATACTTGAACCCTTTTTTAATTTAAAAATTTTTTCAAAAGAAGTGGAAGATGCAATATTATATATTATTAGTTTTAGCAGTACTTTTTTGGTCTGGTAATTTTGTTTTTGGGAGATTGGTATCAACAAGTATTGAACCAACAGAGTTATCTTTTTATAGATGGTTTTTTGTTTTAGTTTTATTTTTACCATATATTTTAATAAATATTAAAAGATTAACAAAGGCATTAAAAAAAGATTTTTTACTTTTATTTTTATTGGGTGGTTTTGGTGTTGCTGGGTTTAATACCTTTTTATACTATGGTTTACAAACAACAACAGCTATAAATGCCTTATTAATTAATTCAGCTATTCCTATAATGATAGTTGTTTTATCAACTATTATATTAAAAGTAAAAATTAAAGCTATTCAGGTTTTTGGTATTTTTTTATCAACTTTAGGGGTTATATATCTTATCTTAAAAGGTGAGTTTGAATCTTTAAATACTTTAGAGTTTTCAAAGGGTGATTTATGGATATTATTAGCTGGATTAGTTTGGTCTTTATATTCGATACTTTTAAAGTTTAAACCTAAAGATTTAAAAGCTTTTGATTTTTTAACAATTACTTCTTTTATAGGTGTAGTAATGTTAAGTGTTGCTTTTTACTATCAAGGATATAGTTTTAGTGTAAGTTTTATAGAGAATAAACAGCTTTTTTACTCTTTGATGTATATGATAATATTTCCTTCAATTTTATCTTTTTACTTTTGGAATATAGCTACAGTTGAAGTGGGTGCAAATAAAGCAGGGCAATTTACTCATTTAATGCCAATTTTTGGAGCAGTTTTAGCTTATTTCTTTTTAGGTGAGAAGTTAGAACTATATCATTTAGTTGGAGTTGTATTTATAGCTTTAGGAATTTATTTATCTATATTTTATTTAAAAAAGGACAAAAAAAGTGAATAAAATAATTCCTTTTTCAGGGGTATTAATATTTTTATCTTTTATAAGTACTTTTATTGCTTATTTTTTTAATAATAAAGTATTGATAATTTCAGGCTTATTAGCTTGGTTTGCACTTATTCTTTTGTATATAAGTTTAAATAGTAAAAAGATTTTAAATATACTTATTGTTTTAAGTTTATTTGCTTTTAGTCTCTCTTTTTATATGAATTTTAAAATAGATTTTGTAAAAGTCTTTACAGTAAATCAATATCTATTAACTCTTCTAATAGGAGTAGGTTTTTTAAGATTAATAGCAACTCCTAAAAAAGATAAAAGTTCAAATCTTCCTAAAGGGAAAAAATCTTTTTTAAAAACTTATTTAGGAGTACATCTTTTTGGTTCAGTAATAAATCTTTCATCATTAATTTTAGTAGCAGATAAAATGTATAAAAAAGCTAAGCTTACAAATACTCAAGTGATAGTTCTAACAAGAGCATTTGCTAGTGATGCTTACTGGTCTCCTTTTTTTGTAGCCTTTGCTGCTGCTGTGACTTATGCACCTAATTTAAATACGGTTATTATTCTTTCAAATGGTCTTGTTTTAGCCTTTATCGCTTTTTTATTTACTTATTATGAAGTTTTAAAAAATAAAAGTTTTAATATAGATGAGTTTAGAGGGTATCCTGTAGCTTTTGATACTTTGATACTTCCTTTTGTTTTAGCTGTTTTAGTTTTAATTACTAATCATTTTTTTCCAACAATTAAAGTAATTGTTCTTATCTCTGTTTTTTCTTTTTTATTATCTTTATTTGTTTTACCAATAAAAAAAGGTTTTATTAAAGCTATAAATAAATTAAAAGAGCATATTTTTCATGAACTTCCAAAAATGAAAGTTGAAATGTCTCTTTTTTTAATTGCTGGTATGTTTGGTATTTCAATTAGTTCTATTTTAATAGGCTTAGATTTATCCTTACCTTTTGAAAAATTTGATTGGTTTATAGCCTCTATTCTTTTAGCTATTTTTATTATATTAGCATTTGTAGGAATACATCCCATAATTACTATAGCGATAATTGGGGATTTTTTAAGTTCAGTAAATCATACTTTATTAGCAGTAACATTTTTAATGGCTTGGTCAACTACAGTTTCAACTTCACCTTTTAGTGGTTTAAATCTAACTATTGTCGCAAGATATGGTTTTGAAGGCAAACAAATATTTAAGTTAAATATCTTATATGCGCTAAAAATGTACATAGTATGTGTTATTTGTCTGTATTTTTTATCAAATTACTTAAAATTGTAATAAAATCATACAATTATCATATACTCTTATTATAATTACAGTATTAAAGAGGTAGATGCATTCTCATTTGTATCCTTTCTGCTTCCTAAATTATAAATTTAAGTGCATTTACCTCATTAACCTATACTAATTACTAAAAGCCCTATTTATATTACTCTTTTAATCATATTTCAAATTTTATAGCAAGAGTAGTAAGTAAAAATAAACTCATTTCTCCTAAATACAATTAAAACTTTAGGGCTTTTGTATTATAAATCTTTGATTATTCTTCTTGATGTCCAATATGCTTTTTTGTAGAAATTCTTATTTAGTTTTGTAAATTTAACGCCTTTTATTGAAGCGTGCATAAATTTTCCATTACCCATATAAACCCCAACGTGTCTATCAATTCTACCTGTTTTAAAAAATACTAAATCTCCTAGTTTTAATTGAGACTTTTTGATTTTTTCTCCTACTTTAACTTGTGTTCTAGTACTTCTTGGAATTTTAATATTAAATTTCTCTTTAAATATTCTTTGAGTGAAAGCAGAGCAGTCAATTCCTTTTTTTGAATTACCACCAAATTTATATCTTACACCTTTCCATTCATTATAAAATTGCATAAGTGCTTTTTTTATGATCTCATCATTTGATAAAACTTTTTTTTCTATTTCAGTTTTTTTATTCGGTATTTGGTTTTTTACAATATTTTTAGATAATTCAATATTTTTACTTATTGTATTTGGCTTTACTGGAACCTCAATTTGGGATGTTATATTTTTGTTGGATGTTTCTTTATATGTTAGTGTTTTTGTGCTATTACAGGCATTTAAAAAGAGTATAATAAAAGTAAAAAATATTATTTTTTTGATCACGAATTATTCCTAAAATATGATTTTTAAGTGAATATTATACCCTTTTTTTTCTTAGTGTTAAAAGAGAATTCTTTTTGCTTTCCAATAGTGTTTTTTATAATATGGATTGTTTAAAGAAGAGATAATTACACCTTTTTTAGTAGAAGCGTGCATAAATCTAGCATTATCTAAATATATTCCTACGTGCCTTGTATTCCAACCTGTTTTAAAGAAGACTAAGTCTCCTAATCTTAAAGCATCTTTTTTAATATACTTTCCTATGTTATGTTGTTTTTTTGTTGTTCTAGGAAGTTTTAAATTAAAACTTTTTTTATATGCTTTTTGAACGAATGCAGAACAATCAATACCTCTTTTTGAATTTCCTCCCCACTTATATCTAACTGCTTTCCAATCTTTGTAGAAGTGTCTTAGTTGTGAGTTGGTATTTATGAGAGTCTTTTCAAGTGAAGCACTAGGAAATGGTAAGTTATCAAGTTCTTTATAACTATTTACAAAATTTAATGATTTAGTTTTATTTGAGCAAGCTGTTGTAAATATTAAAACTGTAAAAACTAGCAGTATGGTTTTAATCATTTTTAAATTGTTTCCCTTTATGTTATATTTGTTTATATTAATAAAAAAATAATAGGATGTCAATTAATTGCCCAAAAGATGGTATAATTCGCCTTTAAAGAAAGGATTTTAAATGAAAATGGTATTACTAATAGTAATAAGTGCATTTATTTTTAATGCTTGTACTTCTACTAAATATGCAAATAATTTGAATAATATAGAAAAATTAAATACCGAAAAAAGACTTTTAACTATAAGTTACTGTACAAACAATGCGTATATTAAATCAATAAATGATGAAAACTATGGAAAGTTATTTGTTGAGTATATATGGCTAGATAACTCATGTACTTGGAATGGCTTATCAAGAGGTTTTTTTGAGTATCAATTAAAAAAAGATTTAAAAGTTTCATCTATGAAAATAGTTGAAAGATTAGAGTATTCTAACTATGAGTTTACTAGTTATTTAATTGATAATAAATATTATGTAGACTTAATTTATAAATACTCAAATAATGAAGATTTGTTTATCTTGGATTATAAGGGATTGTATTTTCAAGAACAAATACAAAAGTTTAAAAAAGATTTTAAAAGTAAATCTTTAGGAAAAAAAAGATTGACAAAAGAGTATTTTAAAAGTCTAGTAAGAATGAATATAGTTGAAAATTATTTCGAAAAGGTTTATATAAGAGATGAAAGATAGATGAAGAAAATAGATTTATTTATTGTGGTTTATTGTATTGTGATTGTTTTATCTGTGATGTATGCAACTCAACCCTTACAACCACTTTTAGCAAAAGAGTTTAATATTTCAGTTATAAAAGCTTCTCAATTTACAGCAATTATAATGCTTTTTTTAGCTATTTCTCCTATTGTATATGGATATATTTTAGAAAAAGTATGTGCTAAAAAAATGCTTATGTATTCATCTTCTATTTTACTTATTACAAATATCTTTTTAGGTTTAAGTAATAGTTATGAAACATTTTTATTTTTTAGATTTTGTGAAGCTTTAGTTGTTCCTGCTATTTTAACAGCACTTATGAGTATATTAGCAAATATAGATAAAGAAAATATCAAATACAATATGGCAATTTACGTAGCTGCAACAGTTTTAGGTGGAATGATAGGTCGGATTTTTTCAGGTGCTATTGCTACAAGTTTTTCTTATGAATATGTTTTTTACTCTTTATCTTTAGCAATTTTTATTTCACTATTTTTTGTTAAAAAATTAAAATATGAAGGTGATGCAACACTATCTAAACCAAGTTTTAGTGATATTACAAATATTTTAAAAGATAGAAGATTTGTTTTAGTATATTTATTAATGTTCTGTGTATTTTTCGTATTTGCAGGAGTATTAAATGTACTTCCATTTAGATTAAAAGATATAAGTAGTTCTATAAATGAGTTTCAAATAAGTCTTTTATATTTAGGTTATGGAATGGGAATTTTAGTTTCGTTATTATCTAAAAAAATAGTAAGATTTTTTAAAACAGAACTAAATACTATTTTAGTAGGTCTATTAATTTTTACAGTAGTTAACTTTTTTTTAGTAAGTGATGATGTTTTATTTTTATTTGTAATGTTATTTGTTTTTTGTATTGGTATGTTTACAGTACATACAATGAGTACAGGTTTAGCAAATTCTATGAAAAGTGAACAAAAGTCATTAACTTCAGGAATGTACCTTACTTTTTATTATCTTGGTGGAGCTATGGGTTCATTTTTACCTTCTATAATATATGAACATTTTGGATGGAATATAATGATTTATTCTTTTATATTTATTCTTTTATGTATGATTATATTAGTTTATAAAAATAGATTATTATTTAAATAAAAGGAAATTTTATGTCAAATTTTAGTAGTAAATCAATTTATGTTTTAGGAATATGTCTTATTTTAGGGCTAAGTTCTTTAGGATATTTTTTAGTAGAAGGTGTTAAAACCTATAAGCAGTTTGATAGAAGTGTAACGGTAAAGGGCTTATCTCAAAAAGAGTTTAATGCAAATATTGTTTTATGGCCAATAAAATTCACAGTTGCTAGCAATGATCTAAATGACTTAAATAAACAGATTGAAACAAATACAAAAATTATAATAGATTTTTTAAAAGATAATGAAATTATGGAAGATGAATGGACAATACCAGCACCTTCAATAAATGATAAGTTAGCAAACAGTTACTCAAATGAAAATGTAAGATTTAGGTATAGTGCAAATCAAACAATCAATGTGTACTCTAAAAATGTCGATTTAGTTAGAAGTGTAATTTTAAATATTTCATCTTTAAATAAAAAAGGTATTTTATTTAGAATGAATGATTATGATTCAAAAGCTCAGTACTTTTTTACAAAACTAAATGAAGTAAAACCTATTATGATAGAAGAAGCTACAAGAAAAGCTAGAGAAGTTGCTTTGAAGTTCGCTAAAGATTCAAATAGTAAATTAGGAAAAATTAAAAAAGCAAGACAAGGACAATTCTCTATTTCAAGTAGAGATCAAAATACACAACATATAAAAAGAGTTAGAGTTGTATCAACAGTTGAGTATTATTTAGACGATTAAGAGGATTAAAATCCTCTTAATGTAACTCCTAAGAATATAGCAATAATTCCTAGAATAATATTTAATGGAATAAAGTATTTAGCTATAGGTTCTAATTGTTTTTTAGCAGCAGGTAAATTCCCACTTTCAAAAGCTTTTGAAGCTTTGTTTCTTTTTATATAAATAGTTATGAAGATTATTGTCATTATTGTTAAAACAATTTCTTTTACCATCACTAAGTTATAAAGTGTTGATTCTTTTAAATTTAAAGCTACTATCATTATTGTTGCTGTTATTAAAATTAAAATAATAGCAGGAATAACCATATTAAAAAATCTTCTTAAAGACTCTAAAGTTCTTCCTAGTTTTATTTTTGGGTCTGTAATATCTTGCATTGAGTAGTGAACGGCAAATCTAATTGCTAACATTCCACCTACCCATAATACAGCAGAAATCACATGTAGAAAAACTATAATTGATGAATAATTATCAAATAGTTCAGTCACTTTTTAATCCTATAAATTTTCTTTTGCATACTCTAAAGCAGCTTTTTTTGCATCTTCAATTTTTGATACATCTTTACCACCAGCTTGGGCGAAGTCAGGTCTTCCACCACCTCCACCACCAACGATTGGAGCAATATTCTTAATCCAGTCACCAGCTTTTATATTTGTATTTTTACTTCCTGCAACTATCATTACTTTATCACCTTTTGCTTGTAACAATAATACTGCAAGTTTTTCATTAGCATTTTTTAAATCATCAACAATTTTTTTAATATCACCATTTTTAACAACATCAACAACAACTTTTGTATCAGCTATTGTTTCTTCACTAATAGGAGCTGAGCTTTGGCTTTGAGCTTCTTCAACTTCTTTCTTAAGTTCTTTAATTTGGTCTTTTAGTTTTTTGATACCAATAAGTGCATCTTGATTTTTAACTTCTGCTTGAACTTCTTGATATTTTTTCATAAATGATTTTGCATAAGAAATTGCTGACATTCCACATACTGCTTCAATTCTTCTAACACCTGCACTTACACCTGCTTCTTTAGTAATATAGAAAGAACCAATATCATGAGTATTTCTTACATGAGTTCCCCCACAAAATTCAACGGATACATCACCAAATTCTACTACTCTTACAACATCACCATATTTTTCACCAAACATAGCAATAGCACCTTTTTTCTTTGCATCTTCAATAGCTAATTCTTCTACACTTCCTGCAATTCCTCTTGAAATCATAGAGTTTACTAAATCTTCAACCTCTTCAATTTGGCTTTGAGTCATAGCTTTTGGATATGTAAAATCAAATCTTAATCTTGAAGAATCATTTAATGATCCAGCCTGAGATACAGTATCTCCTAAAACCATTTTTAAAGCACTTTGTAAAAGGTGTGTTGCACTATGATGTTTCGCAACTTCATATCTATTTACTACAACAGCTTCTACTTGCTCATTTTGGCTAATATCACTATTTTCTACTTTTACTTTTGAAAGGTTTAATCCATGGAATTTTTGAGTATCTTCAATAATCGCAATATGTTCATTATCTTCTAATGCGCCAATATCTCCACTTTGTCCACCAGAAGTTGCATAAAATGGAGTTTTATCTAACATAACCCAACCATTCTCACCTTTTTTTAATGAAGTAACTTCTTTAAAGTTTTCATCTAATAAGGCTACAATTGTACTTTTGTAATTTGTATTTTCATACCCTACAAATTCATTTTCACCATATTTTTCAAGTAAAGCTTTAAAATCACCACTAGTTGCAGCATCTCCACTACCTTTCCAAGCAGCTTTAGCTTTAGCTTTTTGTTCAGACATTAATTCATTAAACTTCTCAATATCTACTTTAAGATTTTTATCTCTTAACATATCTTCTGTTAAATCTAATGGGAATCCATAAGTGTCATAAAGTTTAAATGCTACATCTCCTGAAAATACTTCTTTTGTATTAGCTAGTTCTTCATTAAAGATGTTCATTCCTGTATCAATAGTTTTGATAAATCTCTCTTCTTCTAGTGTTAATTGCTCTTTTATATAATCTTTTTGTTCAATTAAGGCAGTATAGTGATTCCCCATAATTTCACATAAAGTATCATAAAGTTCAGCTAAAAATGGTTTTCTAAATCCAAGTAAATAACCATGTCTTACAGCTCTTCTCATAATTCTTCTATTTACATAAGGTCTTCCCTCATTTCCAAATAAAATACCCTGAGATAACATAAATGAGTTAGCTCTTAAATGATCGGCAATTACTCTATATGAACCAATCGTTTCAGAAGTAGCTTTCTTAGCTGATAATTCTTCAAGTTTTTTGATGATAGGTTGGAAGTTTGATGAATCAAAGTTATTTAAAACACCTTCTTTAATAGCAATAACTCTTTCTAGTCCCATTCCTGTATCAATTGATGGCTTTGGTAAAGATGTTCTTGTGATTTTTCCATTTTCATCTTTAGTTTGTTCATATTGCATAAATACTAAGTTCCAGATCTCTAAGAATCTATCACCTTCTCCACCTAAATAATCTTCATCAGATGAGAAGTGTTCTTCCCCTTGATCATAAAAAATTTCTGAACATGGTCCACATGGTCCTGTGTCACCCATAGACCAAAAGTTGTCTTTATCTCCAAATCTTTTGATTCTTGAAGCATCAATATGTTTTTGCCATAATTCATAAGCTTCATCATCATCATTATGAATAGTTACCCATAATTTATCTATAGGTAGTTCAAGATTAACTGTAATAAATTCCCATGCATAAGCTATTGCATCTTTTTTGAAATAGTCACCAAATGAGAAATTACCTAGCATCTCAAATAAAGTGTGGTGTCTTGCAGTATAACCAACATTTTCTAAGTCATTGTGCTTTCCACCAGCTCTTACACATAACTGACATGATGTAGCAGTAGGATTACTTGGTTTTGGAACTGCACCTGTGAAAATATCTTTAAATTGTACCATTCCAGCATTTGTAAACATTAATGTTGGATCATCTGGTACTAAAGGCATTGATGAAACAACTTCATGCCCTTTATTTTTAAAAAATTCTAAATACTCTTTTCTTATATCCATAAAACTATCCATTTTAATTAAAATAGAGTTATTTTATCCAAAAACAGATTTAAGCTAGATTAGTGTAATTAATGAATTCAATTTATACATAAAAGATAATTTAAGTTTAGCTAGGCTAGAATATAAGAGTTTAATTTATAAATTATTTTGATAAAGAGAACTAAAATATTAATAATAAGGAAATAAAAATGGGTAAATATATTGAATTAACTCCTGCAAATTTTGAAGAAGTTACAAAAAGTGGTGTTTCATTAGTTGATTTCTGGGCTCCATGGTGTGGACCTTGTAGAATGATTGCTCCAGTTATTGAAGAGTTAGCTGAAGAGTTTGAAGGAAAAGCAAATATTTGTAAAGTAAATACAGATGAAGAGCAAGATCTAGCTGTAAAATATGGAATTAGATCTATTCCTACAATTATCTTTATGAAAGATGGTGAAGTTGTTGATCAAATGGTTGGAGCTTCTTCTAAGCAAGCATTTGCTGATAAAATTAACTCATTATTATAATAAATAATAAAAATACAAACAATTATTAAGAAAGGTAAGACAAAATGGTCTTACCTTTTTTTATGCCCAATTTAAGCTAAATATTATTTATTAAATGATAAAATTTTTCCAATAAAACAAAAAGGATAAAAAATGAGTAAATATATAGAATTAAATAATAGTAATTTTGAAGAAACAACAAAAGAAGGTGTAGCTTTAGTTGACTTTTGGGCTCCATGGTGTGGACCTTGTAGAATGTTAAGTCCTGTTATTGATGAATTAGCAGCAGAGTTTGAAGGTAAAGCAAAAGTTTGTAAAGTAAATTCTGATGAAGAACAAGATTTAGCAGTTAAATTTGGAGTTAGATCTATTCCTACAATTATCTTCATGAAAGATGGTGAAGTTGTAGATACAATGATTGGGGCTTCTTCAAAACAAGCTTTCGCTGATAAACTTAACTCATTAATTTAATTAACAAAAAAAACTTATAAATACTAACAATTATTAAAACTAAGGATTTTCTCCTTAGTTACTTTCTTTTTTAATACTTAGTAAATGTCATACTAAGGTCATTTTACTTTTTTAAAATTTCAGTATAAGAAATAAAAAGGAGATGACATGCTTCAAAGTCAAACTTTTAAAATAGCATTACCGTTACTTGTTGCAATACTTATTGCAATAATGCCAACGCCAGAAGGTTTAAGTGTAAATGCGCAATACTTTTTCGCAGTATTTTTAGGGGTAATTGTAGCTTTAATTTTAGAGCCAATCCCAGCAGCACTTATAGGTTTAACAGGAGTTGCATTTAGTGCAGCATTTGGTTTAGTAGGTGAAACAGCAAAAGCCAATAGAGATTGGGCTTTAAGTGGTTTTTCAAATGGAGTGATTTGGTTAATTTTTGCAGCATTTATGTTTGCATTAGGTTATAAAAAATCAGGACTTGGTAAAAGAATAGCTTTACTTTTAGTAAAAGCTTTAGGTAAAACATCACTAGGTTTAGGATATGCAGTTGCTTTTGCTGATGGTATTTTATCGCCATTTATGCCATCAAACACAGCAAGAAGTGCAGGAACAATTTTCCCAATTGCTATTAATATTCCTCAGATGTTTAATTCAACTCCTGAAAATGAACCAAGAAAATTAGGTGCATATATTTCATGGGTAGCAATTGCAGCAACTTGTGTTACAAGTTCAATGTTTTTAACAGCTTTAGCACCAAATTTATTAGCTGTATCATTAGTTGAAAAAAATGCAGGTATTTTAATCTCTTGGGGAGAGTGGTTTAGTACATTAGCTTTAATTATGATACCACTATTTTTACTTGTTCCTTATATTACTTATTTAGTATATCCACCTGAGCAAAAAACTTCACCAGAAGCTCCTGCATGGGCAGCTAGTGAACTTGAAAAAATGGGACCTGTAACTAAAAAAGAGTTAATTATGTTAGGACTTGGCTTATTAGCTTTAGTTATGTGGATTTTTGGAAAAACAATTGGTATAAATGGTACAGTAGCTGCACTAGTTGTTTTATGTTTACTTGTTTTAACAAAAGTTATTGATTGGGAAGATGTTATTACAAATAAAGCAGCAATCAATGTATT
Source organism: Arcobacter rhizosphaerae (assembly GCF_049472155.1). NCBI lineage: Bacteria > Pseudomonadati > Campylobacterota > Epsilonproteobacteria > Campylobacterales > Arcobacteraceae > Arcobacter > Arcobacter rhizosphaerae. The sequence continues at coordinate 511,109 of NZ_JBMOVW010000002.1, read as the reverse complement.
TATTTGGTTCGCAACTTTAGTTGCAATGGCAAGTGGTCTTAAAAAAGTTGGTTATTTAAAATGGGCAGCAGGTTTAATCTCAAGCTGGTTAGCTGGTGTTGATCCTGTAAATGTTGTGATAATACTTGTAGTGTTATTCTTCTTATTCCACTATTTATTTGCAAGTGTTACAGCTCATGTAGTTGCACTTTTACCATTATTCCTAGGAATTGGAATGAATTTAATTCCAGCAGAAATGGTGCCATCACTAGCAATACTATTAGTTGGATCACTAGGACTTATGGGAATTATTACTCCTTATGCAACAGGACCTTCACCTATTTGGTATGGGGCAGGGTATATTTCACAAGCAACATGGTGGAAATTAGGAGCAATATTTGGAGCATTATTCTTAGCTTCATTAGTTCTTTTAGGCTTCATTATTCTTTAGCAAAAATAGCACCAATAAAGGTGCTATTTTTATAAATCTTACTATAATAAATTTATGAAAAAAACTTTATTACTACTATTAATTCTTTCAAGCTTTCTTTTTTCAAATGATTCAAATAAAAATATATTGATTATAAACTCTTATCATAAAGGTTATAAATGGAGTGATGATGTAATAAAAGGAATAGAAAAAGTTTTTTATAATCATTCTAATATAAATTTAAATATTTTATATATGGACTCCAAAAGAATAACATCACAAGAGTATAATGAAAATTTAAAAAATCTCTATAAAGTTCAGCTAAATCAGAGAAAATACGACTTAGTAATTACTGTTGATAGGTTTGCCTATGATTTTATCATTAATTCCTATAATGAACTTTTTTCTGATACAAAAATACTTACTGTTGGAATAGAAAATTTTTCAAATAAAAGGTTAGTTGAAAAGAATTTATTAAATAAAGTTTGGGTTTTATTAGAAAAAAGAGATTTACAAGGGAATTTAGATTTAATCAAAAAAATTATTCCAGGTATTAAAAATCTCTATATAATTAATGATAAAAGTTTAAATGCTCAACATACTGAACCACTTATTAAAAACTTGTTTAAAAACTTTGATGGAAGATATAATCTTATATATATTAAAGAAGATAATATCGAAGCTTTGAAAAATCGTTTTAATTTTTATGAAAATAATAGTGCAATTTTATTTATAAGATTTTATAAAAATAGTGATGGAAAATTAAATAAAAATTATGAAATTTCAAAATTTATAGAAGAATCAAAAGTGCCAGTTTTTATTACTGATTCTGTTTTTAAAAGTAAAGGTGCAATTGGTGGTAAAATAATTGATTTGATAAAGTTTGGTGAAAAGTCAGGAGTTTTAGCATTAGATATTATAAATGGAAAAGAAATAAGAAAAGTAAATGTATTTAGGGATTTTACTTATGTTTTTGATGCTAAAAAATTAGATGAATTTACTATTGCTATAGCTCAAGTTACGAATGATTATGAGCTGGTAAATAAAAGAATTACTTTTTTTGATAAACATAGAGGTTTTATAAATTTTGTCTTTACAATTTCACCTATTTTTATTTTTCTTATTTTAGGATTAATTCATAATATTTATATGAGAATAAATACTCAAAATAAATTAAAACAAAGAATTGTTTTTGATGAAGTGTTATTAAATGCAATAGAAAGTCCTATTTTTTGGCAAGATGAGAAGGGAAAAATAATTGATTCAAATATGATGTTTTGTAATATTTTAGATATAAAAAAAGAATCAATTTATAATAAAAAATTAGATGATTTTTTAGATAATAAAAATATTGAAATATTAAAAAAGGCATTATTACGATATCAGAAAAATTCAAAGAAGAATTCTATTTTTAAACTTAAAACAACAACTATTCATGAAAAAATATATTTTATAAAACAAGCAATTTATTGTGATAGTAAAACAAAAAAGACAGGAATTGTTACAATTTTAACTGACATAACAAAAGAAAAGAAAATTGAAAATGAACGGCAAAAAAATCAACAGTTTATTATTCAACAATCAAAATTAGCAGAAATAGGAGAAATATTTTCATCAATTGCACACCAGTGGAAAGCTCCATTAGTTGAAATCACAACTATAGCGCAAGAGAGTTTTTATAATTCTCAAACAAATAAAAGTGAGAATGAATCTTATGTAAAAGATATTATGACACAAGTTGAATATATGAACAAAACTATAAATGATTTTCAAAATTTTATTATTCCTTCAAATAAAAAAACAATCTTTAATGTAAAAGAAGCAATTGAAGAATTACTAAAAGTTGTAAATCATAATATAAAATACAACTATATTGATATAAACTTATATTGTGAAAATAATTTAAATTTAACTGTATGTGGATATAGAAATGAATTTATGCAATCAATATTGAATATTATAAATAATGCAAAAGATGAATTAATAAAAAAAGATTTAAATGATAGAAAGATAGATATTAATATTTTAAATTTAGAAAATTTTGTAAAAATACAAATAATAGATAATGCAGGTGGAATAAAAGAAGCAAATTTAAAAAAGATTTTTAAAGCTTATTTTTCTACAAAAAAAGAAGGACATGGTATAGGTTTATATATGGCAAAAATGATTATAGAAGATAAAATGAATGGTAAATTAAATGTAAAAAATACCAATGAAGGTGCTTTATTTGAAATTGTTTTGGAGTATAAGAAGTGAAAATTTTAGTTTTAGAAGATAATGAAAGATTACTAAATTTAATAAAAGTATCATTAGAGAAAGAAAATTATCAAGTGGATACCTTTACAGATGGGCAAGAAGCTTTAGATAATTTAGAAAATGGTTACTCATGTTTTATTTTAGATATAAATGTACCCAATATTGATGGTATATCACTTTTAGAATTATTAAGAATGAATCATAAAGATAGTCCAGCTGTTATAATTAGCTCAAATCATGATTTTGAAAGAATCCAGAAATCTTATGATTTAGGTTGTGATGATTACATAAAAAAACCATTTTACATATTTGAATTAGTTGAAAAAATAAAAAAGCTTTGTAAAATTGAAAAAAAATATTTACAATTTAATGAGAGTTTTAAGTATGATTTTAAAAATAGAATTATGTATGAAAATGAAAATGAATTAGAATTAACAAAAAAAGAAATTCTTTTTTTAGAATTATTTTCTAAAAATTTGCATCATATAGCAAGTTATGATGAAATTTATGAATATGTTTGGGAAGGTGAAGATACAAACTTAACAAATGTAAGAGCTATGATTAAAAGATTAAGAAGAAAACTTTTTAATGATGCTATATTAAGTGTGAAAGGCTTAGGATATAGTTTAAGTAAAAGTACTAAGTTAGTATAAAAGCTTAAGCTTTTATACTATTTATTTTTAAAATATCTATTTGTTTCTGTTGTAACAACTTTAGAAAGAATTAAAAGACCTATTAGGTTAGGTATTGCCATTAAACCATTTGCTAAGTCAGAAAAATTCCAAACTAATTTTAGTTGAGATACACATCCTACATAAATTATACAGATAAAAAATACTCTGTAAAAATATATTTTTTTATCTCCTAAGATATATTCAAAAGCTCGCTCTCCATAGTATGACCATCCAAGAATTGTAGAATATCCAAAAAGAATTGTTGCAAAAACAATTACTAAAGCTCCCCAATCACCTAAAAAGAATTCAAAACTTTTTAGTGTTAACTCACCTGCATTTCCACCTTGTGTCCAAATAGGTGCCATTAAAATAATTAATGCTGTCATTGTACAAACAATTAAAGTATCTATAAATGTTTGAGTCATTGAAATTAAAGCTTGTTTTACAGGATCACTTGTTTTTGCAGCAGCAGCTGCAATTGGCGCAGAACCTAAACCTGATTCATTTGAGAAAACTCCTCTTGCTATACCATATCTAATTGCAGCAGCTATTGCAGCACCTGCAAACCCACCTGTAGCTGCCATAGGATTAAAAGCATAATAAAAAATCATTCCAAAAGCATCACTAACTTTATCAATATTAGTAAAAATAATAATAAATGCAGTAACTAAATATATAGCAATCATAAATGGAATTAAATAAGTGGTTACCTTTCCAATAGTTTTAATACCACCTAAAACTACAATAGCAGTAATTGTAAGTAAAACAACACCTGTCATCTCATAAGAAATATTAAATTGAGAATTTAAAGCATTAGCAACAGCATTTGCTTGTGCCATATTTCCTATTCCAAAAGAAGCAATAACAGTAAATATAGCAAAAGCCATAGCTAGCATTGGCATATTAGCACCTTTGTAAATATAATACATAGGTCCACCTTTGTAACCATTTAAACCTTTTTCTCTATACTTAACTGCTAGAATTGCTTCTGAATATTTTGTTGCCATTCCAACTAAACCTGTAACCCACATCCAAAAAACAGCACCAGGGCCTCCCATGTTTATAGCAGTAGCAACACCTACAATATTTCCTATTCCAACAGTAGCTGCAAGAGCAGTCATTAGTGCTGCAAAGTTAGATATATCACCTTTTGCATCATCTTCTTTTTTAAAAATTAATTTAAAAGCATGACCTAATGCCCAAAACTGCATACCTTTTAATCTTATTGTTAAATAAAGACCTGTCCCAACTAGCAGTATTAACATTGGTGGTCCCCAAACAAAAGATGCGATTGATGAGATAATTGTGTTTAAATTTTCCATATATTTCCTTTTAGTTATGAAATAATAGCATAAAAATTTTAAACAAAAAATCAATTCTTTAAGTTGATATTTAATATTAAATGATAAAATTTATCCAATAAAGTTTTGTTTTGATTAAACTATAACTTACATAGTTTTTAGTATTATACTGTTTTGATAAATACTATAAATTATAATAAAAATAAATGATATAAATAAAAGGATACTAATATGTTAGATTTAGCAATTATTGGTGGAGGACCTGCTGGGTTAACTGCTGGGCTTTATGCTACAAGAGGTGGTTTAAATAATGTTGTTATGTTTGAGATGGGAATGCCTGGTGGACAAATCACTGGTTCATCTGAAATTGAGAATTATCCAGGTCAAGGTGAAGTAATGACTGGAATGGAATTAATGCAAAATTGGCCTGAACAATGTCAAAAATTTGGATTAAAACATGAAATGAACCAAATTACTAATGTAGTAAAAGAAAATGATATCTTTAAATTGACAGGTGTTGATGGAAAAGAGTATGAAGCTAAAACTGTTTTAATGGCAACAGGTTCTGTTCCAAGAAGAGCTGGATTTGCTGGTGAAGATAAATTCTTTGGTCAAGGTATCTCAACTTGTGCAACTTGTGATGGATTCTTCTACAAAGGTAAAGAAGTTGCAGTTGTTGGTGGTGGTGATACAGCACTAGAAGAAGCAGTTTATTTAGCAAAACTTTGTTCAAAAGTTTATTTAGTTCATAGAAGAGATACTTATAGAGCAGCTCCATCTACAATTGAACATATGAAAAACACTGAAAATATTGAAGAAGTTACAAATGTTACTGTTGAAGAAGTATTCGGAGATAACACTGGTGTTCTTGGATTAAAAGTAAAATCTAAAGAAACAGGTGAAATTAGAGATTTACCAACTCCAGGTGTTTTTGTATTTGTTGGTAGAGATGTTTTAAATGACCCAATTAAACAAGAAGATGGGTCTTTCCTTTGTGATGTAAATGAGCAAGGTGAAGTTATCGTAAACCTTAAGATGGAAACATCAACACCAGGTTTATATGCTGCTGGTGATATTAGAATTGATGCAGCAAAACAAGTTGTATGTGCCTCAGGAGATGGAGCAACTGCAGCAGTTAATATTATTGAATATATAGGATAAGGAAGCTAGAAAAAATGATTAAAGTAGGTATTTTAGGAAGTACAGGTAGAGTTGGATCATTGTTAATTGATGATTTAGAAAATGATGAGCATGCAAGAGTAGGTGCAGTACATGTTTTTGATAAACTAAAGAAACAAGTACCAGAAGATACAGTAGTTACAAATGATTTAGCAGTTTTATTTGAAAACTCAGATGTAGTTATTGATTTTTCAGCTCCTGCTGCAACAGAAGCTTTACTTACAGAAGTAGTAGAAAATGGTGCTAGAAAGCCATTAGTTATTGCTACGACTGGATTTAATAAGCATCAACAAAATTTATTGTTAGAAGCTAGTAAATTAGTACCAGTATTATATGCTACAAATATGAGTTTAGGTGTTGCTGTTTTAAATAAACTTGTACACTTAGCTTCAAAAACATTAGCTAATTTTGATATTGAAATTGTTGAACAACATCATAGACATAAAGTTGATTCTCCCTCAGGTACAGCTCTTACACTTGCAGAGCATGCTGCAGATGCAAGAGGTTTAGATTTAGATGATGTAAGAATCTCTGGAAGAGATGGACAAATAGGTGCTAGAACAAAAGATGAAATCGCTGTTATGGCATTAAGAGGGGGAGATATTGTAGGAAGACATACTGTTGGACTATATAATGATGGAGAATTTTTAGAGTTAAATCATACTGCAACAGCAAGAAACACATTTTCACAAGGTGCTATTAAAGTTGCAAAATGGATTATTGGAAAAGATGCAAAACTTTACTCAATTAATGACGCTTTAGGTCTATAAAACTAATAACAAATTAAATATAAAAATACTAAGAGGAAAAGATATTTTACTCTATAAGTTTTTTACTTATAGGTGCGCATCAAGTTCACTTCTTCCTCTTTTAAAAGGTTAAATAAATGTGTGCAATAGTTGGAATTTACGGAAATGATAATGCAGCAAGGTTAGCTTCTTTAGCTTTATTTTCTATGCAGCATAGAGGTCAAGAAGCAACAGGTATTTCTTCTTCTTGTAGTGGTAAAATTTATACAAAAAAAGATAGAGGTTTAGTATCAGAAGTATTCACAGATGAGGCTTTACAATATTTAAAAGGTAATATGGCAATTGGTCATAATAGATACTCAACAGCAGGTGGGGATTCAATTTTAGATGCACAGCCAGTTTTTGCTAAGTATAAATTAGGTGAGATATCAATAGTTCATAATGGTAACTTAATTAATAAACAAGAAGTAAGACAAGACTTAATTGACAAAGGTGCTATTTTCCAAACTGGAATGGACACAGAAAACCTAATTCATTTAATTGCTAAAAATACAAAAGATAGATTAAGAGATAGAATAAAAGAGGCTTTAACTAAGACTATAGGAGCTTATTGTTTTATTGTTCAGTCAAGATCAAAACAGTTTGTAATTAGAGATAGATATGGTATTAGACCATTATCTTTAGGAAAATTAAAGTCAGGTGGATATATTGTTGCATCAGAAACTTGTGCATTTGATTTAGTAGATGCCGAGTTTATAAGAGATGTTAATCCAGGAGAAATGTTAATCTTTAGTGAAGATAAAGATGAACCAGAATCAATTCAATTATTTGAATCTCAGTATAGACCTTGTGCTTTTGAGTTTGTATATTTTGCTAGACCTGATTCAGTTATAGATGGCAAAAATGTATATAGAACTAGAGAAAATATGGGAAGAGCACTTGCTAGAAACGATGAAGATTCTGAAATAAATGTAGATATGGTTGTACCTGTACCAGATTCAGGAGTTCCAGCTGCACTTGGTTATGCTGCACAAAGTGGAGTACCTTTTGAGTATGGGATTATTAGAAATCACTATGTTGGAAGAACCTTTATTGAACCAACACAAGAGATGAGAAACTTAAAAGTAAGAATGAAACTAAGTCCTATGAAATCACTTATTGCTGGAAAATCACTACTTGTTATTGATGACTCAGTTGTAAGAGGTACTACATCTAAAAGAATAGTAAAAATGCTAAAAGATGCAGGAGCTAAAGAAGTTCATTTTAGAGTTGCTTCTCCTGAAATAAAATTCCCTTGTTACTATGGTATTGATACACCAAATAAAGAAGAGTTAATTTCAAACAATATGTCAGTTGATGAAGTATGTGAATATATTCAAGCTGATTCATTAAAATATCTTTCAGTTGATGATTTAACAGGTGCAATTGGAAATGATAGAAATTATGCTTTAGAGAGTTTCAATGGGGATTACTTCGTAAAAGAGTAAAATGAGTAATTTAAAAGACGTTTTAACAATAGGTAGGTATTTTAAAAATAAATTTGGAGAAAAAGTTTATAAAGTTCCTATTTCAATATCTGGATTTACTTGTCCAAATATTGATGGAACTAAAGCAAAAGGAGGGTGTTCATTTTGTGAAAATGACTCCTTCTCTCCTAATTTAAAAGAGAAAAGAACTAAGTTTAAATTAAATCCTAAAATTAATGAAAACCCATATTTAGATAATCAATTAAAACAACTTGAAATGCAATTTGTTGCCACAAGAGATAGGCTACAAAATAAATTTGGAGTTGGAAAATTTATAGTTTATTTCCAATCTTTTACAAATACTTATGCTCCTTTTTCAACACTTAAAGCTTTATATGAAAAAGCCCTATCTTTTGATAATGTAATAGGACTTAGTATAGGTACAAGAACAGATTGTGTTACTGATGAGATTTTAGACTATTTAGTAAATCTATCAAAAGATAAAGAGATTTGGGTTGAGTATGGTATTCAATCTTTTTATGATGAAACGCTAGATACTATTAACAGAGGTGATAGTGTTGAAAATATGAAGTATTGGATTAAAAGAAGTAAAGAAAAAGGTTTAAATGTTTGTGGACATTTAATCTATGGACTTCCAGGTGAAAATCAAGAAATGATGTTAGAATCATTTAAGCAAACAGTTGATTTAAATGTTGATTCTATAAAATTTCATCCTTTGTATGTAGTAAAAAACACTCTTTTAACAAATGAGTTTAGAAAAGGAAGATTTACACCAATTACTGAGGATTTATATATTGATACAGTTGTGAAATCTATAGTTGATTTACCTGAAAATATTTCAATTCAAAGAATTACTGCTGGAATTGATGATGATACTTTACTTTCACCACAATGGTGTAGAGATAAACATACTCAAATGAAAAAAATAAGATTAGCTTTGGAAAAAGAGGGGCTTAATTATTAAAATAAGTATTAGAGTTCTAATACTTATTTCATTTTTAGAAGATAGTCAACTACATTGTCTATAAAAGCATCATGTTTTCTATCTTTTCTATATGCAATATATAATTTTCTAACCATTTTTTGATTATTAATTCTTGATTCATATAAAGCACCAGATTTTAAAAGTGATTCAATGGCATTTCTTGAAACAATTGAAACAGTTGGTGTTGCATTTTTATCTGAGTGTAAAACAGTTTGTACAATTGTTGTGGCACTTGTAACTTCACTAGTTACATCAAAAGTATCACAGTCAGGATAATTAGCTTTATCAAGATTTTCTTTAAAAATAGCTCTTGTATGAGAATCAGGGTTTCTACATACCCATTTATAAGATAACAGATCTTCTGCTTTTGCTCTTGTTGGAAGCTTCTGATTTGAAAATATTACAATTTCATCTTCCATCCATTCTCTATATACAATATCGTCGTTTGGAACATAGTTTTCAACTAAAGCCATATCAATTTTTTTATCAAGTAAGTCTTGAATCGCTTCATGAGAAACAGAAACATTGATTGATACTTCATTGTTAATATTTTCTTTAAGATTATTTAAAAATCTAGGTAAAATATAGTTTCCAATAATAAATGATGCTCCAAAAACAAAAGTAACATCTTTATTCATAATTTTTAGTAGTTCTTTTTCGCCATTTGCAACACATTTTTCGATCTTTAAAGCGATTGAATAAAGCATTTGACCTTCTTTTGTAAGTCTAATACCATTTTTCTTTCTATCAACTACTTGTACATCTAAGTAATCTTCAATATATCTCATTTGTTGTGTTACAGCAGGTTGAGAAATACCAAGTTTTGCTGAAGCTTTAGAAAAAGACTTTTCTCTAACAACTGTTAAGAATGTCTCTAGTTTAGCAAAATCTGTTAGCATTATAACCTCCGTAAAATAAATTATGATTATAATAACATTTATTTATATATAGAATAATTAAGAGAAATAGTGAATTTAATTTTTATGTGGTATAATTATATATTATTGGGAGAAGAAATGTCAGAAAATCTATTATCATTATTAAACGATTCACAAAAAGATGCCGCACAACATATTGATGGTTCACTGTTAATTTTAGCAGGTGCAGGGTCTGGAAAAACAAAAACTATTACAACTAGACTAGCATATTTGATTTCAATAGGAATTGACCCAAGTTCAATTTTAACACTTACATTTACAAATAAAGCAGCAGCTGAGATGAGAGAAAGAGCTTTCTCTATGATAGACCCAGCTATGATAAATACTCCACCATTATTATGTACATTTCATAAATTTGGTTTACTATTTTTAAAGTTTCACATGACGCAACTTGATAGAAAAAACAATTTCATAATAATAGATACAGATGATAAAAAAAGAATACTAAAATCAATAGAAAAAGATATAACAACTTCACTTTTAGTTAGTGAAATATCAAAGTATAAAAACACTTTAATTACACCTGACGAGGCAAAAGCAGCAGCACAATTAAAGCTTTATCAGCAAATTGCTGATGTATATGAAAAATATGAAGCATATTTAGAAAAAAATAATCTTGTAGATTTTGATGATTTAATTTTACTTCCATACTTAATACTAAAAAATAATGAAAGATTAGCACAAGAAATAAGTCAAAAATATCAATATATAATGGTTGATGAGTATCAAGATACAAATGAACTTCAATATAAACTTTTAAAGATGTTATGTTCTTCACATAATAATCTTTGTGTTGTTGGTGATGATGACCAAAGTATTTATGGTTGGAGAGGTGCTACTATTAAAAATATTCTTAATTTTAGTGAGCATTTTGAAAATACAAAAGTTGTGAAACTTGAAGAAAACTATAGATCGACTGATACTATTTTAGACCATGCAAATCAACTTATTGAACACAATAGAGATAGGCTTGGTAAAAAACTTGTAGGAACAAGAAAAAAAGGTGATTCTATTAGAATATATGAATCACATGATGAAAATGAAGAAACAAGAAAAATCATTGATGATATTAAAAAACTTTTAGATAGTGGTGTTAGTGCAAAAGATGTAGCTATTTTATTTAGAGTTAATGCCTTATCAAGATCACTAGAAGAAGGTTTTAACAGAGCAGGATTAAATTATAAATTAGTTGGTGGTATGAAGTTCTATGAAAGAGCAGAAATTAAAGATTTAATAGCTTATTTTAGAGTTCTTACTAATTCTCATGATAATTTTTCCTTAAAAAGAATTGTAAATAAACCTAAGCGTGGGATTGGGAAAACTACAATTGAAAAACTTGATGCAAAATCGGCGCAGTTACAAAAACCGATTTTTGAACTTATTCAAAGTTTTAATGCTGAAGAATTAACAGCAGTTGTTGGTAAAAAGAACTCAAGAACATTAAAAGTATTTGAAGCTTCAATTATGGATTTAAAAGAACAGTTAAAAGAATCAAAAATGAAGTTTTTAGATTCATTTGAAGAGGCTTTTGATTATAGAGCTTCTTATGATACTGTTCCAGATGGATTTGATAGACAGGCTAATATTGATGAATTTTATGGATATATAAGAGATTTCTTTATTCAAAATCCTCACTTAGATTTAAAAGATTTTTTAAATGAAATTGCACTAGAAAGTGAAAATGATGGACTTTATAATGAAGCTGTTTCGATGATGAGTATTCATGCTTCAAAAGGTTTAGAGTTTAAACATCTTTTTATTATCGGTTTTGAAGAAGGTTTTTTTCCTATAACAGGTGATGGTAGTGATATAGAAGAAGAAAGAAGATTAGGTTATGTTGCTATTACAAGAGCTATGGATAATCTAACTCTATCGTTTGCTCACTCAAGATTTTATAAAGGGAAAAGAGCTGTTTTAAATAAATCAAGGTTTTTGAGTGAATCAGGACTTATAAAAGGTTGTTTAACGATTGAGAAACATTCATCTTTCAAAAAAGGTGATTTGGTTCAACATAAAATATTTGGTATGGGTAGAGTTCAAAAAGCAAATAAAGCTGGTAAAGATTATAAACTAACAATTAATTTTGGTGGACAAAGAAGAGATATTCTATCTTCATTTGTAGAAAAAATATAAGAGGTTTTCTTTGCAAAAGAAATTATATAATAAAGAACCCTTAAATAAATTGCTTGTTGTAAAAAAACCAATATTTAAAAGTTCAAACTCTTATTTAAATGAAATAAAAAGAAAATATAAAAATAAAAAAGCAGGTTTTAGTGGAACTTTAGATCCCTTTGCTTGTGGATGTTTAATTGTAGCTTTTGGACAGTATTCAAAACTATTTAATTATATGAGTAAAACACCTAAAACTTATAGGGCAGTTATTTGGTTGGGAGCTCAATCTGAATCATTAGATATTGAAAATATGATTAGTATTGAAAATGAAGAAAAGCTTGAGTTAGAAGTTATTGAAAAAGAAGTGAAGAATCTTATTGGTGTTCATGAATATTATCCTCCTAAATTTTCTGCAAAGAAAATAAATGGTAAAAGAGCTTATGATTTAGCCAGAGAAGGTAAAGATGTGCAAATGAAAAAGTCATCTATGAGAGTTTATAATACTAAATTAATATCATATAATCATCCTTTTATTACTTTTGAAAGTTCAGTAAGTGAAGGTTCATATATTAGAAGTCTAGCTCAAATATTGCTAAGTAAACTTTTAAGAAAAGGAACTTTATCATATCTTGAAAGAATTAATGAAGGTAAGTTTTTCTATGAAAATGAAAAAGATTTAAATCCACTTGATTATTTAGACTTACCAAAAAATAAATACTTTGGAACAAAAGAATGGCTTGATACGGGAAGAAAAATATCAATAGAGTATTTAGAAAATAAAAATGATGGAAAATATCTAATAGTATTTGATGAGTTTTTTAGTATAATCCAAATTGAAAATAAAGAAGTAAAATATCTATTAAATAAGGTTTCTTTATAATGTACGCAAAATCTTATGCAAAAGTAAATATCTTTTTAAAAATTTCAGGAAAAAGAGATACATACCATGAACTTGTATCTAGGTTTGTTCGAGTTCATAATATGTATGACGAATTCTCTTTTGTTAAAACGAATAGGAAAGCATTTAATATTATAGGGAATTTTGGGTGTAAACTAGAATCAAACACTGTATATAAAGCATACAATTTGATAAAAAACTTGAAGAATGTTGAAGAATTTTTTAAAGAATACAGTGTAAAAATAGAGAAAAATATTCCTGAATTTGCTGGATTGGGAGGTGGTAGTTCTAATGCTGCAACTTTTTTAATAATGGCTAATAAATATTGTAATTTAGATTTAACAAAAGATGAACTATGTGAAATAGCAGTGAAAATTGGTGCAGATGTTCCATTTTTTGTATACGAATATGAAAGTGCAAATGTTACTGGTATTGGAGAAATTGTAGAAAAATTTGAGGAAGAGCCTTTAAATATAAAAACAATAACACCAAATATAAAATGTGACACAGGAAAAATCTTTTCATTTTTTAGAGAATATTTTTATAAAGAAATAAATAAAGAAGAAAGAGCAAAGCTATTAAGTATGAAATCAATTGACATTTTAAATGAGCTTAATATAAAAGAAGCAAATGATTTATATGAACCTGCAATTATGGCTAAGCCAGAATTGGAAGAATACTCAAAAGAAAAATGGTATTTTAGTGGAAGTGGAAGTTCGTTTTTTACTATAAATGAGGAAAAGTAAATGGCAAAAAAAGAAAAAGAAAAGAGCTTAGTTTTTAAAAATAAAAAAGCATGGCATGATTATCATATATTAGATACTTATGAAGCTGGAATTTCTCTTCAAGGTAGTGAGGTAAAAGCTATTAGAGAAGGTAGAGTTAATTTAAAAGATACTCACATTAGAATCATAAAAGATGAAGTATTTTTACTAAATATGCATATTTCTCATTTAAGTACAGCACATACAACTTTTAGACCTAATGAAAGAAGAGATAGAAAACTTTTACTTCATCGAAAAGAAATTGAAAAATTACATACAAAAGTTACTAAAGATGGAATTACAATTGTTGCATTAAAACTTTACTTTAATAAAAAAAATATAGTGAAAGTACAAATCGCAACAGCTCAAGGTAAAAAACTTCATGATAAAAGAGAAGATATGAAGAGAAAAACCATGCAAAGAGAGACTCAGCAAACACTAAAAAATTGGAAGTGATAAAACTTCCAAGTTAATAATAAAATTTACTAAATAACTATTATTAATTGCTAATTATGTAATTTGACTGAAAAATCATTCATATTAAGCTTTTATTCTACTTTAAAATAATCATATTTAAAGAAAAATAAAATATTAGATTTATAAAAATTTAACTTTTTAAAACTAAAAGCAATAACAAAAGCCTATAATAAGGCCTTTTAAAATATATATTTATCCAATAGGTTCAATAAAAACATAAGTTTAGATTATATAAAACTGTAAATAAGAAAAATAACATTAAAATAGCAAAACAGATAATTATTATCATTATAGAGTTGTTATTTAATTGTTAAATATTTGTTAATAAAATACTTAAATACTACTAAAATTAAGTAAAACTTTAGAGGCATTTAGCTAATATTTAGCATAAGTGACGATTTGTGACTTGTATATAAAATTAGTAGGAGGAGATTGATGCAAAACGGTGCAAAAATTGAGTACGATTACTCAGTTGCAAAAGCCTTTACATTTGCAACAATTTTGTTTGGTATCATTGGTATGACAATTGGTGTTATATTAGCGTTTCAACTAGCTTTCCCAGGTTTAAATAACTTAGCAGGGGAATATGGTACTTTCAGTAGATTAAGACCTTTACACACTAATGGTGTTGCTTTTGGTTTTGCTCTAAGTGGTATCTTTGCAGGATGGTATTACCTTTCTCAAAGAGTATTAAAAGTTTCTTTAAAAGAATCGCCATTTTTAATGGCTATTGCAAAATTACATTTTGCTTTATATTTTATCACAATTCTTTTAGCTGTTGTTACTCTATTTATGGGTATTACAACTTCAAAAGAGTATGCTGAATTAGAGTGGCCACTAGACATTTTAGTTGTTGTATGGTGGGTTTTATGGGGAATTTCAATTTTTGGTTTAATTGGAATTAGAAGAGAAAGAACTTTATATATTTCAATTTGGTATATGATTGCTACATTTATTGCTGTTGCAATGTTATACTTATTTAATAATATGGAAGTTCCTACTGCAATGGTATCTGGTTATGGATCGTGGATTCACTCTGTTTCTATGTATGCAGGTACAAATGACGCATTAGTACAATGGTGGTATGGACACAATGCTGTTGCATTCGTTTTTACAACACCAATTATTGCTTTAATTTATTACTTTTTACCTAAAGAATCTGGTCAAAATGTTTATTCATATAAATTATCGATCTTAGCATTCTGGGGATTATTATTTGTTTACTTATGGGCTGGTGGTCACCACCTTATTTATTCAACTGTTCCAGATTGGATGCAAACTATGGGTTCTGTAATGTCTGTTGTATTAATTTTACCATCATGGGGATCAGCTATTAATATGCTTTTAACAATGAAGGGTGAATGGCAACAATTACAAACAAATACACTAATTAAATTTATGGTATTGGCTTCAACTTTCTATATGTTATCAACAATTGAAGGGCCAATTCAAGCTATTAAATCTGTAAATGCAATTGCACACTTTACTGACTGGATTCCTGGTCACGTACATGATGGTGTATTAGGTTGGGTTGTATTTATGATTATGGCTGCTTTATATCACATGGTTCCAAGAATGTACAAAAGAGAATTATACTCTAAATCATTAATGGATACTCAATTCTGGTTACAAACAACAGGTATTGTTTTATACTTTACTTCTATGTGGATTGCAGGAATTACTCAAGGTATGATGTGGAGAGCTTATGATGAATATGGTTCATTAGTTTACTCATTTATTGATACAGTAGTTGTATTAAAACCATACTATACTATTAGAGCAGTTGGTGGATTATTATACTTAATTGGATTCTTTATGTTTGCTTACAACATTTACAAAACTGTTAAATGTGGTAGAATACTTGACAAAGAACCAGCTAATGCTACACCAGTAGCTGCGTAAGAAGGAGGGGAAATTATGTTTCATTGGTTTGAACAAAGACCGTTTTTCTTTGCGGTATTAGTATTTATTTTTGTTGCATTTGCAGGTATTGTTGAAGTAATTCCTGATTTTGCAAAACAGTCTAGACCAACAGTTGGTACTAAACCTTACACATTATTAGAGTTAGCAGGTAGACAAGTATATATTAAAGATTCTTGTAATGCGTGTCACTCACAATTAATTAGACCATTTAAATCAGAAACTGATAGATATGGTATGTATTCATTATCTGGTGAGTATGCTTATGATAGACCATTCTTATGGGGATCAAAGAGAACTGGTCCAGATTTATGGAGAGTAGGTAACTACAGAACTACTGACTGGCATGAAAATCACATGTTAGATCCAGAATCTGTTGTACCAGGTTCAATTATGCCAGCTTATCCTCACCAATTTGAGAATATTGCTGATTTAGAAACTGCTTATGCAGAAGCATATACAGTAAAAACAGTATTTAATACACCTTATGATGTAGATATCGATGGTGATGGTAATATTGATGTTCCATTAGGTGATTTTGAAACTGCTATTGCTAAAGCAAAAGCAGATGCTAAAGAAATTGCTGCTGATATGAAAAATCAAGCTGTAAAAGATGCTGTTGCAAACGGTCAGGTTCCTGAAATAGTTGCATTAATTGCATATTTAAATTCTTTAAAATAGAGGTTCTTAATGGATTATGAAACACTGCTTACTGTGCAAGGTTATGCTAAATTCTTTTTGATTTTAGCTGTATTTATTATTTTTTACTCTTATGCTTACTCTATATATAAAAGAGATAAAAAGGGTGAAAGAGATTTTGAAAAATATTCAAAATTAGTGCATGATGATGCAGATGTTTCGGTTCCTCTAGAAGATAGAAAAAAAGATAAAGATATAGATAATAAGGAGAAATAAGATGAAATCTATGGTAGTAGGTGGAATTGTTCTTATCATCGCTTTATTAGCAGGAACTTACTTTGCCGCAGGTGATGCTTTTAAAGGTGATGATTATATTAACAGCTTAACAATGTTAGGTGCTGTAGCAATTATTACAATTACAGTATTTGTAGCACTTAAATATGTTAATCAAATGAAAAATGATACAGCTAGTGGTGATTTAGCTGAAGAAAACTGGGATGGTATTGGTGAATATAAAAATCCTATTCCTTCTGGATGGGGTTTAGCATTTATCGGTGTTATTCTTTGGATGTTTTGGTACTTTACAGTTGGTTATCCAATTAATGGTTTTTCACAAATTGGTCAATGGAATGAAGAAACTATTGAATACAATAAAAAGTTTGAAGCTAAATGGGAAAATCCTTCACAAGAAACACTTGAAGCTATGGGTAGTTCATTATTCTTAGTACAATGTGCTCCTTGTCATGGTGTAGATGCTGAGGGTATTAATGGTAAAGCTCATAATTTAACAAAAAGATTTGCTAAAAATCAAGTTGTGGATGTGATTAAAAATGGTGCAAACAATTTAAAAACTGCATACCCAGCTGGAATGCCTCCAATGATGTTAACAGAAGAAAAAGATATCAATGAAGTTGCAGAGTACGTAGCTAATGGATTCCAAGGTGAACAACCAGCAGCTTATGGTGTTTGTGCTGGATGTCATGGTATGGATGGTAAAGGTATGGCTTACGTTGCACCAAATATTAGAGAATATGATGATGCAATTGTTATGGCTGTATTAAAAGATGGTAAAAAAGGAAATATTGGTGTAATGCCAAGTTTTGATGGAAGACTTAACGAAACTCAAGAAAAAGCATTAGCTACTTATATTAGAAGTTTAGGAGAGTAATATGGCTGGAAATACACAAATGAATGAAAATGAAAGAGGAATCTTTAAATTACATGGTATTACAGGGATGCTTATAGCAACTGCTTTATTACTTACAATCTTAGCAGTATTAACTGTTAATGGTATTAAGGTTCAACAAGACGAAGCTGACAATTACTATAAAATAAATCAAGATTTAAATGGTTTAAAAATGAATAGTAGTGATAACCACAAGCAATATGAGCTTGTTGGTAATGGTAAGTAAGGAGTAAAATATGGAAAAAATTATAGGTGTATTACTTTTAGTTTCTGCCGTAATGACAGCTTACTATGGGTTCTTTGACTCAACTAAAGTGTTCGTTGGATAAATGAAAAATTTAGTTAATTTTAAAATAGCAGTGGTTTTCTCACTGCTATTTTTTTTATCACAAAACTTATTAGCTCAAGGTTTTATTATCAATGATGATAATTTAATTGATAAAAGAGCAGAAGATAAAATCAATCAAATTGGAAATGAAGTAAAAACTAAACTAAATGTAAATGTTTATATTTATACAAAACAAACATTAGGTTTAGATGAAGAACTTCCTATGAAAAAGAAATTTCTTGCTATTAAAAATTTTGAAAATGAAATTTTGCCAGCACTTCAAAAGCCTTATGTTCTTTTAACAGCTTTTATTGAAGAAACTCATGTAAATCTTATTTATTCTAATGAAGAATTAAAGAAAAATATAGATAAAGATGATATTTTAGATGGATATGTTGTGCCTTTATTAGCTTCTAAAGATAAAAATACACTTTTTGCAAAAGTTAGTGCTTCTATGTTAAATGGATATGCAGCTATAGCTGATACTTTAGCTTCTAAAAAAGAAATTAAACTTGAATCTAGTATAGGAAATCAAGGAAAAGTTTCAAGTACTATTTGGCGTGTGTTTATGTATACAATGATTGTTCTTGGATTATTGGCTTATACTTATGCAGTTTTAAGAAAAAGGAAATCATAAATTTATGAAGAAAAGAAATTATTGGCCACTTTTTTTTATAGGAATATTTTCATTTGTATTTTCAATGATTATATGGACTATATATAGTACTTCTCAAGCTAACATTGATGAAGATCAAAGCTTTATGAAAAAATATCAAGATGTTGATGAAAATTATAATAATATTATAAATTCAAATAAAAAATTTAAAGAATTATATGATTTAAAACTTGTTTTAAATGATAAAACTTTTGATTTAAAAGTTGATGATATAAAATATTCACAAAGAGTATTAGAAAAAATATCTCGACATAAAGATATTATGTTACTAGGTCAAAATACAATAAAAGTATTTGCAATAGATAAAAAATCAAATACTAAAAAAGAAATAGACATTAATATTAAAGTTACTAAAAGTAGTACGGTTGATAAAGATATTATTTTAGATAATAGTCAATTTAAGATTAAAAATAATGAGTATTTAACACAATTTAAAATTGAAGAAGAGAATAATTGGAATATAACAGGTACTTTTACTATAGATGGTAATATTGGTTATATTTATATAAAAACAAATGCTAGAAAAAAATAGACTTTTCGTTTTCCCAACTTCAAGAGCGATTAGAACTTTTTTGAGTGATCAAAAAAATTCTAATACTCTTTTACCTTTTACTTTAACAATTGATGAGTTTTTTAAAAAATCTATAATTCTTAAGAATAAAAAATATTGTGATGAAGAACAAAGATTTTTATTTTTAAAAGAAGCTATTAAAGATTTAGATATTTCAAAACTTGGTATATCTGATAGTTTTACAAAATTTTTAAAACAAAATGAATACATATATAGATTTTTTACAGAGCTTTCAAGTGAAAAAATCTCAATTAATGATATTAAGACAGCTGATACCTATGATTACTATTATGAACATCTTGAAATATTATCAAAAATTTATGATAATTATGTAGATATCTTAGATAAAAATGATTTTGTTGATAGAGTTACTTATTTTAAATATTATGAATTAAATAAAAATTACTTAGATAAATTCAGTGAAATAAATCTTATTTTTGAAGGTTATTTTACAAAGATTGAATTTGATATTATAAAAGCAATATCTAAAAGAGTAAATTTAAATATAAAGTTTTTTTCAAATGAATATAATCAAAAGTCCTTAGAAGTTTTTAAAGATTTTATTTTAGATGATATTATAGATATAGATTTTGAATATATAATAAATATGAATGAAAAAAAAATCACTTATAAAAAAAAGTTAGAATCAAAAAATACAAATATTGAAATAAAAGGTTTTACTTCAAGAATAAACCAAATTGCATTTATAAAGTCATCAATTACAGAATGTATCAAAAAAGGTATAAATCCATCTAATATGGCTTTAGTATTACCTGATGAGAGTTTTGCTTCTACAGTGCAGTTATTTGATAATGAACGATACTTTAACTTTGCTATGGGGAAATCTATAGAAAATAGGAAGCTTTTTGAGGTTTCAAATGCAATATATAACTATCTTAATGAAAAAGAAATAGTGACTATAGAAAGACTAAGATATCTTAAAATAGATAAAAAGTTTGTTGATGATAATATTCAAAAAATTTATACAAAAATTTGTACTATTGAAAACTTTGGTTTTTTATGTGATTATATAAAAACATTTGAAACTAATAATGAAATATTACAAAAATTTGATGACTTAATTTACAAGTTAAAAAGACTACTATTTTCTTCTTCTAATTCATTATTAGTAAAAGATGTATATAAAATATTATTACAAAGAATAAATGAGATTAAATTAGATGATATTAATTCTGGGAAAATAACAGTTCTAGGATTACTTGAAACAAGAGCAAATATATTTGATGCAATTATTGTTTGTGATTTTAATGAACAATTTATTCCAAAAGCTTCTGTAAAAGATAAGTTTTTATCATCAAAGATTAAAGCAATGACAAATCTTCCAACATTAAGTGATAGAGAATTACTTCAAAAATATTATTATAAAAGATTGATTGATTCTTCAAAAGAAGTTTATATTTCTTATGTTAACTCTGATTCAAATCAAATTACAAGATTTGCAAATGAACTTTTTAAAGAAAAAGTTGATTATGGCGTTTATGATAATTCTTATAGACATATTTTATATAATAATCATACTTTAAAGCATTTTGATAAAGATATAATTGATAGAGTTGATTTAACAAAATTTTCTTGGTCAGCTAGTTCTTTGAAAACTTTTTTAGATTGTAAAAGAAAGTTTTATTTACAATATATTTTAAAAATTAAAGAGCATTATACTTCTTTGAAACCAAAGGCATTTGAACTTGGTGATATTGTTCATAAAATACTTGAAAGGTATTATACAGTTGATACTACATCATTCGAATTAGATTTTAGAAAAATTGAAAACCTATTTCATGAATATAGAAGTGAAAATCCACTTTTAGCACTTGATTTGGAAATATGGAAAAAGAAACTTTATGATTTTTATTTATATGATTCAAAAAGATTAGAGAATTCAAGAATATTAGGTTTAGAGAAAAGATTTGATATTAATTTTGAAGGAATAAATTTAAAAGGTATTGTTGATAGAATCGATTTTAATAATCAAACAAACAGATATGAAGTTATTGATTATAAAACATCATCTACTTTAAAGGTAGATACTTTAAAAAACTATGATAAATCTATTGATTTTCAATTAGAGTTTTATTATTTAGCTGTAAACGAATTATATAAAACAGATACAATTGATACTTTTTATTATGATTTAAATTCTACAAAATTAATAGAAGAAATTGCTCTTGATAAAAAATTAGAATTATTAAGTGAAAAGCTTAATGACTTAAAAGAACTTAGTAAGAATGATATAAATTTTGAGAAAACGCAACAAAAGTCCTCTTGTAATTTTTGTATATATAAAACTATTTGTAATAGGGAATAATTTTTGAAAATAAGTGCGAATTGATTCGCACTTTTAAATTGAATTTTAGTTTTATTTACTTGTAGCTATTAATACATCTTCAATAATCTTAGTAATATCTCCATCTAAAATAGCATCAACATTTGAATAACCAATATTACTTCTTGTATCTTTTACTTGTTGATAAGGTTGAAGTACATAAGATCTAATTTGATGACCCCATCCAATTTCACTTTTTTCAACACCATCTTTATCTGCTTTTTGTTTTTCAAGTTCTAATTCGTATAGCCTTGATTTAAGCATTTTCATAGCACTTGCTTTATTTTTATGTTGACTTCTGTCATTTTGACATTGTACTACAATACCTGACTCTATATGAGTGATTCTAATAGCTGATTCAGTTTTATTTACATGTTGACCACCAGCTCCACTTGCTCTATATGTATCTATTCTAATATCTTTATCTTCAATTTCAATATCAATATTATCATCAATTTCTGGACTTACCATAACAGAAGCAAAAGAAGTATGTCTTTTTGCATTTGAATCAAAAGGCGAGATTCTAACAAGTCTGTGAATACCATTTTCAGCTTTTAAATAGCCATAAGCATTTTCACCTTTTACTATAAAAGAAACATCTTTAATTCCAGCTTCTTCTCCTGGTTGATAATCAAGTAGTTCAATTTTGAAGTTTGATCTTTCCGCCCATCTTAAATACATTCTATAAAGCATAGAAGCCCAGTCTTGTGACTCTGTTCCACCTGCACCTGGGTGAATAGAAACTATAGCATTTGAAGCATCATCAGGGTTACTTAGCATTACAGATATCTCAGTTGATTTTATAAGCTCTTTTAGTTCTTGTGCTTCTTCATAAAGCATTTCAATAGTATCTTCATCTTTTTCTTCATTTGCTAATTCATAAAGTTCATTTGTCCCACTTAAGGCTTCATTTGCTTTGTTGAATTTACTAAGTTTTGAAAGTATTCTATTTTTTTCAATACCAATTTTTGTAGCTGTTTCTACATCATTCCAAAAGTCTTGTTGAGCTTCTAACTCTTCTATTTCTTTTAGTCTAGTATTTAATTCATCAGGTTTTAAAATACCTTTAATATTTTCAAGTTTAGTATTTAATGTTTTTAATAGTTCACTATATTCGTATGCATCCATATAATTCAATCCTTTGAATGGATTATACAAAAAAGTAGTATAAGAAGTGGTTAGAAGTAAAATAAATATCAATTAGAACCTAGTTAGGTTCTAATTTGGTTACTTACTTGTTGATAGAATCTAGATATGCTTTTATTTTCTTTATATCTTTTTTAGTTACACCATCAGCAACTGATTTCATAATAATATTATATGTATGACCATAATCTGAATTAAGTGAATATTGATTAATACTATAAATTAGTTCTTTTTCTGATAGATTTTTTATAGGTGTTCCTACATTATATGCAGCTTTTTCACCTTTTACACCATGACATGATTGACATTTATTTATATATAATTTTTTACCGTCTGAAATTAAACTTAGTTTTTTCTTGATTTCTTTTTCTTTTTTTTCTTTTTGTTCTTGAATCTTCATTTTTTTGATGATTCTTTTTTCTAATTCTTTTTCATTTAGTACAGTATTAAAACTAGAACCTGATGTCTCATTTTTCAAAATATATACAAAGCTATAGCTACCATTAGGATTATTAGAGATTTTAATATCATCTATTTTATAACCTTTAGCTTTCATTTCATTTAGTGTGTATTTACTTTTACACTCTCCTCCATCAAGTTTTGTTGATTCGATTGTTGACATAGAGTTGTGATTCTCTTTAAAACACATTGTTGTTTGTGCATAAGTTAAAGTTGTTGATAATAAAGCTAATGTAATTGAACTTAAAAGTTTCATTTGTATCCTTTTAATTTAAAAAAGATAGTTTATCATAATAAGACTTGTTAATATTTTAAGGATGATTTTATTTTAAATAAAAAAAGGCTAGAAGAAAACTTCTAGCCTTTAGTTAAGTTTAGTAATCTACAAATTAGATTAAAGAATTAGAAAGTATATTTAACTTCAATTCTTCCTCTATTAGATTCTAAAGTTCCATTTTCTAGTTCAGAATATCTAATGTAAGTATTTAAGTTTTTAGCTACTTTATAACTAACTTGACCTAAAGTTTCATTGATATCTGTGTTTGCAGAACCATGCTCACCATCAGCATAAGCAGCTCTTACAGAAATTTTGTCAGTTACTTTAACTGTAGCATCAATAGCATAAGCATCTAAGTCAGCAACACCAGCTGATCCCATTTGCCATAATAAGAATTCTGCAGGAGTTTCATCAGCAGCATCAATAGAACCTGAACCATTATCTCCAGTTGCAGCATAAGCTAAAGAAGCAGATACAATACCAATTTCACCAGCTACGTATGCTTTAAATGTAGAGTTGTCATCTTTTTGTGTTCTATTTAATGCAGCAGCTACAGTTGTGTTTTCAAATTCAATTTCTGAATATTCAATACCTGTTTTAATCATTCCAAATGTTGCATCAGCTTTAACATTGTAAGCATCTAATTGATCATCAGCAGTAACGTATTGACCTAATAAAGAAACAGGCCCTACATTACCCATTGCAATCACAGAATAGATACTTTCAGAAGTTAAATCTGCATTATAGAATGCAGCACCACCAACAGTGAATGCACCAGCATTATATAAAGCAACAAGACCAGAAGCTTCTTCAGAGTCAGTTAATCTTCCTGGAATATCTTGTGTACCTAATAATGCAGTTACTGCACCATCTGAGTATTGGAAGTAGTATTGATCTAATGTTCCAGATGAATCAGAAGCAGTTGCTCCTCCTTCTTGAGTGTCATCATCATAGTTTGCATTTGCAACAAATGTTACATTGTCAGTTACAGGAACTTTTACTTTTACATCAATATTTACATCTTGATCTTCTGCAGTATCTTGACCGTTTACTACTTTTTTATCTTCCATTCTGTATCTTACTTGACCAGAAATATCAACACCTTTGATTGCTTCTTCTAAAGATGCTGCTGATGAACTTGTAGATAAACCAGCTACTGCTACTGCAGCTACTAAACTTAATTTTGCGATTTTTTTCATTTGTTCTCCTAAAATTTCGAAATCTTTTATCAGTTTACCGGAGCGCGCGAACTCATTTAAAAACTAGTTTTAAAACTTTTCCGGCTTACCGTTACGGTCATTCTACAGCACTAAATTTTAAAGTTTTCTTAAAAGTTATCTTTTTCATGTTAATTGTGTGTTAATTTAAGGTTACTTTTAATTAACAGCTCATTAACCCTTGATTAATTACTTAGTGATACAATACAATCACTTAAAATATCTGGCTTTATTATTTCTATTTTTAAGTCATTTATTTTATACATTTTGTATAGCTTTGCCTCTATATAGGCGATAGCCTCTTCTAATAACTCAAATTTCTTCTTTTTCATCTGTTTTTTTAAATAATTTGATATCTCACTATAATCTATAAAGTAATCTTTTTTATATGTGTAATTAAATGAAATATTAATAATTACTCT
Organism: Arcobacter rhizosphaerae; assembly: GCF_049472155.1. Lineage (NCBI taxonomy): Bacteria > Pseudomonadati > Campylobacterota > Epsilonproteobacteria > Campylobacterales > Arcobacteraceae > Arcobacter > Arcobacter rhizosphaerae. The sequence goes on along the minus strand of NZ_JBMOVW010000002.1, from coordinate 485,695 downwards.
TTGTTTTTCTTTTCTTTCAAAAGGAAGTATTCCTATTATACATTTAAATGTTAGTTGTTTTATGTTTATTGTTAGATTTTGCTTCATTTGTCTTTCCTTGTATTAAGTATTAAATTTTTAAAGTATTGTGAATAAATTTATCTTGTGATTTTGTATTGAGTATATTATATTAAAAATTAAGGATGATAGAGTTGTTATAAAAAAAGAGAAGTTAGTTTTGCTTAACTCTCTTTTTATTTGGAAAAAAACTTATGTTAGATAACTTTTTTTTCCTCTCCTTTTATTACTCTTACTATATTTGGGATATGTTTATAGTATATGATAAAAGCGATTAAGTACATTGGTACATTTGAGCCTATATTTAATCCATCATTCATAAGTGTTGCACTTATTATTACTGCTGTTAATCCTAAAAGTGAAGATACAGATGATATTTTAAGTACTTTTGCAGCTATTATCCAAGTAAGTGCTCCTATTAAAGTAGCAACTGGCACTAGCGCTATATATACACCAAGTCCTGTAGCAACTCCTTTTCCTCCTTCAAGTCCTAAATATATAGAGTAGCAGTGACCTAAAACAGCTAAAACTGCAATAGCCCAAAGTGTTTGTTCACTCATTCCCATACTCATTGCTATTAAAATAACTACTGTACCTTTTAGTGCATCAAGTATAACTGTTGCGATACCTAGTTTTTTTGCTAAGCTTGGATTTGTTTGCTTTACTACTCTTAGTACATTTGTTGCACCAATTGATTTACTTCCTTGGGATTTGATGTCAACTCCTGCGAAAGTTTTTGCAAGTAGTAGTCCAAAAGGAATAGAACCTATTAAATATGCAGCTAGATAAAATAGCATATTAGGGTTTGTTAAAAAATCCATTTATTACCTTTATTTATTGTCTGTAGTGAGTTTTCACCTTTTTAGTTAAAAGGATTATAACTAAAATTTAGTTATATTATCATTTAAATATGTTTTATTGAAGGTTTATTTTGAATTTAAAAGAAGAGATAATAAAGCTTAAAGAGGAGCTAGATGTAACACTTGTAGCTCACTTTTACCAAAGAGATGAAGTTTTTGAATTAGCAGATATTACAGGTGACTCTTTAGAACTAGCCAAAAAAGCAAAACTAACAAAATCAAAATTTATTGTATTTTGTGGTGTTGGTTTTATGGGAGAGAGTGTAAAAGTACTTGATCCACAAAAAAGAGTTTTAATGCCAAAAATTGCCTGTTGTGCAATGGCAAGAATGATTGATGAAGGTTATTACGAGCAAAATTTAAAACAGATAAATGATGCCGGAATTCCAAATGAAAATATTTTGCCTATTACATATATCAACTCAAGTGCAAGAGTAAAAGCAAGAGTTGGTGAAATGGGTGGAATGGTTTGTACTTCATCAAACGCCTATAAAATTATTGAAAAAGGTTTAAAGTCTGGTAAAAAAATATTTTTTGTTCCAGATAGATGTTTAGGACAAAATTTTGCAAAATCTTTAAATCTAAAATCAGCAGTTGTTGGTGATGGGACTGATTTAAAAGAGGCTGATATTATATGTTATAACGGCTTTTGTTCAGTACATCAGCAGTTTACTGTGGAAGATATAGAGTTTTATAGAAACAAATATCCAGATATCTTAATAGCAGTTCACCCAGAATGTGATCCTTCTATTTGTGATGAAGCTGATTTTGTAGGTTCAACTTCTCAATTAATTACTTATATTAAAGAGTTACCAGAAGATCAAAAAATTGCTGTAGGAACTGAGTTTAATATGGTAAATAGATTAAGAGAGAAAAATACTTATATTTTAAGCTCTACAAAACCTGAGTGTCCAACAATGAATGAAACAACACTTGAAGATGTTTACAATACTTTAAAATCTATTAAAGATGATAATATCTCAAAAGAGAATGAGATTTTTGTTGATGAAGAGACTGTAAAATATGCAAGAATAGCATTAGAAAGGATGTTTGAAGTATGATAAACATAAAAAAGTTTGTTAAAAATGCCATTATTGAAGATAATGGAAGAGGAGATTTATTTTTTGATGTGGCTCCAAAAGGTAGATTTACAGCAAGAGCAATTTCTAAATCAGATGGTATTGTTGCAGGAATTCAATATGCAAAGGTATTAGCAAGAACTGAAAAGTTTGATTGTAAATTTTTAAAAAGAGATGGTGATGAAATAAAAGCAGGTGAAGTTATCGCTGAACTTGAAGGTAAGGCTTCAATTTTACTTTCATCTGAGAGAACTTTTTTAAATATGCTTCAACATGCGAGTGGTATTGCTACTATGGCAAATAAATATGCAAAACTCTTAGAAGGTTATGATGTTGTTTTACTTGATACAAGAAAAACAAGACCTCAATTAAGAGATTTTGAAAAGTATGCAAGTAGAGTAGGTGGTTCTATAAACCATAGACTTGGACTTGATGATTGTTTAATGCTTAAAGATACGCACTTAAGAACTATTAAAAATTTAAAAGAATTTATTAAAAAAGCAAGAAAAAGAATTTCATGGGTTACAAAAATTGAGATAGAGTGTGAAACTTTTCCTCAAGTTGAAGAAGCAATGGAAGCGGGTGCTGATATTATTATGTGTGATAATATGACTCCTGAACAAATCAAAGAAGTAGTTAAGTATAGAGATGAAAAATATCCACATATTTTACTAGAAGCTAGTGGAAATATTAATCTTGATACTATTCAAACTTATGCAAAAACAGGTGTAGACGCTATAAGTAGTGGAAGTATTATTCATCAAGCTACATGGTTAGACTTTTCAATGAAATTTGACTAAGAGAAGTAAAATATTGTTAACTTTTTGTTAGTATAAGTTTAATAAAATTGAAATGCAGTTAAAGGAGAAGGGTTGAAAAAAGATTTTATTGTTAGTAATAAAATAGATATGGCTGATTATACAAAAGCCTTAAATCTAATAGAAAAGAGTAAATATATTTTAATTATTACTCATGTTAACCCAGACCCTGATTCTATTGGTTCAGCATTAGCACTTTCAAATTTATTTCATGAAAATAAAATTAAGCATAAGGTATTTAATATAAGTTCTGATTTACCTGAAAACTTAAATTTTATAGAAAGATTTGACAAAATCACAGATCAGTTACCTAAGTTTTTTGACTTAGCTATATCTGTGGATTGCGGAACATATAAAAGATTAGGATTTGAACTAGATTCTAATATTCCTTTGATAAACTTTGATCATCATAAATCAAATGATAGTTTTGGAACTATAAATATAGTAGATCCAATGAAAAGTTCAACAGCTGAGATTGTTTATGATTTTTTTAAACATAATGGATTATATATTACAAAGAATTCAGCAACTGCACTTTATGTAGGTATTTATGATGACTCTTTAGCTTTTTCTTTAGGAAGATGTGATGAATTAACTTTTGATAAAGTTAATTTTTTAGTTCAATGTGGAGCAAATCCTTCTTCAATAGCAAATAAGCTTTTAAGAAGAGACTCACTAGCTAAATATAGAATCATACCTAAGGTATTAAATAGTTTAGAACTTTATAAAGAAGGTGAAGTTGCTTCTATTTATGCAAAAGAAAAATGGTTTAAACAAACAGGTGCTCACAATAGAGATTGTGAAGATGCCTTAGATATGATTATGAGTATGGCAATAGTAAGAGTTGCTTTTTTCGTAAGAATAGTAAATGGAAGCACAAGGGTTTCTTTACGTTCAAAAGGAAAATTCGATGTTGCTAGAATTGCTTCACAATTTGATGGTGGAGGACACCTAAATGCTGCTGGTTGTACTATTGATACAATAGATGAACAAGAAGCAAAAAATTTAGTTATAAAGGAAATTTTTGAGTTTTATAAATAGAAAAAAGAGTAATAAAGTTAAAAATTTATTAATATATATTGTTGTTCTTTTAATAATAGCTGTTACAGCTTTTGTATTTTTTTCACCAACTTTTGAAAAGAATGCCCCTAAAGTTGTCTATACAGGAGATAAGTTTTGGAATTTTAAAAAACCGTTAAAATTAAAATTTACTGATGATAATGGAATTAAATCTTATAAAGTAGCATATTTAGATGGAGATAAATTAGTTAAGTTAGAAACAAAAATTCTAAATAATGATGCTAAAAATATAGTTGTAGAAATTATTCCGCCTAAATTTACTAGACTTAACACTCCTCCTAAACAAATAGTTTTAAAAACTCAAGTAGTTGATAACAGTAAATGGAATTTTTTTAATGGAAATATAACTAGTAAAGATTTTGTTATTGATATTGATAGAAAAAAACCTATAGCAAATGTAGTTAGTAATTCTTATTTAATAAGACAAGGTGGAAGTGCTACAGTTGTTGTTGAAGTAAAAGATGAAAATTTAAAAGATTTTTATATTTCATTTAATGAGGAAGAAAGGTTTGAACTTATTCCTTTTTATAAGAAGAATTTTTATATGGCGATTATTGCTTGGCCTGTTACAATAGAAGAGTTTAAAAGAGTAAATTTGATAGCTATTGATAAAGCGGGAAATAAAACTACTACTAAAGTACCTTATTATATAAAAGAGTTAAAAGTAAAAGTAGATAATATTAAAATTTCTAAAAGTTTTGTAGAAAAAGTAAGTAAAAATGTACTTTCTAAAAGTGGATTTGATATTCCAGAGGGAACTGCTGAGGCATTTGTTGCTACAAATAAAGACTTAAGATCTCAAAATGTGAAACTTTTAAAAGATGTTTCAAGACAGAATTTAGATTTTTCACAAGTTTCAAAATTTGATTTAGATGCTTTCAAACAATTAAGAGGTTCAAAGACTTTTTCTAGATATGCAGAGCGAAGACATTATTATTATAAAGGTGAAAAGATTGATGAAGCTTGGCATTTAGGTATGGATTGGGCAAGTATCAGAAATGCAAAAATTTATGTAACCAACCCTGGAAAAGTAATATTCAAAGATTATTTAGGAATTTATGGACATACTGCTATTATAGACCATGGATTTGGTTTAGCTACTTTATATGCACATACAAGTAAGTTAAATATTGAATTAAATGATTTTGTAAATGCTAAACAATATATAGCAAATACTGGTTCAACTGGGGCTGTATTTGGAGATCATTTACATTTTGGAGTTTTGGTTCAAGGTCTTGAAGTAAATCCATTAGAGTGGATGGATAAAAAATGGATAGATATAAATGTTAAAAAGATATTAAATCAAGCAAAGAAAGTGATAGATACTAAATGAAACAAAGAACAATAGCTAAGAGTGTAGAAATTGTTGGAGTAGGTTTACATAAAGGCGTTCCTGTAAAAATGAAATTAGAACCATTAGACTCTGACATGGGGATAGTTTTTTATAGAGTAGACGCTGGTGTAACTATTCCTTTGGCAATTGAAAATGTGGTTGATACGAAAATGGCTACAGTAATTGGAAAAGATGATGTTGTTGTTTCAACAATTGAGCACTTATTATCAGCTGTTTATGCTTATGGAATTGATAATTTAAGAGTTGTTATTGATAATGATGAAGTTCCTGTATTAGATGGAAGTTCATCAGGTTATTGTATGCTTATTGAAGAAGCAGGAATAAAAGAGTTAAATAAATCAAAAAAAGCAATAAAAGTTAAAAAAGAAGTTGAAGTTACAACTGCTGAGGGTAAAAGAGTTTGTTTAAAACCTTCAAATAGAATCATTTATGATTTTAAGATTGATTTTGATCACCCTTCTATTGGGGAGCAAAACTTTCATTTTGATTACTCTATTGCTGAATATAAAGAGAATATTAGTAGAGCAAGAACATTTGGTTTTTTACATGAAGTACAATATTTAAGAAGTATTGGTCTTGCTAAAGGTGGATCTATGGAAAATGCTATAGTTTTAGATCAATCTAAGGTTTTAAATCCAGAGGGCTTAAGATATAATGATGAGTTTGTAAGACATAAGATTCTTGATGCAATTGGTGATATGGCTTTACTTGGATATACTCTTGTAGGGGAATATGATGCAATTGCAGGAAGTCATCATTTAAATCATCTTTTAACAAAAGAGCTTTATAAAGATAAAGAAAATTATGAAATTATAGATTTAGAAGAAGCTAATGAAGAAGCAGAAGTGTTTGAATTAGCTTATTCAAGAGTTGAAGTTTAGGATAAAAATTTGACTGAAGTTTTAGTTATAAGTATTTCAAATCCTATTTTAATAGGTATTTATGAAAATGAAAATTTGATTAAAGAGTATAAGTTAGAGGGAAAAACTTCTGATTTACTTCCAAAACTTTTTGAAGAAATATTAAAAAAATATGAAATAAATAGATTAAATTATGTAAATACTCCAGGTTCTTACATGGCTATAAAAGTTTCTTATGTATTTTTAAAAACAATTAGTATTACTAAAAATATTCAATTAAGAGCTTGTAGTGGTTTTGAATTTAATAAAAACTCTCCAATAAAAGCTTTAGGTAAAAAATATTTTATTCAAGAAGAAAATGAAATTAAAGTAGACTTTTTAGAAAAAGATTGTATAATTCGCGACTTTGAATTACCTAAGAGTATAAATAAAATAAATTTTAATAAACAGACATTACCAATTTATAATTTACCTGCTGTTTAAGAAGGAAATAGATGAAAGTAAGCGTTCCAGCTACTAGTGCAAATTTAGGGCCTGGTTTTGATTCCCTAGGTCTTGCAATCACAATGAAAAATCAAGTTATAATTAGACCATCAAAATTTCATAGTGTGTCATTAAAAGGTGAGGGTGCAAATAATCCAGTACTAAAAGATAACAATATGTTTATCTCTATATTTAATGATTTTTACCATAATTTGTCTCATAAAAAAAGGCATTTTAGATTTGAATTTTTTAATGAAATTCCTTTATCAAGAGGTTTAGGAAGTTCTTCTGCTGTAATTGTATCAGCAATTGCTAGTGCTTATGCTATTGAGGGAATTAGACTTGATAAAAATAAGTTACTAAATTTAGCTTTAGCTTATGAAAATCATCCAGATAATATTACACCTGCTGTAATGGGTGGATTTAATGTTGCAACAGTACAAGAAAATGAAGTTAGATATATTAATAAATCAATACCAAAAGCTTTAAAAGCTGTAATTGTTGTACCTAATAGACCAATATCTACTCAATTATCAAGAAAAACTTTACCTTTTAAATACTCAAAAGATGATGTTATTTTTAATATTTCTCATTCATCTTTATTAACAGCAGCATTTATGAATGAAGATTGGAAGATGTTGAGAACTGCATCTTTAGATAAAGTTCATCAAAAATATAGAATGAAACAAATGCCAGAGTTATTTGATGTACAAAAAACTGCTCTTAGAAACGGAGCTTTAATGAGTACACTTTCAGGTTCTGGTTCAACACTATTTTCTATATGTTTTGCAGATGATGCAAAGAGAATTGAAAAGGCATTAAGAAATAGATTTTCACATTTTAAAGTATTTACAAGTGATTTTGATAATACTGGTGTAAAGATAGATTTATAAGTTTTTTGATAAATAAGTATATTTTAGGTATAATAATTGGCTAATTCGAAAAAAACCTTAAGAACTTGTATTTTTTGTAGAGGAAAATTTGAACAAAATGAGTTGTTAAGGTTAAAATGTGAAGAAAAAGAAATTGTACTATATAATAACAAAGGTAGAAGTTTTTATCTTTGTAATTCATGTATAAAAAAAGTACAAGAAGATAATAATCAAAAAGATTATAAAAGATTTGAAAACGCACTATGTAGAGAGTGTAAAAATAAAGATAAGTATGTTCTACAACTTAAGGAGATTTTAGCAGATGTCAGATAAAGTAAGAGTTTATGAAATTGCAGATGAGGCAGGAGCAAGTAGTCAAGAAGTAATAACGAAAGCAAAAGATTTAAATATTGAACTTAAATCGCCTCAAAGTGCAGTTTCTTATGAAGATGCAGAAGAAATTGCAAACTATATAATGACCGGTAAAAGTAAAAAGTTAGCAGCAAAAGCTACACCGGCACCAAAGAAAACTACGCCAAAAAAAGTTGAGACAGTAGTTGAAAAAGACTCAAAAAAAGAAGAAAAAAAAGAAGAAGCACCTAAAAAGGTTGAAGAAATTAAAACTGAGAAGAAAGAAGAAGCTATATCTAAACCTATTAAAAGTGTAGAAAAAAAAGAAGAAGCAAAAGTAGTAGAAGAAAAAGTAGAGAATAAACCTAAAAAGATTATTCCAAAAAGAAGAGGTCTTAAAATTATTAAGAAGAAAAAACCAAGACCTGAACCAAAAGAAGAAATAATAACTCATTCTCCTTCAACAGATAAAGCTAAAATGAAATCACTTAGTGAAATTTTAGGTGGTGAAAAAGAAGAGAAAAAAATTACTCCTCAAGCTAATGTAAATGAAGAAGCTGCAAAAAAAGCAAAAGCTAAAAAGAAAAAACAACCAGCAAAAACTCAAACTCATGGTAAAAAACTTGAAGTTCAAAGAGATAACAATGAATTCAATAATACTTCTACTGATTCACTTTTAGGTGAAGAAGTTGTTTTACTTGATATGGATTTATCTGATACTTCTAAACTTTTTGAAGAACAAAAAACAAATACTAATCCAAATAAGCAAGCAAGAGGTTCAAAACCAGCTGCATTTGGTAATAGACCACAAGGTTTAAAAAGAAGAAAAAGAAAGAAAAAAGTAAGAAAAGCAGAAGAGAATATTGAAATAAAAGAAGTTACAATTCCTGAAGATATTAGAGTATATGAATTTGCTGAAGCTTGTGGAAAATCTGCATCTGAAGTAATTAGTGTTCTATTTGGTTTAGGAATGATGGTTACTAAAAATGACTTCTTAAAACAAGATGAATTAGAGATTCTTGGAGAAGAGTTTGAAATTGAAGTAACAGTAAAAGATGCTTTAGAAGATGCTAACTATGTTGAAGAGTATAATGAAGAAGATATTGATGATTCAAACTTTGAGACTAGACCTCCTGTAGTTACAATTATGGGACACGTTGATCATGGTAAAACATCATTATTAGATAAAATTAGAGAATCTAAAATTGCAGCAGGAGAAGCTGGTGGAATTACACAACATATTTCATCTTATACTGTTGAAAAAAATGGTGAAAAAATCACTTTTGTTGATACACCAGGTCACGCCGCATTCTCTGCTATGAGAGCAAGAGGTGCTAGTGTAACTGATATTGTAATTATTGTTGTTGCAGCTGATGATGGTGTAAAACAACAAACTGAAGAAGTTATTTCTCATGCAAGAGCATCTGGCTGTCCTATTATTGTTGCTGTAAATAAAATAGATAAAGAGGCTGCTAATATTGATATGGTTAAATCTCAAATGGCAGAAAGAGATATGACTCCTGTAGATTGGGGTGGAGATATAGAATTTATTGGAGTATCAGCAAAAACTGGTGCTGGAATTGATGATTTATTAGAGAATATTTTACTTCAAGCTGAAATTTTAGAGCTTAAAGCTGATCCAACTGCTAAAGCAAAAGCTACAGTTGTTGAGTCTTTACTTGAAAAAGGTAGAGGACCTGTTGCTACAATTATTGTTGAAAATGGTACTTTAAGAGTTGGAGATAATATTGTTTGTGATACTACTTATGGTAGAGTTAAAGCAATTACTAATGATATGGGAAAACCAGTTAAAGAATTAGGTTTATCAGAAACTGGTTCTGTTTTAGGTTTAAATGAAGTTCCTGCTGCTGGTGCTATTATGGTTGCACAAGATTCTGATAAAGAAGCAAGAGATATAGCAACTAAGAGAGCTGAACATGAAAGAGCAAAAGAGTTATCTAAATCTACAAAAGTTTCATTAGAAGAAATGAGTGGTTTAATTGCAGAAGGTAAAATTAAACAACTTCCAGTAATTATTAAAACTGATGTTGGTGGTTCACTTGAAGCTATTAAAGGGTCATTAGAAAAAATTGCTAATGATGAAGTAAAAGTAAAAGTTATTCATGCTGCTGTAGGTGGTATTACTGAATCAGATTTAGTTCTTGCAAGTGCTTCAGAGGGTTGTATTATTCTTGGATTTAACGTAAGACCTACTGGTTCTGTTAAATCAAAAGCAAAAGCTGATGGTATTACTATTAATACATACTCAATTATTTATGACTTACTTGATGATGTTAAAGATACTTTATCTGGTATGATGAGTGGAGTAATTAGAGAAGAAAATACAGGACAAGCAGAAGTTAGAGATACATTTGTTGTTCCTAAAGTTGGAACAGTTGCAGGTTGTATTGTAACTGATGGTAAAGTAATTAGAGGTGGATTAGCAAGAATCATTAGAGATGGTGTTGTTACTTATACAGGTAAAATTTCATCACTTAAGAGATTTAAAGATGATGTTAAAGAAGTATCTAATGGTTACGAGTGTGGTGTAATGTTTGAAAAATTCAACGACATTCAAGTTGGTGATTTTGTTGAAACATTTATACAAATTGAAGAAAAAGTTTCTATTGACGATAAATAATGAAAAGTATTAATCTACAAAGAACAGAATCTTTATTGATGGAGCTAATTCCAGAAGCTCTATCAAGTATGGCAGATGAAAGAATAAGATCTTTACCTATTACAGGTGTGAATTGTAAAAATGGTAAATATGATGCAATTGTATATTTTGATGGAAGTGATTTTGATAAAAATCAAATTAATCAAATTATCTCACTGCTAAAAAAAGCTAATGGAAGAATGAAATCACATATTTTAGCAAGTACAGGTTGGTATAAATGTCCTAACTTTAAGTTTGTTAATGATACTTCATTAGAGCAGTCAAGAAATATAGAATCACTTTTTGCACAAATAAAAAAAGACAAAAAAGAAGAAGAGTAATGAGTTTAGAAGAATCAATTAAACTAGCTGTTGAGAGTTTAGATGCTCAACTTTATGATATTGTAACAACAAAAGAAAATGATAGAAATATTTATAGAGTTTATGTTACTGCAAAAGGTGGAATAACTTTAGATAAATGTGCTGAAATTTCAAGAATGATTTCTCCTATTTTAGATGTTGAAGAACCAATGAGTGGAGTTTATAATTTAGAAGTAAGCTCACCTGGAATTGAGAGAAAACTAAAAACTGTAGATCATTTTAAAGCTTCTATAGGAGATAAAGTAAAAATCAAAGATATTGCTACAGAAGTTTATAAAGGTGAACTTTTAGAAGCATCTGATGATAAAATACTTGTAAAAACTGAGTTTGGTAAAGAGAGCATTGAATATGATTCAATTCTTTCTGCATCAACATATTTTGAATGGTAATAGGTTTAAACCTATTACTATTTTCCTTATAAAAACTAACTTTTAATTTAGCCTTCTTTTAATATACTACTTTTCATAAATACAAATAATTATTATGGATTAAAAATGAAAATAAACGACAAATTTTTTATGAAATTAGCTATTGATGAAGCTTGGAAATATCAATTTTTAACTTACCCAAATCCAGCAGTAGGGTGTGTCATAGTAAAAGGTGATACAGAAATTTTAGCTATAGAAGCCCACAAAGAAGCTGGAGAAGCCCATGCAGAAGTAAATGCTTTAAAAGAGGCCTTTCTTAAATACTATCCAAATGACTTATTAAAAACGAAAATTAGTTCAAATGATATACATGAATATTTAATAAAAAACCATAAAGGTTTTTTTAATGATTGTAAAGTTTATGTAACATTAGAACCTTGTAATCATATAGGTAAAACACCTGCTTGTGCAAATTTATTAAAAGAATTAAAACCTAAAAAAGTTATAGTAGCACATGAAGATTTAAATAAAAAGGCTAGAGGTGGATGTGAGACATTAAAAACAGTTAATATCGATGTAAGTATTGGATGTATGAAAAAAGAAGCTTATGAGCTTTTATATCCTTTTTTAAAGTGGAATAGTGGTACATTTATATTTTATAAAATGGCTCAAACTTTAAATGGTTCTATTGATGGAGCAATTTCTTCAAATAATGCTAAGGCCTATGTACATACTTTAAGAGATAAAATTGATTTAATGCTTATTGGCGGAAATACTGTAAGAATTGATAAACCTACCTTAGATGCTAGGTATATTGCAGGTAAAGCACCAGATATAATGATATATAGTAAAAATAAAGTTTTTGATACAAATATCCCTTTATTTAAAATTCCAAATAGAAAAGTTCATATAAGTAACGATTTATTTAAATTACTTGATTATAATTTTGTCATGGTTGAAGGAACATATAATTTGTTAGATATTTTAAAAGATAGACTTGATTATATTGTTTTATTAGTAAACCCTAAAATTAGAAAAGGCCATAATGCTTTAAATGATATTGACATAGATTTCCAAATTGTTCATGAGAACTATATTGGGGAAGAAAAAATCATGTTTTTAAAAAGAAAATAAAAAATAGAGATTTGAATCTTTATAATATTTTATAAAGATTCAAATTGTATTAGTGTTTAAATTTTTTTTCATTTACATCTTCTAAAATTTTGGCTGCAATTGAAGATGTGTTATTTGCTACTAAATTACTTTGCATAGCCATTGAAGCATTTTCTTGTGTTTGTTTGTCAAGACTATTTATGGCATTATTGATTTGCTCAATACCTAGTAATTGTTCTTTTGAAGATGTTTCAATATCTTTTATTAAATCTATAGTTTTTCCTATTGATGTATTTAAGTCTCTATATCCTTCAATCATAGTATTTGAAATAGTTTTACCTTCACTAGTTTTTTGTGTTGCATTTTCGACTAAATCTTTAATTTCTTTTGCTGCTTCTGCACTTCTACTTGCTAGGTTTCTTACTTCTTGTGCAACTACTGCAAAACCTTTTCCTGCTTCACCTGCTGTTGCTGCTTCTACTGCTGCATTCAGTGATAAAATATTTGTTTGAAATGCAATTTGATCAATAACTGAAATAGCATCATTTATAGCAATTACTTGATTATTTATCTCTTCCATTGAAGTTGTAGTTTCAAGGGCAAGTTTTTCTCCTGAAGAAGATGAATCTTTTAAATCATTAGTATAAGATGACATTTGAATAATATTATTTGTATTTGATCTAATATTAGATGTAATTTCTTCTACTGCAGCTGATGTTTCTTCTAAAGATGAAGCCGCTTGTGTTGAAGAATGATTTAATTCTTGAACATATTGTGATAGTTGTGTTGATGAATCTTTTAGACTTAAACCATTTTTCTCATTATCTTGTAACATTGAATTAATTAGATTAATAACATTGTTAATAGCAATAGATATCTTACCAGTATTGTCATCAATTAATTGTGTAAAATTGTTCTTTGACAATCTATCTAAAGCTTCTAATATTAAATTTATATCTTTTCCTACATTATTTGATAATGAATTTAGCATTTCATTAAGGTTTAATCTTAATTCTTCTAAGTTTTCATCATCAACTTTTTCAGTAATTTTTTTGTTTAGATAACCTTGTTTAACATCTTTTACTGTATCTTGAACAATTTCAATAAAATGGCTATTTTTTTCTAAATTATTTTTAGCATTAATAATATTTTCATTTACTACTTTTGCCATTTTCCCTAACTCATCTTTACTATCATTTGTAAGTAATGTAACTTCTTTTGTTTCTTTATTTAAAAAACTAAAAAATGAAATAAGTCCATTTTCAAATGAATTAAATTCTCTTTTAATATACCTTGCAACAAAATATGAGATTATTAATAAAATTAAAATAGAAGTTATACTAATTGCAAGAGTTAAATATTCAATCATTCCATCTATACTTTTTACATTTGAATTATAACTTTGGTCAATTTTTTTATTCATATCTGTTAGATATATACCTGATATTATAATCCAATTCCATTGTTTAAATAGTTTTCCAATTGCTAATTTTTCATTAAGTTGTTTAGTTTTAGGATTATAAAAGACATAAGGCACATAAGTAATTCCATTTTTACTTTTTGCTAAAGTATCTATAATTTGCTTTCTATATGCTCTTCCTTTTTTATCTTTATGTGTTAAATCCCATTGTTTACCAAATCTTTTAAATTTTGATCCATCAACAACATACCATGCAGTATTATCATCTTTTAACTCTACACCATAAAAATATCCGTTCCCTAAGAACCTTAAATCTGATAATACTTTTGCAGCTTGTTTTTTATATTTATTTTCTACATCAGAAATATTTGCTTTTATATTTATAGTTATATTTAAAGCTTCTATATAAAATGAGGAAATATAAGATTTATTATTATTGCTTAGGGAGTTGATTATATTTTTTCCATTTTGAAAATAAATATCTTTTTCATTACTAATATATTTTTCTAAAATTGATATAATTTCAGTAGATGTATAATTATTCCTTTCAATATTTAATTCTTTTATAACATTAATTGCTTTATTTTTATCATCTTCAAGTTCATTGATAATTGAATTTTGAGTACTTTTATCTAAATAGTATTTAATAGAACTTTCTGCTAACTGAGAATAAGCATTTAGTTCTTCTTTTGCCGTATCATAGATTATTTTTGTAAAGTCATTTTTTTGGTTCTGTGCTAGATTTTTTGACTCAAGATTAATAATAATTAAAGAAATTAAAAAAGTTGAGATGATAGAAATAGCAACTATTGTAAGTATTTTATTTTTAATAGATAAGTTTTTCATTATAATCCTTTTGCGGATTATACCCAAAAGAAACTAAAACTAAAAAGTAATTAAATAATTTAAGTGTGATTTAATAATTAAGGTAGGTCTTTATTTCAAAACTTGAAATAAAGACCTAAAAGTTTTACTTAACTTTTTCTAAATATTCACCTGTTCTTGTGTCACATTTTATAATGTCACCTTCGATTAAGTGAAATGGAATTTGTACAACAGCACCTGATTCTAATGTTGCAGGTTTTCTACCACCTTGAGAATCACCTTTAAAGTTAGGTGGAGTTTCTACAATTTTTAATTCAACAGTCATTGGAGGTTCAACTGTAATTGCTTTACCATTGAAGAACATCATATCAACATTCATCCCATCAATAATCCATTTTTCAGCATCACCTACTTGCTCATAAGTTAAACCAATTTGTTCATACGTGTTAGTATCCATGAATTGAAGCATTTCACCATCATCATATAAAAACTGCATTTGATTTTGTTGTAAATCAGGAGTTTCACACTTATCACCTGCATGGAAAGTTTTTTCAATTACTTTACCATTTAAAAATGATTTGATTTTACATCTTACAAAAGCTGCACCTTTACCAGGTTTAACATGTTGATACTCAGTAATTTTATAAGGGATACCATCTAATTCAATTTTCATCCCTTTTTTTAATTCACTCATTCCAATTGCCATAACTACTCCTAAATTTCAGCATAAGAAACAGAAATAGCTGCTTCAAGCTCTTCAAGTTTACTTATTGTATTTGAACAAACTTTTTCATCAACTAAGATAACAGCTAAAGCGCCATCTTTACCTCTTGATAATCTAAAGTCTGCAATATTAATATTATTTTGTGCTAAGATTGAACCTACTTGTCCAATTACACCTGGTACATCATTATTTCTCATAATAATCATTTTACCTTTTGGTTCAATGTCTAATGAGAAGTTATTGATATCAATAATTCTTTGTACATCTTCATTAAATACAGTTCCACATATTGTTTGAACTCCATTTGAAGTTGTGATTTTTACTGATACTTTATTTTGGTATCCACTATGTGCAGAGAACTCAGAAGCTGTAAGTTCAATTCCTTTTTCTTCTGCTATAAAGTTTGCATTTACATAATTGATTTCATCACCAGATGATACTGATAACGCGCCAACAGTTGCAAAAGTTTGTAATGAATCTAAGTATTCTGAAATTTGTCCTTCAGCTGATACATTGATAGATCTAATTTCACTTTTATCATTTTGTGCAATTAAAAATGCCATTTTTTGAGTTAATTCAATATACGGTTTTACAAAAGTAGGAATTTTACTTTCATCAATAGGTAAATTTAAAGCATTTGGATATGCAATTCCTCTTGCTGATTCAATTGCATTTTCTGCTGCTTGAGTAGCAATTTTCTTTTGTGATTCTTTTGTATTTGCACCTAAATGTGCTGTTACAGTTACATTTGGTAAATCTAATAATGGATGGTCAGTTGCTGGCTCTTTGATGAATACATCAATTCCTGCCATAGCAATTTTCCCAGATTTTAAATTGTTGTAAAGTGCTTCTTCATTGTATAAACCACCTCTTGCACAGTTTATTAAAATAACACCATCTTTCATTTTAGCAATTTGCTCTTCACCAATCATATCAAGTGTTTCTTGATTTTTAGGTGTATGAATTGTAATTATGTCACAATCTAAAATATTATCAAAATTAGTTGTGTATGAAATACCTAAATCAGTTGCTTTTGTTGAAGGAATGTATGGGTCGTATGTTACTACGTCCATTTCAAATGATTTAGCTCTTAATGCAACTCTATGTCCAATGTTACCAAATCCAATAACACCAAGTTTTTTACCATAAAGTTCATTTCCATACCAATCTTCTCTTTTCCAGATTCTATCTTGTTTTAATTGGTTGTGAGCATAAGGGAATTTTCTCATACAAGATAACATGTGTGCCATTGTTAATTCAACAGCTGCTATTGTATTTGCAGTAGGAACATTCATTGCGATAATTCCTCTTTTACTACATCCTTCAATATCAACATTATCATACCCAACACCAGCTCTAATGATAGCTTTTAAGTTTTGTGCTGCATCTAAAAATTTTTCATCTACATCAGTAGATGATCTAGTGATCACTACTTCTGCGTCTTTTATTACATTTAAAAGTTCTGTTTTATCTACATCTGCTGCATATACATAGTTTACATCTTCTGTATTTTGTAAGATATTTAAACCATCTTCATGTATATGATCACAAACAACGATTGTGTGCTTACTCATTTTAAATAAATCCTAATTTTTGATTTGATCTTTTAGTAAATCACCTAAAGTCATAGTTGAATCATCATTAACTGCTTTTAGAACTTCTCTTTCTTGTTGTTGTTCTAATCTTTTAACAGATAATCTAACTCTATTTCTTTTAGTGTCTATATTTACTACTACTGCTTCGATTTCATCACCATTTTTTACATCTTCTGCATTTAATGGTCCAAAGTCTTCATTTCTAATAAGTCCATCTAAGTTATCATCTAATTTGATAAAAATACCAAAGTCTTTAGCATCTTTAACTGCACCTTTTACGATATCACCGATTTTATGTGCATTTTGGAATTTTTTAGCTGGAGATTCAGCAATTTCTTTAATTGATAATGAAATATTTTCTTTTTCTCTATCAATTTTAATGATTTTAACTTCTACTTCATCACCTTTTTTGAACATTGTTTTACATTTTGCATTTGACTCCCAAGAAGCCTCTTCATTATGTAATAAACCATCTACTTCACCAATTGTTACAAATGCACCAAAATCAGTTAATGTAGCAATGTTTCCAGTAATTACATCTCCAACTTTGTGTTCTTTAGTAAATTTAGTAAAAGGTTTTTCTTGTAAGTTCTTTAAAGATACTCTTAATCTTTTTTTATCAACGTCTAATTCAATAACTTCAACATTAACTTCTTCACCTAAAGTTAATAATTCTTTTGGATTTTTAACGTTTTTGTTCCATGAAATTTCAGAAATATGTAATAAACCTTCGATGTCGTTACCTAAATCAACGAATGCACCATAAGATTCAAAGTTAGAAACTGTTACAGTAATTGTATCACCAACTTCTAATTCGTCTTTAATTTCTTCCCATGGATTTGCTAATGCAGCTTTGATTGATAATGATAAGTGTTGTTTAGCTTTATCATAAGATAGTACAATAACAGTAACTTCGTCACCTTCATTGTAATAATTTGCAGGATTTACAGGACCTTTGTAAGAGATTTCATTGTAGTTTACTAAACCATCAATTCCACCTAAATCTACAAACATACCATAAGAAGTGATTTTTTTAATGATACCATTAATTGGTTCACCACTTTCTAAGATTTCAGCTACTTTTGTGTCTTTTTCAGCTTTTGCTTCTTCAATTAATTTTTTTCTAGAAACAATGATTGAGTTTTGTGCAGTATTAACTTTTAATACTTTTGCTTTAACTTTTTTACCAATTGCTCCATGAGCTTTTAAGTAAGATTGAGCCATTGGCATGAAGTATTCACAACCTTCTTCATCCTCAATGATAAATCCACCTCTGTTTTTAACAGAAATTACTTTACCTTCAATTGTTACATCTTCAACATTTTCACCATGTTTAGCTACAAATGCATCAAATTTTTCTTTTTGTAATACTTTTTTATGAGAGATATTTGGTCTTTCACCTCTATTTCCCATTAACATTACAGGGATTGTATCACCCTCTTTATATTTAACTTCGCCACCAATTGTAATGTCAGAAATATTTAACTGACCTTCAATTTTTTGACCAACATCAACAAGAACTCTCTCTCCAGAGATTTCAACAATTACACCATTTACTACAGAATTATTCTCAGCATTCTCGAAAGACTCGTTAAGCATTTGCTCAAAATCAAAGTCTTCACCTAAATCAATATCTTCGATACCCATTTTATTCCTTCATATTTACCGTTTTAATTAAATGGGACTATTATACAGAATTGATGCTTAAATTTTCTAGTTAAAATCCTCTATTTTATTTACTACTTCTTGTATAATCCAATCAGGAGTGCTAGCTCCTGCTGTTACTCCACATAGTTTTTTATTAATAAACCATTCTACTTTTATTTCTTGATGGTTTTCAATTAAGTAAGAATCTTCACAATTTTCTTTACAAATAGAGTGTAATTGTTTAGTATTTGAAGAGTTTTTTCCTCCAATTACTACCATTACATCAACTTCTTTTGATAAATCTCTTGCTGCATCTTGATTTTCAAAGGTTGCATCACAAATTGTATTAAAAACTCTAACTTCTTTGTTTCTTAAAATAAGGTAATTTACAATTTCTAAGTATTTTTCTTTTTTCTTTGTTGTTTGAGCTACAGTCGCAATTTTATTATTTTTGAACTTTAAATCTTTAATTTCATCTATTTCTAAAATAACATGAACATCGTCTTGATCTTCTCCATAAGATTTTACACCTTTTACTTCTGGATGTGATGAGTCTCCAAATATAAGAATTGAATAACCTTCTTTTGACATTTTTTTTACAATTTGCTGTGGCGTAGTTACAAATGGACATGTAGCATTTATTACTTTTGCTTTTTGTGCTTTTAAATCTTTTAAGTCATTTTTTGGGATACCATGGGTTCTAATAATTACAGTATCTTCATCTTTTACTTCTTTTAGATTTTGATATAAACCTACATTAAAATCATTTTTTAATCTATTGATTTCATCTTGGTTATGAATAAGTGGACCCATTGTTGCAGAATTTTCATAGGATTCTGCTATTTTGATAGCCCTTTTTACACCAAAACAAAAACCATAACTTGATGCTAATTTTACTTTCATTTTTATCCTTAAAAATAGCCTAGAATTAGACTATATTATTTACTATTTATTAAGAACTATGCCTAAAATAATATTCTTAATATAATGAGTCAAGTATCTCTTTAAAATTAGGGAATGAAGTTTCAATACAAGCTGTGTCATTGATTTGCATATCACATAAAGTTCCAGCAATTGCAAAACTCATTGCAATTCTATGGTCTCCATGTGAATCAATATTAGCAGCTTTTATTTCTCCACCAATTATTTCATATCCATCTTCATATTCAGTATAGTTAACACCACATTTTTCTAGGTTTGTTACTACTGATTTAATTCTATCTGATTCTTTTACTCTAAGTTCTTTTGCATTTTTTACTAATGATTTTCCATTTGCTACACTCATTGCTATTGAAAGTGCTGGAAGTTCATCTATTAACCAAGAGATATTTTCAGAAACTTCAACTCCATTTAATTGATTGTGTTTAATTTCAATATCTCCTATAGGTTCATAAATATTCTCTTTTTCAACAAAGTTTACCTCTGCACCCATTCTTTGAAGAACTTTATATGCTTCAACTCTTGTAGGGTTTAATGTAACATTTTTAATTATAACTGAACTATTTGGTGTAATTGCAGCTGCTACTGCAAAAAAGAATCCAGATGATGGATCCGTTGGAACAGTTATATTTAAAGGTTTTAAGTGTCCTTGTAAAGGATGAATATTTATAAACCCATCTTTATCATTTTCTAAAGTAGCTCCCATACCTTTTAACATTCTTTCTGTATGGTCACGTGTAAGTTCATTTTCTTTATATCTTGAAACTCCATTTGCTCTAAGAGCTGCTAATATCATGGCTGATTTAACTTGAGCTGAGTCAACTGGTGAGTGATATGTGAATGGTTTTAACTCTTTTACTCCTCTAATAAATAAAGGAGCTTTATTTCCATTTTCTCTACCATCTATATTTGCACCAATTGATCTTAATGGATCTGCAACTCTTTTCATTGGTCTTGCATGAAGATATTTATCACCTGTTAAAGTAAAAGCCCCATCTACAGATGCAAGTAAACCACAAAATAGTCTCATAGCAGTTCCAGAATTTCCACAGTCTAAAACATTTAATGGTTCACTTAAAGTATCTGTTGGTGTAATTTCTATACTTGAACCATCTCTTTTTATTTTTGCACCTAATTGTTCTACTATACTTAAAGTATTTAGTGTATCCTCAGCTGTTAAATAGTTTTTGATATATGAAGTTTCATTAGAAAAAAGTGAAAACATAGCACATCTGTGCGATATTGATTTATCACTTGCTATTGAGTCAATCTCTACATTAAATGGCTTATTTAATCTTTTTATATTAAATGTATTCACTTTTTTCCTTTTTGTTTTATCTAATTGTTATTGATAACTTCTCTTCAAGTGCTTTTAAAACACTATCCATAGATTTTGTAATATCTTCTTCTTCTAAAGTTTTTTCATCATTTTGTAATACAAATCTAATTGTTAAACTCTCATTTTCACCTAATTTTTCGTCATTATATATATCAATTAAGTTAAATTGTTTAATATTTTTATCATTTATAGAATTAATTACATCTTTAATTTCTCTATATTTTAAAGATTTTGGAGCAATAATGCTTAAATCTTTTTTAGATGTTTGGAATTTAGAATATGTATCAACTTTTATTAATTCATTTGCTATTTCATCAAAGTTAATTTCTGCAATAAATGTATCATTTAAATCATAATCTTCTGCAACACTTGGATGAAGTTTAGAAATGTATCCTACAATTTTACCATCAATAATAATGTTTGCATTTTGGTATGGATGAATAAAAGAATTTGAAATTTCTGTCATTTCTTCTAAATCAAATTTTCCAATAGTATTTAATATTTTTTTAGCAAAACTAAAGAAATCAATATTTGAAGGTTTTCCACTATTTGAAATATCTTCAAGCTCTTTTGCCCCTGTTTGAATAAAAGATATTTTTTTAGTTTCATTTCTTTGTTCATCAAATACTGTTCCAATTTCAAAAAATGCTGTTGATTTAGCTCCTGTTTTAAAGTTATTTGAACAAGCTTCAACTAGGTTAAGTAAAATAGTACTTCTAAAAGTATTTAATTCTTTTGCAATAGGATTTAAAATATCTAGTTTTTCATCAACTACTGGGAAGTTGTATTTTTCTAAATTTTCTCTTGAACTAAATACATAAGTTAATGTTTCAAAGAAACCATTTTCTATTGCTTTAAATCTAAGTTTATTTTTCTTTATTAAATCATTTGAAGTTTTATTTACTCTATTTACTTCATCAATTGCTAAAGGTTTAGATTTAATATTATCAATACCAATGATTCTTACAATTTCTTCTGTAATGTCCGCAATATTTTTAATATCATGTCTAAATAATGGAATTTTAACAGACAATATACCATTTGCACCATCTTTTACTTCAAATCCTAATGAATTTAGGATTCTTTCAATATCAAGTTTAGGAACTTCTTGTCCAATAATTGCATTTACTTTATTTACATCTACATCTAAAGTTATTTTTTCTTTATCTTCAATAAATGTTTCAGCACCTTTATAAATTAAAGCACCAAGTTTTGAAACTAATGTAGTAAAGTAATCTATTCCATATTGTACATCAGGCTCACTACCTCTTGATGATCTATAGTAAATGTCACCAGTTTTTATTTTTGTTTCAAAAACTTGTTTTGCTAAAAGTTCAGGATTTACATACGAAGCTTCAACAATAAAATTTAACTCATTTGGATCTATATCTTCATGGTTTATTGCAATTTTACTCAGTTGTTCTTTTCCATATACATTATCAAAACCTTTTTCATCTTTTTTGATATGTAAAACACTTAAATTATTTGTTGTATCAGCTTTATCTTTTGCATAAGCATTTAATATCACACCATTACAATGTGTTGTGTAAGAAAGTATATTTTGTATATCATTTTCTTCTTTATACTTTCCAATTGCTCCTACTCTTAGTTTTTGAACTAAAGGTAGTTTAAATTCAGCAAAATCTACAGCTTTATATATAAGTGAAGAATCAATACTACTATCACATTCTACTTCAAGTACTTGACCAATTCCTATTTCATTGTAATTTACATTTTTTTCAAATTCATTTAAAGGGATATTATAAAATGCTGATAATTCTCTTGCTACACCATTTATACTTAAACAGTCACCTTTATTTGCTGTTAATTCAATCTCTATAATTTCATCATTAATTAGTTTGTATTCGTTTAATTCTTTACCTAAAACTAATTCACCAATTGAATCATCAAGTACTAAAATACCATCATTAAGTTGTGGTAAACCAATTTCAGTAGAAGAACAAATCATACCATTTGACTCAACTCCTCTTAATTTTGCTTTTTTGATTTTAAAACCACCACCTAAGTTACAACCAACAGTTGCTACTGGTACATATTGTCCTGCATCTACATTTTTAGCACCACATACAATTTGAACTTGTTCATTTCCTAAATCAACTTGACAAATATTTAGTTTATCAGCATCTGGATGTTTCTCTTTTTGAGTTACTTTTCCAACAACAACTTTAGGAGCTATTAAAACTTTTTCTACACTATCAACTTCTAATCCAATTGAATTTAGTGTTTTACAAATATCATCAGTTGATATTTTTGATATATCTATAAATTCTTGTAACCAGTTTCTTGTAATAATCATTTAAATTGTCCTAATAATTTCATATCGCTTTCAAATAGTGATCTTAAATCCCCAATATTGTGAATTAACATTGCAAATCTTTCTACACCTAAACCAAAGGCATAACCTGATTTATTTTCATAACCAACAGCTTTAAATACGTTTTCATCAACAACTCCACAACCTAAAACTTCAAGCCATCCTGTGTGTGAACATACTCTACATCCATCACCTTTACAGAATACACATGAAATATCTACTTCTGCTGATGGTTCCGTAAATGGGAAGAAAGATGGTCTAAATCTAACATCAACATCACCAAACATGTGATGTAAAAATTCAACTAATACGTGTTTTAAGTTAGCAAATGATACTTTGTCTTCATCATCAACTACTAATGCTTCTATTTGATGAAACATTGGAGTATGAGTAATATCAAAGTCTCTTCTAAATACAGTTCCTGGCGCTATCATTCTAATAGGAGTATTTTGACTCAGCATTGTTCTGATTTGAACAGGAGAAGTATGAGTTCTTAATAGAGTGTAGTCTTTATTATAAAAAGTATCTTGCATATCTCTTGCTGGATGGTACTTTGGTAAGTTTAATGCTTCAAAGTTATGAAAATCATCTTCAACAAGTGGTCCCTCTTCAACTGCAAAGTTAAGATTTTGGAAGTATGTAATAATTCTATTCATTGTTTCAACTACTGGATGAGTTGCTCCAGATGATAATTCATTATTGAATTTTGTTACATCAATTTTTTCTGCTTCTAATTTTTTATTTAACGCCTCTTTTTCCAAGATAACTTTTTTAGCTTCAATAGCTTCTGTTACTTGTGCTTTTTGCTTATTTAAATTTTGAGCAAAGGCTTTTTTCTCTTCATTTGGAATAGTTTTCATTTTTGCAAACTCTAAAGTTAAAACACCTTTTTTACCAAGTGTTTCTACCCTTAGGTTTTCTAAGTCATCAAGACAGTTTGCATTTTCAATTTTTTCAATCCACTCTTTCACTTACGCACTCCCTAAGTTATTGTATATTTTAATTTACTTATCATTTCTATAAATTGGAGATTATACTTAAAAATTTATTAGAGTTTGGTTATAATAATTTTAACTATTTTATTAGAAGGAAATATAATGTGCATTTTTTGTAAGATTGTAAAAGGTGAAATACCAAATCAAACTATTTTAGAAGATGAAGATTTTTTAGCATTTAATGATATTAATCCAGCAAGAAAAGTTCATGTTTTAGTTATCCCAAAAGAGCATTATGATTCTTTTGATGTAATTCCTCCAAAAATAATGACTAAAATGACTGAGTTTATTCATAAAGTTGCTTCAAAGTTAAATATAAAAGAGAGTGGATATAGATTAATTACAAATATAGGTGAACATGGGGGACAAGAAGTTTCCCATTTACATTTTCATATTCTAGCAGGTGAATATGTGGGTAGATTAGTAGGTGAACAAGTAAAAAGCTAAGAAGTTTAACTTCTTTGCTTTATAATTATTGTTTAGTTTTCTTGGAAAGAACCAAGTGCCATAAGTTTTTCGTATTTTTTTTGATATCTTTGAGCAGGAGTCATTGTCTTTAGTTCATTAATTGAACTAATAACATACTCTTTTAAAGCTTGAATTGCTTGCTCTTTTTGTCTATGAGCTCCAATTAATGGTTCATTTATTACATCATCAACTAAATTTAGTTCTTTTAAGTTTTCAGCTGTAATTCTAAGTGCATTTGCAGCAGTTTCAACTTTTGCTGGATCATTCCATAAAATAGCACTACATCCTTCTGGAGAAATTACTGCATATACAGAATATCTCATCATGGCAAGTTTATCAGCAACTGATATAGCTAAAGCTCCACCTGAACCACCTTCTCCAATTACAATAGAGATAGTTGGAGTTGTTAAATCTGCAAATTCAAAAAGATTTTTTGCAATTGCTTCTGATTGGTTCCTTTCTTCTGCTCCTATTCCTGGATATGCACCTGGCGTATCAACTAACATAACAATTGGAATTTGAAATTTTTCAGCTAATTTAGCAGCTCTTAGCGCTTTTCTATATCCCTCAGGGCTTGGCATACCAAAATTTCTATGTAATTTATTTTTAGTACCTCTACCTTTTTGTTCTCCAATAACCATTACTTTTTGTTTATCAATATAACCTAAGTAACAAACAATTGCTTTATCATCTACATAGTGTCTATCTCCATGTATTTCATAAGCATCAGTTAATAATTCATTGATATAGTCCATTGCGTATGGTCTATCTGGATGTCTTGCTAATTGAAGTTTTTGATAATCACTTAAGTTTTTAAAAGTTTTTTCTACTTCTTTTTCAAGTTTTTTCTCTAAGATTTCTACTGCATGCTCATCTGCTTTTGTTTTAGCTACAATAATATCTTCTTCAATTTTTTTGATTTTTTCTTCAAATTCTAAATAGGCTGCCAAATTATTACTCCCTTTAAAAAAAAAGAGCTAGGGTTACTAGCTCTTTTTTTGATTAGATTAAATTTTATTTTTATTATGCTTCAAATTTTTTAAAAATAACAGTTCCATTTGTTCCACCAAATCCAAAGTTGTTACTCATTACTGTAGTTAATTCAACTTTTCTTGCTGTATTTGGAACATAATCTAATTTACACTCTTCATCTTGATTATCAAGGTTAATTGTTGGAGGAATTACACCTTCATTTAATGATTTAATTGCAAAAATAGCTTCAATTGCACCTGCTGCACCTAAACAATGTCCTACTTGACCTTTTGTTGAAGTTACAGGTGGACAATTTTCTTCTCCATTAAATAGTTCTAAAATTGCTTTAGATTCATTTACATCTCCAACTGGAGTTGAAGTACCATGAGAATTTATATAATCAATTTTTACATCTTCACCTGTATTAGCTTTAGCCATATCAAGTGCAGCTTTCATTGATCTTAAAGGACCATCCATAACTGGTGCTGTAATATGATTAGCATCACCTGATTCACCAAATCCAATAATTTCACAATAGATTTTAGCTCCTCTTGCTTGTGCTGATTCTAAACTTTCAACAACTAATGCTCCAGAACCTTCACCCATAACAAAACCATCTCTATCTTTATCAAAAGGTCTTGAAGCTCTTTTAGGTTCATCATTTCTTGATGATAATGCTTTCATTGAAGCAAAACCACCCATTCCTGCACCACAAATAGCTGATTCAGCACCAACTACTAAAACTCTATCAGCTCCATTTGTAGCAATAGTTTTAACAGCATCATTTAATGCATGAGTTGATGCTGCACAAGCAGTTACATGAGATAAAGAAGGACCTTTTAATCCATGTTCAATTGAAATAAATCCACTTAACATGTTTACTAATGAAGATGGAATAAAAAATGGAGAGATTCTTTTAGGGCCTCTATTTTCACAAACTACAGAGTTCTTTTGAATTGTTCCTAATCCACCAATACCAGAAGCAGAAATAATACCAAATCTAGCTGAGTCAGCTTCGTTCACTTTTTTATTTTCTTCTGTAGCAAAACCAGAATCAATCATAGCTTCTTTAGCAGCTTTTATTCCTAATTGAATAAATCTATCTGCTTTTTTAACCTCTTTTTTATCCATTACAGTAGTAGGGTCAAAATCTTTAACTTCACCTGCAATTTTTACAGGAAACTCACTTGCGTCAAATAATGTGATTGTATCAATTCCACATTCACCTGCAACTGCTGCGTTAAATGATTCTTCTACATTATGTCCAATAGAATTAATAGTACCTAAACCAGTTACAACAACTCTTTTCATTAAAAATGCTCCGTATTTATTATTTAAACTATTCAATCTTTTATGATATTAAAAAATTCAACAATTGAAATTATTGATTAAAACAGAAGACTAATATAATTAGTCTTCTATGAAACTTAAGCGTATAAATTACGCGTTATTTTCGATGTATTTAATAGCATCAGAAACAGTTAAGATTCCTTCAGCATCTTCATCAGGGATTTCGATATCGAATTTTTCTTCTAAAGCCATAACTAATTCAACTACATCTAGTGAATCTGCACCTAAATCTTCGATAAACTTTGAATCTTCTTTAATTTCAGCTGCATCACAATCTAATTGCTCTACTACTACTTCTTTTACATCATCTAATAATGCCATATTTATTTCCTTTTATAAAATTATCTACGTATTATAACTAAAAAGATTTTAAAAAGTCTTTTAAATTATAAAATTTTAGTTTAGATTAAATTTCTAAACGTATAAACCACCATTAACTTTTAAAATCTCTCCTGTGATATAAGAAGAGTGATCACTTAGTAAAAATGCAACAGCATCAGCTATTTCTTTTGGCTGTCCAAATCTTGATAAAGGAATATTTTTTTCATATTCTGCTTTAACTTCTTCTTTTAATTCATCTGTCATATCTGTTTGGATAAATCCTGGTGTAACAGCATTGTATCTAATACCTCTTGCAGCGGCTTCTTTTGCAAAAGATTTAGTCATTGCATTTAATCCACCTTTTGAAGCAGAGTAGTTTGTTTGTCCAGGGTTTCCCATTTCTCCAACAATTGAAGAAATATTTACAATTGAACCAAATCTTTTTTTACCCATCACTTTTAAAGATGCTTTACATCCAATAAATGCAGATGTTAAGTTAGCTGCAATTACATCATTGAAATCTTCAACTGACATTCTTAAGGCTAATTTATCTCTTGTAATACCTGCATTGTTAACTAAATAAGATAGTTCACCATCTGCATCAATTACAGTTTTTATAGCTGCTGTAAACTCTTCTTCATTTGTTACATCAGCTTTAACTATTGCAGCTTTACCACCAGCAGCTTCAATCTCTTCTTTGATTTTTTCAGCAGCATCAGCTCCACTTCTATAGTTAATCCAAACTTTTAAACCATAACTAGCTAATGTTTTCGCAATTTGAGCACCAATACCTCTGCTAGCTCCTGTAACTAATACATTTGAACCTGTAAAATTCATTTTTTTCCTTTTTCGTTTAATAAATTTCAAAAAATTTGCGTATTATATCGCATTTTTATATATAAAAAGATTATTGAGTTTTAAACGCCTCTTTTATTATTCCAAACTCTTATGTGTAATCTATCACAATATTTATAGCCATTTTGAATTGCCATGTTAATTACAGCTTCATCATTTTCATTTATAGTTATAGCATCATCACCCATTGGCATTAGGTAGACTTCACATTTAGGAATGTTTGAGAGTATAGTCTTAATTTCTTCTTGAGCTTTTTGCATAAAGTTTTTATTTATTACAAATTTTAAATAAGAATCTTTTGTATTAGTTAAAACCTTTGTTAAAGTTTCATAATTGACTCTTTTCTTTAAAGGTTCTAATGAGTTACTTAGTTTCACACTCATTGAAAATAGAATATTTTTTTGATACTCTTCTTCAAAGTTTAAATTTAAAGAAGCATTTGTTTCAATAGTTACTTGATGACCTTCTTCTACATAATATTTAAGTAGATTTTGAAATTCTTTTTTATTCCAATAAAGCAAAGGCTCACCACCTGTAATTACAATATCCATTTTATAGTCATAATTATAAATGTTTGTTAATTTATTTACTTCTTTTACTATTTCATCATAAGATTTGTATTTTGTCCATGACTCTTTAAAAGCTGGATCAACTGCATAATAAGTATCGCAAGCGCATTTTTTTATACCACTTGGTGTTTCATATTCTACATTGAAACCAATACATTTAAAATTACATTTTCCAAATCTAATAAAAACAGAAGGAGACCCTACTAATTTTCCTTCGCCTTGAATTGTAGGACCGAAAATCTCATTTATTTCAAGCATAAAAAGTACTCTTACTTTTAGGAGTTTCTAAAAATTCAACATGTGAGACTTTAACACCAAGTTTATCCATCTTTTTTTGAACTATTTTTAAGAACCATGCTGATAAATTTTCACTTGTTGGTACAAAATCTACTAAAACATAACCTTCATACAGTTCAGTTAAATAAGATTCTTCATCTTTAAATTTAGTTAAATCGACTAAATAGTATCCTTCATCAAATTTTATTAGTTCTTCTTTTTGCACATCTGATAAAAGTTTAGAGTATAAAGGATCATTTATATCTAATATAAATTTATGATCAAGCACATCATCTAAAAAAGCTTTAAACCAGTTTAGGTGTTTGAAGTCAGTTACCATACCATCTTTTAATTCTTCGGCTTCTAAGTAAATTAGAATTTTTCCTTGATGACCATGCAGATGTCTACACTTTAGACAAGCATCTAATGAAAATTCTGTATCTAGTTTTTGAGACCAAACTCTATGCCCATAACAAAAATCAAACTCTTTTGATATTTTCCATTTCATTTTAATCCTTATACGGTATAGGGTCTTTTACCTTAGCTACTTTAAACCCATTTAATCTTAATCTACAAGAATCACAAACTCCACAAGCTTTATCTTCTTCTTTATAACATGACCAAGTATGTTTTAATAGTACATTTAATTCTATAGCTTTTGAAACAATTTGTGCTTTACTTAAGTGAACAAGTGGAGTTTTAATTTCAATATTAGTTGATTCTTTTGTTCCTTGATTAATAGCTTTTGTAATATCTGCAATAAAAGTATCTGTACAATCTGGATATCCTGAACTATCTTCTTGAACTACACCAATATACATAGCTTGGGCTTCTTCTTTTTCAGCAATAGCTGCTGTAATTGATAAAAAAATACCATTTCTAAATGGTACATAAGTAATAGGAACACCAGCTTCAACTCCATCTACTGGAACATCAATATCTTTATCCGTTAGAGCACTTGCACCAATTTGTGTAAAAAAAGGAATATCTATTTCATACTTTTGTTTAATTTGTAAATCTTCACAAATATTCCTAAATGCTTCTAATTCTCTTTTTTCTGTTCTTTGTCCATAGTTAAAATGAACTGCAATAATTTCATAACCATCATTTTTTGCTATATATGAGCTAAGTGTAGAGTCCATACCTCCACTTAAAATACATATTGCTTTTTTATTTGATATGTTATTCATTTGTTAAAAAATCCTTTTTTTTATCTGTAAAAAATTTCCAATTAATAGGTAGAACTTTAACTTTTGTATATTTTTCTAAATAGTTTACTTTTTCACTTAGAGCTATCATTGCATTACATGAGGCTAAAACTGAAACCATTCCAGGACTTCTTTTTTGTGATGGTTTAAATTCTTGCCCATCAAAGAATCCAGGAATTAAAGTAATTCTTCCTGCTTTATTTTTTAGATTTTCTGATATTTTAGTTTCAATAAAATTAGGATAAATTTCACTTGAACCTAAAAGTTTTTGTATTATTAGTTTTCCAAACATTTCAAAAATCATTGCACTGGCTAATGGATTACCTGGTAGGTTTAATATATATGTATTTTTTATTTTTCCAAATACAGTTGGTTTTCCAGGTTTTATTATAATTCCATCAAATAGTGTTTGGAAGTTTAGTTCATTAAACGCAGCTTTTGTGAAATCAGCATCACCTACTGAAACTCCACCTGATGTGATAATTAAATCAGCATGTAAGGAGTTCTGAACAAGCTCTTTTATAGCTTCAATAGAATCTTTTGCCTGACCTATAAATGTTACTTCACATCCAAGCTCTTTTGCTTTAGCAATAAGCGTAGGTGTATTTGAATTATATATTTGATGTTCTTGTATTTTTTCATAGTGAAGTTTTAACTCTTCACCACTAGAAAATACAACAATTTTTGGTCTTTTATAAACTTTTATATGTGTAATACCTTGTGAAGATAATAGGGCAATATGAGAAAAATTTATTTCTATACCTTTTTTAATTAAAAGTTCATCTTTTTTTATATCTTCACCTATATATCTTATATGTTGGAATTCTTTTACATTCTTTATAATTTTAATTTTATTATCATTAATTTTTTGTGTATCTTCTTTTGGAACAATTGCTGTTGCATTTTTAGGAATTCTAGCTCCTGTCATGATCTTTATACAGCTATTTTTTTCTAAAAGTGTTTTATTATCGTCTCCTGCAAAAATAGTATCAATTATTTCTAATTCTTCATCTTTGTTTTCAAAGAATACTGCATATCCATCCATTGCTGAATTATTAAATTTAGGTAAATTATATGTTGCATATATATCTTGGGCACAAAGCCTATTTAAAGCACTTTCTATTGAGATAATTTCAAAATCTTGTTTTATATGAAGTTTTGAAATAATATTTATAGTATCTTCAACACTAATAGCCATTATTATTCCTTTTGATATTTAAAATAAAAAACTTATGACAAGTTAGATATAATAGCGAAATTTTTTAAAAGTGAGATAAACAAATATGGAATTAATGCAAAGTGCAATAGACACGCATGTATATACAATTTACTTTTTTTTAGCAGTAATGTTATTTAACCTTTATTCAGTTATTAGTGTAAAAGACTTTATGAAATTAGCAAAAAGATTAAAGTTTATGACGCCTTTATATCATTTAACAAATGCTATTATAATGTATACAGGAACAATAGTTGCTTTTTATGCACATGCAATGAGTTTTACTATTTTTATAATGATACCTACTTCAATTTTTCTTTTAGTTATTGAAATAAAAAGATATAAAAAAATGAGAGTTATTAAAAGTGTAGACCTTAATTTACAAGAAGAGTTTTATAAATATGCTAAAAAAATATATACAATTGAAATTATGGTGTTAGTTTCAATTTATATAATAAGTAAGGCATTTTAAAATGCAATTTTCTTATCATGAGAATGCAAGTGACTCAACTTTAAATATCAACAATGATACTTATAAATATTTAATAAAAGCTCGAAGACATAAAATTGATGATGAAATTTATTTTAGAAATTTAAAAGATGATTTTATATATTTATATAGGCTTGATACAATTGGAAGAAAAGATGCTTCTTTAACACTTATTGAGAAAGAAGAAAAAATTATTGAAAATGATAAAAAACTTCATCTTGCTTGGTGCATGGTTGATCCTAAAACAGTTGAAAAATATATAGCTTCATTAAATGAATTAGGAGTAGATAAAATTACATTTATTTATTGTGAATATTCACAAAAAAACTTTAAAATTAATATAGAGAAATTAAATAGAATTTTATACAATTCTTCTAGTCAATGTGGAAGGTCTTCTATTATAAAACTTGAAGTTTGTGATAGTTTAGAAGATTTTTTACAAAAAAATCCTGATTCATATTTTTTAGATTTTTCTAAAACTAATATTGAAACAAAAAAAGATGATATAAAGACTTTAATAATTGGTTGTGAAGGTGGCTTTTCTGATGATGAAAGAATTTCTTTTGATAAAGAAAAAGTAGTAGGCTTTACTTCTTCTTTAATTCTTAGAAGTGAAACAGCAATAGTTTCTGCTAGTTCTAAGATTTTACTTTAAGTTATTAACTTCTTTTAAAAATGACTTAACTAATTTAGTTGTTTCTTGATGTATAGTTTCTCTTTTTTTCTTTTTGCCATCTAAACATATAAATTGGGCATTTTCTTCTTCTAGTATAAAAGGTGCTTTATTAGTACATCTTTGTAGGAAGGAGAAATGTCCAGCATCTTTTATTTCATAGTATTTAATTGTTTTAGAGAAATGTTGCATTTTACTTTTTATAGCAGTTTCTACAGGTACACTATAATCTAATTGTGCTCCAATAATAAGTGTTGGTATATCTATTTTTCTCAGTGATTCATTTGTCATATTCTGTACAAAACCAGGAGCTAAAGCAATTGAAGCTTTTACTCTTTTATCTTTTAAGTCTTGACTTGCATTTTTTAAGTACTGGTTATTAATAATTGAGAAAGCTTCTTTAAAATATTTACAAGCTTCATCTTCATATTTTTTACAAAACTCTTCATATTTACTCATATCAAGTTTTGCTCCACTTAATGCCAATGAAGTATATCCTCCTAGTGAAAAACCTAATACATAGATTTTATTTTCATCTATATAATTTTTAAATTCAGATTCTAGTGCATAATCTATTAAATAAGATACATCTTTGGGTTGATTCCAAACTCTAAGTAAACTTTCTGGATTTGAGTTTTTTGATGTATAACCAGGATGATTAGCAGCAATAACTATATTGTTTTTTGCTAAATCATTTGCTAACCAAGATTGATTTTTTACATTGCCAGTTGAACCATGAACAAAAATAATTAAAGGATATTTCCCTTTTTTTATTTGTGCATTGGCTTTTGATTTAAAACCATAGAATAAAATATTTTGTGCAAAAGTTTCATTTTCTTTTTCTAAACTAGGATACCAAATAGCAGTTTCTAATTTTCTATCTTTATTATATGTTATTTCTTTTTTGAAACCTGTTTGTGCAAATAGACTTATTGAAAAAAAACATAAGAATATTGATATTTTATAGTTCATTTATATCCTTGCTAATAATCTAGAAATTGTAGTGAAAATTTATGAAATAAGAGATTAAATATATATGTAGATTTAATTGGTTTACTTAATAAAAGTAGAGCTTTGCTCTACTTTTAATTTACCAACTTCTTACGATTGAATGACATCTTGAACAGGCATTTAACATATCAGAATATGCATCAGCAGCACTTAAGTATGCTTTTTGATCTAAGTTTAATTCTAAAACATTAATATCTAAGCTTATTCTTTCACTACTTGCAGAAGCAACATTAACTAAATGTTTTTTATTTTCAGGTAAATATTTTTCTATTACTTTTTTGTCAGAGAAAAGTGCATTTCCTTCTTTAACTAAAGCAGAACCTTCTTTAATTAATTCAAGGTTATTATTTAAAAATCCTTTTTGGATTTGAGTCATTCCTTTTTCCATGATTGACATAGATTTTTGCATTACATCCTGAGCATTTACTACTGTTAATGCTAATGTACATGCTAAAGCTAATTTTGCTAATTTCATTATGTTGTCCTTTATTATTTGTTATTTTATATTACAATTGAATCATTTAAAATGCACTTAATTTTACTAGTCAATAATGAAATAATGGTATTTATTGCATAAATAAAAAAAGGGGAAAACAACTAAATGTGTTTTTCCCCTTTTTATTTTTTAATGTAAGATTTGTACTAATTAATATTAGTGAACTTCTCTCCACATTTTACTTTTCCATAAGAATGCAAAGATAGCAAAGATTACAAAGTAGATTAAGAACTTAGGTCCTAATTCTTCTCTTATTTCTTTTTTAGAATCTCCAATTTCTTCCATGTAAGAAATTACTTGTTTTTGAGAAGCTTCATTTAAACCAACTCTAGGCATTGCAGTACCTTCAAGGTGTTTTTGAGGGTTATTAATAAATGTTGTTAAATAACTCTCTCCTCTTGATCTAATGTATTGAGATAAATCAGGAGGTAATTTACCCATATATTTTTTGATATCAGCATCTGGTGTAAATGCAGACATAGTACCATTTTTCATATCAGCATATTTAATACCATGACATCTTTGACAAGCATCAGTAAATACTTCTTTATTTGTCATTTTATCTGGTGCAATAGATTGTAAGTATGCTACCATATCAGCAATTTCTTGAGGTTGCATCCAACCATAACCTGGCATTGGGTGAACTCTTCCATCTTCAAATTTATGCTCAACTATAGAAGCTTTTGCTGGATTTTTAATAAATGCTGCTAAATAATCAGCATTATAAAGTTTTCCTGCAGTACTTAAATCTGGTGGAACTACACCATAAGCAGCAGCAGAACTTGCATTATCCATAACTTGTGGGAAACCTTCTGCATTAATTGAGTGACAAGCTGTACAGTTAGCAGTAACTAATGTTTTACCATTAGTTGCATCACCAGTTAAAGCTTTAACGTCTTTAACATCTTCTTTTAAATCATTGAATTTAAAATCAGCTGGTTCAACATGAGGGTGCATTTGAGAGTGAGCAAATGGCTCAACTCCCCAGTAAGTTATTAGCGTTAAAGCTACAACTACTGCTAAAATCTTTAATTCTCTCATACATCACCCCTTTTTTTAGCATCTGATTTTGTAATAAATGGTAAAGCAAGGAATAGTAGAATAAATAATGTAGCAACTACAAATCCAACCCATGCATTGATACCTGTTGGAGGTAATTTACCATATACTGTTAATACAATTAAGTCAGCCATTAATATCCAGAACCAAATAAAGAATTTAGGTCTTTTATGTGCTGGTAAAATTTTTGGATCTCTATCTAACCATGGTAATACAAGGAAAATAACATTTGCGAATGCGAATGCAATTAATCCAATATCAAATGCTTTAACAGGTCCAACATCAAAGAAGAATCCTCTTAATACTTCATACGACCATAAGAAATACCATTCAGGGTAAATATGTGCAGGAGTAACCATATTATCAGCAGGATCGAAGTTAACTGGGTCCATTGCAAAGTTATAATGGAAGAATACTAAATAGAAGTAGAAAATTAAGAAAATACCTAATACAGCTAAATCTTTAGAAATAAATACAGGCCAGAAAGGAATAACTTTTGATTCTTTTTTATTACCAGCTAAGTACTTTTCAGCTTCTTCATCAAAATCAAATTCATCAGAGTTTTGATTATTTACGTGAGGAATTCTTAATGTGTAGAAGTGTAATCCAATAATACCCATAATAGTAATAGGTAATAAGAATACGTGTAACATAAAGAATCTAGTTAATGTAGCATCAGCAACGTTGAAGTCACCTCTAATCCATACAACTAAAGCATCACCAATAACTGGAACACCACCAAATAAGTTAGTAATAACCATTGCAGCCCAGTAAGACATTTGTCCCCATGGTAACATATATCCAGAGAATCCAGCAGCTGAGAATGTCATAAATAATAACATACCAGAAATCCAGATCATTTCTCTACCTTGTTTATAAGAACCATAATAGATTCCAGTAAACATGTGAATATAAATGATTAAGAATACAACAGAAGCGGCAACACCATGCATGTGTCTAAATAACCAACCAAACGCAACTTCTTGCATAATAGTGTAGTTTACTGAGTCAAATGCTAATGCAACATCAGGCTTGTAGTACATCATTAAGAATAAACCAGAAATTACTAAAATACCAAAAGTTGTAGCTAGTAATACACCCATTGCCCATAAGAAGTTAATATCTTTTGGAATCCAATACTCAGTCATTAATACTTTGTTTAATGCAGTAGTATTAAGTCTTTGATCTAACCATTCACCTACAGAGTTAGCTTTTTCAAATTTTGCCATAAACTACTCCTTATGCCGTTGCCATCGCAGCAGCGATTTTTTTGTATTCAGGACCTTCTTCACCTAGAGTGATTGATGTTCCTTGTACACTAAATGGAGGTAAGTCAAGAGGTCTTGGAGGAGGTCCAAAAACTTGCTCAGCAGAAGGGTTAAATTCCCCACCGTGACATGCACATTTCCATTTATCTTTTTTCCACGCTGGAATACAACCTAAGTGAGTACATAATCCAATTGCAACAGTAAATCTGTCTTCACCGATTACTAAGTCTCTTTCATTGTTTTTCATTTCAGCAGTTTTCTTAAGAAGAAAAATTGGTTTTCCTCTCCAAGTAATTGTAACAGGGTTTCCGGCTTTTAATTCACCAAGTTCTACTTTTGTAAAACCACCTGCTAATACGCTTGGAAGTGGATCCCATACTTGTTTCATACCAACAAGTGACGCAGCACCACCTACTGCAGCAACAGCAGCAAATGAATAACCAAGAAAATCTCGTCTATTAGTTTCATTAGACATATTTGGCTTCCTTTTATTTTAGTTTAAAATCCATATATTATATTGTTTTTATACTTAAAATGATTTGACTTTGGTCATAAATTGTTATGTTAATGCTATTTTTTGGGGAATTTTTACTCAGAATTTTATTTAGTGACACTATAGTGTCTAAAAAAGTGTTGATTAAGGTTATTATTAGAGAATCTTATGATTCTCTAATAAATTTTACAATTTCTTTCTCAATGTCATTCTTATCAATTACTATATCATGATTTACTTTTGCTGTAAATAAATCTTTTATACTTTGAGGTAAATTTGCTTTATATTTTTGTGAAATTTCTTCTAACGCTTCTTTATCAGAATATTTTCTATCATCTTGATTTAGGGCATTTAATACAGTTGGTGAGAATTTAGTCCATTCAGCTGTTGAATAAATTACTGTAGGGATACTCTCTTCTCTTAGTTCTTCATAAGCTTTGATACAAGTAGCTGTATGAGGGTCCATTAAATAACCATCATCTAAGAAAGATTTGATGATTTTTGAACCATATTCATCATCAGAATTTATAGCACTAAAGTATTCTTGAAGTTTAGCTGTTTCATCTTTACTCATTTTAAAGATTTTTTTCTCATTTAAATCATCAAAGAATTCTTTTGTTCTCTTTGCTCCATACAATGAATATATAACTCTTTCAATATTTGATGATTTTAGAATATCCATGGCAGGAGATTTTGTAAGTTTTAACTCTTTATCTCTAATATCATAAATACCTGTGTTAATCCATTCTGTTAAAATGTTGTTTTCATTTGAAGCAACAAGTAGTTTTTTGATAGGTACACCCATTTGTTTTGCGTAAAATCCACCCAATACATTTCCAAAGTTACCAGAAGGAACAACTAAATAAATCTCTTCTCCATATTCAACTTCACCTTGTTTTAGAAGTTCAAGGTATGAATGGAAGTGATAAATAATTTGGAAGATGATTCTACCAAAGTTAACTGAGTTTGCGGCTGATAATTTAATTCCATCATTTTCTAATTCTTTTTTAAAAGATTCAGAAGCTAAAAGATTTTTAAGTGCACTTTGTGCATCATCAAAATTTCCTTTGATTCCTAATACTTTTAAATTATCTCCATCTTCACATACCATTTGAAGTCTTTGAACATCAGAAGTCCCACCATCTGGATATAAACACGCAACTTGAATATTTTCTTTATTTTTAAAAGTATTAAGAGCAGCTGGACCTGTATCTCCTGATGTTGCAGCTAAGATAAGATATTTTTCATCTCTTTTTTTAGCAATTGAAGAAAGTATTGAACCAAAAGGTTGTAAAGCCATATCTTTAAAGGCTCTTGTTGGGCCATGGTATTGTTCATGAACAAATAAGTCGTCTTTTACTTTTCGTACAGGACAAGGGTCAGCAGCATCATCAAAATTATCATATAGGTTTAAAGCTTTTTGAATTTCTTCCTCATCAATATCAATTTCAAAGGCTTTTAAAATAGCATAGGCTAATTCTTTATAATCATCATTTATATGATTTAAAAGAAAATTCTCTTCAAGTTTTGGTAATTTTTTTGGAACATAAAGTCCCCCAAAAGATGCACTCGGATTTAAAATGGCATAAGAAAAATCTACTTCTTTTTCTTTTAATCCATCATTTCCTCTTGTTTCTATAAATTTCATTTATCTTCCTTAATTTTCATCATTTAAAAGTTTTTCCATATTAATACCATTGTTAGGGTTATCTTTTCTAACAAATTGTGTACCAATACCATCGCTTGTAAATAGTTCTAATAAAATTGAGTGTTCTACTCTACCATCAATGATGTGTGCTTTATTTACACCATTATAAATTGCATCAATACAAGAGTCAACTTTTGGTATCATCCCTCCTGCAATTGTTCCATCTTCTTTTAGATTTTTAACATCATTTTGATCTAAAGAGTTTAAAAGTTCACCGTCTTTATCTAAAACACCAACTGTATCAGTTAAGAATAATACTTTTTGTGCTCCAATTGCACTTGCTATTTTAGATGCAGCTACATCTGCATTTATATTAAAACCTGGATGATTAGGTTCTGCACTATCTGCTATAGGCGCTATTACAGGAATAAATCCTTCTTTGATAAGATTATTAATCATGGCACCATTTACTTTAGTTACTACACCTGTATATCCAAATTTTCCATCTTCTTTAGGAATAGCATTAATTATTGATGAGTCTTTTCCTGAAATACCTATTGCTTTTGCTCCATGATGGTTAAGCAAAGAAGTGATATTTTTATTTATTTCACCACTTAATACCATTTCAACAATTCTCATAGTTTCTTCTGATGTTACTCTGTGCCCATCAACAAATTCAGATTTAATTGATAGTTTTTCAAGAAGTTCAGATATTCTAGCTCCCCCTCCGTGTACAATCACAGGTTTAATCCCAACTAATGAAAGTAATACAATATCTTCTGCAAACTTTTCTTTTAATTCAGGACTTGTTTGCGCAGAACCACCATATTTTATTACAATAGTTTTTCCATAAAACTTTTTAATATGTGGTATTGCATCAAGTAGGGTTTGAACTTTTTGATGTTTCTTTTGCATAATATTTCCTAAGATGTTTTTTAAAGGCAAATATTATATCAAAAATTATCTTAATGAGAAAAATACTCTATTTATTATCTTCTAGCATCTCTTTTTTAAATAAAACAGTTTTATTTCTACCACTATTTTTTGCTTCATATAAAGCTATATCTGCATTTTTAATACACTCTTTTAGATCTTTGCTATCTTTAGGATAAATTGATGTTCCTATACTTAATGTTTTGTTTATTGTATTTGTTCCACCCACTGGAATATCTTTTTGCATAAATGCTACTCTTATTTTTTCAGCAACTTGCATAACTCCTTCTTCATCACAATTATGAAGTAAAACTATAAACTCTTCTCCTCCATATCTAATAACAATATCCGAGGCTCTTGTATTTTGTGTTAATGTTTGTGCAACTATTTGAATTGCTTTATCTCCAATGTCATGTCCATAAGTATCATTAACTTGTTTAAAAAAGTCAATATCAATCATTAAAACCCCATAAGAGATATTTGCTCTATTGCTTTGTGATTCTATTTTTGGTAATTGATCTTCAAGATGTTTTCTGTTGTAAAGATTTGTTAGGGCATCTGTTCTTGCATTTTTTTCAAGAATACACATTAATTTATTTGTAATAATTACTGATTTTGCAGCATCTACATAATCATTTATAAAAGGAATATTTCTTTTAACTTTTTCTAGTTCTTCTTTTGAATCTGAATAAATAGAAACAATTAAGTCTAAATCATTTGAAATTGAGTAAGGAATACAAAGATAGTTTATTTTACTATCTTTACATGAACTACAGATATTTTCAAAAAGACTTGAATCTACAATTTGATTTGTTTTATCTGCTCGACAAACTTTCTTTAAATCACAATATTCTTTATGTCCTATATAGACATTTCTTGAGTCACCTGTTCTTGTATCAGCTTCTAAAATATTAAAGTTTTCAATTGAAAGGTTATTTTTTATAATATCAGCTAATCTTTTATAAATTAAATCTAAATCATCATCATGTTCTATTGTTTTTCTAAATTTATAAACTGATGATAGTCTTGATACAGTCTCTTGTACATTTACAAGTGGGTCATTGTTTTCTTTTGTTTTACTTGATAAAAAGATAGAAATATTTGAGTCAATATCATTTAAAGTACTTTCTAGTTTTTCTAATAAAGTATTAATCCAAGTTGAAACTTCTTTTGCATCTTTATTATTTATATCTAAAACTCTTTGTGAATAATCTCCTTCATGGGCATTACTCATAACTTTTTTAATTGATACAAAAAGTTTTAAGAATGGAGAAATTAAATAGTTAATTAAAAATGCAATTGTAAAAATAAGTATTAAAGCAATTGCAGTGGTATTTAATACTGTACTTATACCTTTTTGTTTAGAATCATCTATTGGAATAGTAATAGTAATAGCACCTAAAGTATCACCTTCTTTTGCATTTGCATGACAATTTAGACAATTTATTTCTCCATTTGCTGTTGCTTTATATGGAATAGTTATTCTATAAGTACTACTTGAAAAAAGTTTTTCATCTATTACTTTTATTTCTTTTCCTGTTTCTAATACTTTTCTATCAATTTCATCTCTTGGAACTTCATTATTTAAACCTTCTCCATAAGATTGAATTACTTTATGACCTCTACTTAGCCATATTTTTTCAATATGTGGCAAATCTTCTAATTGTTTTAAAAAGATTTCTCTTTCATCAATTACTCCCGATAGCATTTGAGTTGTTAGGGCATGCTCTACGGTTTTAGCAAGTATAGTTGCTTTATTATCAATACTCTTTATTCCATATTCTCTAAAGTTATATGTAAAATTTAGAATCATTAGAATAAACATAAAAAATATAACAGTTGTAACAAGAATGATAATCTTACTATTTGTTTTTATTTCAATTCCCCAGTGTAAAATAATTTTTTATATTCTAATAATATAATAAAAATCTTTAAGTTTTAATGATGATATAGTATTTTCTAACATTTACTTTAGTATGATTTGCTTATGAAAAAATTTTTAGCCTTAAAAGCCAGCGCAGGAAGTGGTAAAACTTTCGCATTAACAGTTAGATATATTAGCCTTTTATTAAAAGGTGCAAAAGCAAATGAAATATTAACTCTTACATTTACAAATAAAGCGGCAAATGAAATGAGTGAAAGAATTTATAAGACTTTATTAACATTGGGAGATGATGAAGCATATCTAAGTGCAATATGTGAACAATCTTC
The DNA here is from genome assembly GCF_049472155.1 of Arcobacter rhizosphaerae. NCBI lineage: Bacteria > Pseudomonadati > Campylobacterota > Epsilonproteobacteria > Campylobacterales > Arcobacteraceae > Arcobacter > Arcobacter rhizosphaerae. The sequence goes on along the minus strand of NZ_JBMOVW010000002.1, from coordinate 444,025 downwards.
TATGAGTAAAGAACAAATACTAGGAAAAAAACAGTTTTTAGTAAAGTCATTTTCAAATGCTAGTTTATCTATATTTACAATTGATAAATTTGTAAATAAAATATTAAGAGAATTTTGTGGATATATTGGAATATCAGATGATTTTGAAATTAAAGAAGATGATATTGAAGCTTTAAGTATAAAATTTCTTTCTTCTTTAGATAGTAAGCAATTTGATACTTTGATTGATTTTTCAATATATGAAAAGAAGAAGTTTAACTCTATCTTTGAACTTTTTAAAATTTTATTGGAAAAAAATGAAAAAATAGAACCTGTAAATATTGATGCAAGTTTAATAAACTTACAAAAAAGTGAAGTTTTAAAAGAAGCATATAAAATAAAAGAAGCAATATTAAATTGTGATGTAGCTTCAAACTCTGCAAAAAAAGCTGTTGATTTTGAAAATTTTGAGACATTATTTGAAAAAACTTGGTTAAGTAAAGATTCTTTAAGTGAGTATAGTTATTTTAAAAAATGTTCAAATGATATTTTAGAAAGCTATTTTGCATCTTTGAAAGTACAATTGGCAAACTATTATAAATTACGAGCAAATTATAGTTTAAGCAAATTATTTGAACTTTATTTGATGTTCAAAGAGTTTAAACTTAATTATAATAAGAATAAAAACTATTTGGAATTTAATGATATTTCAAATTTAGTTTATGATTTGTTAACAAATAAAATAGATAAAGATTTTTTATATTTTAGATTAGATTCTCAATTTAATCATATTTTGATTGATGAGTTTCAAGATACATCTTTAATTCAATATAATATTTTAAAACCTTTAATTGATGAGATACTTTCAGGTGATGAAACAAGATTTAAAACCTTTTTTTACGTGGGAGATGTAAAACAGTCAATTTATAGATTTAGAGGTGGGAAAAAAGAACTTTTCGATCATGTAGCAAATACAAATAAGCTTTTAGAAGTTGAAGTTTTAAATACAAATTATAGATCAAGTCAAACTGTAGTAAATTTTGTAAATTCTCTTTTTGTAAATATTCCAAATTATGAATATCATGAACAAAACTCTATAAAAAAAGGTGGATATGTTGAAGTAATAGAAGATGAGGCTTTAGAAGAAGAGGAAAAGTTTGAAAATATAGCTTCTAAAATTGCTTCTTTAATAAAAGATGGTGTAAACTCAAATGACATTGCTATTTTAACATATACAAATGACGATGTACTAAGTTTATATTACTATTTAAAAAATAAGTTTCCTAAATTAAAAATTTCTACAGAAATGACATCGAGATTAGTAAATCAAGAAAATGTAAAAGCAGTAATTAATGCAGTTAAATATTTATATTTTAAAGAAGAGATATACAAAGAAAATTTAAATGCTTTAATTGGTAAAGAGCTTACTAGTGAAATAGAAGTAGAGATTAATTTTGATAAAAAGTCAGTAAGTCAAATAATAAAAGATATAGCTTCAAGTTTAATGATAATAGATCAAAATATCATAAAATTAATAGAAGTATGTCAAAGTTTTACTGATATTGTTGAGTTCGTTTATGAGATAGATAAGAATGATGCAACTATACAAAATAGTGAAACAGTTGGACTTCAACTTTTAACTATTTTTAAATCAAAAGGTTTGGAGTTTAATACAGTAATTTTATTAGATAGAATAAAAAGAAAAAATGCAGATAAAAGCTCATTACTATTTGAGTATGATAGTGTAAATTTAAAAAATATTTTTTATAAAATTAAAGGCTATGAAAATTATAATGATAATTATTCAAGAGCTATTTCAAAAGAGAAAGCTTTATCTTTACAAGATGAAATAAATATATTATATGTGGCACTTACAAGAGCTAAAAATAATATGCTTGTATTTAAAAAGAAAAAATCTTCTGTATTTGATATTTTAAGTATGTCACCTCAAAAATTAGGACAGCTTGAATTAAGTTCTAATATTTCAAAAAACTTTGATAGTTTTGAAAAAGTCGAATATTCCCCTATAGATTTAGGAATACAAGAACAGTTAATAAAAAAAGAAAAAGATAGTAATAGTGAAATTTTATATGCAAGATATTTTGGAATAGCTACACACTTTTGTTTAGAGATGATGAATGAATTTACTTATGAAAATTTAGATTATTGTTTGGATATTACTATTTCAAGATATTCAAATTATTTAAAAGAAGAAGATTTTGAAAAAATTAGATTAAGAATCACTAATCTTATTGATAATAAACAATTTCAAGAGTTTTTAGAAAATTCAAAGTTTGTATCTGAACAATCTTTGATTTTTCAAGGAGAAGTAAAAATAATAGATTTACTTTTACAAAAAGATGATAAATACTATATTTTTGATTATAAAACTACAAAGAGTGAAAGTCTACAAGAGCATAAAAATCAAGTAAGACACTATAAAAAAGCAATAAGTGATATTTTTAAAACAGATAAAGTTTATTCTTATCTTATTTATCTAAATGAAGATACTTGTTTACTTGATGAGGTTAAATAAAGTATCTTATTGAAGCAAAGCCATAAGGTTTTGCTTTTTTAACTTTTTCTATATGTTCTTGTGTTGTAATTCCACCTAAAGCAATAATATCAATATCTTCATAAAGATTAATAGCCTGTTTTAAAATATTAGTTCCTTTTGCTTCTCCTTTATTAGGTGTATCAAAAATAGGAGATAGTGTTACTGCATTTGCATAAGCTTCTTGTGCTTTTTCTATATCAACAAAACTATGGCAAGAGATTATTACATACAAATCTAAGTCTTTAGCTTTTTTTATTTCTTTATATTGTTTTGAAGTTAAATGAACACCTGTAGCTCCTAAATCTTTTGCTAACTCATAATTTTGATTTAGCAATATTTTTTTTATATTAAATTCTTTACATATTTTAATAAATAGTTCTGCAAGCTCTTCAAAGTTTTCACTTGATTTGTCTCTAAAACAAGCCATATCAACTTGATTGTTTTTTAGTACTCTTTTTAAATTTTTTTTGAATAGTTCAGGGTTATTCGAATAATATTTCGGATCAGTTATTAAATAGTTTTTCAAGTCACTTTTCATAATATACTTTTTTTTAAATTTTTGATAAGTATAATATTTAAATACTAATAAAACTATTAATAGATTTTATTGGTATAAAAAAAGGGAAAGGTTTGAACCTTTCCCTTTTTTATTATTAGAATCTTTAGCTGTTACTAATGATCTTCGTGTTCCATCATGATAGAACCTGCAATATAAACATAAGTTAAGATTGCAAAGATAAATGCTTGTAAGAATCCAAAAGCAGTTAACATGAAGAAACCTGGAAGAGGTAAAATCCAAGGTACTAACATTAAAAGTACCATTAAGAACATATCGTCCCCTCTAATAGAACCAAAAAGTCTAAATGATAATGAAACAATTCTTGATAAGTGAGAAATGATTTCAATTGGGAACATTAATGGTGCTAATGCAGGCATTGGTCCCATAAAATGTTTAAAGTAGTTAACAAAACCATTTACTTTAATACCTAAGTAATTGTAGTAAACAAATACGATTAAAGCTAATGCTAAAGTAAAGTTGATGTTTGCAGTTGGCGACTCAAATCCAGGGATAACACCCATCATATTACTAATAAAAACTACTAATGCTAAAGAACCAATTAAAGGCATGTATGTTCTTGCATTTTTTTCACCCATTGTATCAGCACCCATTGCAATGATACCACCTATGAAAGCTTCCATTACATTTTGTGAACCAGTTGGAACTAGTTGCATTTTTTTAGTAGCTGCTCTAGCTATAAAAAATATAATACCAATCACTAGAATATAGTGAGATAAAATAATCCATTCTTGACCGTGACCACCGATGCTACCTAAGAATGTAAACAGTCTTCCTTCCATTTTTTTCCTTTTTGTTGTTACTCAATACTAAATTATGTCGTACATTGTATAATTTTTTTTCTAAAATCTTTCTTTAGGTATTAATTTACATATTAAATTAAATTAAATTTCTTTAAATCTGTAACCATTTTGTTTCAATTTCTCTCTAATTTCTTGTTGATGGTCTTGACCTTTTGTTTCGAGTGAAATTGTTATGTGTGCTTCACCAAAGTCTAGTTTTACCGAGTCTCTATCATAATCTATTTGTACAATATTTGCAGAACACTCTCTAAAAATTTCACTTAAATGTGTTAATGAACCTGGTTTATCCATAAGTGTTACCATTAGATTCATTTTTCTATTTGATTTTACTAAACCTTTTTCAATAATTAGTGAAAGCATAGTAACATCAATATTTCCTCCACTAATAAGTGCACAAACTTTTGTATCATCCATATCAATTTTATCATGCATAATTGCAGCTGTTGCAACAGCACCAGCTCCTTCAACTACAAGTTTATGTTTTTCAAGTAAAAATAAAACTGCATTAGCAATTTCATTGTCAGTAACTTCAACAATATGATCTACATAATCAATAATAATATTTAAAAGTTTAGGGTTTACATCTCTTACAGCAATACCATCAGCAATAGTTCTAACTGATTTTGAATCAATAGGCATTTGTGATTTATATGATTCTTTCATCGCAGTTGCACCACTTGCAACAACTCCAATAACTTTAATATCTGGATTTATAGCTTTTGCTGCTATTGCTATTCCTGCAATTAATCCTCCTCCACCAATAGGAACAATTAATTGTTTTAAATCAGGAACTTTTTCTAAAATTTCCAAGGCAACTGTACCTTGTCCTGCTATTACGTCATCATCAGCAAAAGGGTGAATAAATTCACAATTCTTTTCTTCTTTAAACTTCATCGCTGCTTCATAAGCTTCATCAAAGTTTTCACCTGTTAATACAACATTTGCCCCATGAGATTTAACCCCTGAAACTTTTGTAAGAGGTGTTGCTTCTGGCATAAAAATTGTTGCATGACAGTTAAATTGTTTTGCAGCATAAGCTAAACCTTGTGCATGGTTTCCTGCACTTGCTGCAACTACACCTTTATCTCTTTTTTCTTGAGATAAATTAGCAATTCTATTATATGCACCTCTTAATTTAAAGCTTCCTGTTAATTGTAAATTCTCTTTTTTTAAATAAATATCACTATTAAAAGTCTCACTTAAAATTGGTGCTTTTGTCATTGGTGTGTTTTGCGAAACACCTTCTAAATTTTTTTGAGCTTCTTTTATTTTTTCAAATGTAATCATCTTTATACTTTTTATTTTAGTTTTGGAAATAATATCTAAAAATAGTTTTTACTCTATTGAAGTAAAAACTATTTTGTTATAAAACTTAACTTAGATACTATTTTTTTCTTTTCTTATTTGTTTTACAGCTTCAACCATATTAATTAAACTTGGTTTAACTTCTTCCCATTTTCTTGTTTTTAATCCACAATCAGGGTTTATCCATAATTGCTCTTTTGGCAATACTTCCAAAAGAAGTTTTATTTGATTTTTTAATTCTTCTACACTTGGAATTCTAGGACTGTGAATATCATAAACTCCAGGCCCAACTTCTTGTTTATATCCAACTTCTTTAAAAATTTTAAGTAGTTCATTACCACTTCTTGCAGTTTCAATTGAAATTACATCTGCATCCATATTTTCTATTGTTTTAATAATATCATTGAACTCACTATAACACATATGTGTATGAATTTGAGTTTCTTTTTTTGCAGTACTAACGCATATTTTGAAGTCTCTTGTTGCCCAGTTTTCATAAACTTTAATATTCTCAGCTCTTAAAGGGTAACCTTCTTTAAATGCAGCTTCATCAACTTGGATGATTTTAATTCCTTCGTTTTGTAAATCATCAATTTCATCACTAAGTGCAACAGCAATTTGTTTAGATACTTCACTTCTTGGTTTATCATCTCTTACAAAAGACCAGTTTAAAATAGTAACTGGACCTGTTAACATACCTTTCATGATTTTATTAGTTTTACTTTGTGCATAAGTAATCCAATCAACAGTCATAGCTTTTGGTCTGCTAATATCTCCATAAATAAAAGGTGGTTTTACACATCTACTACCGTAAGATTGAACCCATCCATTTTGAGAAAAGCCATAACCTTTTAGTTGTTCACCAAAATATTCAACCATATCATTTCTTTCAGGTTCTCCATGAACTAATACTTCAATTCCACAATCTTCTTGAAAAATAATACAATCATCAATATATTGTTTCATATCTTTCTCATATTGTTCTTTTGAAATTTTACCTTTTTTAAAATCTCTTCTTGACTTTCTAATTTCAGCTGTTTGGGGGAAAGAACCAATTGTAGTTGTTGCTAAATCTTTATATTTTAAGATTTCTTTTTGTAATTTAATTCTTTCTTCGTAAGTTCCATCTCTTTCAAGTTTAGAATACTTATTAACTCTTTCTTGTACAAGTTTGTCATGAATTATTTCAGAATTAGCTCTATGATAATTTGCTTGAATATTTTCATCATAAGCATTTTTTTCATCATCATCATTTAGATAATTAACACCTTCAAAAAATATTTTTGTAATTAAATTTAATTCTTCAAGTTTTTCACAAGCATAAGAAAGCCAACTTTTTATATTATTGTTCATTTTTTCTTCATATTTTAAACTATATGGAGTATGAAGTAGTGAACAAGATGAAGATATAAGTAAGTTTTCTTTTTTTACTTGTTTTGTGATATTACTTAATAGTTCAAGTGTATTTTGAATATTGTTTTTCCAAATATTTCTTCCATCAACAACTCCCGCGATTAGTTTTTTATCACTTTTTGCGATATCTTCTAAAACTTCGAAATTTTTATCTCCATATAAAAAGTCAAGTCCTAAACCATAAATAGGTGTGTTAACTAAAATTTTAGTAGCTTCATTTGAATGTTCAAAATATGTAGTTACAATAATATCAATATTATCAGATGCTTTTGTTAATAAATCATAAGTTGGTTTAATTAAACTTAAAACTTTTACTTCATTATCTTTTGCAAAAATAGGCTCGTCAATTTGAACTGTTATATTATCATCAAGTTTTGATATTTCTTTTAATAGTTCTTCATAAACTGGAAGTATTTTTGAATGAAGTTCATAAACATCTTTATTATCAACTCTTTTTGATAAACCTAAAAATGTTAAAGGACCTATAATATTGATTTTCGTTTTTAAACCAAATTCTTTTGCTTCTTTATATTCACTTATAATTTTTGAAGCATTTAATTTATACTCATCTTCTAGGCTTAACTCTGGAACTATATAGTGATAGTTTGTATTAAACCATTTTGTCATTTCCATTGCTACACTATTTTTGTTTCCTCTTGCCATTGAAAAATATAATTCTTCATCTTTTAAATCTTTAAATCTTTTAGGAACAGCATTTAATAAAACACAAGTATCTAAGACATTATCATATAGTGAAAAATCATTTGATGAAATAAAATCAATTCCTGCTTCTCTTTGATAAGACCAGTGTCTTTGCTTTAATTCTTTAGCTATAACTTCTACTTTTTCAAATGAACATTTATTTGACCAAAACTCTTCTAAAACTTTTTTAAGCTCTCTTTGTTCTCCAATTCTTGGAAATCCTATTACATAGTTTTTTGACATTATTTATCCTTAAATTTATATATTTTTGTTTGTATGGTTATTAATTGATATTTAAAGATAATATTGGAGGGTGTACTCCTGTTCGTCTAAATGCGAAACAAGCAGTATAATATGGACATCTAGGAATAAACTTAAATAAAGTGATAGCTATTTTTGTTTTTTTTCTAAAATGGCAGTCACAATGACAAGGTTTATTATGATTAGTGATAATAGATAAAGTACAAAGTAAATCAGGAGGATCCTCTTCTAATACTTCATCTTCATTTTTAGATGATCTATATCGTAAAGTCTTTTTCGCAATTGTAATTTGGTTTTCAATAGTTTTTTGAACACTATGGGCTAATATACTAGCAAATGTAAAATAGCTTTTTCCAAAACCTCTTGGTGACTTCACAACAATCCTTTCATAAAATTTAGGACAAGAGTATAGCTAATAAAAACTAAACTTAATTTAAAATAAGATAAAATTCCCAAAAAATTAAGGTTTGATTTGAAATTTACATTTGTGACTCTTTTCCCAAATTTAGTAGAACCATATTTTCAAGACTCTATTTTAAAAAGAGCAATTGATTCTAATTTTATTAATTATGAGTTTTATAATCCAAGAGATTATACTAATAATAAACATTTAAAAGTTGATAAGCAAATGGTTGGTGGTGGAGCTGGAATGCTTATGACACCCCAACCACTTTTTGATTGTCTGGATAAAATTAAAGAATCAAATGAAGAAGCCTACATTATTTTTCCTTTAGCTGCTGCTAAACCTTTTAATCAAAATGATGCAAAAAGATTAGCAAAAAAGAAAAATATTGTATTTGTATCTGGAAGATATGAGGGAATAGATGAAAGAGTTATTGAAAAATATGCAAATGAAGTGTTTTCAATTGGTGAGTTTGTTTTAACAGGTGGTGAGTTACCATCTTTAGTAATGGCAGATGCAATTTCACGAAATGTTGAAGGTGTTCTTGGTAATTCAGACTCTTTAGTAATGGAAAGTTATGAAAATAATATTTTAGAAGCACCATCCTTTACTAAACCTGAAAATTTTCGTAATTTAAGTGTCATTAAAGAATTCTTAAAGGGAAATCATAGTAAAATAGCCGACTTAAAAAATAATCTGGCTATTTGCAAGACAAAATTTTTTAGACCAGATTTAGTTAAAAATAAAAAAACAAATTAAAAGTGTGATACCCCGCAACTTGCAAATGCGGGCACTTTCACCAAAGGTAAAGACATGAAAAACAGATATATTGCGGCTTTTGAAGCAGCGCAAATTGCAAACAAAGAAATTCCTCAGTTTAGAGCTGGAGATACAGTTAGATTAGGTGTTGAGATTAAAGAAGGTGAGAAAAAAAGAGTTCAAACTTTCGAAGGTATCGTAATTGCAAGAGCTGGTAACGGTGTTGATTCTACATTTACTGTAAGAAAAATTGGAGCTAACTCTGTTGGTGTTGAAAGAATTTTCCCATTATATTCAGAGTCTTTAAAGTCTTTTGAAGTAGTAAGAAGAGGTAGAGTAAGAAGAGCTAAACTTCACTATTTAAGAGGATTAAAAGGTAAAGCTGCAAGAATTAAAGAGCTTAAAAAGTAATTAACTAAGGTTAACCCCTTAGTTTATACTATGTCAAAAATATTAATTCACACTACCTCAAAGGTAGAAGCTAAACCAATTATAGAATTTTTTAATTTGAAAGAATTAAATAGTTCTTTAAAAAATATATATTCTAATGATGATATTTTACTTATCATTTCTGGTACAAGTAAAGAAGAGATTCAAGAGTCATTAAACTATATATTTAATACTTACAATATTTCTAAAGCTTTTGATTTAAGCATTGCTTCTTGTGGTGATGGCTCAATCGCCTTAGGTACACTTTTTTGTACGAACAGATTTATTCATGGGCTAAATTTTGCTAATATAACTACTGTTGAAGAGAATTTAGAAAGTGATGAGAATTTAGACACACTTCTTGTTGATAAACAAGCATCTTTTTTCAAAGATAGTTGTAAAGAAAAAATAAAAGACTTTTATATTCTTAAAATTGTATCTGATTATTTTGATGATACAAAACCAAGTAATGAAGAAGTTTTTGAACTTATAAATAATTCTATTGAAAGATGGAAAAAATTAATTTAGGACTCAAATGTTAGCTGATATAGTAAATTTTATTGTTGATACTGTAGGAAGTTTAGGCTATATTGGTATATTCATTATGATGTTTTTGGAAAGTTCTTTTTTCCCTTTTCCCTCAGAAGTAGTAATGGTTCCTGCTGGTTATTTAGCTTATAAAGGTGAGATGAACTTATTTCTTGCTATTTTTTTTGGTATTTTAGGTTCTCTTGCAGGAGCACTTCTAAATTATTTCTTAGCTATAAAATTTGGTAGAAGTTTTTTAGTTAAGTATGGTAAATATTTTTTTATAAAAGAAGAGACTATTGTAAAAATGGAAGAGTTTTTCAAAAGTCATGGCCACATATCAACTTTTTCAGGAAGATTAATCCCAGCTGTTAGACAATATATTTCTTTTCCAGCAGGTCTTGCTAGAATGAACTTACTTGTTTTTTCTATTTATACTACACTTGGTGCAGGTATTTGGGTTATTGTTTTAACTCTACTTGGATACTATATTGGAGATAATGAAGCCTTAGTTAAAGAGTATTTACGATATATAATTATATCTATTTTACTTTGCCTTGCATTCTTAGGTTTTTGGTATTATAAAAAGATTAAAAAAGTAAAAGTTTAAGAAATAAACATATAATTTTTATGTTACAATTCTTTTTTTAAAGGATTTAACATTAATACTCAATCAACTGCATACAAGTATGCGCTAATAGCAATATTTTTTTGGTCTACCGTAGCAACAGCTTTTAAAGTTTCACTATCGTATTTAACTCCTTATGAACTCGTATTATATGCTTCTTTTAGTTCAACTATTATATTATCATTTGTTATTATTTATGAAAAAAAATTTACTTTAGTAAAAGAACACATAAAGTCAAACTTTAAAAATGTATTTTTGTTAGGACTTATAAATCCTTTTTTATATTACCTTGTATTATTTAAAGCCTATGATTTGCTACCTGCTCAAGAAGCACAAGCTATTAATTATACTTGGGCTTTAATGTTAGCTTTTTTATCAGTAATATTTTTAAAACAAAAACTAACAATAAATGATATAGTTGCAGGTATTATTTGTTATTTTGGTGTTTTAATTATATCAACAAAGGGTGAACCTTTTTCTTTAAACTTCTCAAATCTTGATGGAGTTTTTCTAGCCTTATTATCTACGGTTCTTTGGTCTATGTATTGGATTTTAAATACAAAATCAAAGGTTGATCCAATTGTAGGGTTATTTAGTAATTTTTTAATTTCTCTTCCAATTATAAGTATATATTTTTTATTAACACAGCCACTTAGTATTCCTTCTTTAAATGGTATATTAGCTGCTAGTTATGTTGGTATGTTTGAAATGGGAATTACCTTTTTATTTTGGTTAAAAGCTATGCAAAGTGCTACTTCAACATCAAAAATAGCTAATTTGATTTTTATTTCTCCTTTTTTGTCTTTAGTATTCATATATTTTATTGTTGGAGAAGAAATATATATATCAACAGTTATTGGATTAAGTACAATTGTATTTGGCTTAGTAATTCAACAGCTAAAATTTAAGAAAAATAGCTAAAATTGTAAGTTAAATAGCAATAGAATAGCATTTTTCACTTTTTTTTAACAATTGTACAAAAAGTATATAATTTCACTATAAAAATTAAGACTCAGTTAAGTTTTGCTATGAAATAATGACTAAAGAAATAAAAGTAGTACTAAAAGTAGTACTAATAAATATTTATAGAGTTAAAGAAATGGCAAAGCAAAAAAATAAAAGAACTGTAATTCAAAAAGTTATTAACAACCATCTTAAGAGTAATAAAAAAGAGATATCTCAATTAACTATTAAAATTGATAAAAGGTTAGATAATGCTTTAATTGTTTTAAGTCAATCCTTAAATATTTCAAAAAATAGACTTATTGAAGATATTCTTTGTGAAAGTGGAATAATTCAAGAAGTTGATGAAAATTATATAGGACAAGATAATGAATAACTTTCCTAAGCAAGAAGAAGTTATAGAAGCAGTTCTTACAGGAATGGAAACTGCAAAGAAAAACTACTCTTTTTGGACAGCTGATGAGTTATATTTATCTTATGCTCCTGCTAAGTTTCTTACTATTCATGTTTCTCAAGAAATTGCGAAACTTCAAAATCCACCAGAGATTTTTATAGATGCAACAATCGCAGATATTTTAAGATGTTCTCTTCCTAAAAGAGATGCTTTTAGAGAATTTATGAAAAAGCATTATTTAACACCAGATGTAATTTGTCTTACTTTAGATGAAAGATTTGAGCATAAAAGTGATAATGATTCTATTTCTAGAGTAATTATGAGTATAAAAAATGGTGTTAGAAATGTTCAAGAAGAGTATAAAAATGATGTTGAAACAATGTGTAAAATGCTTGCACGTGATAAAAAAGAAGATTCAACACTAGATTATGCAGTTTTTGCATTTTATTTAGATATCTCAAATACAGCTAGAAAAAAAAGTGAAAAAAGATTAGAAGAGATAATTGAAGCTTTTGATAAGATTGTTTCAGTGCATAAAAATTTAAAATCAAGTTTTAAAGGAGGCGAGATTAAAAAAATAGACAACATTGGTGAATGGTGTGTAGGTTGTTATATTATAGAGCCTACTTTTTAAAATAGTTAAAATCAAAAAAATTTAAGGAGAGATATATGAATTTTAAAAAATTAACAGGTGCATTAGCACTAAGTGCAGTAGTAGCAAGTTCTTTAGTAGCTGCTGATACAGTTAAAATTGGTGTACAAGCACCTATTACAGGTAAGTATGCAAATGAGGGACAAAGTATTGAGAATTTTGTAAAACTTATTGTAGATGAAAAAAATGCACAAGGTGGATTACTAGGTAAACAAATTGAAGTTGTTACTTGTGATGATGAAGCAAAAGCTCAAAAAGCAGCTGTTTGTGCTAAAAAATTAGTAAATGAAGGTGTTTTTGCTGTAATTGGTTCATATACATCAGGTGCAACGGAAGCTGCACAAACTACTTATTATAGAAGTAAAGTTTTACAAACTTCTGATGGAACAAGTGATTCTTTAATCAAAAGAAAATATTGGACTTTCTTTAGAAACTCATTTCCAAATTCATCTCAAAGTGATTTTACAGCAGATTATATGGTAAACACAAAAAAATACAAAAAAATTGTTGTTTTATCTGATTATTCATCTTATTCATCAGGACTTGGTGATGCAACAGAAGCTTCTGTTAAAGCACTTGGTGGAAATGTAGTATTTAGAGGGAAAATAAAATCAGGAACTCAAAACTTTACAGCAATGCTTACAAAAGTTAAAGCAATGAATCCAGATGTAATTTATTATTCAGGATATTATACTGATGGTGGATTATTAAGAGCTCAACAAAAACAATTACAAATTAATGCTGATTTCATTGGTGGAGATTCAAATGATAACCCTGATTTCTATAAGTTAGCTGGTAAAGCTGCTGAGGGTACAGTTTTAATAAACTTCCCAACACCAGAAATTTTACCTTATGAAGCTGCAAAAAAATATCTTGCTGCATACAAAGCTGAATTTAAAATGGATCCTCCATCAATTTGGCCTGTTACAAATGCAGATGGTTTAAGAGCAATAATTGAAGGTGTTGAAAAAACTAAATCATTTGATACTAAAAAGATTTCAGATTATATTAGAAATGATATGAAAGATTATCCAGGTATTACAGGACCATTTAATATTAGAGAAGATGGTGAGAGAGTTGGTGCTAAATTTGTAGTTTATAAAATGAAAAATGATGGTACTAAAAAAGTAGTTACTGAATAATAAGGCTTTAATAATATGGATATTTTTCTTCAACAGTTAATTAATGGTTTAACTATAGGAAGTTTATATGCATTAGTAGCTTTAGGCTATACAATGGTTTACGGTGTGATGAAGTTAATCAACTTCGCACACGGTGACCTTGTTGCCTTTTCTGCTTATGTTGGACTTACTATTTTTACTCAATTTTATGGCTCAAATGCACTGAACTTAGTAAACATTGTAATAGTGTTTTCTTTAACAGCAGTTATTGTAGCTTTTGTGGGTGTTCTTCTTGAGCGTCTAGCATACAGGCCTTTAAGAACTGCACCAAGGTTAAGTGCAGTAGTTTCTGCACTTGGAGCTTCTTTAGTGATTCAAAATGGAATTATGCTGATTTGGGGACCAAATATGGAGATTTTCCCATCAGATGTTTTCCCTAATACTTCTTGGACATTTGGTACTGTAGTAATTTCATTTACACAAATGGTAATTTTAGCCCTATCAGCAGTGTTAATGATTGCTTTATATATTTTCATTAATAAAACAAAAATGGGTACAGCAATTAGAGCTACTGCAATAGATCAAGATGCTGCAAAACTTATGGGTATTAATGTAAATAGAATTATTATGATTATTTTCATTGTGGGATCAATGCTTGGGGCAATTGGTGGTTTATTTATTGGAATTTACTATAGAGGTTTAACATTTGATATGGGATGGCTTTATGGATTAAATGCCTTTATTGCGGCTATTATTGGTGGAATTGGTTCAATTCCAGGAGCAATGTTAGGTGGTTTATTACTTGGATTATTTAATGCAATGATTGCAGGATATATTTCAACAGAATGGGCTGAAACATTTACATTTATTTTATTAATTGTAATTTTAATACTAAGACCTACAGGTATTCTTGGTGAAAAAACAGCGGAGAAAGTATAATGAATAGAACTACAAGTATAGCTGTACTATTTTTAGTTGTAATGGCTATTTTCCCGTTTTTAGTTGACTCTGCTTGGTTAAGTATTGGTATTACATTTTTAGTATTTGCAGTTGTTGCTTTCTCTCAAGATATTATTTTAGGACGTGCTGGTATTTTTAATATGGGTCATGCTATTTTCTTTGGTATGGGTGCATATACAACAGCTATTTTAAATGTACATTTTGGCTTTGAAATTATTGCAACTATTCCATTTGCAATTATCATACCAGTAATCTTTTCAATTTTATTAGCAGGTCCAATTATTCACTTAAGAGGTGATTATTTACTTGTTGCAACAATTGGATTTAATATTATCTTTGAACAAGTTTTATCAAATGATGTATTTGGTTTAACTGGTGGTCCAAATGGTATTTTTGGTATTGATGTAGTAAGAATATTTGGATATGAGTTATGGTCTGATACTTCTATTTATTATATGGCATTTGGTTTATTACTAATTACTTTATTGATTATTAGAAACCTTGATACTTCAAGATATGGAAGAGCATTATATTATATAAATAAAAATGAAATTGCAGCAAAATCAATGGGAATTAATATCTCATACTACAAGCTATTTGCATTTGCTTTAGGTGCTGCTATTGCGGGTGCTGCAGGTGCTGTTTTTGCTATTCAGTATTCAGCTGTATCTCCTGAATCATTTAATTTTATGCAATCTGTTATGTTCTTTGCTATTGTTCTTGTTGGTGGATCTGCTTCACTTCCAGGAATTATAATAGGAACTTTCGTAATGTTTGTATTACCTGAGTTATTTACTGAATTTAAAGAATCAAGATACTTGATTTTTGGTGCTGCTATGGTTTTAACAATGATTTTAAGACCAAATGGTGTATGGCCAGCTAAGTTTGGAAATATTCCAAGGTTCTTAAAAAAGAAAGCTGCTAAATTAAAGGAGAATAAATAATGAAATATGTATTAGAAATTGAGAATGTTTCAAAATTTTTCCATGGTTTAGTTGCTATTGATGATTTAACTATAAAAGTAAAACCAGGTCAAATTTATGGAATTATTGGTCCAAATGGAGCTGGTAAAACTACATTGTTTAACTGTGTAACTGGTATTTATACTCCTGAGAAGGGAACTATTAAATATAAGGGTGAAAATATTACAGGAATGAGTCCTCATAAAATTGCTCAAAGAGGAGTTTTAAGAACTTTTCAAAATATTAGATTATTTAAAGAGATGAGTGTTGCTGAAAATATTATTGCAGGAACTCATACAAAATCTAATCAAAAATGGTACCACTCAATTATTCATACTCCTGCTTATAAAAAAGACGAGTTAAAACATTGGCAAAAAGTTGAAGAATTAATGGATTTTTTTGGTTTAAGTAAATATGCAGATACTCCAGCAGGTGATTTATCTTATGGTAATCAAAGAAAAATTGAAATGGCAAGAGCACTTGCTGCTAATCCAGAGATTTTAATTTTAGATGAGCCAGCAGCAGGACTTAATGAAAATGAAACAATTGAATTAACAAATATCATCTTAAAAATTAAAGAGATGGGACTTGGTATTATGATGATTGAGCATGATATGGAAATGGTTATGAAATTAACTGACTATATTACTGTTATTAACTTTGGAAAAGAGATTTCTCAAGGTGAGCCTTCATTTGTTCAAGATGATCCAAGAGTTGTTGAAGCATATATTGGAACAGATGATGAGGAGGATGAATAATGGTAAATAATGAGATTTTATTAGATATAAAAGATCTTCATGTATCTTATGGGGCAATTGCAGCTATTAAAGGTATATCTTTACAAGTTAGAAGAGGTGAGGTAGTTACAATTCTTGGTGCTAATGGTGCTGGAAAAACTACAACTCTACAGACTATTTCAGGACTTTTAAAACCAAAATCTGGACATATTGTTTTTGATAAAAATGATATTACAAAATGTGAAGCTCATGATATCGTAAGTCTGGGAATGTCTCACTCTCCAGAAGGAAGAAGAGTTTTTGGAATTTTAACAGTTGAAGAAAACTTAATGATGGGTGCATATACTTTAAAAGACCATGATAAAGAGACTTTAGAGTGGATTTATGACATTCTTCCAAGATTAAAAGAAAGACGAAAGCAACTTGCAGGAACGCTTTCAGGTGGTGAGCAACAAATGCTTGCAATTGGTAGGGCAATTATGTCTAAACCAAAACTATTAATCCTTGATGAACCCTCACTTGGATTAGCTCCAATTTTAATTAAAGCAATTTTTAAAGCAGTAAAAGAAATTGCTCAAAGTGGAGTAACTGTTCTTTTAGTAGAACAAAATGCAAAAGCTGCTTTAAAATTAGCAGATAGAGCTTATGTACTTGAAGTTGGTAAAATTACTCACGAAGGTACAGCACAAGAGTTGTTAAATTCAAAAACAATTCAAGAAGCATATTTAGGGAAAAAACATTAATTTGAAGAAGAAAAATATTTAAGTAGCAAGAGGGACATACTTGGCGGTTGCTTCCCTCTTACGAGCACAAATGAAAGTGTGCGCTCTAAGCTACTTAAAATTCATTTAAAAAACAATAAATTTTAAGGAAAGATAGATGAAAAATGAACAAGAATTAATAGAATCATCAATAAAGTTAGCTCAAAAATGGCAAAACAGAGCAACTGAACTAGTAAGTGATTGGGATAGGGAATTTTATGTAAAGATGAATAAAATGCTTGAACATCCAGAAGATAAAGCATTATTAATTGAGCTAATGGATCAATGTTTTAGATGTGAATCAAATGCTAGAGTTGCAGATCAAATTATATTCTTATTAGAAAAACATGGTATGGCACATTTTTTTACTACAAAAGATAAATCTCTTTTATGGTTATTTAAAAATTTTGGTAAATTTTTGCCTGATTTATCAGTTCCTATGTTTGTTAATCAAATTAGAGAAGATACAAAAACTGTTGTTTTAAAAGGTGAAGATGAACCATTTAATAAACATCTTAAAATGAGAAAATCAGAAGGTACTAGAGTAAATGTAAATCTTATTGGGGAAGTTGTACTTGGAGAAGAAGAAGCACAAGAGAGAATTGAAAAATATCTAAAAGCTTTAGAAAATCCAAATATTGATTATATTTCTATTAAAATTTCAACTATCTATTCACAAATTAATCCATTGAATTTTGAAGGAACAGTTCAAACTTTAGTTCAAAAACTAACTAGAATTTATGAGCAAGCACAAAAATACCCTTATGTAGCTGCTGATGGTACAAAATCAAATAAGTTTATTAATCTTGATATGGAAGAGTATAGAGATTTAGATATTACTGTTGAGGTATTTAAAAGAACTTTAGATTTACCACAGTTTAAAGATTTTTATGCAGGAATAGTACTTCAAGCATATATTCCAGATTCATTTTTAGTTCAAAAAGATTTATGCCAATGGGCTAAAAAAAGAGTTGAAAATGGTGGTTCACCTATTAAGTTTAGACTTGTAAAAGGTGCTAATATGGAGATGGAGGAAACAGAAGCATCTCAAAAGCATTGGGAAATGGTAACTTATACTGATAAAAGTGATACAGATTCTAACTATAAAAGAATGATAAGATATGCTCTTCAAAGTGAAAATGCACCATTTATGCATGTTGGAACAGGTTCTCATAACTTATTTGAACAAGCTTTTGCTGTAGAGTTGGCAAATGCTAATAAGACTTCTGAGTATCATACTATTGAAATGTTAGAAGGTATGAGCGAACCTGCTAGACTTGCTATTAAAGAGATTTCAAAAAATGCAATTTTATATGGTCCAACAGCTTCAAAGGAACAATTTACAAATGCAATTGCTTATTTAGTAAGAAGACTTGATGAGAATACAGGACCAAATAACTTTATTAGATATTCTTTTGGTCTTGAAGTTGGTTCAAGAGATTGGAAAATGCAAGAAGCTTTATTTAGAAAATCTTTTATAAATGAAAAAACATCTTATGTTGGTGCAAAAAGACAACAAAATAGATTAGAAGAGAATTTTGAAAACTTTATGGGTTCTTCTTATGATACAGGTGATTACCATGCAGAAGCTGATACAGACTTTGTACTTCCAGCAAATCAAGAATGGGCAAGAAATATTGTAAAAAAATGGAAATTCTCAAAAGACACTGAACATAAAATTACTCCTGTTGTAGTTGGAGGTGAGGATTTAACACAAGATAGAAAAATTGTTGAAGCTATTGATAAGTCTCAATTAAAAGAGGGTGTTTTAGCAGGTAAGTTTGCGAATGCAACTGCTGATGATTTAAAAAGAGCTGTTGATGTTGCAAAAGCTGATATTGACGGATGGAGAAGTTTATCTCATAGTCAAAGACATGCTATGCTTAAACAAGCAGCTATAAAAGTGCGTGAGAGAAGAGATGATTTAATTGGAGTAGCTGCAGCTGAGGTTGGTAAGGTATTTACAGAAACTGATGTTGAAGTTTCAGAAGCAGTTGATTTTATTGAGTTTTATTCACATAGTGCACAATACTGGGATAAGTATGAAAATTTAGAGTTTTCAGGAAAGGGTGTAGGAGTTGTTGTTCCTCCTTGGAATTTCCCAGTTGCTATTCCTTTAGGTGGTGTGGCTTCTATTTTGGCTGCTGGAAATACTGTAATTATTAAACCTGCTTCAGTTGCTGCTTTAACTGCTTATGAAATGTGCAAATGTTTTTGGGATGCTGGTATTTCTAAAAATGTTTTACAGTTTGTTCCTTGTCCAGGAAGACTTGCAGGGGAACATTTAATAGCAAATAAAGATGTTGATTTTGTGATTTTAACAGGTGGTGAAGATACTGCTTATAGTATGTTAGAAACAAGACCAGATTTATTCTTAACAGCTGAAACTGGTGGAAAAGATGCAACAATTGTAACAAATATGGCAGATAGAGAGCAAGCTGTTAAAAATGTGTGTTTAAGTGCATTTAATAACTCAGGTCAAAAGTGTAGTGCAACATCTTTACTTGTATTAGAAGAGGAAGTTTATAATGATAAGTCATTTAGAAAAGCTTTAATTGATACAGCAAAATCTATGAGTGTTGGTTCTGTTTGGGATTTTAAAAATAGAATAGGAACTTTAGCAAATCCAGTTGGAGGGGCTTTAAAACAAGCAATTAGTGAACTTGAAGGAAATGAAGAATGGGCATTAGCACCAGAGTATGCTAATGACAATGAGTTTATGTTAAAACCTGCTATTAAGTGGGGAGTTGAAGAGGGCAATTTTATTCATAAAAATGAATTATTTGGACCAGTACTTGCTGTTATGAAAGCAAGAGATTTAAAACATGCTGTAAAAATTGTAAATGATACAGGCTATGGTTTAACTTCAGGAATTGAATCTTTAGATGAAAGAGAAGTTGAGTATTGGAAAGCTAATTTAAAAGCTGGTAATCTTTATGTAAATAGAGGAACTACAGGTGCAATTGTATTAAGACAACCTTTTGGTGGTATGGGTAAATCTGCTATTGGTGCAGGTAGAAAAGTAGGAATTTATAACTATATAACTCAATTTGTTGATTATAATGAAACAAAAACACCAAGTGTTAGCAGAAGATATAATTCAGATTTAGCAAGTTTTATTGAAAGTTGTGCAAAAACAAATAATAACAAAGAAGACTTTGAGAAACTTGGTGTTGCTTTACAGTCATATTATGAAAATTATGAAAATGAGTTTAGCCAAGAAAAAGATTATTGTAAAGTAAGAGGTGAAGATAATCATTTCAGATATATTCCTTTAAAAAATGTATTAATTAGAGTATCTAGTGATGATACTTTATTTGAAGCAGTATCAAGAATTCTAGCTGCAAGAGTTTCTGGGGTTCATTTTAAAGTTTCAATCGAAAATAATAATCTAGTAAAAGATTTCCTAGAGGCAAATAAGTCTGAGTTATTCACTTCAAGAGATAGCTTAGTTGAACAAAGTGAAAATGAAATGATGAAGCATATTTCTTCTTATGATAGAATAATATATTCTGATATTTCAAAGGTTAGTTCTGCTGTATTTGAAGAAGCAGCTAAAACAGTGACTTTTATTATTAGAGCAAAACCTATGATGGAAGGAAGATTAGAACTTCTTAACTATTTCATAGAACAATCAGTTTCTCACTCATACCATAGATATGGAAATATAGGTGCAAGAGAAATTAACAATCAATAAGAGAGTTTTCTCTCTTATTGATAAGAAAAATTAATACATACTTCATCGCTTTTTAACTGCTTTACCTATATAATCTCAATATAAATTTAAATTTGGGAAAAATATGTTTAATACTTTATCAAATCTTATCGCACCTAATATCGCTATTGATTTAGGTACTGCAAATATTATTGTTACAACAAAAGACAAGGGCGTTATCATAAATGAACCCTCAGTAGTAGCAATACAAAAAAATAATAAAGGTGAAAATAAAGTAATAGCTGTTGGGCTTGAAGCAAAAAGAATGCTTGGAAAAACACCTTTACATATTAAAGCTGTAAGACCTATGCAAGATGGTGTTATTGCTGATTTTGATACTACAGAAACTATGATAAACTATTTTATTCAAAAAGCTTATAAAAAGAACTTCTTTTTTAAACCTAAAATCATAATCTGTATACCTTATGGGGTAACACCAGTGGAGCGAAATGCTGTTAAAGAATCAGCAATTGCAGCAGGAGCTAGAAAAGTATATTTAATTGAAGAGCCTTTAGCTGCTGCAATTGGTGCAGGAATTCCTGTAAATAGTCCAGATGGTCATGTTGTAGTAGATATTGGGTCTGGAACTACTGAGATTGGACTTACTTCATTAGGTGGTCTTGTTTTATGTAAAGCTACAAGAACAGCTGGTGATAGTTTTGATGCACAAATAGTAAAGTTTATAAAACAAAATTATAGTCTTACTATAGGTAGTGAAGCTGCTGAAAAAGTTAAATTTGCCATTGGTACGGCAATAAAACTTGAAAAACCTTTAACTGTAAAAGTTAAAGGAAAAGATAATTTTGGTTTTTTAAAAACTATTGAGTTAAATAGTGAAGAGTTTAGAAAAGCAATTAGTGAACCTTTAAAAGAAATTTCAAATTCTATTAGAAAACTTTTAGAACAAATGCCTCCTGATTTAGCAGCAGATGTTATTGATAATGGAGTTGTACTAACAGGTGGAGGTGCACTTTTAAGGGGAATTGATAAATACTTATCAAACATAATTAAACTTCCTGTACATATAAGTGAGGAACCTTTAATGGCTGTTTCAAATGGAACAACAGAAGTTCTGAAAAATATGGAACTTTTAAATTTACTGGAAGATTAAAATGAATAAAGATTTTTACAAGAATTTAGAAAGTATAAAATCTATAAAAGATATAACAAAATCTACTAATTATAAAAGTATGCCAGATGATTGGTATGTTGTTATTACAGATGTGAAAAACTCTACAAATGCAATAAGTAATGGGAAATATAAAGAAGTCAATATGGTTGGGGCTTTAAGTATTATTTCTATTCTTAATATTGATAAAACTCTTGATTTACCTTTTGTCTTTGGTGGAGATGGAGCTTTTGTTTTGATCCCAAAGATAATTTATGAAGAAGCTAAACAAATTTTACTAGGAGTGCAAAAAATATCAAAAGAAACTTACTCTTTAGATTTAAGAGTAGGAATAATTTGTATTTCTAAAATATATGAAAATAAAAAACAAATTGATATTACAAAGTTAAAACTAAATGAAGATAGCTTTCAAGCTATTGTAAAAGGTGGAGGTTTAGAGTTTGCCGATGATTTACTTAAAAATAGTGAAGAGTTTTTAATAAAAGATAAGTTACTTGATTCAACTGTAGTTGATTTAGAAGGTTTAGAATGTCGATGGGAAGCTATAAAATCACCTAGAGATGATACTTTAGCTATTATTATTAAATGTAAAGATGATGAGTACTACTTAAATATCTTAGATAATATTGAAAGAATAATAGGAAATAAAATAAAAAGGTCTCCTTTAAATAATGACAAATTAAAACTTAGTTTTAATACTAATGATTTAAAAGTAGAAGCTTCAATATATGAAAAGGACTTATTTAAAAGATATATAAAAATTTTAGGACTAAAATTTATAAATATAATTGGTTTTGTAATTATGAAATTAGGTGTTGGTAAGTGGGGTTCTTATAGAAATAGAACAATTTCTTCAATTGATGCAGAAAAATTTGATGATTTATTAAGAATGGTAGTATCAACAAGTAAAGAACAAACTCTTAAGTTAAAAAGCTATCTAGAGAATGAGTTTAAAAAAGGTGAGATAATTTATGGACTACATAAATCAGATGCAGCTTTAATGACTTGTCTTATTTTTGAAAGACATGGAAAACATGCACATTTTGTTGATAGTTCGAATGGTGGTTATGCAGTAGCAGCAAAAGAGTTTAAAGAAAGAAATTTTATAAATAAAAGTGAGAATTAGCTATAATCTATATAAATATAAGGATAGATTATTGAAAGAACTTACAAAATACTATACAAATAAAGATATATTATTTAAAGAAATTGAAAAAATAGAACCAAAAGCTTTAGGTTCAAGAAAAAAAATAGAGATTTATACAGCAACAAGTGTTGACTCAAAATATTATGCAATTTTCAAATTTGATGCTAAAAGTCGATTTCTAAGAAAAAATGCAGATGAACTTATAATTTTATGTGAAAAACTAGCTTCTTTAAAAGAACATAATTTTAAGAAAAAAGAATTAATTATTACAAGCCCTTTATGTTCTAAAGCAAAGAAATACTTACAAGAAAATGATTGGAGTGTAAGAGTTGATTTTATGTGATATTGGTAATACTACTTTCCATTTTTTAATTAAAAAAAAGCATAAAAGATATTCATTAAAAGAAGATATCCCCACTTTTAATGATCAAATTATTTTTGTATCAGTAAATAAAAAAGCAACAAAAAAACTTTTAAAAGCAAATCCTACTGCTATAAATATAAAAAAATATTTAGAATTCAAAACTGATTATATAGGACATGGGATAGATAGAGCCCTAGCTTGTGTATATGAAAAAAATGCAGTAATTGTTGATGCTGGAAGTGCTATTACTGTTGATATTATGGAAGAGGGAATTCATAAAGGTGGTTTTATTTTACCTGGCTTTAGAGCTTTTATGAAAACATATCCAAAAATATCTAAAAAATTAAAGTTTGATTTTGAAAAAAATATAAATTTAGATAAAATACCGCTTCAAACAAAAGATGCTATACAATATGCTATGTTAAAATCCATTATTTTACCTATAAAAGAAATAAGTAAAAATAAAAAAGTTATATTTACAGGTGGAGATGGAAAGCTTTTAAGCCAATATTTTAAAAATAGTATTTATAAAAAAGATTTAATATTTGAGAACATGAAAAGGATTATTGATGCTAACAATTGCATTGCCTAAGGGAAGAATTGCCAAGGAGACTTTAGCTAAGTTTGAGAAAGCTTTTGGTGAAGAGTTTGTATTTGAAGATAGAAAATTAATACTTGAAAAATCTGGTTTTAGATTTTTAAATGTAAGAAATCAAGATGTACCAACTTATGTAATGCATGGAGCAGCTGATTTAGGTGTAGTTGGACTTGATGTATTAGAAGAAAAAGAGTATGACTTAATCAAATTACTTGATTTAGAACTTGGTAGATGTAAAGTTGCATTTGGATTAAGAAAAGGTGAAGAACTTGACTTAACAAAAAGTAAAATTACTGTTGCTACAAAGCATGAAAAAATTGCTAAAAAATTCTTTGAAGAAAAAGCAATGGCTGTTGAGATTATTAAGCTTTATGGTTCTATTGAACTTGCACCTTTAGTAAATCTTTCAGATTGTATTGTTGATATTGTAGAAACTGGTGAAACTATGAAACAAAATGGACTTGAAGTAGGTCCTACTATTATGGAAAGTTCAGCTCACTTAATAGCTAACAAAAATGCTTTTTATGCTAAAAAAGATTTAATCTTAGACTTAAAAGAAAAGATAGAAGAAGTACTTTAATGGGATTAGACTTATACTCAAAGATTGAGCCTTATTTAGATTTTGAAGATGAGGTTTATACTCTTCACAGACAATTTATGGAGTTTGTGATGGTAAATGAACTTGACAACATTATTGATATTGGATGTGGTCAAGGTTATTTTCTAGAAAATCTTAAAATCAATGGAAAAAAAGCTTTTGGAACTGATTTAAGTGTTGAGCAAATAAAAGTATGTAAAGCAAAAGGTTTAGAAGCAAGCGCAATTGCTTTGGATAAAGTAGAAGAAAAATTTGATTGTGCTACTGCTATTTTTGATGTATTAAATTATATGGATAAAAAATATTTAGAAACATTTATAAAAGATGTATCAAAAGTATTAAATGAAAATGCTTATTTTATGTTTGATGTGAATTCTTATTTTGGTTTTGATGAAATAGCTCAGGGGTGTATAACTATGGATTTAAAAGATAAATTCATTTCAATTGATGCTATTTTTGAAGATGAAAAACTTCAAACAAATCTTACATTATTTACTAAGCAAAAAAGCAATTTATTCTCTAAAGAAGCTGATAGTATAATCCAAGAGTATCACTCAAAAGATTTTTTATCTCAACTTTTAGAAAATAATGGTTTTAAAGTTGAAGAGATAAGAGAGTTTAATCTTCATTGTGAAGATGAAGCAGATAAATTGATATTTATATGCAAGAAAACAAAATAGTCTAACTATTTTGTTCTTGTTCAAAAGAGTTCTCAAAAAACCCTATTTCAACTCTATTTCTACCATTTGTTTTTGCTTTATATAAAGCATCATCTACTCTTTTAAATAATACTTCTTTGCTTTCAACTTTGTGATATTGACTTATTCCAATCGAACAGGTAATATTACCAACTTTTTCAAAAGGATGTTTTTCAATTGTAGCTCGAAGTTTTTGTGCTACAAACATTGCTTGTTCTATATTTGTTTGGGGAAGCATCATTACAAACTCTTCACCTCCCCATCTAGCAACAATATCACTATCTCTTGAGCAAACAGTAAGAATTTTAGCAAGTTCTTTTAGTACATTATCTCCAATTAAATGCCCATAAGTATCATTTACATTTTTAAAATAATCTATGTCAAGTATCATTACTGAAAGATATTGAGTATCATATCTGTTACTTTTTTTTATCTCATATTCTAAATAAGAATCAAACTTTTCTCTATTATAAAGTTTTGTTAAAAAGTCATAAGAAGCTTTTTCTTCAAGTTTTGAAGTTTTTGATAAAAGTTCTTCATTTATTCTTGAAATTTTATTTCCTTCTTCTTTTATAAAATCAATCCATTTATTATAAACAATTCGAAGTAATTCTTTTTGTGTTAATATTCCTATTAATTTATTTTTATCATCTGTTACAACTATTCTTTTAAAATGTTTATCTTGAATAAAATCTAAAGCATTTGATATGGTAGCATTTTCATTTAATGTATATACAGGTTTAGTCATATATTTTTTTATAGGAAGATTCATGTCTGAATTTTCATGTACTAAACTTATAAAATCTTTTGTCGTAAAAATACCTATAGGTTCTTGAATATTATTGATTATAATAACTGAATCTGTATGATTATCTCTCATTAATTCAATAGTGTGTAAGGTAGTAGTATTTTCATAAGCTGTTACAGCTTTATATTGTAAAATTAATTTAGCTATAGTTTGCTTTTTTATAAGTATTTTAGGGTCAATATTATTGATAATATCACTATAAGATAAAATACCTATAATATCTTTATCTTCTAAAATAATCATATATCTATCAGTACTATTTACTTCATTTAGTAAGTTTAAAATATTTAAATCTTTTTTTACAACTTTTGCTTTAGGAAGTTCAAGTTTTGTTAAAGATATATTATCATCAATACTGCCTAGTTTATAATCAATTAAGTGATCAATTGTAAGCATGAAATATTCGTTGATTTGCTCTACAGTATCAACAACAACTATATTTCTTATATTAGCATCTGCCATTTTTTTAATGGCTTGTGCTAATGTTTTATTTCTATCTATTAAGACAACATTTTTTATAGCTATTTCTTCAACTGTAGGCATCATAGTAAATCCTTATATTAAACCAACTGCATCTCTTAAAATTCTCATTTTTTCACTAGCAATCTTTGAAGCTTTCGAAGCTCCAAAAGCTAAAATCTCATGTACTTCTTTAGGGTTAGCAAGTAAATGCTCTCTTTTTTGAACATAAGGTTCAAAATGTTCATTTATTTTGTCAAGTAAAGTTAGTTTAAAGTGACCATAACCTTCACCTGGTGTTGCATATCTTACTTGTAACTCTTTTAGTTCATCTTCATTCATAAATAGTTCACAAAGTTTATAGATATTACAGTTCTCCCACTCTTTTGCTTCATCAAGCTCTTTTGAATCTGTAACTATTCCCATAACTTGTTTTTTGATTTTTTTCTTAGTATTGAACATATCAATAGTATTGCCATAAGATTTTGACATTTTAGCTCCATCTGTTCCTGGAACAGTTGCTACTATTTCATCAACTTTTGATTCTGGCATTACAAATAAATCTTTTTTGTAAGCATGATTAAAAGAGTTAGCAATATCTCTTGTCATTTCTACGTGCTGAATTTGATCTTTTCCAACAGGTACAATATTTGAATCATAAAGTAAAATATCAGCAGCCATTAAAACAGGATATGAAAATAATCCATGGTTTGCTTGAATACCTTTAGCTGTTTTGTCTTTATAAGAATGGGCTCTCTCTAAAAGTCCCATAGATGTATGATTTGAAAGTAGCCAGTAAAGTTCAAGTACTTCTTTTACATGGTGTTGTACCCAAAATGTAGATTTCTCAGGGTCCATTCCTAATGCTAAAAAGTTTACAGCAGCTTCAAAAGTATTTTGTTCTAGAAGCTCTTTGTCCTTCACTGATGTTAATGCATGATAAGATGCAATAAACGCAAATAATTCTCCATCGTCTTGAGATTCAATCATCTTTTTAATCATTCCAAAATAGTTACCTATATGAATAGTTCCAGATGGTTGAATTCCTGATAAAATTCTCAAATCTAATCCTTATAATTTTTTGAGAATTATACCTAAAATAAGCATAATTATTGGTTATTTAGTTTCATATTAGCCTTTGAAATAATAAGTTCTAAATGCATAATTAAATCATAATATTCACTCATATAAGCTAGGGGAACTTTGGTTTCAGCTTTTATTTCTTTTTTTAATTTCTCAAGTTCATCAAGTTTTTTAATTAGGTTTTGTTTATCTGCTTTATCTAAACTCAAATCTAAATCTTGTACTTCATCGTACCATCTATAAATTTTTGATCTTATACTCCATCTATAAAGAGGAAAAACACCTTTAAATAAAGGAATAGATAGGGTTATTAAAGGAATAAGTAGAATTTTCAATCTATCAAGTGTTGAAGCAATCCAATACGGAAAAATTTCTTCAAGCCAAGTATCGCCATTTTCTAAATATCTTTTAGCTTCTTCATTTTGTTTTAATAGTAAGTTTGAACTATTTGGAAATTCATTTTCCTGAGAAAATAGAGTCTTTTCTTTGTGTACTAAAGTGACTTTTTTAAGTAATATTCTAATAAGTTCATCAGAAAAGTCTTTGTGCGAAACCAAAGTAGCAGTTGTGGATAAAAGCTTTTTATTTTGATTTGGAATATTTTGTAGTAAATCAATAGTTCCTTCATATAAATCAAGGGCATTTAAATGATTAAATTTTCTACTATAGGCATTTGCACGATTAAAAGAAAAAAGAGAAATATGTTCATTTGTCAATAACTCTTTTATGATTTTAGAGTTTGCAGATGTTACTAAGAAAAGAGCATCTATATCATTAGAAAGAAGTTTGTTTTTTGAAATATCTGAATTATCATAAAGAAAAGTACTATTTTTTTCATAAATTCCATTGATATTTAAAATGTCTAATGCTAAATCTTTAGTACCACTTCCTTTTTGACCTATTGCTATTTTTTTGCCCGTCAAGTCTTGCATATAAGATATTGTATTTTTATTATTGTAAAATATCCATAGTGGCTCATAATAAATAGAAGCTAGTGCTTCTAAATTTTCAGCTTTTTCAAGTGTACCATTTTGAATAAAAGCAACATCAACTTTTTGGTCATTTAAAAGTTTTATATTTTCAATTGAGCCAGTAGTATTTATGATATTAACTTTTACTTTTTCTTTCTCTAAAAGTTCTTTATATTTTAATGCAGTTTCATAGTACTGACCTGTTTTTGACCCTGTAGCTATTGTAATTTCTTTTTTAGGACTAGGTTTGATAAATTGAGCTGTAAAGTAAAAAGCACCTACAACTAAAAGAATGATTGGAATTATTACTGTAAAAAATCTATTTTGCATACTCTTTTCTTTTATTGATATATGTATACTTTATTAAAAGTAAGATAAGAATAATATAAAAGAGTATGAAATGGTTTATTTAATAAGCCCTATTAAGTCTTGCTTCTATTTTCTTTTGTAAATAAGTAAAAATAACAACAATAACCCAATATACAATAGCCACTGCTAAAAATGACTCAAAATATTTATAACTGCTAGAAGCTTCAATTTGAGCTTTTGCCATAATTTCAGGAACACCTAAAGTAAATGCTAGGGATGTACTTTTTATTATATCGATGAAATTATTCATTAAACTAGGAACAGCAACTCTTATTGCTTGTGGCAAAATAATCTTTGTAAAAGTCTGGGTCTTTGTCATTCCTAAAGATTGTGCTGCTTCGAACTGCCCTTTATCAATTGATGAAATAGCTCCTCTAATTGATTCAGCCATATATGCAGAAAAGTGTAAAGATAAACCAGCAATTGAAGCGGTATAAGCATCTAAATTAGAGAATATAGGTAATACTTGAGGTAAACCAAAATATAATAAAAATAGTTGAACAAGTAAAGGTGTACCTCTAAAAAAAGAGATATATAAATCAGAAAGTTGAGATAATATACGTATATTATAAGTTTTTATTACAGCGATTAATATGGCAATAACTAAAGCTATGGCAGCTGAAATAACTGCCATAGAAATTGTAATATCAATATATTTAAATAGTATAGGAAAAATTCCTAAAGTATAATCTATATCAAATGTACTCATTATAACTCTGTAATGTTAGTATTAAACCATTTCATAGAAATCTCTTTAAGTTTACCTTCTTTTTTTAACTCTTCAATAGCTTTATTTACTTCTTCAACTAAAGCTTTGTTTTTTTCATTTTTTACAAAAGGAAATGAGTTTGTTAAAACTTCAAGAGGCTCACCAACAATTTTTAATGGTAAATTAGCTTTTTTGATAAGTTCAACTGCTGAAATTCTATCTTGAACAAAAGCATCTATTCTTTTTAGTTTTACATCTTGCTCAAAACCATTTCCTTCATAAGTAATAAGTTCAACTTGATTTTCTTTATCTAAGTTTTTAACTATCTGTGCATAGTTTGTACCAAGTGTTACTCCTACTTTTTTCCCTTTTAAATCTTCAAAAGAGTTAATTTCTGTATTATCTTTATGTACAATAATTTGTGCTCCATCATATACATAAGGAGTAGCAAAATAATATTTTTCTAATCTTTTAGGTGTTGTAGTAATTTGATTTGAAATTGTATCAATCTTATTAGTTTCTAACATTCCAAAAAGACCTGAAAATTTTGCAGTTTTAAATTCTATTTTTGCATCAAGTTTTTCGCCAATTGCTCTCCATACATCAATTTCAAAACCTTTTAATACATCATTTTCATAATAAGTAAATGGGAAATATCCACCTGACGTACCAACTTTAATAACTTTTTTATTTGCATCATCTTGCCCTTTATTATCATCTGTACAACCAGTAAATAATAAAGCAAGTATAGTTGTAAAAGCTAAAATTATATTCTTCATAATCATCCTTTATATTCTTTTTCGTATTTTTACTAAATCTTTGTTAATTGTTACTTACTTGACATTTTTACTAGGGTTTTATTAAAAGAAGTTTATACTATCTTATGATAGAATTCGAAAAAAATTATTAGGAGATAAAATGGCAACAGTAAGAGTTGAAAGAGCATGTGGATGCTTTAAAAATTCAGATTATAAACAAGAAACACAATTTGAAACTATTGATGAGGCTTTGCAAAAAGCTAACTTAATGTGTATAGAAATGAATGAAGATTTTTGTCATAAACATAAATTTACAGCAGTTTATGATGAGAGTAACAATGAAGTTATTATTAAAATGCAAATGAATGGATAATTTTTGAAAAGCAAAGAATTAATTCTTTGCTTTTTTATATGTATTATTTAATAATAATTATTAAAACTAGTATTAAATTTTATTTAAAAAAAGAGTTAAAATCTTCTAAAAATGATAAAATAAAAACTCCTTGTCATGAACTCTTTTTTTAGATTTACTATTAAGAAAATCTTAGAAATAATTCCATTATCAATTATAATAATTATTATCATAACAAGGAATTATTTATGAAATTAAAAAGTAGAAAACTAATAGGGCTTTCTTTACTTACAGCAGTGTTACTTCAAGCAAATCTTAATGCGCAAGATAAAGAAAACACTAAATCTTTAGGCAGTGTGGATATTGTATCTACGAATGTAGATGAAGATAGAGGTACTTATAGTATCGATTCTATGAATACATCAACAGGTTTAGATTTATCTATTAAGCAGACACCTCAATCTATTAGTGTTTTAACTGTTGATGAATTGGAAGATAGAAATATTTTTTCATATCAAAGTTTACTAAAAAAGGTAAATGGTGTTTCAATTGAAAGATGGGATGAAAGAGTAAATGCCCTTGCTAGAGGATTTGAAGTTGATTATTATCAATTTGATGGAATTCCAACTTATTCAAGTATCACAAATAGAGATCCTGATTTAGCTCTTTATGATAGAGTTGAAATTGTAAAAGGTGCAAATGGATTGATGACAGGAGCTGGAAATCCAGCTATTAGTATGAACTTTGTTAGAAAAAGAGCCAATAGTAAAGTGACAAATGGAACAATAAATCTAAGTGCTGGTTCATGGAATAATTATTCAGCAACAGCAGATATATCAGCTCCTCTTACAACAGATGGAAAAATTAGATCAAGGTTTATTTTAAAACATGAAGACGGCGATTATTTTTTAGATGATTACAAAAGAAAAAATGATTTATTTTATGGTGTTATTGATGCAGATTTAACTGATTCAACTACTGCATCAATTGGATTTTCTTATCAAAAACTAGATAGAACGGCTATTAGATGGGGTGGTCTACCTGCTTTTTATACTGATGGTACAAGAACAGATTTTAGTTCTTCAAAGAATCCTACAGATGATTGGACATATAGAGATTTAACTACTAAGTCTTATTATTTTAATTTAGAACAAAGATTGAAAAATGAGATAAAAGTTAATTTTTCTTATTCAAGATTAGAAGCTATTGATGATACTTCTTTACTTTATTTTGCAGGGAAAGTAAACAAAAATGATGGTTCAGGTTTAGGATATTATACTTGGACAGCAAAAGAACAATATGAAGAAGATACTTTTGATTTAAATACTTCAATTCCTTTTGCTTTTGCAAACTTAGATCATGAGTTAGTATTAGGATATTCTCACAGTACTTTTGATATTACTGATTATCCATATATTCAAACAGGTGGTACACTTGGTAGTTTAAATAATATTAATGTTCCTAAACCTACAGGTACATATAGTGAATACAAAAAAGGTAAAACTACACAAGATGGGATATATGCAAGTTCAAAGATATCTTTATCTAATGACTTAAAATTAATTTTAGGAGCAAGATTATCTAATTGGGAGTATGATGGTGTTAAAAAAAATGGTAGTTCGGAAACTTATGAGTATAAAAATGAGTTTACTCCTTTTGCTGGAGTTGTTTATGATTTAAATGATACTCATTCTATTTATGCAAGTTATACTTCTATTTTTAATAGTCAAGATAAAAGAGACCCTAATGGTAATTATATAGAGGCAGTTGAGGGAAATAGTTATGAGACAGGTATAAAAGGAGAATATTTTAATGGGGCTTTAAATGCATCTGTTTCTGTATTTAGAATAGAGCAAGAAAATGTTGCAGAAGAAATAGATGGTGTAAAAGTAGGTACTTCAAGTGAACAAGCATATAGAACAGCAGATGGAGTTGTAAGCAAAGGAATAGAATTATCTTTAATTGGAGATGTAAGTGAAAATCTTAGTCTTAGTGCAGGAATCTCAAATTTTGAAGCACAAGATGCTGATAATAAAAATGTAGTTACAAAAGCTTCAAGAACAAATGCTAATTTATTTGCTTTATATAAAATTAATAAATTTAATATTGGAGCAGGATTAAACTATAGAAGTAAGTTCTATAAAGATACAAGTGATGGAAGAATAACTCAAGGTGGATATACAACTGCTGAGTTTATGTCAAGTTATAATGTGAATAAAAATTTAAAACTACAGTTAAATATTGATAACTTATTTGATAAAGAATATTATGATGGAATCGGTTCAAATACAATGCTAAAAGCAGAACCAAGAAAAATAACTGCAAGCTTAAAATATAACTTCTAAAATCAAAAATAGTAAAGCAGTAAATCTGCTTTACTGTATAATACTCTAAATCTTTCAAGGACAATTTTTTTAATGAAACAACTTCTTTTTTTTGTACTCTTTTTTTCAAGCACATTTGCTTCTGATATAAATAAATATGACAATATTAATAGTTTTCAAGTTATGTATGATTCAAAAGGTTATAGAGATATAACTTATCAAGAGTATAAAAATAAGAAATTAAAAGAGTTTACGATAAAACTAGGAATAGATAAGAATACTTTGAAAAACAAGAGTTATTATTTGACTATTATTGATAATAAAAACTCTTTATTTTATACGAATGTTTCTTATTTTCAAAAAGATCATTTAAAAGTGATAAAACTTGATTTATCTACTCCTGATACTTTGTACTTTAAGTACAAATATGAAAAACCAAAAAGAGCAGAGTTTAGATTTAATGTTATATCTTCTTTTGAATATGAATATATACTTCCTTATGAAGGAATTTTATATGGTCTAGCTTATGGAATAATATTCTCTGCTTTTTTGTATTATTTAGTGATATATTTTTCTACAAAAAGAGTTTGCTTTTTATACTATTCTGCTATGCAGTTTTTTGTTTTATTATCTTTAATAGGTTTTGTATATTTTAGTTTTCAAACATATCCTAAACAAACACCTCAAGCTTTTGTGGATATTTTTGAAACAGCTGCTTTTATGTTTACTTTTCTTTTTGCAAAAGAGGTTTTAAATGCAAAAAAAATTATGCCTATAGTAAATTATATATTAAGTTTTTTTGTATTTTTAAATGCTTTGGATATTGTGCTTATTTTAGTATTTAAATACTCTATTATTTATGAATATTTTTATTTTTATATATCTTTTTTAGTTCCTACAATTGCAGGAGTTATAGCTTTATATAAAGGAAGAAAAGAGGCTTTCTTTTATACTTTAGGTTGGTTTGTATTATTTTGTTTTGTGTTATCTTATGAGTATGATTTGATACCTTTAAGTGGTATTTATACTATTCATTTAGCAGCACCTTTGGAGTCATTAATTTTTAGTTTTGCCTTAGCTTTTATGTTAAGAACTTTAGTGAAAAAACAAAATGAACAAGAAAAAATGCTTATTCATAAAAGTAAATTAGCTTTAGTAGGAGAACTTATAAATAGTATAGCTCATCAATGGCGACAACCTTTAATGCATTTAAGTTATATAAATATGAATCTTCAAATGTCAAGTGAAAGTGAAGATTTTAATAAAGATTTTTTTATAAAAAAGATAAAAGAATCCAATACTCAAATAAAATTTATGAGTAAAACTATTGATGATTTTAGAGATTTTTATAAAGTTCAAAAGCAGATGCAAGAGTTTTGTGTGTTAAATGCTATAAATCTAGCTATAAATATTTTAGCTCCTACAATAAAGAAAAAAAAGATAAAAGTAAATATTGATATTAAAGAAGAATATAAAATTTTAGGTTATGAAAATGAGTTTGCCCAAGTTATATTAAATTTTTTAACAAATAGTATTGATATTTTTAATGAAAAAAAACAAGAAAATTGTCAAATAAACATTTCAGTAAGAAAAAATAAAAATAAGCTTGTTGTAAGTGTATGTGATAATGCAGGTGGAATAAAGCTAAAAAATTTAGATGAGGTGTTTAAAGCTTATTTTACTACTAAGAAAAGAGGAACAGGAATAGGACTTTATATGTCTAAACTCATAATAAAAGAGCATTTTAATGCAGATATAAAAGTTGAAAATAAAAAAGACGGAGCTTGTTTTAGTATTGAGATTTAGAATTTTAGAGATTTTATTTACATAAAGTCTCTAAAATCTTTTCATAAAAATCTGTATTTTTATTGTTGTATCTAAATAGACATTCATTTAAGTGCGTATGAAAATTGTTTTTATTTATCCCTCTGAATTTTTTTAATCTATTAATTATAAATTCTTCAAAATCATTTTGTGCTTTAAAGAATCCTGATATTAAGTATGAGCCTTTTTCTTTATTATATAAAACTCTAGCACTGTTTGCTTTTTTATGATTACTAAGTTTATCTTGTAAATCTTCTTTTATAAACTGTATTAATTTATATGGTAAAACATCTTGATTCTCAAAAATAAAAATACCATATATTGTTTGAGTGTAAAAAATATCATGATTATAAATATTAAAATGTTTTATTTCAAGACAGTTTTGTTTTATAAGACTTGATATTTGTCTAAAATCATATAAAAGATTTTGTTTTAATATTTTTTCTCTTAATATTTTATAATAATGATTTATAGTTTGTCTACTACAACCAATAATACTTGCAGTTTCTATGGCTGTATAATCTTCACTAAAGTAGTAGCAAATTTTATTTATATTCTGACTTTTTATTTTTGCATTTTTTATTTGTATATTTATTTTTTCTATTTTTGACATATTAGAAGTATAATAAAAAAAAGTGAGAAAAAAATGAGCAATTATAAAAATGATTCTCATAATTGTATTTATTTGAAAAAAGTTGTATAATTTCAATATGTTAGAGAAAAAATATAGAAATATTAAAATACTTTGTATCGAAGATGAAGATTTGATTCGAGAAAATCAAGTTTTCTATCTAAGAAGATTATTTACAAATGTCTATGAAGCAAGAAGTGCAAAAGAGGCATTACAACTAATTGAGGATGAAAAACCAGATATAGTTATAAGTGATATAGAACTTGAAGATACAAATGGTTTAGAACTAATAAGAACCATCAGAGAAAAAGATAAAAAAACTAAATTTATTGTTTTAAGTGCTTACTCTACAAAAGAGTATTTATTAGATGCAATTGATTTAGGTTTGGTAAAATATCTTATAAAGCCTGTTGATCATGATACTTTTTTCCCTATTTTACTTAAATGTGCAAAAGAAGTATATGATGAAAAAGGAAAATTAATACCTATTACTTCTTCTTGTGAATTTGATTTTTTAAATTCTGTTTTACTTTATGAAAATAAACAAGTTAAACTTACAAAGTATGAAG
This sequence comes from Arcobacter rhizosphaerae, assembly GCF_049472155.1. Classification (NCBI taxonomy): domain Bacteria; kingdom Pseudomonadati; phylum Campylobacterota; class Epsilonproteobacteria; order Campylobacterales; family Arcobacteraceae; genus Arcobacter; species Arcobacter rhizosphaerae. The sequence goes on along the minus strand of NZ_JBMOVW010000002.1, from coordinate 408,025 downwards.
CAGACTTCTTAAATTTACTATATGAAAATAAAAATAGTGTAGTTAGATATGAGCAAATACAAGATGTAGTATGGAAGGATAATATTATGACAGATAGTTCTTTACGTACATTAGTGAAAAGCTTAAGAAAAAAGCTTCCCTCAAGTGATATAGTAAAGAACTTATCAAAAGTAGGTTATAAATTTAATATCTAAAAACTATTTACTATTTCTTAATTGTGACATTAATTTATTTGTATTTAATATACTTATTATTATAGTCATAAATAAAAGTAAAAAAGCCAAAGTTATAGTAATAATTAAAGCTGTGCTATATTCATCATCCTCATCTCTTGATTTTGATAGTTTTTTTTCTTTTTTGTTTGTTGTTATATTTTTGCTAAAACCTTCATTGGGTGCAATTCCTTCTTTTACCTCTTGAAAGTGTGGTCCTCCATCAAGTACTATCTGATAAGGTTCTTTTGGGATTTTTATTGTAAGTTTACTTGTTTGTGGTAATCTTTTTTTATATAAAACCTCACCTGTATTTAAAGCTTCAAGTCTTACTTGTGCTTCTGGTGTCAATTCTCCTGTATCAAAAAGACCTTCAACTGTGATAGTATTGTCTTGATTATTAGTTACATTAAGTATTAATTCATGTGCATAAATTAATGCAGGAAGTGCTAAAAGTATAAAATATATAATTTTTTTCTTGTTCATATTAAACCTTTGTTGTTTTTTTGTTCCAAAATAGTTTTGCTTCATCTCTACTTTTAGGTAGTTTTAGTGATGATAAAATAAGTAAACATCCCACTAAAAGTAGTGCTATATCTACATTTAAAATAATATGCATACCTTGATTATGTAAATCAAAAGGTGTATATCCTGAGTTTAAAAAATGATTAAATGGAGCTAAAATAAATAACACCCCACCTAAGAAAAGCAATTCTTTTGCTGCTTGGTAAGAGTTTATTCTATAAAATGCCCAAAATAGTGCACCTAACCACATATTAAAAAATAAGCCTTGTTGCCAAATAATTCTATCTTCTAAATTTATTGGTAAAAGCCACTGCAAATTAAAGATAAAGGCAGTTGAAGGAATAACTCCAATCATAATAGCTAAAGCAAGTTTTCCTACACCATGATAAAAAGGGATTTTCCCTTCAAATTTTTTAGCTTTTTTTTCACACCATAACATCACTCCAAAACCAAGGGCAAGTGCCGAAAAGAGCATAATAAAAGCTATAATTATTCTAATAGTAAAATCAACTCCAAAAAGTAAATGTAAAAAGTAAGTAGCATCTGCTACTAAAACACTCCAGTGTCTATCCATAACTTTTACATTTGATACAACACTTCCATCTATTGCATTTAAAGTTAATGTTGGTTTATTAAATACTCCATTTAAAAATGGATAATGAGAGTTATAACCTTCAAGTTTTATCCTTGCACTTGAATCTTTCCAGTTTATAAGTCTTAACTCTTGTAAAGTTACATTTGGATTGATTTCTTGGGCTATTTTTATTAGTTCACTAATAGGAAGCATAGGAACATTATCATTTTTTTTCTCAATAGGTTTTTCTTGTGGTACTAAAACAGGTGTAGTTATTCTTTCAATATTTGCTGTTTCTCCTTTTGAGGCTATATATGTCATAGCTCCTGAACCACTGTATCCTACACACATTAAAGCACCTGTTAACGTTATGATTATAAAAGGAGGAAATACCCAAGTAAATATTTTTCTGTGATATTGTGAAAACTTACTTTGTTGATTTTTTCCATTGCTTTTATATTTAAAGACATTTACAAGGATTAAACCTCCAATGATTAAAAACATAACTGCCACAGCCATAAAGCCAAAAACAGTATAACCAATAACACTAAGAGGTCTTCCATAGTGCATACCATTTAAAAACTTAGCAAGTTGAGATTTATCTCCTTCATGGTCAAGTTTTTCTTGAGTTTTTGGATTAAAAACTGTTTCATCAGTAAATTTATGAGAAATTATTAAAGCAGGATCATTCATATTTCCTGGAAGTTCGATGATAATATTGTTTTTAGGGAAATCTGGGTTTGATATTATGGGGTCTATCATGGCTGAATAGTTTATTTCAGTTATATTAGCCGCTTCAAAATGTCTTGAAGGTTTTTCCCAAACTTGAATATATGGAAGCATTATTGCGAATATCCCAAAAAATACTGATAAATATAAAAGCAAAGATACACATATACCTACTGCTGAATGAACTCTAAAGAGTCTTTGTTTAAAAAGTTTTGATTTTTCTTTTGACATTATAATTCTTTAAAATAAGATAAGTAAAAAAATTGAAAATATTAGCGAAGGCACTACAAAACGTAGAAGGGCACTAAGTTTTGTAGGTGCTAATACAATCCATAAAGCAAAACATGCCCAAACAAAAGTATTAAACATTAAAGGAATGATTATAGATTCTCCAGGACTTCCTGGAATAATAAAAACTAAAAGAGTCATTCCTAAATAAGCGCTTATCAAACCTCCAAAAATAGAACATAAAACTCTAAATAATCCGATTTTTTTTCCAGTATTTTCAGGTGTTGAAAGTTGTTTATATACATTTTGAAAAAACATTTGTTTCCTTTTATGATTTTGATAATTATAATTGATAGTGTGTGAATTTTGACTTAGTAAAATTTAGACATGACAAGAAAGATTTTAAGAAGTAAAAGATTTAGATTTTATAACCTAAATCTTTTGCTAAAACTCTTGCTCTTCTTTTTTCATATTTATTTTTTGAGGCTTTTTTTAGATATTTTGTAAGTTTATTTTTATCATTTAATTCATAATAACTTAAAGCTAAAAGAGTATATCTTTTTCCATCACTTCTCGTATTAGCTTTAAATTTATGTTTTTGTAAGACTCTAATTGCATTCTTGAAATTATTTTGATTATAGTAAATATTTCCAAGTATTAGTTGATATTTATCATTTTTAGCAAAACTAGAATTTTCTAATAAATTGATGGCTTTGTCATAATTTTTTGCATTTAAATATAAAGAAACTAAAATATTAAAGTTTTTTTGATTGTTTTTAACAATACTTTTATTTAAAGCTTTTTGCATATAAATTGCTGCTTTGTTATAAATCCCATAATCACTTAAAATACTCACTAAATAAAGTAGGTTTTTTTCTTTGCTTACAATATTTTTTTTATAAGTAAGTTCAAGTGTTGCTAAAGATTTTCTTTTTTGTTTTGTCTTTTCATAAAGTGAAATTAATTGCATCCAATATGTTTCATTTTCACTATATTTTTTCACCATACTTCTTAAAGTATTGATAGCTAGTTTATAGTTTTTACTTTCAACATAAGCAGAATATAGCATTCTATACCAAGACTCTTTTTTCTTTAAGCCTTTTTTACTTTGAAGAACTTTTTTAATATAAGAAGTACTTTTCTTATATTGTTTATTATAGTAGTATGCTAAAGCCATATTTTCATATATTTCTATATCTTTTACGACTTTTGAGTTAAGCAGTTCTTTTGAGTATTTAAGACTTTTAGAATAGTTTTCTAAACTAAAATATATTTTAGATAATGAATATTTTATTTTTAAAATATCATTTTGTTCTAATGCCTTATATGCGATTATTTTCTCATAAGCTTTAGCCACATTTTTATAGTTGTTTCTTTTTAAATGAATATTTGCTAAAGATTGTAGAGCATAAGATTTTGTTAAATTATTTACATCTTTTTTTAATAAATTTTCAATAGAAGTTTTTGCTTGGTTAAGTTTATTTTTTTCTATTAGTTTATTTGCGTTTTGTAAACTTCTAAAATCACTTGCTTTTATTGTTTCTTTTGCATTTAAAACAGCTATTGAAATTAAAAATATTAAGATTAACTTTTTCATCTTTCCAACCTAAAATTAAATGTAATTGTAGCATTTCTATCAAATTCATTTCTTTTGAATTTCCATTTTTTTATTGCATAAATAGAGTTTTTTTCAAATACACCTTTGGGCTTTGAATCGAGTACTTTTACATCAAGTACATCACCTGATTTATTTATTGTAAATCCAAGTTTTACATAACCACTTTGTTTTCTTATTTTTGCACGTCTAGGAAATCTAGGGTTTACTTTTGTAATGGCAGTTAAACTATTTGCATCAACTAAACCTGCACCCATTTGTATTTGAGCTCCACTTAGAGATGAAATAGCAGAAATATCAACTTTTTTTGTTTGTACTTTAAAAGGTTTAACTTTTATATTTTTGTTGATTTGTGTATTTACTTTTGTTTTTATCTCTATTTTTTTTGGTGGTTTTTTCTTAGGTGGTTCTTTTGGTTTTACTCTTTTTTTTCTTTCAATTTTAGTGTCATTTTTTTCTCTTAAATATACTAAATGTCTAGTTTCAGATTTTTTTTGTAGTTGTGCGTTTTGACTAGCTGTCATTAAGTGCATACCAAAAAATATACCTACACTTATAACTATTGATAAAAAAAGAGCTATAAATAGTCTCATTTTAATTCTCTTTTAGTGTTGATATTGAGATATTAAAAATACCTGCTAGTCTAATTTGATCCATAACTTGAACTAAAGTACCTGTTTTTGCTTGAGTATCTGATTGTATTACTACTGAATTTTGAGTATTTGAAGCTTTAAGCCTTTCTATATTTGCTCTAACTGATCTAATATCAACCATTCTTTTATCAATCCAAATTTCATTATTATTTCTAATTGCTATTAAGATATTTGCAGCTCCTTTTTGTTGTGCAGAGGCTGCACTTGGTCTATTTACTTCTATTCCTGCTTCTTTTACAAAAGATGTTGTAACAATAAAAAATATAAGCATAATAAAAACAACATCAAGCATAGGAGTTAAATTTATTTCTGTTTCTTCTTTATGATGTTTTTGTGAAAATCTTCTCATTTTATAACCTTTGAAAGTTCTAATTCTAATTTTTGAGTATGGTACTTTATAGAAAGTTCTAATTTTTTTTCAAAAAGTATTCCACTTAAAGCTACAACCATTCCGGCCATAGTTGGAATTGTTGCCATTGAAACACCATTTGCCATAGATTTAACATTACTTGTACCCATAATTGCCATAACATCAAATACTTCAATCATTCCTGTTACAGTCCCTAACAGACCAACTAAAGGACATATAATAATTAAAGTTTTTATAAACTGTAATCCTGTTTTTAGTTTTAAGTTAGCTTCTTCAACCATATATCTTTTTATTTCATCTTTAAACTTATTATCTGATGAAACACTTTTTATTTCTTCTAAAATTTTTCTTTTGTATTTTTTATATTCAAAAGTTATAAAGATATATCTTTCAACTAATAAAGTCCATAAAAAAAGTGCAATGGCAAATACGATGTATAAAACAAAGCCTCCTTTATTAAAGAAGGCTAATAAATCGTCTAGATATACTTCAATCATCTTATTTCAACGTTTTTGCTAATAATCCAATACTTTGTTCTTCTAAAATAGATACAAGTTCATCTGCTTTTGAAGAGATATAAGTGTATGCAAATAGAAGTGGTATTGCTGTGATTAAACCTAAAACTGTAGTAATAAGAGCAGTTGAGATACCTCCTGCCATTAGTTTTGGGTCACCTGTACCAAATAAAGTAATTGCTTGGAAAGTTGCTATCATTCCTGTAACAGTTCCTAGTAGTCCTAAAAGAGGCGTTACTGCTGCAAGTAGTTTTACAAAACTTTGACCTTTTTTGATTTTATTTGTTTCTTTTATAATTGCTTCACCAATTTTAATCTCTAAATCATTTATTGAGTCATTTATGTTTTTATAGAAGATATCAGCAATTTTTCCTAAAGAATTATTCTCTTTTGGTTTATCAAGATTTTTTACTTGTGACTTAATTTTTACAGAGGCAATATTCAAAATAAGAATTTTATATAATGCAAATAATAACCCTAGTCCACCAAGAGTAAGAATTATATATCCCACAACTCCACCTTGATTTACTCTATCTAAAATCGTAGGGTTATTCTCTATCATTTCAAAAAGTGTTCCTCTTGTTGGGTCGATAGTTATATTTGAAATTGTGTTTGACTTTTCAAAAGCTTTTGCTTGTTCTAATATGCTACTTCTTGGTTGAACTGCTAGTTCAACTAATGATTTCATATCATTTGAGTATGTTAAGTATTTACCATCTGATACAGCAGCAAATAGACCAACTCTTGTTACATCTTGTTGTACTTTCTCACCACTATTTAAAATAATATCTGCTTTGTATTGAGAAATATTTCCTGATTGAATAATTTCATCTAACATCACATGCCAAAACTTTGTAAGTTCTTCTAAGTTAGGAAGTTTTTTTGAATTTGCAAATTTTGAAAATACTTTTTCTTTACTTAAATCTTGTGATGCAGTAAGTGAGTTTTGATAGTTTGTTAAAAAGTCTGATGAAGTTTGTCTTACACTACCAAACATTTCTCCTAGATTTGCAGCTTTTGCATTAAGTTCTGTCTCTTTTTCTTCTAATAATAGTTCATTTTCATCAATTTTTGTTTTAAACTTAGTAGTTTTTGCTTCTTCAGCTGCTAAAGCTTTTCTACTTTTTTGAACTAAGTATGCTTGTTGATTTTTATTTTTGATAAACTCTTGAAGTCTTTGTTTTTCTTCCACTAATTCTTGTTTTGAGTCACTTTTTACACTTTGTAGTAAACCTTCAAGATTTAGTGAAAAACTTAGAGTAGAAATAAGTGTTAAACTTAGGATATGTTTTATCATTTTAATTCCTTCGCAGCTAAAAATGGTAAATTTAATAAATCAACATTTTGTTGTTTTTTCGCAATTTTGATAGCTTTTCTAATATTTGATTTTGATACTGAATCTTCTATCTTATCCCAAGATTTTGTTTGTTTATTGAAGTATCCATACTCTTTTAAATCTAAACTTTGGTAGTAAAGTGCAACTCTTCCTAATCTTAAAAAGTTGTATGTTTTTCCATCAATTTTGTCTTGATATGATTCTATTGTTTTTGCATAGTCATATTCAATTTTAAAAGCTTCAAGAATTATTCTATATTTTTCATGAGTTTGAATATCTGCTTTATTTAGAGTTTCTTCAAGCTTCGCAACTCTATTTAATCGCTCACTCATTAAAAATGGAGTATCTTCATTAATTAATTTTTTTAGTGAACTAATCATATTAATCATTAAAGGAAAGATGTTTTTTTGAGTTTGTTCTATATCAATAAGCTGTTGGTCTAAACTCTTAATCTCTTCTTCTTGTGATAGTATAATTTTCGATAACTGCTCATTGTAAATTTTTGTACTTTTAATTGAGCTATTATTAAATTTATACTCATTAAAAAGGTTTTCTCTTTGTTCCTCATTCTTATCAATGCTGTTTTGATAAGATTTTAACTGATTATTAGTTTGTTCAATAACTGCAATTGATTTGTCAATTTGATTGGCAAACAATGCTATATTTAAACTAGCTAAAACAATTAATGTTTTACCGATTTTTGTCATTTTTTTCCTTTTGTGTTTTACTCAATAGTAATTTACATGATTATGCCATTAAAAAATGACAATAAAATCACATTAACAATTATAAGAATCATAATCAAAATTATATAAAAAAGTTCTTATTAACTGTTAGTTCAAGACAAGTACTTTTTTATTTTTTAATTTTATGTCTTATTTTTTGTAGATCACTACTATTTATATAGACGAAATAAAACATAAAACTGGACAGTTTTTTTAAAGAAATTCTAAAATTATTTGTTTTGTATTTTTTATACTTCCTAAAATAGTCGTAAATAAAAGTAAAAAAGCCTTCATATAGAAAAAATTCGATATAATTTCGAAAAATTTACAATGAAAGATTAAAATGATTGATGTAAGAGAACTACAAAAAGATTTTGATACTATGGCAAAAGCACTAACTAGAAAGGGTGTTGATAGCGAAGTTTTAGATAACTTAAAATCCCTTGCACTTGAAGCTAAGCTTAAAAGGCAAGATATGGAAAATGTTACAGCCGAACAAAATAAGCTTTCAAAAGAGTTTGGAAGGTATAAAAAAGAAGGTCTTGATATTGCACCACTTCAAGCAAATATCAATGAACTAAAATCGAAGAAGCAAACTTTAGAAGATGATGTTAGAGTACTTGAAGAAAAACTTACTTCAATTGCCTTAGGTGTACCAAATCTTCCAGATGAAAATGTTCCAGATGGTGCAGATGAAGATGAAAATGTTGTATTAGAAACTATTGGTGAAAAACCAACTTTCTCTTTTGAACCAAAAGAACACTGGGATTTAGATAATGGTTGGTTAGACTTTGAAAGAGGTGTAAAACTTGCTAAGTCAAGATTTTCAGCAATTAAAGGTGAGGGTGCAAGATTAGAGAGAGCTTTAATCAATTATATGCTTGATTTTAATAGACAAAGAGGTTTTGAAGAGTGGTATGTACCTTTTATGGCAAACGCAAACACACTTCAAGGAACAGGGCAATTACCTAAATTTGAAGATGATTTATTTAAAATTGAAGGTGAAGATTTATACTTAATTCCAACTGCGGAAGTAAGTCTAACAAACCTTTACAATGATGAAATTGTGCCAGCAGAAGAGTTACCTTTAATGCTTACATCTTATACTCCTTGTTTTAGAAAAGAAGCAGGAAGTGCAGGTAGAGATACAAGAGGATTAATTAGACAACACCAATTTGATAAAGTAGAAATGGTTGCTATTACTAAAGCAGAAGAATCAGAAGAAGTATTTGAAAAAATGGTAGCTTGTGCAAGTGATCTTTTAACTTCACTTGGGCTTGCTCACCAAAAAGTACAATTATGTACAGGTGATTTAGGATTCTCTGCTGCAACAACAATTGACTTAGAAGTTTGGTTACCAGGTCAAAACAAATATAGAGAGATTTCTTCAATTTCTAATACAAGAGAATTCCAAGCAAGAAGAGCAAAAATCAGATATAAAGATGGTAAGAAAAATGTATTAGCTCATACATTAAACGGTTCATCATTAGCAGTAGGAAGAACACTTTTAGCTATTATGGAAAACTATCAAAGAGAAGATGGAACTGTAGAGATTCCTGAGGTTCTTAAGAAATATTTATAAGAAGTAGACTAAAGTCTATTTCTTATATTAATTTTTGGGGTTTACCAAAATAGTAGCCTTGCGAATAAGTAATACCCATTTCATTTAATATATTATAAATATTTTCATTTTCTACAAACTCTGCAATAGTTTCAATGTTTTGTTTTTTAGCAAAAGTTACTATAGTTTCAACTACATTTCTACTATATGAATCTGTTTCAATATTTTTAATTAAAGAACCATCAATTTTTAAAATATCAGGGTTATAATCAAGTAATCTTTCAAAATTAGAATATCCACTTCCAAAGTCATCAATAGCAATTTTTACATTTCCTAGTTTTTTAACTTTTGCTATAAACTTTTTGACACTTTTAAAATCTTTTATATTTTCATTTTCAAGTAATTCAAAAATAACTCGACCTTTATATTCAGATCTTGAAGTTAATTCTATTAATTTATTTTTAATTTCTTCATTTTCCATATCTAATACTGATAAGTTTATACTTACACTATTTGTTATATGATCAAGTACTTTAAAAGAGCTTTCAATTACTCTATTTGTGATTTTAGTATAATATGTTCCTTTTTTAGATACATCAAGAAAAAAATAAGGAGATATTGTTTTTCCTTCTTCATCTATTAATCTTACTAAAGATTCATACTTTACTATTTTTTTTGTTTTATTTTCTATAATAGGTTGGAAATATGAAACAATATTACAATTGTCTAAAGCTGTTTTTACCATGTGAATTGTTTCTATATTTTTTTGAGCAATTTCATGTGCTTCTTGAACCAAATTATTAGCAAAAATTAAACTTTTATTATCTTCTAATGCTTTTTCGATTCCATATTTAGCATTTTCATAAACATTTTTTTCACCATAACAATAACTTACAGCAATTGATACATCATATTCAATATTATCAAATTTTATAGTTGAATTTTTTGTATTTTTTATTAAAGTTAAAAGTTCTACTTCTAAATCTATATTATCTTTTTCTATATTGTCAAGACTATTGCTAATAGCAAATAAGCCATCTCCTAATTTAAAGATTTTTTCATAAAGTTTAGTATTTTTAGGAAATAAACCTATAATTAAATTCTCAAATATTTCTTCAATTTTTTCTACAGTTGTTGCATCATAAAATTTATCTAAAATATCAAAGTTTTCTATTTGTATTAAGGCTAAAAATGATTGTTTATAAGATTCTAAAGATGCAATTAATTGTCTTTTTTCACTCATTATTTCAGTTACATCATTTCTAAGTGCCATGTATTCTATAATTTCACCATTTTGATCAAGTAAAGGTTTTATTGTTGATTTTACAAAATAGCTTTTTCCATCCTTTGCAAGGTTCTTAATAATTCCACTCCAAGGTTCTTTTTTTATTTTGATTGTTGTCCATAATTCTTTAAAAAGTTCTTTTGGATTATCTGGGTGTCTTACTACATTATGATTTTTTCCAATTAGCTCTTCTTGTGAATATCCTGATATTTCACAAAAATTATCATTTACAAAAGTAATTACTCCAGAAGCATCGGTTTTAGAAATTATTGAGCTTTTATTTGTTATTTCTTGATATTGTTTTAATATCATTAAGTTTCTTTGGTTCTGTTTTCTTAATACAGTTTTTTCAATTGCTTTTTTTATTACATCAAAAAGTTGCATAGCATCTAAAGGCTTTACAATAAAATTATCTACACTAAGTTTAATAGCATTTAACATAAATTTACTTTCTGAATGTGCAGAAACAATAATCGTTGCTAGTTCGGGTTTAAGCTCTTTTGTAATTTTAAGAAGCTCTAAACCATTTATTTTAGGCATATTTATGTCAGTTATTAATAAGTCAATATCATCATTCGCTTTAAAAATCTCTAAAGCTTCTTCTCCATCTTTTGCTACAAGCACTTCATTAAAAATTATATTTAGTAAATCTTCAATTGTATCTCTAGTTAAATGTTCATCTTCTGCATATAAAACTTTTATATTTTTAGCATTTTCTATTAAATCATTAAGCTCAGAATTTTTAAACATTTTTTCTCTTTTTTTTATTATTTAAATATTATATTATGATTTTAATAAAAAGCTGTTAAATATGTATTAATTATTTTTGTTGAAAAGTCAAGTTTTATCAAAAGATGTTTGATTATTTAAAAAGATAAAACTTGGGAGATTAAATTTAAACTGATTAGTTTCGATGTGTGTTTTTATATAAAAAAGAAGCTTCATCTTCGAAAAAAATTGTTACAGCTACGTAATTTTTAACTAAGGAGAGATAAATAAGATAAAACTTCTTGTTTTATGAAGGTATTATATCAGAAAAAAAATAAAAATGCTACTTTAATGCTACGTTTATAGCAAAAATTTTGTAATTTCTATTTATAAGTTCAAATTATTTTTATAAATTACTTTAAATATTATTTACTAAGATAAAAATAGTAGATTAAAGAATCTTTCTATTTTTATATGCAAGTAAAATTACTATAGTTATAATGATAAGGGTTATAGGAATAAATGTAGGTATTGGTATAGGATCCCCTGCTGCATAAGAGTGTTTCCCCGCAAGGTAATAGTTTACTCCAAAATATGTCATTATAATAGATGAGTAACTTATTGTTGAAAGTACTGCTAAAGTAAAGTCATTAAGTAAGCCTTTTATATATTTTAAGTGAATAATTATTGCATAAATGATTATTGATACTAAAGTCCATGTTTCTTTTGGATCCCAACCCCAGTATCTTCCCCATGATTCATTTGCCCAAATTCCACCCAAGAAGTTCCCTATTACAAGCAGTACTAATCCAATAAGAATTGACATTTCATTTATTCTATTTGCTTCTTTTATACTTAATAAAATATTGAAAAATTTTTCATCTTCTTTTTTAGGATTTGCTAAAATAAATAAGCATAAACAAATAAAACCTAATAAAGCACTAAGTCCTAAAAATCCGTAACTAGCTGTGATTACACTCACATGAATAGTTAGCCAATATGATTTTAATACAGGTGTAAGTGTTGTTATTTGCGGTTCCATCCAAGATAAATGAGCTACAAATAGAGTTACACCACTTAATATAGTTGTGGTAGCTAAGGCTAAAGACGATTGTTTTGAGAAAAAAATTCCTGATAAAATAATAGCCCAAGCAATATAAATCATTGACTCATAACCATTTGACCAAGGTGCATGACCACTTACATACCATCTAAGAGCAAGCCCTAAAGTATGAATAGTAAATGCAAAAACTAATAAAATGAGTACAGTTTTGATAACTTTATCAAGTTTTATATTTGATTTAAAAATATTAATAAAAATCAAAATAAGTAAGAAAAACCCAAGAAGTAAATAAAAGGGTGTTAATCTTTCAAAAATATTATATTTATTAAAAATTAATTCTGCTTTTATTTTAAAGTCATTTGGAATAATATGACTTGCATTTTGTTTTTGATAAGTTTTTAAATTTTCTAAAGCTTTATTTACTTTTTCCCATGATATTTTATTTTGGCTAGCATCATTTAATGAAAAATAATACTCTTCCATTAGTTTTTTAATATGAGCTGAATCTTGAGCAATTAAAAGTTTTACAGCCTCATTTACATTTAGCCATTTATCGTTTTTATCACCAATTTTTGGAAAAATTCTTAAAAAATCCCCCGTAAATAATGTATAAGCTATATTTAGTCTTTCATCGATTTTGATTAAATCTTTATCAAAGTTATTTCTTAGTGCAGGTTTTTTAGCATTTGCTTCTTCTAGTGCTATTTGAAGTTTGTAGTTTCCTTGTTGATTATAAATATCCATAAAACTTATAGTTTTACTTTTTTTACTTATTCCTATAAGTTTTTTTAGTTTAGTATCTTTTATTTTTATAAAACTAACTTCTTGCCAGATTTTGGGATAAAGCATCATACTTAAGAAAAATTGATTTGCATCTAAACCATAAAGTTCATTTTTTCTACTAATTTTATTGATTATTTCAATTGCTAAAGAGTTAATAGGTTTTATTCTTCCTTGATAATCTTGTACTAATAAACTTCCAAATAGTTGAGCATGATTTTTATCTATATTTAAAACATGAGGGTTTTTATCTAAAATAGTATCTTTTGCATGGCTAGTATTTGGAGTATAAAAAAATATTAAAGCAAGAAAGACTAAACTAAGAGCTTTTTTTGCATGATAAGTTTTTTTAACCTCTTCAAGTGTATATTTTTTTCTAGCTAATTTTCTAAATCTACTTTTTTTGATAAATAAACTTAATAATAATCCAGTAAAAAGTAAAAAGTAACCTATATAAGTAGGTAATTTTCCTGGGTCTTTATTTACTGAAAGAATTGTAGCTGATTCATCTTGTTTGTATGAAGATTGAAAAAATCTATAGCCTTTATAGTCTAAAACATTGTTCATAAAAATAGTATACTCTAAAGTATCATCATTATTTTTATCATAAATTTTTATATCACTTTCATAAGTTGATGGCGAGTTTGAACCTGGATATCTTCTTAATCTAAAGTCATTTAGTAAAATAGAAAAAGGTAGTTCTATCATTTTTGAACCCCATGATAATGATATTGTTTCATCATCAAATTTTACTTTTTTTACAAAACCTTTTGTAGCACCGCCTTTACCAAATAGTGATACTTCTTGTGTTTTTCCTTTATATTTTAAATCTAAAACTACAGCATTTAACTGTTTATCTTTTGGCATATCATTATTTAAACTTACTGTTTTTAATGCACCTTTTGAAGTAGCTTCATTTACCATAAATTGTGTTTGACCAATTCTATATATTTGCTCTAAAATCAAAGGAGTATTTATATTAGCTTTTAAAGTTTTTACTTTTTTAAAGTCTTTTGTATAAACATTTGTTTGTATATTTGATTTAATAAAAATTTCATTTCCTTTAGTTTCAAATATAACTGTAGGTTTTGAAGTTTTTATTTCTTTATTTAAAGCAAATACTAAAAAATTGGTTTCTATAGTATCTTTGTCTTTTAAGTCAATACTTTTAGTACCCATTTGTTGCGATACTATTATATTAATAAGTGCTTGTCCATCTTTTGTAGGAACAATTTTTTCAGCAGCATTTTTTACATATCTATTAAGTTTTATTGATAATTCTTCACCATTTATTAATGTAGTAAAATCAACAGAAGTTTGAGATAAAGGTGTCATTAAAACTTTCTTATCATAAATTATTTGATCATCATTTTTTATTTGAATATATTCATCATTAGAATACATCTTATTTTCTAGGCTTCCTTCTGGGATAGTCATATAAGCTTCATATCCCATATATCTTGTTAATGCTGCACCTAAAAGAATAAAAACAAATGAAATATGTATAAATAAAATAAAGAATTTTTCTTTTTTATACATTTTAAACCAAACTATATTAAATACTATTCCAATTACTAAAATAAGCATTATTAACTCAAACCATGTTTGCCCATAGACAAAAGACTTTGCACCTAAAGGCCCAAAATCATTTTCAACAAAAGTTGCTAAGGCAGATGAAACTGCCATAAAAAATAGTAAAACTATCATTGCTTGCATACTAAAAAAAGATTTGAGTATTTTTTTCATAACTAATCCGTATATAATTGTTTGTAGATTTTAAATTTTAATGTAAGAAGATATAAGAAGCAAAAAAGAGGCAAAAGCCTCTTTTTTATTTTTAGTTGTATGAAGTTTTATCTTCAATACCTTTAGTTGATTCAGGGTTATATAAACCTTTTTTCTCAGCTTCTTTTTTCCATTCTTGCATTAAGCCTTTTTGGAATTTTTTCTTATCTTCAACAAGTTTATCAAATGGTAAACCAATGATTTCTTGTGCTTTTGCTTTATCTGTAATAGCAGGTGCAACATAATCACTTGCTCCATATTTAGCTAATATTTTAGCTAATTTTACTCTAGCATTTCCAGCTTTTTCTAAAGCAGTACCTAATACTTTTAAAGTCTCTTCTGGTGCATGGAAGAAAGCAGGGTGTGATGCTACAGCATAATCCCATCTCCATTGAGCATGTCTGATATCTTTAAGTACAGGTGCCATTTCTTCTTTTGTTGCTCCAACTTCCCAAGCTTTTCCAGCTTCTAAGTGAGCTTTTGCTATTGCTTTCATAGCTTTTTTATGTAAATCGTCTTTTCTTTCTCTTTTTTCATTAATATTTGCTAAAAGAGATTTTTCACTTGTTCTGTGACAATTCATACAAGTTTTATCCATGTGTTCAAGTGGATTTCCAATTTTATGATCTGTATATTTAATACCACCTTCTTGTGTGTAAGGCATGTGACAATCAGCACAAGATACATTGTTTTTACCGTGAGCACCAGTTTTCCACATTTCCCAACCTGGGTGTTGTGCTTTTAACATTGGTGTTTTAGATATTTTATGAGTCCAATCTTTAAACTCTAAATTATCATAATATTTTTCCATATCTTCTACAGAAGTTCCCTCACCCCAAGGTAAAGTAACAACAGCAGCTTTTTTACCATCAGCAAGAGGTGTTTTTTTGAAGTAATATTCAACATGACATTGAGCACAAACCATTGATCTCATATCTTGTTGAGTTGCATCTTCTAAAGTTTTTTCTCCAGCTGCTTTAAGCCCTTCATTTAAATAGTTTCTATTTACTTGTAACTCCATTGTTTTTGGGTTGTGACAGTCAACACAACCAATAGGATTTATAATATCAGAACCATATTTAGCCCATTTACCAGTAAAGTACTCCATATCTCCTTCTTTATCCATGATTCTAGGTACATCAGGAGATTTACAAGTCCAACATGCAGTTGGCATAGGTCCTGTTTTCTCATCAACAGGAGCACCTGTTCTTAATGTATTTCTATTATCTTCGATAGCATAAAAGTGACCTCTTGGAGCATTGTAATCTTTTGCAAAACCATATCCAGCCCATAAAACAACAAGTTCAGGATATTTTTTTAACATATCTTCTATTTCATCAGAATGTTTTGTTTCTTTCCAAGAATCAAATTGTCTTGGATAATGTTTTCTGAACTCTTCATTTTTAGTTTCCCATCGATCAATCTTTGGTACTTCTTTTAATTGTGCTTGTTCTACTTTCTTTTCATTAATTGAAGCTATTAACGCAGACATTAGACCAATTGCTATTATACTTATAACAAGTAGTATTTTGTATTTTTTCATAATGAACCTCTATTTCATTTGTTGTTTAATTCCAAGATTATATGGAGTTGAAATTAAACTTCTAACTTTTCCATGTGGCACATACTTGTGACACTCCCAACATTTCCTACCATTTTCAAGACTTCCTTCTTCTGCATTGTGATATTTGTCAGCATTCATTTTAAGTGTTGCATTTTCACTTGCATGACATCTAACACAATTTGCTTGCACACGGCTTGCACCATCTTCACCTATTTGAATATTATTCTTATAAGTGTTAAGAGTAAATGCAACTGAGTGATTCCATCCATCTATTGCTTTAGCTTTATACTTAGCTACAACATCCCCTACAGGTAGATGACAATCAATACATGCTGCTACATTTTTATGTGAACTTTTTTCCCATGTTGCATACGCTGAATTCATTGTATGACAATTAATACAGGCTTTTGGGTCACTAGATAAATATGACAACATATTAGATGCATAAACTGTGTAAACAAAAAGAGAAGTAGCAATAAGAAGACTTAAAATTGAGCCATAAACTACAACTTTCTGATTCTTTTTCATCGATAATCCTTTAAGTTACTCTGTAATTATAAAACTTATATTTTTTTAATGTCTTGATTTAAGTCAAGAGATTGAATGACTATTCATTTTTAAATAAGTATTTTTTATTTTACTTTTTTTTGAAGATGATATTTTGAAGTGTCATAAAAGTGTACAAAGCCTTTAAAATAGCATATTAGCTTTCAAAATATATAATTTTTTTTTATATTTAGAAGTAAAAATTTAAGTAAAATTAAATTTAGTAAATTTTTATTTACTTTTAAAAATTGTAATTAAAATGTAATAAAGAAAAAAGTTTATATAGATAATGTTATTTTATAGAAAAATTGTTACTTTATAAAAACCTTAGTATCATATAGCTTTCCATCAATTTTTACTTCAAAATATCCTCTTGTAACATTGAAATGTTTAAATGTAAACTCTTCTGCCATTTTTATTTTATATTTATTATAAATAGGAATGGATTTTATGAAGTGACCTCTTGAATTTCCTATTGTAACTTGTGGAGTATTTATATGAGATTTTGATAAAACTATTACTTTTGAGTAGCATAAACCATCATAATTGCTTTTTGTTTTTCTAAGATGTTGTATATTTTCACCATTGCCATTTTTATCAAAAATTCCAATAGCATAAGCTTTGATATTTGAGTTGGCAAAAACCTGTAGATATAATAGTATTATGCTTAATAGTATTTTTTTCATAAAGTATAATACTATATAATTGTGAATGAAACGTAAATCAATTTATTTTTTCATAAATTATCTTTCTAACACAATCATTTGTTTTTAGTCTTAATTTATCATATTTTATCTGATATTCAAGCTTTTTATCAAAACTAATAGGTGTCCTAAGAGATTTGTATTCTACTAGTTTATTATCTTTGTAAACACCTGAAATTTCTGCATAAACCCAGTAAAAACCTTGATCTTTTCTTAGGTTTTTTACATAGCCACTCCATTTAGCATTTTTTTGTAGACTCTCCCATAATTCTTTAAATACAGCCTTAGGCATATCTGGATGTCTAACTATATTATGGTGTTCTCCAATTAATTCATTTGCTTCATATCCTGAGATTTGGGCAAAGGTATCATTTGCATAAGTAATAATACCTTTCAAATCTGTTCTTGATACAATTAGTTCACCTTTAGGTACAATCGTTTCACATAAGAATTGGCTTGAATTATATTGCATTTTATTCTCCTGTATTATCAAAAGTTTTTGCAAATCCTATTAAATCTTTTCTTTTTAAGTCTCCATTATAAACTATATCTTTAGGGTCTATATCTTGTTCATTTAAAATCTTTGGAACAGCTTCTGCATTATCAAGTACTTCTAAGTGTGAACTTAACTCTTCTTCACTATAAGCCATTTGCATATCAGCACTTGCTACGTGAGGAATATTTTCAATAACTTTTAGTTTTTTTAATTCCTCTTCAACATTTTTACCTTCGATTGTAATAATTACTCTTCCTAATTCATCATGCATGTGATAATCACATACATCACATTTTTTAAGTGATTCTACAACTTCATCTATATGTTCTGGTAGTGTTTGTACTACAATACTTGAAATATTCATATTTTACTCCTTAATTTTATAATAGTTTATTTTTTTGTCATCACTTGATACAAAAATTTCTTTTTCATTTATAAAAATAATTTTTGAAATAATTGCTAGATTATCAATTAATATAGCTTTTTTTGTTTTATTTTTTGTATCAAAGATTAAAATATTATTCTCTTCATCATAAGCAATTCCTGCTTGTTTTCCACTTGGACTTAATCCTACACTATAAATCAAAAAAGGTGCAGTTATATATTGTGCTTTATTGTTTAAAATATCATAAACTACTGCTCTTCTATCTTGCCCTGCTGTTGCTATAATTTGATTTTTTAAAGCAACTTGGAAAACATTATCTAGGTTTTGATTTTTGAACTCTTTTTGTAGCTTTAAATCATCAGTTGTAAGCATTTTTAATACACCACTTTCATCTGCAACAACTATTTTTTTCTTATCTTCACTTAAAACAAAATCAGAAAATTTTGATAAAGAAACATCAACTTTTTTGATTCTTTTTTTTGTATTTATATCATAAATATATATTTCATTTGAAAGTAGGGCAAAAACTATTCTATTTTTGTCTAAAAATTTTGCTTTAGCAATAAACATTCTTTCTTTATCAGAAATTATAGTTTTAAAAGTACCATCTTGGTATATATTTAAATTTCTTCCACCTTTTTCTCCTTGAGAAACACTTAATACTTTATCTTTTAAAATATCAATACTGTATATTTTGGAATTAACTAAATCTCCCATAAAGTCTTTAATTTTAGGGAATAAAATAGTTGTAATTTTTTCTTTTGTTTTTGTATCAAAAATATCTATACAAGAAGCATCTGTTGAGGCATAAAGTTTATTCTCTTTGTAAATTAGTTCAGTAACTGCTCCACTTGCTTCATATTGAAATTGTGGTTTTAGTTCATTTGCATTTAAAAAAATAAATAAAAAATTAAAAAGGATAAAATATCTACTTATACTCATAAAAACTCCTTTTATACTATCTTAATTGCATCTGCTGGACAATATTTAATACAGTATCCACATGAAGTACAATTACTATTTATTTCAGGTCTAAACATAGCAAGAAAATCAATTGCTTCATCTAAGCATGGATCTTTACATGAAAAACACATTGTTTTATTCCAACTTAAACAAGATAATATATCAATTTCGATTTTAACATCTATGTTTTTTTTATTTTCAAGCTCTAAAACTCCATGTTCACAAGCATTTGCACACTCATCACAATAAGTACAACCACTATTTTCAAAACTAATAGCAGGTGTTTTATCTTCTAAGATTAAAATTATATTTTCTTCACAAACTGTACTACATTTTTTATCATTACATTCAATACAGTTTGTTAAAAAAACTTCTTCATCTTTGTAGTAAGGAGGTCTTATAATTTTCTCTTGCTTTTCTTTTTTCGTAAAAGATGAAGCAAGAGAACTAAAAAGTTCTCTTCTTTTCATATTATTTTACACCTTCATTGATTGTATCAATTAAGTTAGATTTTTCATTAAGTCCTTTAGTTCTAAATTCAGCTTGGAATTCATTTTTAGGAACTATATTACCTTCTGATTGAGGAGCATGACACTGAGAACAGTTAAATCTTGCACCTGCTAGTGTATGTAGGTTTTTACTTACTGTTTTTACATCACTAGTATTTTGAATTTTTTTACCTTCTTTTACTATTCTACCATCTTTTGCTAAAGATGTTTCTGGTCTAAAGTCTGTAAAGTGAGACTTTGGAATTGGAGTTGCTCCCATAGATTCAGCAATTGCAGGCTCATGACAAGCTGTACATTGATTATTATTTATAGTAATAGGTAACATTCCTTCTACACTATGAGGAATCATTGGAGGAGCATTTTCAAAGGCTCTTTCAATTTTTTTACTAGTTCCTGCTGGTTTATCAGAATACTTTGTTTTATCACCTGTTGTAGTAGATTCTGTATATAAATCAGTTTTTCTTAAACCTAAAGACTCTTCACTTACTGTTTTTGTTGCTGTTGCACACCCTACAGTAAATATTGCTGCAGCAGCTATGATTGCTATTGTTACTTTACTGAACTTCATTTTCTCTTTCCTTTATTAATTTTCTTATGGAAAAGTTTAGTGAATCATCATCACATACTTCAACACATCTTCCACAGTTTGTACATTCAGCTCCCATTATAGGAGCAGACTCTTTTGTAATAATATGTAAAACATGATTCTCAGGGCAAACCTCTTTACATTTCATACAAGCTGTACAAGTTTCATGATCATGATGAACTTTTATAAAACTAAACCTTCCTATTTGTGAATAAACACCACCTAAAGGACAAATATGTCCACACCATCCATTTTTTAAAACAAATAAGTCAAAAAGAAATATCACTAATATTGTTGCCCAACCAAAACCAAGGCCAAAGATAATTCCTCTATGTACCATTGAAATAGGAGAAATCAATTCAAACGCTGCAACACCCATAAAAAATGAAATTATAAAACTAATTGCGATAAGCCAATATCTTATATTTCTTGAAGCAGGTTGCTTTTTTTGGATTTGATTAAATCCAAGTTTTCTTCTTAAATAGTTTGCAGTATCTGTAATAATATTTACAGGACAAACCCAAGAACAAAAAGCTCTCCCACCTAAAACCATATAAAAAAGGATGATTAAAAATGCACCTAATAATATGTCAAATGATATTGTTGCACCTGCTACGAACATTTGTGCTACAGCATAAGGATCACTTAAAGGAATAAATTCTAAAAATAGTGAAGAACTTAAATTTCCCATTAAGATATTTACGCCATAGACATTAGCAATAACATACAAAAACATTATCGAAATTTGTGTGATTCTTCTAGCTAGAAGAAATTTATATTTTTTTATTAAAGTTTTCATTAATATAAATCCTCCATTCCACTATTTAAAGAATCAATGGCAGACTTTTTATTTATACCAGTTGTATTTTTTTTACTTGTGGCATTTTCAAGTCTTTTCTCATCATTTTTATCCCAGCCTTTGATGTAATAATCTCCTGCTTTTCCTAAAGCTGTTTCTCTAGGAAGAACAAAAATAGCTGCTTTTTGGGTTACACAAGCTTTTTCACATAAACCACAACCTGTACATACATCAGCATGAACAACTGGTTTTAAAAAAGCGTGTTTCCCTGTTCTTTCATTTTTTGTATATTCAATACTTATTGCTTCACCAAGCAAAGGGCACGCTCGATAACAAGCATCACATTGAATACCCCAAAATGCTATACAACTATTATCATCAATAACTGCAACACCCATACTAGCTTTATTAATATCTAGTTCTTTTTTTTCATTTTGTACAGATTTTATATCTAATGCATCTGTGGGACAAACAGGCACACAAGGAATATCAGTACACATATAACAAGGAATATCTCTTGGCTCAAAATATGGAGTTCCAAGGGGCTTGTTATCACCTGGTTTTGCTAGTTTTAAAGTATCAAAAGGGCAGGCTTCAACACACATACCGCATTTTATACAAGTAGCAAGAAAATCATCTTCTTTTAAAGCACCAGGTGGTCTTAGTATAAGCTTTGAAGCTTTTACTTCATCAACATAGGCACTCCAAGTAAGACCTCCTAATACTGCAAGACCTGTTGCTCTTGCAATATTTAGGAAAAATCTTCTTCTATCACTAATTGGTTCTTTTCTACTAGCTTTCATTTTTGACTCTTTATATTTGAAGGATTAATATTGCTCAAAACAATACACCCTCCTTATTTATGCTTTATAAATTTTTACCGCACATTTTTTAAAGTCTGTTTGTTTTGATTGTGGACAAGTATAGTCAGCACAAACTTTATTGATAAACACTTTTTCATCAAACCAAGGAACAAACACAAGTCCTTTAGAAGGTCTATTTCTTCCTCTTGTTTCAACTCTAGCTTTTACTTTTCCTCTTCTTGATTCAACCCAACATAAACCACCTTGTTTTACACCATACTTTTTAGCATCTTCTGGATGCATATAACATAATGCCTCTGGAACTGCTCTGTATAATTCAGGTACTCTCATAGTCATAGTACCACTATGCCAGTGCTCTAAAACTCTACCTGTACTTAACCATACTGGATATTCAGTATCTGGCATTTCTGGTGCATCCATATAAGGTCGAGCAAAGATTTTTGCTTTATTTTTAAGTGATGTTTTATTTTTATCTGTAACACCTTTTAAATCACCTTTTGGTAAGGCTTTTGCTAATTTACCATAGAAGGCAAAATCACTATTTGGATTTGCTTTTTTTGCATAAGGATCGTATTTTGTATTAAATCTCCATTGTGTTTCTTTTCCATCAACAACTGGCCATTTAAG
This sequence comes from Arcobacter rhizosphaerae, assembly GCF_049472155.1. Lineage (NCBI taxonomy): Bacteria > Pseudomonadati > Campylobacterota > Epsilonproteobacteria > Campylobacterales > Arcobacteraceae > Arcobacter > Arcobacter rhizosphaerae. The sequence continues at coordinate 385,358 of NZ_JBMOVW010000002.1, read as the reverse complement.
TCCTCTTACTCTGTGGTAAGTATCAAAGTCAGCTAAATCGTGTGCATGACCTCTACCAAATTCTGCGTATTCTTCAAATAGATATTTTTGAATAAAGAATCCATAACCTTTCCATGGTTTTCCATCAGATCCAATTACATTTCTTGAATCTCCAAATCCATCAGTGTTGTCATATCCTGCTTGAATTTCATCATCATGAGATAATTTATAAGATTTTGCTTTATCATTAGCAAATAAAATATCATACATAGTTGTATTTTCATCATATCCCATTTTAGTAGCTTCAGCTCTTACATCTGCTAATTTTTTACCATTTCTAAGAGTATATTCACCCCATAAATCTTTTACTGTAAATCTTTTTGAAAGTTCAACCCATTGCCATGTATCAGACATTGCATCACCTACTGGTAGTACTTGTTGTCTCCAGTGTTGAGTTCTTCTTTCCGCATTTCCATAAGCTCCCCATTTTTCATAGATCATTGCAGATGGTAAGATAAGGTCAGATACTTTTGCTGAAATACCAGGGTATCCATCAGAAGTTACAATAAAGTTATCCATTTGTCTTGCTGCTTTAATCCAGTGAGATGCACTTGCTGTATCTTGGTAAGGATTACATACATTTACCCATGCAAACTTAACAACACCATCTTCAATATCTCTATGGATTTTCATAATATGTTGATTTCCAACAGGATTTAATGTGCCTTTTGGAATTTTCCAAGCATTCTCAGTAATTTTTCTATGCTTAGGATTTTTTACCATCATATCTGCTGGTAATCTATGTGCAAATGTTCCTACCTCCCTTGCTGTACCACAAGCTGATGGTTGACCAGTAAGTGAGAATGCACCAGAACCTGGTTTAGCTTGTTTATTTAATAAGAAGTGAACATTATATGCTAAAGTATTTACCCAAGTACCTCTTGTATGTTGGTTCATACCCATAGTCCAGAAAGATACTACTTTTCTATTTTTTTCAATATATAAGTTTGCTAACTCTTTGATTTTTTTCATAAATACTTCATCAGATTCATCAGGATTACCTTTTGAAACTTGAGTTGTATATTCAGCTGTATATGGTTCTAAGAATTTTTTATACTCTTCAAAAGAAATTTCCCAGTGTTTTAAGCCAGCAGGTTTATTTACCATTTTATCTCCAGCTTTATAACCATAAGGTTTAAGTGCAGGAGCTTCATCTTCTGAAACGATTTTTGACATTTCTTTAGAAATAGTTTCCATTTCTTTATCTGTATATTTACCTTCTTTGATTGATTTTTCATCAGATCTTCTCATACCATAACCCATGTTTACAGGAGAAGCAGCAAATACAATATGTTCTTTTACAAAATCCCAATCAATAGCTTCTGGGTGATTATAAACAATCTCTCTTGCAATATAGTTCCATAAAGCTAAATCTGAATTTGGTTTAAAGATAATTTCAATATCCGCTAAGTCAGAAGTTCTATGTCTATAAGTAGATAGGTTTACAACTTTTACTTTTTTAGGATCAGATAGTTTTCTATCTGTAACTCTTGACCATAAAATAGGGTGCATTTCTGCCATGTTTGAACCCCAAGTTACAACTGTATCAGTTAATTCAATATCGTCATAACATCCAGATGGTTCATCAATACCAAATGTTTGGTAGAAACCAACAACAGCAGAAGCCATACAGTGTCTAGCATTTGGATCAATAGCATTAGATCTAAATCCAGCTTTCATCATTTTTTGTGCTGCATAACCTTCTTGAACAGTGTATTGACCAGAAGCAAATACACCAACACCCTCAGGACCTTTTTCTTTTAAAGCTTTTCTGATGTGAACTTCCATTTCATCAAATGCTCTTTTCCAAGAAACAGGAGCGAAATTTCCATTTTTATCAAACTCACCTTTTGAATTAACTCTTAATAAAGGTTGTTTTAATCTATCAGCACCATACATGATTTTTGCATTGAAATAACCTTTAATACAATTAAGACCTCTATTAACAGGAGCTGCAGGATCCCCTTTTACTGCAACAATTTTACCATTTTTTGTTGCAAGCATAATACCACAACCAGTACCACAGAATCTACAAGCTGCCTTGTCCCATCTCCAACCACCTTGAGCTGCATTTGCCTTTGCTTGCAGTTCATTAGGTACACTCATACCAATAGCTGCTGCTGCAGATGCAGCTGCTGAGCTTTTTAGGAAATCTCTTCTTGAAAGCGACATAACTTCTCCTTTAAATATTTAAGTTTTGTAAAATGATTGTAACAATATTGATAACTAAAGCAATTGACCCATGTCAATTTATTTAAGTTTTAATTAAGATAAAAATTGTCCTATTTACTTAAGTGTTCCCAAAATTCAATGGCTATTTAGTACTTTTTATATATAATATTATTTTTATGTAAAGGGTTTTTCGTGGATTTTGTTAACTTATCTTTATTAGCTGTATTTATTCCTACTTTTTTTGTTGTTTCTATTACACCTGGTATGTGTATGACTTTAGCTCTTAGTATGGGAATGAGTATAGGCTTGAAAAATACACTTTATATGATGTATGGAGAATTAGTTGGAGTTGGTTTAGTTGCTACATCTTCTGTTATTGGAGTAGCTACTATTATGCTTAAGTATCCAACAATTTTTTTAATACTTAAATATGGTGGGGGAGCATATCTGTTTTATCTTGGTATTCAAATGTGGTTATCACGTGGAAAAATGGCTATTAATCTTGATGAATGTAAATATAGTATTTCAAAGAAAAATTTAATGATGCAAGGTTTTATAACAGCAATTGCTAACCCAAAAGGCTGGGCATTTTTTATAGCACTTCTTCCTCCTTTTATTGATCAAAATTTACCTATGGGATCACAATTAACAGTTTTGATTTTTATGATTTTACTATTAGAGTTTTCTTGCTTAATTATTTATGCTACAGGTGGTAAGACTCTACGTAAGTTATTACAAAATAGTTCAAATGTAAGATTAATAAATAAAATTGCAGGTAGTATGATGATGGGAATAGGGGTTTGGTTAGCTTTTGGCTAATTCCCCTAAAAGTCTATTTTTTACCTTTAAATTCACTTTTATTTACATTTTCAACAACAGCACTAGCAATATCTTCTGTTAATCTAGAAATGCTATTTGTCTCTTCTGCTACTTGTGCGTTTTCTTGTGTAAATCTATCTAGTTTATTTATTGTATCACTAATATGAAGCATTACTTTTGTTTGTTCTTGTGCTGCATTTGCAACATCAGTAATAATATGATTTGTTTCATTTATTTTACTTTCTAATGACTCAAATCCATTAATCATATTAGAGCTAATATCTTTTCCTTCTTTAGCTTGAATAGTAGCATCTTCAACTAGTTGTTTAATTTGCTTTGCTGCTTCTGCACTTCTTGAAGCTAGGTTTCTTACTTCTTGTGCAACTACTGCAAAACCTTTACCAGCTTCACCAGCTGTTGCTGCTTCTACTGCTGCGTTTAGTGATAAAATATTTGTTTGGAAGGCAATTTGGTCAATTACACTAATTGACTCATTAATTGTTTGAACTTTTTCATTTATTTCATCCATAGCATGAACTGTTTTATTTGCTAAGTTTTTACCTGTTGATGAAGATTTTTTTGTTGTTGAAGATAAGTCAAACATATTTTGTGCTTTGTTGCTTGTTTGATTAATATTTTCAGTAACTTGCGTAATAGATGCAGCTACTTCTTCTAGTGATGCTGCTTGATTAGTTGCATTTGTACTTAATGTATTTACATTTGATGATAATTGTGTTGAACTGTTTTTTAACTTTAGACCATCATTTTGATTATCTACTAACATTTTAGTAATAATCTCATTCATATTAAAAATTTCTTTTCCAATTTTTCCAGTATTGCTTGTATTTAAAGATTCTGTAAAATCTCTTTTTGAGTATAGTTCTAGGACTCTACTTAGTTCATTTATATCTTTACCTACAAATGTTTCTAATTTATCAAGCATGTTATTGATTAAATCTTTTAATTCATTTAGTGAAGTATTATCACAAGTATTCTGTATTCGCTTATTTAAATGCCCATGGCTCACTTTACTTACTACAGTTTTTACATTTTCAATTAAATCATGGTCTTGTGATAAATGAATTTGGATGTCTTCAATATTTTTATTAATTACATTAGCCATTCTACCTATCTCATCTGTAGTATTAATATCAATTTTCTTAGCAGTTTTATTTGTTCTATTTAAATATTTAAAAAAGTCAATTAATCCATCTTGAAATTTTTCTAGAGGATTTGATATTACTTTTGTAATAAGTAAAAAAATCATTACTGAAAGAATAAGAGTTAAAATAATAGTAGCAATAATAAATATTTTTTGCACTTCCTGAGATATTTTTAAAAATTCATCTTCATATGAACCAGCAACAATTACCCAATCCCATTTATCATATGTTGTAAAGGCTGCTATTTTATTATTTACTGAGCCATTTTCATCATACTCATAATGAAGAACTCCATTTTTACTATTAATCATTTCTTTTATAAATTCATTTCCATTGGCATCTTTTAGTTTAAATATGTTTTTGCCTTCTAAGGATTTATGAAGAATAAGATTACCTTTTTTATCAAGAATATAAATATATCCACTATCTCCAATAAGAACTTTTTTAAGCTCTTTTTTTAGGGTTGTTAAACCTTTTGTAAAATCATATCCTATAAATAAAGCACCTATAATTTCATCATTTTTTATTATTGGTGAGTAAACTGACATATAAGTTTTCCCCGCAAAAGATTCAAGCCCAATAAATTTTTTCTTTTCATTTATATTTTTATATGTTTTTGAATCTTTTTTAATAGTATCAAGTAGAATTCTTTCGCCATTTTCATCTTTTAATGATGAGGTAATTCTCATATATTCATCACCATCTTTTACATATACAGCTGAAACAGCTCCTGTTAATTCTTCAAATCTATCAACTGGGTCAAAGTTTTTATTTAATCTTGCAAAACCATCAAATAAAGCAAGTGTTTCTACACCATTTATTTTAACTCTTTTTTCTCCTCTTTTTCTTAGATTTAAAAAAGATTTTTCAAATACATTAAAAAGTGTTAATGAGTTTTTTTCAAGAGTGTCATTATAAATTTGTGTTGTTTGTAGGTAGTTACCAACTTGTACTTGCAGGTTTTTTTCAAGGTCTGTAATTAGTTTACTATTGATATTTTTGATCATAAATACTGTAAATACTGTCATTAAAATAAGAATAGTTATTCCAATAAGAGTAGATATTTTTTTGTTTATAGTATTGTTTAACATAGGGTTACCTTTCTAACATTCAATATAGTTAACGGCTAAGCCGCCCATAGAAGTCTCTTTATATTTATTTTGCATATCTTTACCTGTGTCATACATAGTTTTTATAACAGAATCTAGTGAAATATAATGTTTGCCATCTTCATTTATAGCCATTCTAGCTGCATTTACAGCTTTCATAGCAGCCATTGCATTTCGCTCAATACAAGGTATTTGAACTAATCCAGCTATTGGATCGCAAGTAAGCCCTAAATTATGCTCCATCCCAATCTCAGCTGCATTTTCTATTTGATTATTATTTGCTCCTAAAAATGAAGCCATACCAGCTGCTGCCATTGAACAAGCCACTCCCACTTCTCCTTGACATCCAACATCAGCACCTGAAATTGAAGCATTTTTTTGATATAAAAGTCCAATAGCACCAGAAGTTAATAAAAAGTCAATTACTACTTCATCATTATTTTTATGATTTAAAAAATTTATTATATAGTGCAAAACAGCGGGAATAATTCCCGAAGCACCATTTGTAGGAGCAGTTACAACTCTACCTCCACAAGCATTTTGTTCATTTACAGCTAAGGCATATAGGTTTATCCAATCTACAATTGCTAGTGGATCATTGGGAACTTTAGCTTTTAATTTTTGATGAATATTGAAAGCACGTTTTGGAACATTAAGTCCACCTGGTAAAATACCATCACTACTAAGTCCTTTTGAAACAGACTCTTTCATAACATTCCAAATTTCAAGTAACTCTTTTTTTATATCTTCTTCATTTTTATAGACTTTTTCATTTTCCAATACAAGTTGTGCAATACTTAAATTATTTGTTTTTGCTTTCTCTAGTAACTCTTTTGCTGAAGAAAAATTATAAGGAAGAGTTCTTTCATCTTTTTTTTCATTGTGAATTTCATCTTCACTTATAACTTCTCCTCCTCCAATTGAATAATATATTTTAGAAAATAGTTCAGTTTTATTTCTATAAATACTTAGTTTTATTGCATTTGGATGAAAAGGAAGAGTCTTATTTTTATATAAAATTAAATCATCTTTAGGGGAGAAATTAATCTCTTTTTCATTTAATAGTTTTATTTTTAAAGAATTTTTTATTTCATTTATTTTTGTTTGAATTGTACTTGTGTTTACAGTTTTAGGTTCATTTCCCAATAGACCTAATAAAACAGCACTATCACTATGATGTCCAATTCCTGTAGCTCCTAATGAACCAAATAATTCTATTTTGATTCTGTCAAGATTTGAAAAGTGATTTTGCTTTTTTATCAATTCTATAAACCTTTTAGCAATAAGCATTGGTCCTACGGTGTGTGAACTTGAAGGCCCAACACCTATTTTAAAAAGGTTAAATATAGTCATTTTAGTGATCTAGTATTTGTTCTAAAAATAGTTTTAATCTATCTGATTGAGGATTATCAAAGAACTCATGAGGAGTGTTTTCCTCAACAATTTGTCCTGCATCCATAAAGATAACTCTGTCTGCCACTTTTTTTGCAAATCCCATTTCGTGAGTTACACAAACCATAGTAATTCCATCATTAGCAAGTTCTGTCATTACATCTAAAACTTCCCCAATCATTTCAGGATCAAGTGCTGCTGTTGGTTCATCAAATAACATAATATCTGGGTTTGAACACAAACATCTAGCAATAGCAACTCTTTGTTGTTGACCTCCTGATAATTGATTTGGATACTTATCAGCTTGATCTGCAATTTTAACTCTCTCTAAATAGTGCATTGCAGTTTTTATAGCTTCTTTTCTTGGCTTTTTAGCAACCCAAGTTGGAGCTAAAATCAAGTTTTCTAAGATTGAGAGATGAGGGAAAAGGTTGAAATGTTGAAACACCATTCCAACGTGTGTTCTAATCTCTCTAATTCTTTTTACATCTTCTGTTAACTCTAAACCATTGATAATAATTTGACCTTCTTGGAAAGCTTCAAGTCTATTCATACATCTAATCGTTGTAGATTTACCTGAACCAGAAGGGCCACAAATAACTACTCTTTCACCTTTTTTTACATTTAAGTTAACATTTTTTAGTACGTGAAAATCCCCATACCATTTATTAACTTCTTTTAGTTGTATCATATATTCTACTTCACTCATTTTTTAATCCTATATTATTATCTATGATTTGTATTAAATCTATTTTCAATTGATTTAGCATATTTAGACATACTAAAACAAATAACCCAATATATCATCGTTACGAAAACATAACCTTCTGTTTCAAAACCTAACCAGTTAGTATCACTATTTGTAAGTGTTACCATCGCAAGAACATCAAATAATCCAATAATTAAGATAAGCGTAGTATCTTTGAATAATGAAATAAATGAACCAACAATATTTGGAATAGAAATTTTTAAGGCTTGTGGTAAGATAACTAATCCCATTTTTTTCCAATATGTTAAACCTAAAGCATCTGCTGCCTCATATTGTCCTTTTGGAATAGCTTGAAGACCACCTCTAATAACCTCTGCAATATAAGCAGCTTGGAATAAAGTAATACCAATTAAAGCTCTTAATAACTTATCAAAATCCATTCCCTCGGGGAAGAATAAAGGTAAAATAACAGAAGCCATAAATAAAATTGTAATTAAAGGAACACCTCTAATAAACTCAATATATATAATTGAAATTGTTCTAATTATTGGCATATTAGATTGTCTTCCTAAAGCAAAAATAATTCCAATAGGAAAAGAAGCAATAATACCAACAGAAGCCACGATAATAGTAAGTAATAAACCTCCCCATTTTTCAGTTTCAACTACTTCTAGACCAAAACCACCTGCAACTAAAATATAAGTAAATACAGGAAATGAAAGAATGATAAATGCTCTTACTTTAATATTATCAATCTTTTTAAAAGCAATTACATAAACAAGAAAAATAAATAAAGCTAAGTTTGGTCTCCAATATAACTCTTCTGGATAGAAACCATAGATAAATTGATTAAATTTCTCAAAAATAAAAATCCATCTTGCACCATCTTTTGTAATCTCTTCTTTTGTTCCACTCCAAGTAGCATCAAAAATCATCCAATCTAATAAAGGAGGAATAACAAGATAAAGAAAATAAAATGATATTAGTGTTAAAACTGTACTAAGAATAGAATTAAACAAATTCTCTTTGGCCCAGTGAATAACACCTTTTGTATTTGAAGGAGCAGGTCTTGCTTCTAGTTTTTCATAAATAGCCATTATCTCTCCTTTATTTGCATTTTTTTATTTGCATAGTTCATTAGCACTGAAATAAGAATACTTAGTGTTAAATAAACAGCCATTGTCATCAAGATAATCTCAATTGCTTGTCCTACTTGATTTAGTGATGTACCTGAGAAAATAGTTACTAATTCAGGATATCCAATAGCAGTTGCTAATGAGGAGTTTTTTACTAGATTTAGATACTGATTAATAACAGGAGGAATAATAACTCTTAATGCTTGTGGTAAAACAACTTTTTTTAAGATAACATAGTCTTTTAATCCTAAAGCATGAGCTGCTTCTTTTTGACCTTTTGGAACAGCTTCAATACCTGCTCTTACAGCTTCTGCTATATATGTAGCTGTGTAAATACTAAGTGCAAAGGCTAGGGCAAGTAGTTCTGGAATTAAAGTCCAACCACCTCTAAAGTTAAAACCTTTTAATTGTGCATATTCTAATGTAGCAGGTGTACCACTTAAGAAATAAACTAATATAGGTGCACCTATTAAAATAGCTAAAGAAGTAGGAATCAAAGGAAACTCTTCTCCTGTTTCATCATGTCTTTTTTTGGCCCAATTTGATAGGAAAATGACAGCTATAATAGCTAAGATAAAAGCAATGATAACTGCAATAAAACCACTTTCTAAAATAGGTTTAGGAATATATAACCCACGATTATTAAAAAAAATAGAGTCAAAAAAAGAAATACTTTGTCTTGGGCTTGGTAGGGCTGCTAATACAACGTTATACCAAAAAAGAATTTGTAAAAGAATGGGGATGTTTCTAAATGTTTCAACATATAACATTGATAGTTTTGAAACCATCCAGTTTTTTGAAAGTCTACCAATTCCTACTAATAAACCAATTAAAGTTGCGAAGATAATACCAATAACAGAAACTAAAATAGTATTTAGTAAACCAACTATAAATACTTTTCCATGAGTATCTGATTCATCATAAGCGATTAATGATTGTAAGATTCCAAAACCAGCTTCACTGCTTAAAAAATCAAAACCAGTGTTAATTCCACGTTTTTCAATATTTATAAACATATTATTTAAAACAAAATATTTAAATATAAATATGGCTACAAGTGCAACTACTTGATAAATAATGGCCCTATTCTCAGGATTATTATAAAATGCACTTGAAAGCATTGGGGGCTTATTTTTTTTATTCATTTTTATACCTTATAAAGAAGGGGGATTATTCCCCCTTGATTTGATAGAAATTAATATTTTAAAATATTAGATAAAACTATCTGATTGGTGCTCCATATTGTAAACCACCATCAGTCCAAAGTTTATTTAAACCTCTATCAATTTTAAGTGGAGAGTTAGCCCCAACATTTCTTTCAAATGATTCTCCATAGTTTCCAACATTTTTTATTATATTGTATGCCCATTTTGCATCTAATCCTAAGTTTTCACCTGCTTTTCCTGATTCCCCTAAAATTCTTTTAATCCCTGGGTTTTTAGATTTTAACATTGAATCTACATTTGCTTGAGTTATTCCAAATTCTTCTGCATTAAGCATCGCAATATGAGTCCATTTTACAATATTAAACCATTTGTCATCGCCTTGTCTAACAACAGGACCTAACGGTTCTTTCGAAATAATTTCAGGAAGTACTTTTACAGTTGAAGGGTCTTTTACTTTTAAAACTAATCCATAAAGTTGAGAAGCATCAGATGTTACAACATCACATCTCCCAGATTTAAATCCTTCAATAGTTTGACCAGATGTATCATAAGTAATTGGTTTATAAGTCATTTTATTTGCTTTAAAGTAATCAGTTAAGTTAAGCTCTGTTGTAGTTCCAGCTTGAATACAAACAGTTGCTCCATCTAACTCTTTTGCTGAATTTACACCAATATCTTTATTGATTAAAAAACCCTGCCCATCATAATAATTTACACCAGCAAAGTTAAGACCTAGGGATGTATCTCTTGTATTAGTCCAAGTAGTTGATCTAGATAATAAATCGATTTCACCACTTTGTAATGCTGTAAATCTTTCTTTTGCAGTTAAGGCAACATATTTGACTTTTGAAGCATCACCAAAAACAGCCGATGCAACAGCTTTACACATATCAACATCTAAGCCTTTCCATTGTCCACTTGAATCAGTTGCAGAAAAACCAGCAATTCCTGTAGAAACACCACAATTTAAAACACCTTTTTTCTTAACAGAATCTAATGTATCTGCTGTAGAAACACTTGCTAATAAAGCTACAGTTGCTATGCTTAATGAAGCAGTTTTTAAAAATCTCATTTCTCATCCTTAAAGTTTTTTTGTAAATTCTAAATAACTTTTTGAAATTAATTGAATTTAACTTGTAATTCAGTATATTAGTTAAATATAGCATTTAGGTAGCAATAGTATATATTTAATAGATAATTTTGAATTTTTTTGAAACTTTTTTAAATTTAATAAGATATATAAAAATTATATAGAAATAAAATTGATTATAAAAAACTGTAAATAGAAATAAAGCTCTATTTTATGGGTTTTTGAGCGTTTAGAAAAGAAAAATGGTTTAATTAAACCATTTTAATTCATTTCTTAAGTTTACTACTTCCCCTACAATTATAATAGCAGGGCTTTGGGCTTCTTTAGATTTTGAAACAATATCTTTTAATGTTCCAGTTATTACTTTTTGATTTTTAGTTGTACCATTTGAAATTATAGCAGATGGATAATCTTCTTTTTTTCCTACTTCTAAAAGTTTACTTACTATTAGTTCAATATTGTGTAAGCCCATTAGAAATACAATAGTTTCATCTTCTATAAAACTATCCCAATTTATTTTTGCAATATTATCACTACTTTTTCTATGACCTGTTACAACTCTAAAAGAAGGAGTGATACCTCTATGTGTAATAGGAATACCTGCATAAGCAGGAACAGAAATAGCTGAGGTTACTCCTGGAATAATTTCAAATTCTATATCTCTTTGTTTTAAATATAAGGCTTCTTCTCCACCTCTACCAAAAACAAAAGGATCACCACCTTTTAGTCTTACAACATTTTCATATTTTAAAGCATTTTGAAAGATAAGTTCATTTATTTCATCTTGTGGAACTCTATGATTTCCTTTTTCTTTTCCTACAAAAATAAGTTTTACATCTTTTTTTGCTTCTTTTAATATTTCACTATTTGCTAATCTATCATATATAATAACATCTGCATTTTGTACAACTTTCAATGCTTTGATTGTCATAAGTTCTATATCTCCAGGACCTGCTCCTGTTAAATATACCTTTCCCATTTATTACCTTAAGAGTTTATTTTTTTAAAGTATACAAAAATATACCTTATAAGAATATAGTATATTAAAATAGTAGAGATTAAAATCTTTTTTTTCTGTAAAACTCATTAAGCTTGAGTTTTACAGTTATTAATTAGAGAATCTAATTGTTTTTTTAAGTCTTGAAGTTTTTTTGATGAATTAATCAGTTCTTCTTGAGATTCTATAACCATATCTTCACTTTTATTTAATTGTTGTGAAGATATATTTGTATTATTATTTAATTCATCAAGGATTTCATCAAATTCTGCTGTGATTTCTTCTAGTTTTTTAGAAGCACTAGTTGAGTATTCAACTGCTGAATTAACTTTATTTATGAAACAATTTATTGTATCTGTTGCTTCTTTAATCTCTTCTTCTGCTTCTATTCTTATAGGTTCTAAGGGTTGAGTTCCTGAAGTTTCTACAAGTTTTTTTGAATACTCTAAGAATTTTCTAGCATTTTCTTCCATTGCTTTTAACTGAATAATACTATAGATAATTAAGAATATAATAGTAAAAGCAAAAAAGTATTGCATGTATTTAATATATTCAGTTTTACTTTCAGTATATATAGTATACATAGATACTAATCTATCTACTTCTTCTAAAAGTTTATTATTAGTTTCATAAACAGTATTTACTATATTTTTCAATTCTTTTTCATTAGATTGATTTCTTATTAATAAAAGTTCTTTAAATCTGTTTATATTATTATAAAAACTGTTCCATAAAATTTCAACTTTTGATATTTGTTCTGCAATTTTATCTGTAGGAGCTTTAAATATTCCAATTAAGTTATTACCATCTTTTAAAGAATTTAAATTATAAATAAACTCTAAAGTTGCACTATCAAGTTCAGAAAAGGAGTAATCTTTATTATGATATAAATAAAAGATATTTTTAGAAATTCTTTGAGTAAGCATTCTTTCTTTTCCTGCAATATTTATTACTAGGGCATCTTTTTTATTTTTACTACTTAAATATGTAGTTGTTGCTATAATTATTGTCATTAGAAAAATAAATAAAATACCTATAATTCTAATTTTCCTACCTATTGTATTTTGATTCATACTCCTACTCCTCTGAAAGTTGATATTAGTTCTTCTTCATTTATTATTTTGACATTTCCACTTACTATTTCAATAGTATTATTTCTAACCAGCCTTTTAAGAACTCTTGAGAGTGTCTCTGGTTGAATATGTAACATAAAAGATACTTCTTGTCTTTTTAGTTTATTAAACATTTCAAGATCTTGATTTAACATAAATGCAACCTTTGCTGTTGCGTCAAATACTAGTTCTCTATTTACAATACATTGTAATTGATGAGTTTTATCCAATAATATTTCCATTAAATCCATTGTAAGAATATTTTTTGATAGAAAAAGTTCTTGAAATTTTTCAAAGTCTATTGATAATACAGTTGAATCTTCTGTAAATTCTGCATTTGAAAAACAGTAAATCTCATCACTTCTTAAAGAACTAAGTTCTGAAATCATACTATTTTCATAAACATGATATAAGAAAATCTCATTATCAAACTTATCAATTTTATATATTTTAATCAGACCTTTTACTAAAAAAAGTAAACTATTAGAGGTATCACTTTCATAGTATAAAATGGAATCTTTTGGGTAATTGATTACATTTGATATAGATGCAATTTCATCTATTTGTTCTTTATTTAAACTATTAAAAAAACTTATTTTTGAAATGGTTTCTTGTATAGGCAAGTGTGTCCTTTTAATTTGTTATCTTTAAGCTATTGTATATTATCCTACAACAAAAATAAATTAAATGAACTATTTATAAGGTATAAAATGAGTTTTAAAAAGTATATAAAAGCAGTTGGGACAGGTCCTAAAGGAAATAGAGAATTAAATGAAGATGAAATAGTTGATGCAATAAAATTAATATTAAATAGAGATGTTACAGATGCTCAAATTGGTGCTTTTTTAGTTGCATGGAGAACAAAATTTGAAACTATTGGTGAGTTAAAGGGAACAGTTAAAGCTCTTAAATCTTTTATGAATCCAAAAAAAATTGAAGACTCTATGGAGCTTGGTTACTCTTTTGATGGAAGAGTTAAGAATCCATTTTTATTTCCTTTATATGATGAAATATTAGAAAAGTTTTATGAAAACAATAAAGATATAAGAAAACTTAATTTAGTTATTTCAGGTGATTATGTTCAACCAGCAAAAAATGGACTAACAACTAAAGAAATTTTTGAAAATCTTGACCTAGGTCGATTTTTATTCTACTTTAATAGGATAGAATACTTAAATAAGTTGAGTGATTTAACAACTTTAAGACATGAGTTAGGCCTTAGAACAGCATTTAATACTGTTGAAAAACTTTTAAATCCAGGGGTAAGTGAATATGGTGTTACTACAGCATTTCATAAACCTTATGTACAAAAATACTTAGATATTTTTGAAGATGATTTTAAAGAAGTTATTGTAGTAAAAGCTAGTGAAGGTAGTCCAGAAGTTTTTAAAGATGGAAAATTTTGGAAAAAAACTAATGATGAAATTATAGAAACTTCATTTTCTTTAAAAGATTATGGTGTTTTATATAAAAAAGAGTTTGATAAAATCACTTTAAATGAGGCATTAAATATTGTTAAAAACCCAGATGATGAAATAATGCAATTGGCAAAGTTTAATATTGCATTATATTTAGTTTTTGCTAATAGAGTAACTTCTTTATCTGAAGCTTGGGAAAGGTTAAATTAATTTTACCTTTTTAAGGGAAATTATATTATGCTTCAAATAGACAAATGAATAGGATAAGAAAATGTTAATTGATGGATTTGGAAGAAAAGTAGATTATTTAAGAGTATCTGTAACTGAAAGATGTAATTTTAGATGTCAGTACTGTATGCCTGAAAAGCCTTTTTCATGGGTTCCTAAAGAGAATTTATTATCTTATGAAGATTTATTTAAGTTCATTAAAGTTGCAATTGATGAGGGAATAAAAAAAGTTAGAATTACAGGTGGTGAGCCTCTTTTAAGAGAAGGTTTAGATGAATTTATAAAAATGGTTTATGATTATAAAAATGATATAGATTTAGCTTTAACAACAAATGGTTTTCTACTTCCAAAAGTTGCACAAAAATTAAAAGATGCAGGTCTAAAAAGAATAAACGTGTCTTTAGATTCTTTAAAACCAGATGTAGCTGCAAAAATTGCACAAAAAAATGTTCTTGAAACAGTTTTAAAAGGAATTCAAGCTGCCCATGACGCAGGTCTGAAAATAAAAATAAATTGTGTTCCTATTAAAGGGATTAATGATGAGGATGTTCTTGAAGTATTAGATTTTTGTAAACAAAAAGGTTATCCTGTGAGGTTTATAGAGTTTATGGAAAATCACCATGCAAAAGATGGAGCTAAAGGTTTAAATTCAGATGAGATAAAACAAAGAGTTTCTAAAAAATATGAAAACTTTGAAATAGTTCCAAGAGATACTAGTTCTCCTGCTCAATATTATAAATTAGAAGATGGATATGAATTTGGTATTATAGAACCACATAAAGATGATTTTTGTGCAGCATGTAATAGAATTAGATTAACAGCTGAGGGGTATTTAATTCCATGTTTATATTTTGAAGATGCAATGAGTATAAAAGATGCTGTTAGAGCAAATAAAATTGATGAAGCAGCAGCAATACTAAAAAAAGTTTTAGAAAACAAACCTGAAAAAAATAAATGGTCAGTTCAAGATGACAATGAAGTATCATCAAGAGCCTTTTATCAAACAGGTGGTTGATTATCTTAGAAGAGTCTTTTAGGCTCTCCTAAATAATAACCTTGAGAATAATCAATTCCTAATTCTTTTATTTTTTCTAAAATCTCTTTATTTCCTACAAATTCTGCTACTGTTTTAATTTTTTGTTTTTTGGCAAATACTATAATAGATTCAACTACATGAATACTGTATTCATCTGTTAAAATATTTTTTATTAAAGAACCATCTATTTTTAAAATATCTGGTTGAAATTGAAGTAGCCGTTCATAATTTGAATAACCACTACCAAAATCATCAATAGCAATAGTAACTCCTGCTTTAATCTTACTTTTAAGAATAAACTCTCTTACTAGATTGAAATCTTTTACTTCTTCATCTTCTAAAAGCTCAAAAGTTACTCTTCCATAGTTTTCTTTTTTAGAAACTAATTTCCAAAGTTGTTCCCTTACTTTTAAATTTTCAATATCTGATGAAGATAGATTGATTGTTATATCTTTATTTGTGTGCTTTAAAGCTTGAAATGAATTTTCAATAACGTGTTCAGTAATATCAGAATAATAACCTGTTTTTTTAGCAATATCCAAAAATTGGAAAGGAGATAAGACATTTCCTTTTTTATCAATTAGTCTAATAAGAGATTCATATTTTTCAATTTCATTAGTATTATTGTTAACAATTGGTTGAAAGAAAGAAATAAAACTTCCTTCTTTTGCTAAAGCATCTTTTATCATACCAATATTTTTTAATTTATTTCTAGCTTCAATCTGCGCTCTTTTATGGAAATTTTTTGCATTTATTATAGGGATTTTATATTTTAGAGCATACTGAATAGCTAAATAAGCATCATCTAAAATATGATGGCTTTCTTTAGAATAACTAATACAAATATCAACATCATAATTTGTATCCATAAAAGATATACCTATTTCTTTGAATTTATTTATTACTTCTTTCATTGATTCTTGAATAAAGTCATCATCTAAGTCTTCATTTTTTAAAAAACCAAATAATCCATTATTTAAATTATAAACCTTTTTTAAATCAAAAAAACTTGGGAAATAGTCTAATATTATTTGTGCAAATTCATACTCAAATGTATGCATTAAAGTTTCCGAGTAAAACTCTTTAAATAACTCATAATTTGCTATTTGTAAAAAAATAAGAGTGGGCTTTTCTAAATAAGATAAATCAGCAATTAATTGTTTTTTAGGATTCATAACATCTGTAATATCATGTCTTATTCCAATAATCTCTTTGATATTTCCATCTATATCTATAATAGGAGAAATAGTTGCATCTACATAATATGTAGTTCCTTCTCTACTTAAATTTTTAATAATACCTTTAAATGTTTTATGTTGTTTTATTTGAGACCAAAGTTCTTCATAAACTTTTTTAGGCATATCTGGATGTCTTACTACATTGTGAGATTTTCCTATTAAATACTCTTGAGAAAAACCACTTATTTTACAAAAGTTATCATTTACTTGTGTAATAATACCTCTTGGGTCAGTTTTACTAACAATATCACTTTCATTTAAGACTCTTTTATATTCATTTAATTCTTTTGCTTGTTCAGCAATAGTATCAATATATTCTGCTTGCGAAATATGTAAGTCTGCTTTAAGAAGAATCTCTTCTGTTAAAAATGGCTTTTTCATAAAATCTATAGCCCCATTTTTTATAACGTAAGCATATTTTTGTCTATCTTCTGTGCTTGATAAAACAATTACAGGAATAGATTTTGTTTTAGGATCTTTTTTTATTATTTCAAGTAATTGTATTCCAGAAACTTTTGGCATTTCTATGTCTAAAAAAATTAAATTTATTTTATGGTTATTCTCTAAAAAGTTTATTGCTTCTTGACCATTATTTACAGTTGATACTTTGTAATTTTTAGTTTCTAAAATTGTTTTTATAGATTTTCTTACAAAAGATGAATCATCAACTACTAAAACTTCTTTTTCTTTGTTTTTTGTAAGATTAGTAATAACTTTATGTAAATCTTTTACTAAAAGTCTCAAAGGCACATCTTTTGAAAAGTAATCAATTACTCCATTCTCAAAAAGATGATTTCTTCTTTGTATATCATTGTTTGCTGTTAGTACAATAATCTTAGAATTTCTTTCTTTTATTGTTAGTTCTAAGACTAGTTCATCACCTTCTCCATCTGGTAGTATTAAATCTAAAAGTATATAGTCAATATCATTATTTTGTTTTAATATTTGTTTTGCTTTTTTGATAGTAAAAGCTTGTAGAATTTCGAAATTTGGAGCTCTAAGTAGAGCTAAAAGTGCATTACTATAAGTAATTGAGTCTTCAATTATTAATATTTTAGTCATGAAATTTAAAGCCTTTTTTAAGTTTATATAATTATATCAAAAAATATTTAATTATTTTAATATAATTAAAAAAAATAATTAATAACACTAAAAATAATGCAAAAGAATAATCATAGATAAATTTAGATATAATCACGAATATATTGTTTGATTAAGTTTATCAATTTAGATTTTATATAATTAGATTTATAATAAAAAAGAGGGAAGAATGACTAAAGATTTTAACTATTCTAATTTAAAATTAGGAATTATTGGTGGTGGACAACTTGGTAAAATCATGGCAGTAAAAGCTAAAAAAATGGGTTTTCATGTAACAATACTTGACCCAACATTAGATTGTCCTGCTGCACAGGTTTCTGATAAACAAATTGTTGGAGGTTTTTTTGATAAAGAAAAACTTGAACAAATTGTAAAAGATAGTGATGTTACTACATTTGAATTAGAACATGTTGATACATCAGTTCTTAAAAAACTTTATGATGAGGATAATAACATTCACCCATCACCTTATTTAATCGAGTTAATTCAAGATAAATTTAAACAAAAAGAGTTTTTAGATAAAAAAGGTATTCCTGTACCAAAATATAAAAATGTACAAACTCCTGCTGATTTAGAAAGTTTTGGTTTACCAATTATTCAAAAAGCAAGAAAAGGTGGATATGATGGTAAAGGTGTTGCTTTATTAAAAGACAAAGAAGATTTAGCAAATGCACTTCCTGGTGAAACTTTTATTGAAGAGTTAGTTGATATTAAAAAAGAGTTAGCTGTTATGGTTTCAAGAAATATTGAAGGTCAAATTGCTTGTTATCCTGTAGTAGAAATGCTATTTGATGATAGAGTAAATATTTGTGATATTGTAATTGCACCTGCAAAAATTGATGAAAAAATCAATGAAGCAGCAAGACAAATGTCAATTGATTCAATTGAAGCTTTAGATGGAGTTGGTATTTTTGGTGTTGAGCTTTTCTTAACAAATAATGATGAACTTTTAGTAAATGAAATTGCTCCAAGACCTCATAACTCAGGTCACTATACAGTTGAAGCCTGTGCTACTTCGCAGTTTGAACAAATCATTAGAGCTGTTACAAACTTACCTTTAGGTTCAACAAAATTAATTACACCTGCTGCAATGGTAAATTTATTAGGAGAAGAAGGTTTTACAGGTGAACCCGTAATCGAAGGTATTCATGATGCCTTAGAAATTGATGGTTTATCTTTTCACTTTTATTCTAAAAAAGAAACAAAACCATTTAGAAAAATGGGACATATCACGGTTTTAGATGATAGTGTTGATGGGGCTTTAGAAAAAGTAGAAAAAGCAAAAGAAATTTTAAAAATTAAAGGGAGCAAAAAAGTATGAGTAAAAAACCATTAGTTGGGATCATTATGGGGAGTGATTCAGACTTACCTGTAATGCAAGATGCAGCAAAAATGTTAGAGTTTTTTGGAATTGAGTATGAATTAACAATCGTTTCAGCACATAGAACACCAGAGAAACTTTTTGAGTATTCTAAAAAAGCAGAGAAAAGAGGATTAAGAGCTATTATTGCAGGAGCTGGTGGAGCTGCTCACTTACCTGGTATGGTTGCTTCTTTAACAGCTTTACCTGTTATTGGTGTTCCTGTTAAGACTTCTTCTTTAAGTGGATTAGATTCATTATTATCAATTGTTCAAATGCCAGGAGGAGTTCCTGTATCAACAGTTGCTATTAACAATTCTAAAAATGCAGGAATCTTAGCTGCACAAACTATTGGAGTAAAATCTAAAGAAGTAAGAAAGAAAATCTCAGAGTATAAAAAACAAATGAGAGATGAAGTTGAAACTAAAGCTGTTAAGCTTGAAGATATCAAATATGAAAAATATTTAAAAGAAATGGGAAAATAAATCCCAATTCTTTTAAAATTAAACTAAGTTTAAATTAAACTAAGTATAATTCGCGACCACTTTAATTTTGAAGTGAAATAAATATACCTATTAGGAGGTCATGATGGCTTTAGATCAGGACGTAAAAGCAAGTATTGTAGCAAAATATGCAAAAAAAGAAGGTGATACAGGTTCAGCGCAAGTTCAAATTGCAATTTTAACAGAGCAAATCAAAGTATTAACTGAGCACTTAAAAATCAACAAAAAAGATCACTCTTCAAGATTAGGTCTTTTAAAAATGGTTGGAAAAAGAAAAAGATTATTAAAATACTTAAAAGCTAAATCTTACACTGAATTTACTGAATTAGTAGCTTCATTAGGAATTAGAGCTAAGTAATTAGACTACTTAATAAATTTTAAAAAAGGTCACAAGTTAGCTTGTGACCTTTTTTTTGGTCTTTTCTAAACTAAAAGAAATATTAATTATCATTTTTAATACTTCACAATAACTTATCTTAACCATACTTCATGTAAAATACAAATAATAAAAAATATCGGGACAAAAATGTTATTAACAAAAAAAAGTGAATATGCATTACTTTCTTTGATTTCAATTGCAAAAAGTGAAAATCCAAAGAATGTAGATGTATTATCAAAAGAATTAGACATTTCAAAATCATTTTTAGCAAAGATTATGCAAAACCTTGCAAAACATGATATTGTAGTATCTCATAGGGGAGTAAATGGCGGATTTGCTCTTAAAAAAGCATGGGATGAAATTACAATATTAGAAATAACAACAGCAGCAGAAGAGAAAATACCATCAGTTTTTGAATGTGCACCATCAATAGATAGCTGCCCAAGCCATAAAGGTATGTTATGTACAATTTGGCCTCTTCTAAATAACTTACAATCAAAAGTCAATGGCTTTTTAGAAGATTTAACTCTAAAAGATATTGCTTCATGAAACTATTTCATATTTCACATAATGATTTAGATGGTTATGGCTGTCATTTAGTTACAAAAGAGTATTTTAAAGAAGGTTTTTTTTACAATGCTAATTATGGTTTAGAAGTTAAATTATGTATTAAAAAAGTTTTAGAGCAAATAAAAGAGTTTAAAAATGAAGAGATTTTATTTTTAATTAGTGATTTAAATCTAACATTTCAAGAGTCAAAAGATTTAGATAAAGATGTAGAAAAGTTAATAGAAGATGGTTTTAATATAAAACTTCAACTTTTAGATCATCATGCAACAGGACAAAAAAGTGCTGATAAGTTTCATTGGTATTATTTAGATACAAGTAGATGTGCTACAAGAATTGTATATGATTATATGTTTGAAGAGTATGATGGTTTTATTTGTGATACAAGTGCTTGGATGAAGCCTTTAGTAGATGCGATAAATGCCATTGATATTTGGCTAGAAGATCAACATAAAAACTTTGAATTTGGAAAAGTTCTAATGTCTATGGTTACTAAAGCAAGAGAGATAAATAATGTACTTTTTGCTGATTTAAATAGAGAATATAGAATTTTTTTACTTAAAAAAGCAATTGATTTTATAAATGAAAAAGACGGAAATATCAAGCTTGATAATCAAGTACATTTTTTCAAAAAAGAGTTTTTAAGACTTGATAAAAGTGATGATACTTTAGATAATCTAAGTGCAAAATATTTAGTAAAAACTCTTGCAGATGTAAAAGAGAATCTTACAGTTACTTATAATGGACATAAAGGTTTATTAACATACTGTCTAGGTTCTATCTCAATTCCAGCAAATGCTTTTTTAAAGGCTAATCCTGATTATGATTTCTTTATTGATATTGGAAGAAAAGGAAATGCTTCATTTAGAGCAGATGGAAAAGTAGATGTTTCACTTATGGCTCAAAAATTAGCAAATGGTGGAGGTCATGTAAATGCTTCTGGTGCTAAGTTTGATACTTTTAAAGAAACAATACATTATGAAGAAGTTAAAAACTTCTTACAGCAAAGACTAGATAAACTCTAGTCTTTAATGTGAAGAATGTTTATGAGAGTTTTTATGCTTTTTGATAATCTCTTTTATTTGTTCTTCTTTAAGTTTTTGTAGTGATTGGTCATTTATTTTATTTATTAGTTCTTCACTTGTGATTCTTTCATCTCCTGCATAAAAAATCTCTATATTAGTCTTTTTGATTTTTTCATAAGGTGAACTTCCCATCTCTTTTATAACTATTTTATCTACATTTTTTGATATAAACCAATCAATAAGTTTTGAACCTGAATTTAATTCATTTTTTTCGATTTGTAAACTTTTACCATCATAAAAAGCAAAATATTTTGCTTTACCAAATAGTGGGGAAATAGCACTATCTTTTTTATTTGTTTTTAGTGGAAATACTATCATTTGTTTTATCCTTTATATTTTCTTTATTTAAATTTTGAACTACATTTATCACTATAATTATAAAAAGGAAGTAGACAAATCCTTTTTTCATAGCCTTTATCATTTGTTATTCCTTAATATTTTTCAATGATAATTTATAAGCTATATATATAATCAAAGGCCATGAACAAAGCCATATAATTGAACTTAAATATTCCATATATACTCCTAATAATTATGGGCATGGGGATCTTCTATCTCCTCTTTTGTGATTTTTACTTTATCCATTTGATACCAAACATAAGTAATATATGCTATTACAAAAGGTACCATCAAAGATACATAAGACATAGTTGTAAGTGTATAGTGACTACCTGAACTATTTTGAATAGTAAGGGAACTTTGTAAGTCAAAAATAGATGGGTAATATGCTGTATTATTAAAACCTACGTTTAAAAATAGTGCCATAACAGTTAAAACTATTCCTACTCCTCCTGTTTTAATACAGCAAGTCATATTAAAGTGAATAGTTGCAACAACAGCTATTACAACCATCAAAATCCCTAAAATAAAAAGAGCAAAAACAACAGGCATTTCCAAAAAGTTTATTAAGTATTTATATTTTTCTAAATAAACTAAACCTTCATTATTGTAAGCAAAACCTTCTTTTGTAAATAATATAAAAAGAAAAATTGAAAAGAAAACTAAAAAAATAGGCATATTTATTTTTATACTTTTTATAGCTCTATTTCGAATAATATCATTATTAATATTGTTGATAAAATACAAAGCTCCTGAGATTCTAACTAAGAAAAATAGTGCAAAACCTAGACTTAGATTAAAAGGATTTGTTAAGGCTTCTAAGCCTCTTAAACTTGTATGCCAATGGGAAAAATTGTTTTCATCTACACTAAAAGCTGAACCTGAAAAAAATGTAGCAATAGCAACACCTAATAAAATAACACCTAAACTTCCATTTATAAATAAAAAGCTTTCATATACTTTTTGCCCTAAAAAGTTTTGAGGTTTTTTTCTATATTCATAAGAAACAGCTTGAATAATAAAACAAAATAAAATTGCCATCCAAACCCAATAAGCCCCACCAAAACTAGTAGAGTAAAACAAAGGAAAAGCTGCAAATAAAGCCCCACCAAATAAAACAAGTGTTGTAAATCCAAGTTCCCATTTTCTACCAAGTGAGTTTACAAGCATAGTTTTTAAAGTTTCATCGCCCTTTGAGATAGTTCCAAACAGAGTTTGCCCACCTTGCACAAACATAATAAATCCAAAAATTCCACCAAGTAGTGAAATTATAATCCACCAGTATTGTTGTAGTTGTAATAGTGTAAGTTCTTCAAACATTTTAGTGACCTCCATTTGGACCAATTGAAATCTGTTTTAACATGATTTTTATCTCAGCTATTAAAAGTGCAGTAAATAAAAAGGCAAACATATAAAATGTAATTTTTACATTTGTAGATGAAATATCAGTTGCTGCAATACCAACAGGCATTAAGTCTTGAATTGCCCAAGGTTGACGTCCAACTTCTGCTACAATCCATCCTGCCTCACTTGCTATATATCCTAAAGGTATAGAAGCAACAGCACTTATAAGTAGCCATTTATATTGCATAATATCTTTTTTTAGAACAAAAAATAAAAGTAAAGCAAATAAAGCTAAGAACCAAGAACCAAGAGCTACCATAATATGAAAAGCATAAAAAGTAATACCCACAGGAGGTACAATGTCTTCTGGTTTATCAAGGTGTCCATAACCAAAGTATTTTATATTTTCATTTAGTATTTTTTCATATTTTGCCATAGCAATTAAGTCATTATTCTTTTTTGCTTCTTTATAGTTTTTTAAAGCTTGAATAGCTATTTTACCTTGAGCCATTTTTTGTGAAGTTGGTATAAGATTATACTTTTCATTTCCATAAACTAAATCTTTAAGCCCAGGAACAAAAGCATGAATATTATGATATCCAAGAAGTGATAGGGCATAAGGAGCTTCTATTTCAAAAAGAAAAGTATCTTCATCATTTGTAAGAGTTTTTTTAGGATTTAAAATACCAACAGCAACTATTCCAGCATCTTCTTTTCCTTCATAGAGTCCTTCCATAGCTGCAAGTTTAACTGGTTGTTTAAGGGCTACTTGATGGGCTGATTCATCTCCATTTAATATAATGAAAATTGATGAAATTAAACCAAAAGTAGCTCCAATTATCATAGACTTTTTAGCAAACTCTATTTCTCTTTTTTTAAGTAAATACCAAGCAGAAATACCTACTACAAATAATGAAGCTACTATATAACCACTAGAAATTGTATGCAAAAACTTTGAGATAGCAACAGGAGAGAATAAAACTTCCCAAAAGTTATTCATCTCATTTCTTACTGTATCTGGATTAAAAGTCATTCCTATGGGGTATTGCATCCAACCATTTGCTACTAAAATCCATAAGGCACTAAGATTTGAACCAATTGCTACTAACCAAGTTGATAGTAAGTGAAAACCTTTAGATACTTTATCCCAGCCAAAGAACATAACAGCAAAAAAAGTTGACTCCATAAAAAAAGCTAAAATTCCCTCTACTGCTAAAGGTGCTCCAAATATATCTCCTACAAACCAAGAGTAATTTGCCCAGTTTGTACCAAACTCAAATTCCATTATAATTCCAGTAGCAACACCAATAGCAAAATTTATGGCAAAAAGTGTCATCCAAAATTTTGTAGTTTTTTTCCAAAATTCATTATTTGTTTTTACATATATTGTTTCCATAATAGCAATAATAAAACCAAGACCTAAAGTCAGTGGTACAAATAACCAGTGATATATTGCAGTTAGTGCGAATTGGGCTCTGGACCAGTCAACTAAATGCTCTTCCATTATTTATCCTTTGTAATATTTTTATATACAAAATCTATTTTTCTTTCTTGTGTTTTGTATGTATTTTTAAAGTTATCATCATAAATAAAAAATTTAAGAAATACTAAGATAATGAGTAATTTTACAAATATTAATTTCCAAAGAGTTTTTCCTACTTTTAAGTTTTTAAAACCTTCAATATACATGTTTAAAAAGTTTTTTAATAACATCAACTAATTATCCTTTCATAATTTAAACTTATAATATGAAATGATAAATCAATAAATATTAAAAAACCATAAAATAGTTATAAGTAAAACTTATTAAAAATGAATTTTTTATAAATTGTTATTTATTTAAAAAATAAAAACATTAATATAAGATAAAAAATGTCCTATTTTAGGAGAACTTATTAGAATTGATTAAAAAAAATATTTTTCATATAGTAAAAAATAATCTTTTAAAATTTTTTAATTTTTTTTAACAAGCTTTATATGATATAATTATTGATTATAATAATAAAATTTAAAGGATATAAAATGGAGTGCGAATTTCCAAGTGTAAATTCTAATAATGAAGAAATAATTGAAATATTTAATAATACAAAAACAATAGCAATAGCAGGATTATCTCCAAATGAAGAAAAAGCTTCAAATAGAGTTGCTAAATATTTAAAAAATGCAGGTTTTAAAATAGTTCCTATTTATCCTAAAGAAGATGAAATCCTAGGTGAAAAAGTATATAGAAGCTTAGAAGAAATTCCTTTTAAGATTGATATGGTTGATATTTTTAGAAAGCCTGATGCTATAGCTGCTGTTGTTGATGCTGCTATAAAAAGAGGAGATATTGATACTGTATGGACTCAATTAGGTTTAGTAAATAATGAAGCTGCACAAAAAGCAAAAGAAGCAGGTATGAAAGTAGTACAAAATAAGTGTACGAAGATAGAACACGCAAATAATTTTTAATAGAAAAATTTTAAAGGTTTTTTAGTTTTGATGGGTTGTTAAGTACAAGCTTAGCAACACATCCTGACTTATTATCTTTTCTATTTTTTAGAGTAATTTTAGCTCTTAATGCATCTGCTGCATTTTTTGCTAAGAATAAACCAAGTCCTACTCCACTTTGATTACCAACTCTTTTAAATGGAGCGAATAAATCTATATTTTCATCAATACCTTTACCCTCATCAGTTACAGTGATAATGATTTTTTCTTTACCTTTTTTAAGTCTAATAGCTATTGATTTATCCTCAGGAGTAAACTTAATAGCATTTTGTACAAAGTTTTGTAATATTTGATTAAATAGGGTAACTTGTATAGATACTTTTAAATGATTTACATTAGAAAAAAATGTAACGATAATATTTTTTTGGGCACTTAACATTCTATAATCATTTGTTTTTTTCTTCATGAATTCAACTAAATCTAAATCTTGTGTTTGTTCAAATTGTGCACCCTCAGCTCTTCCTATATCTAAAATTGAAGAGATCATAATATTCATATCATCTATTTGTTTAACAGTTAATTTTAAAGTCTCTTCATAAGCTTCTACTTCTCTTTTTTTTCTAAGAGTTACTTCATTTTTTAATTTCATAACTGCAAGTGGAGTTTTTAATTCATGAGCAGCACCAATAAAGAGTTCTTTTTTAAATTTTACATAAGTCTCAATTCTATTTGTAAGGGAATTAATAGAATCTGATAAAGAGTGAAACTCT
Source organism: Arcobacter rhizosphaerae (assembly GCF_049472155.1). Taxonomy (NCBI): domain Bacteria; kingdom Pseudomonadati; phylum Campylobacterota; class Epsilonproteobacteria; order Campylobacterales; family Arcobacteraceae; genus Arcobacter; species Arcobacter rhizosphaerae. The sequence continues at coordinate 358,656 of NZ_JBMOVW010000002.1, read as the reverse complement.
ATAGGTAAATCTTTTTTGTCTATTTGTGTTAATGAATTTTCATCCATATTTGATAGTTTTTTATTAATTTGAATAATAGGTTTTAATAAAGACTTTGAAACTACAAGTGAATAAATAAGCATTAGTAAAAAACCAGGAATAGCTAATATAAATAAATTTTTGAAAATAATAGAATATAAGATTTCTCTTTCAAAGTTGATATTTCTTATAAGTTGGATAAATTTTCTTTTTTCTAAATTGTAAGGATAAAGAAGTTTTATATAATAGTTGTCATTTTTTTTATATGTAAAAAATTTATAACTTTTAAGTTTTGGATTATTTACTAATCCAATGGATAAGTCATCATCTTGAATTGTTTTAAAGTTTTTAAAGTTAAATTCTTTATTTACATGTGAGATTTTATATATTTTTTTTGCGTCTTTTAACATGTTTTTTTGAATATTTTCATAAGTTGTACTTCTTGAGTATTCATAAAAAATAAAAGATAATGCAATAATAAAAAGCGAAGTAGCAATAATTAGTTTTGTATAAAACTGTTTATATATGCTCTTCGCTTCCATTTATAACCTAAAGGAAAAATTATTTAGTAGTTTCGTCTTGTGTATCAGGGTAACAGAATCTGTAACCTCTTCTTCTGATTGTTTCAATTGTAGAAATATTTAATGGTTTATCCATTTTTTGTCTAATTTGGTTAATTGCAACTTCAATTACATTTGGAGTTACTAATTCTGGTTCTTCCCAGATTGCGTCTAATAATTGCTCTTTAGATACAATTTGATCTCTATGTCTAGCTAAGTGAGTTAATACTTCAAAAGGTTTACCTTTTAATTCGATTTCTTCACCGTTATACTCAATTTTTTCTTCATCAGGATTAATAGCAAGACCTTCAATTTCAATGATGTTTGTTCCACCAAATCTTAATCTAGCTTCAATTCTTGCTAATAAAATATCAAAATCAAATGGTTTTTTTATAAAGTCATCAGCTCCTGATTTTAAAGCTTCAATTTCAGACTCTTTATCATCTCTTGCAGAGATAATTACTACAGCAGTTCTTGAACTTCTGTTTTTTACAATTTTACATAGCTCAATACCATCACCATCTGGAAGCATCCAATCAGTTAAAACTAAATCATAATTTCTAATATCAATAAAGTATTCAGCATCTTTATAATTTTCAGCAGCGTCTACTTGATAACCAAAATCAGTAAGACCCTCTTGTAATGTTCTATTTAAAGTTATTTCATCTTCAATTATTAAAATTCTCATATATTTGTTATCCCTTAAATTTAAGTTAAGTTTAAATTTTTCGGAATTATATCATAAATATTTTTAAATTTAAAGGTTTTTTAAGGTAAATTTATGAATTTATTAAAAAAGTGTGTTTTTTAGGTATTTAGGCTTTTTATTAATTTTTTATTAACAAAGAAAAGTTACAATACTTTAAATATTTATGAAGGAAAATTATGAAGAAGATTATTTCAAGCGTTGTAGCAACATTAGTATTATCTACAGGATTAAGTGCAGCTGATTATTATGCAACAGTAGATGGAGAAAAAATTACTAAAACTGATGTAGCTATGGTTTTACAAGATCCAAGAATGCAATTTGAAGCTTTACCAAAAAAAGCTCAAGAACAAGTTTTAACTCAAATTATTAATAAAAAACTTCTTGCTAAAAAAGCAATGAAAGAAGGAATTGAGAAAGATAAACAATTTAAAGATGCTTTAGAAAGAATGAAATCTGATTTAGCATTTCAAGTTTGGCAACAAAATCAATTAAGAGCTATGAAAATTTCTGAATCAGAACAAAAGAAATTTTACAATGAAAATAAATCAAAGTTTAAAACACCAGCAACATTAAAAGCTAGACACATTTTAGTTAAAACTGAAAAAGAGGCAAAAGATTTAATTAAACAATTAGATAAAGCTTCAAAAAAAGAAGCAAAATTTATTGAATTAGCAAAAACAAAATCTCAAGGACCTAGTGGTAAAGATGGTGGAAATTTAGGTGAGTTTAATGCTCAACAAATGGTTCCTGAATTTGCTAAGGCAGCTCAATCTTTAAAGAAAAACACTTATTCTAAAACTCCTGTTAAAACACAATTTGGATATCATATTATCTATTTAAATGATAAAAAGGCGTCTAAGTCATTATCTTTTAATGAAGTAAAGGGTAATATTTCAAGAATGTTATTACAAAATAAATATAACAAAAAAGTTAAAGACATCACTGACGAATTAAGAAAAAAAGCAAAAATTGTAATTAAATAATCTTAATTAATAAAACACAAGGAGAACAAGTTGGGTGTATTAGATATTGTAAAGCCAGGGGTATTAACAGGAAGTGAAGCTAAAAAGCTTTTTGCTTATGCAAAAGAAAATAAGTTTGCTATTCCTGCTGTAAATGTAGTAGGAACTGATTCAGTAAATGCGGTATTAGAAGCAGCAGCTAAAGTAAATTCACCAGTTATTATCCAATTTTCAAATGGTGGAGCTCAATATTTCGCAGGAAAAGGTTTAAAAGTTGATAATGCAGCTATTTTAGGTGGAGTAAGTGGAGCACAGCATGTGCATACTATGGCTGAGGCTTATGGTATTCCAGTTATTTTACATACTGATCATGCAGCAAGAAAACTTTTACCATGGATTGATGGTTTATTAGAAGCAGGTAAAAAACACTTTGAAAAAACTGGTAGACCTTTATATACATCTCACATGTTAGACTTATCAGAAGAATCTTTAGAAGAAAATATTTCTACATGTGTTGATTACTTTAAAGTAATGAATGAATTAGATATGATGATTGAAATCGAGCTTGGTATTACAGGTGGGGAAGAAGATGGTGTTGATAACACTGATGTAGATAATGCTTTATTATATACTCAACCTGAAGAAGTTTGTTATGCTTATGAAAAATTAGGTGAAGTTGGACCTAACTTTACAATAGCTGCATCTTTCGGAAATGTACATGGTGTTTATAAGCCAGGAAATGTTGTACTTTCTCCAAAGATTTTAGAGAATTCTCAAAAATTTATTCAAGAAAAACACTCAACTGAAGAAAAAGCAGTTGATTTTGTATTCCATGGTGGGTCTGGTTCTGAACTTTCAGAAATTAGAGAAGCTATTGATTATGGTGTTATAAAAATGAATATTGATACAGATACTCAATGGGCATTTTGGGATGGTGTAAGAGCTTATGAAGCTAAAAATCATGATTATTTACAAGGACAAATTGGTAACCCAGATGGGGAAGATAAACCAAATAAGTCTTATTATGATCCAAGAAAATTCTTAAGAGCAGGACAAGAAAGCTTAATTTCTAGATTAGAAGTAGCTTACAGTGATCTTTGTTCTTTAGACAAAAACTAACAAATCTAAAAACCAGCTTTTAGCTGGTTTTACTCCATAAATTAAAATCTAATTTTATTTTAAAACTATATAATATTTCTTAAAGGAAAGCAGATGAATATAGTTTTAGAAAATCGTAAAAAAAAAGATGATGAAATAGAAATAATCTTATTTAAAAATACAGAAAAACTACCTAATAAAACACAAAAAATATTAGACAAAATAAATTTTAAAAATTCAAATTTTAATACATATTTTGAGATAAGTTCAAAAAAAATATTTGTATATATGAAAAATAAAGATAGAGAATCTATAAAAATAGCACTTAGTAAAGCTCTTAAAGTTACTAAAAAACATATTGATTTTTACATAGATATAAAAAGTTTAAACAAAGAGTTAAAAATAGAAGATTTAGTTCAAGGTTTTATTTTAGGTTCTTATGAATTTCTAAAGTATAAAAAGAAAGAAAAAAAAGAGAAAAGACTTTGTATAAATATTAAAAATTCTAAAGAACAAACTAAAGACTTACAAAAAAGGCTACAAGATAGTTTATCTTTATGTCAAAGTGTAAATTTTGTAAGAGATATTGTAAATACTCCTGCACAAGATTTTTATCCAAAAACTATGGCAAATGAAGCTTTAGAAATAGCAAAGAAAAAAAATATGAGTTGTAGTATTTATGGTGAAGATTATATGCGAAAAAACTCTTTAAATGCAATGTATGCTGTAGGAAGAGCATCAAGACATGAAAGTCAATTAATTCACTTATCCTATAAACCATGTAATTTCGCAAGTACAAGGACAAAAAATCCAAAAGCTAAGATAGTTTTAGTAGGTAAGGGTGTTACTTATGATACTGGAGGATTGAGTCTTAAAAGAGGTGATGGTATGGTTTCTATGAAATGTGATAAAGCAGGAGCTATATCAATTTTGGGAGTTATGAAATATTTGAGTCAATCAAACTTAGATATTGAAGTTCATGCTATTTTAGGTGCAGTTGAGAATATGATAGGTTCAAATGCTTATAAACCTGATGATGTGATTAAAATAGGAAATAAAACAGTAGAGATTACAAATACAGATGCAGAAGGAAGGTTAGTTCTTGCAGATTGTTTAGTATATGCACAAAAAAATATAAATAATATAGATTATATATTGGATTTAGCAACACTTACAGGTTCTAGTATAGGAGCATTTGGTGGATATACTAGTGCTGTTTTAGGTCATAGTGAAAAGCTAAAAAATAAGATCTCTAAGGCTTCAAAAAGAAGTGGAGAATTAATAGGCTTTTTACCTTTTAATATTTATATGCAAGATATTTTAAAAAGTGGTGTTGCTGATATTTTAAATTCAAGTGCAAATAAAAATGGTGCAGCAATTATTGGAAGTATGTTTTTAGATAATTTTATAGAAAAAAAATATAAGAAGAAATGGCTACACTTTGATATAGCAGGGCCATCTTATAGAAAAGTAAACTGGGGATATAATCCTTATGGTGCAACAGGTGCAGGTGTAAGACTTGTAGTAGAGTTTTTAAAAGATATAAGTGTGAAGAATCAATAAATTATTGATTCTCATACTTAGGGTATAGATTTATTATACTTCTTTCAAACTCTTCTTTAAACATAGAATAATTCTGAACTTCTTTTGGATGTTCTTGCTCTAAAATTTCAAAAGTATCAAATCCTTGTTTTACTGCATTTTTTAATGTAGTATCTAAATATTGTAGGTAAAAAATATTTTCATCTAAAACTTTTTTATTATAAGAAGCCTTTCCATGACCTGCAACTAAAACCTTAAAATCAATAGTTTTTAGTTTTTCTAAAGCTTTTATCCAATCTTGAAGATTTGCATGGGGCGTTGCTAAAGCACGATTATTAAAAACTAAATCAGAAGTATAAAGGATTTTTGTTTTTTCATCATAAATTACAATATCACTTTTTGTATGACCATTTAGATATAAAACTTTTAGCTTATATCCATCTAAAACAAGCTCTTTTTTTTCTAATAAAGTATTAGGAATTTTAATCTTTGTTGTGTAAGCAATTTTACCAATCAAGTTTACCATATTACTTATATATAATTCACCATTGTTTTTTATATCATCTTTTGTGTGTTTTGTTGCATAGATTTTTACATCTTTAAAAGCATAATTTCCTAAAAAATGATCAGGATGATGATGTGTATTTATTATATATTTTATGGGTTTGTTTGTGATTTTTTTGATAGCTTTTTTTAGCTGTTGTCCATACTCTACACTTGAACCTGTATCTATTAAAATCACAGAGTTTTTAGTAATTATAAAAGCACTATTTGCAATATCTCCGCCATTTTCTTTTGAAAAATACTCTTCTTTTCCATAAATATAATAGCTATTCTCAGTTAGTTTTATAGGTTTTATTTTAAAGTCAAAACTATTTGCATAGCATGAAATAGAAGCTATGATTAATAATAAAAGTTTCATCATAACTCCAATTCAAAGTCATTTCCATCATTGTCAAGAAAATTAATTTTATATGATTTACTATTATCTTTTATTTCAAAAATAAATCTTGGATTTTCACTAATAGCCGAGCTTGTTTTTATAGTTGATAAAAGTTCTTTATCATTTTGAATTTTAATAGTATTTATATAAAATTCAACATTTCCAAATATTAGACCAGTTTCCATTGGATGAAAAATAGAAGCTTTAATTCTATTTTTATCCTTTTTTTTAAAAACTTTACCTTTTGTTTTGCCTAAGAATTTAGCAAAATCACTATTTGTTGAAGCTTGACTTGAGACATCACATCCCCCACCATTACTTCTTATATTTTTACTTCCAATATGCCAAATACCTTTACTATCTAATACTAAGGCTCTTAAAGGTGTTTCTTGAGCTACTTTTATATTTATAGAAATTACTGGAAGGATCTTTGTTGTTTGCATATCAATAATTCTGGGAATTGGATTTAAATCTGCAAATAAAATCATTTTTTGTGCATCTTTTATTTTATAGGCATTTACATAAATTGGAACTTGTACAGGATTATCTGCAAAGTTTGGAACCTTGATTTGTATATTTTTATCATCAAAAATATATTTTTCACTACCTATAGTTTGTTTTATCAAATCATCAAAAGTAGGTGAAAAAATAGGGTTTTTAGCAAAAAGACTTGAACTTAGTAAAAAAGTTGAAATAAAAAAAAGCAATAATTTCATATTAATTCCTTATTGAGTTTTTGAAATTGGAGGCATATATTCAACTCCATATTTTTCAAATATTTTTTTTATAGATCCATCTATGTAAGCTTTATGAAGTACTCCATCTATATGATAACTTAGAGGTCTATACATACTAGAAACTGCCGTAGCTAAGTCCCAATGTGATTTAACATTTGCTAAAGCTTCACTTATGTAATACTTGTTTTTATTATTCTTATAATCTAAAAGATACTCTAATTGTGATTTTAAACCTGCAATAGCATCAACTTTTTTATTTTTAAAATCCTTGATTGCTTTATCAAGTTTAAAATAGTGTTTAACATTTTTACTGATTAATCCTCTAGCAAAACCTGTAATATGTGTATCAGGTAAGGTATCTAATTCGACTGCTATTGTATGATATGCAAAAGTCGCAAGTGTTTCAAATTCGGGAATTATATCTTTATGGGTTGCAATAACCCACTTTTCACTTTGGTAAGGACCTTTAACTGTAACCATTTCATTTTCAAGTTCACCTGTTGATTTATCAGTCATTCTTAAATAATCATAATCATAAGGAATTCTAAACATAATATCGGCTTTTGTTTTATGGACTAAATTACCTTTCCAAATTGTATTTCTTAAATCATCAGATAAGTTTTCATCAGAACCAGTAACATACCAAATAGGTTTAACATTAAGAGATTTTGCTATAATTTTGCCAAGCTCTATATCAATACCTTTTAATTTGCCATTTTCTTCAAAAGAATAAGGTGGAAAGTTTTCGTAAACTGCAATTACGATATTTCCACTTTCTTGAATATGTTCAATACTTCTTGCATTTGCGAATAAAGTAAGTAAAACTATTAGCACTGTTGATTTAAGTAAATTCATTTCTTACTCTTTTGGTAAAGATTGGATATACGTTCTAATTGCCCACATAGCTTCTTGATTTAATACACCTTCAAATGGAGGCATATAAACATTGCCATTTCTAACTGCACCATTTCTAACTCTTTCCATAAACCACTCATCACCATCCATACCTGCTTCTAAAGCTCTTAAATCTGGAGCAATACCACCTGAAATAGCATCAAGTCCATGACACCTTGCACAGTTTTCACTATATGCATAGGCACCTATTTCAACTGCTTTTTTATTATTAGTTTTATATGGATTCTCATCTAACCATTCTTTTCCTAAAGACTCTAAGCCTTTTGTATCAATTTTTTGAGGTGTAACACTTCCATGTCCAAATGCAAACACTGTTGAAAATAGTGTAGCTAATCCTATTTTTTGAATTTTATTCATCTCTTCTTTCCTTTTATTTTTTAGATTCTGAAATTATAAACAGTTTTTATAGCCTGATTATAGCAATGAAAAATAGGGGGTTTTCGCTAAATTCATGCTATAAAACTCTTATACAATGTTTTAGAGTTTTAGTTTTAAAGGATAAATATGTATAAAGTTTTTTTAGTAATTTTATTTTTAATAATAAAGGTAAGTGCCCAAGAGAAACTTAAGGTTGGAGTTTTAGCTTATGGAACTGTAAATTGGGAATTAAATGTAATAAAATATAATAAATTAGATAAAAAATATGGTTTTGATTTGGAGGTTTTAAAGCTTGCTTCTAAAAATGCTTCATCTGTTGCACTTCAAGCAAACTCTGTAGATATGATAGTTACTGATTGGCTTTGGGTAAATACTCAAAGAGCAAATAAAAAAGATTTTACTTTTTATCCATATTCAAAAGCAACAGGAACAATTTATACAAAACAAAATGTAAAGACTCTTTTAGCCTTAGAAGGGCAAGAACTTGGAGTTTCAGGTGGTGCTTATGATAAGAGTTGGCTACTTCTGCGGGCATATAGTAAGCATAAATATAAAAAAGACTTAAAAGATTTAATAACTCCTGTTTTTGCTAGTCCTGTAATCTTATATAAAAAAATACTTGATGGTTCTTTAGATTCTGCTATTAATTTTTGGCATTTTAATGCAAAGTTAAAAGCAAAAGGAGTACAGCCTTTAGTTGAAATGAGTGATGTTTTAAAACAATTAGGTGTAAAAGAGAATATTTCACTAATTGGTTGGACGTTTAGACGAGATATTGCTTTAAAAAATAAAAAGCTTTATAACTCATTTATAAAAGCCAGTCATGAAGCAAAAGATATTCTTTTATCAAATGAAAAAGAATGGGATAGAATAAGACCTCTAATGAAATCAAAAGAAGACAAGGTTTTCAAGGCTTTAAAAGAAGGATTTAGACAAGGAATTATAAAAGAGTTTAATTCTAAAAATATAGAAGATTCAAAAAAAGTATTTGAAATACTTTTAAAAGAAGGTGGTAAAAATTTAGTATCAAATGCTAAAAGTTTAGATGAAAAAACATTTTGGAATTTTCAAAAGTAAGAAGTATAAAAAGTGTTAAGTAAAAATATCAGAATCCTATCAATAGTAGCTTTTTTACTTATATGGGAAGTGACAGCTTTTTTTATAGCAAGTTCTACTTTCCCTTCTATTTCTCAAATAGCTACTAGTTTATATGATCATACTTTTAATTCAGATTTACTTTATAATTTAGGAGTTACTTTATATAGAGTATTTGTTTGTTTTTTTGTAGTTATGTTCTTAGGGATTATTTTTGGTATTTTAATGGGAATATCAAAAAAAATAGATGATATTTTTGATTTTATTTTAATTCTTGGATTAAATATCCCAGCACTTGTAACAATTGTAATTTGTTATATTTGGTTTGGACTTACAGATTTTGCAGCACTTTTAGCTGTGATTTTAAATAAACTTCCAATTGTAATAGTAAATGTAAGAGAGGGTACTAAGGCAATTGATAGAAAATATATTCAATTAGCAAAAGTATATAAAGTATCAAAAAAAGAGACTTTCTTTAAAGTTTTTTTACCACAAATATATCCTTATATTATGGCTTCTACAAGATTGTGTTTATCACTAATTTGGAAGATTGTATTAGTTGTTGAACTTCTTGGAAGAAGTGATGGAATAGGTTTTAAAATCTCTATGTTCTTTCAATTCTTTGATATTACTTCAATTTTAGCTTACTCTTTCGCTTTTGTTTTAGTAATTCTTTTAATTGAAAAACTATTTTTAAAACCAATAGATTTATATATCAATAAATGGAAATAAAATGTTAGAAATTTGTATTGAAAATAAAAACTATAAAGATAAAAGAGTTTTAAAAGATATAAATATAAGTCTTAAAGCAAAAGAATTTATCTCAATTATTGGTCCATCTGGTTGTGGGAAAACAACACTTCTAAATATTTTAGCATCACTAGATGACGACTATATTGGGGAAGTTAAAAAAGATAGTGAAGAGATCTCTTTTATGTTTCAAGATGATAGATTAATACCTTGGTTAAGTATAAAAGATAATCTTTTATTGGTTTATAAAGATAAAGATGAGAATAAAATAAAAGAGTTTCTAAAACTAATAGAGTTAGAAGATGTTTTAGAGTTTTATCCCAGTGCTCTATCAGGGGGAATGAAAAGAAGAGTAGCTTTAATAAGAGCTTTTATAAATGAACCAAAACTTATACTTTTAGATGAGCCTTTTATTTCTCTTGATTATCCAACATCAATGCAGTTGAAAGAAGAGTTTTTAAAACTATGTGAAAAGTTTAATCCTAAAGTAGTGTTAGTAACCCATGATTTAAGTGAAGCACTATACTTTTCAAATAGGATTTTCTTTTTCTCTAAAAATCCTGCAACTATAATTTTAGAGTTTGAAAACAATAAAAATAAAAAAGCCAATCAACGAAGAGTTGATGAGATAAAAAATGAGATATTTGAAAAATATCCAAATATATTAAAAGGAGAAATATGAAAAAAATAGTTTTAATCTTAATGCTAGGTCTTACTTTATTCGCAAGTGAAAGTAAAATGCAAGTTTTTCAACCTATGACAAGCACTTGTCCAAAATCATGGTTAGATGATATGAAAAAAATAGCCAATCAAGTTGAAATAGTTCAAATGGTAAATGTAAAAGGTTTGAAATATAGTGTAGGTGTTCCAAGAGAAGTTCAATCATGTAATACAACAATTTTTAAAGATTATGTATTTGAAGGAAATGTTCCAGCAAAAGCTATAAAAGAGTTCTTTAAAAGTATTCCAAAAGATTCAATAGGTCTTTCTTTACCTTCTTATGAAAATGATAAAGAAGTAAAAACAGTATTTTTACTTTTAGATAATGGCACTTACAAAGAGTTTGGAAAATATTAATCCAAACTCTTTAATATTAGATTTTTTAACTTCTCATTTACTTCTTTGTAAATCATATCTTCATCTTTTAAGTTATGATACTTTTTATAAGATATAAAAACTTCATTTTTAAGCTCATAAACAGAAATTCCTAAAGGACAATATGTAATATTTGAAGAGGTTTCTTGAATCATTTTTAAAGTAAAGCTACTTTTACACATAAGTAAATTTATGCCATTTGTTAAAACAGGGTTTTGCTTTAAAGCTTTAGCTACATTTGATGTAGATTTTGCAAGGTTTAGTTCATGAACTATTACAAAGCCTTGGAAGCTGATTTCATCTTTTAGATTTACTAATACTTCTTGAAAACTCTCATCTTCAACTTTAACGCTAAAAAGATTTTCATTCTCTATTATTTTATAGTTTGCACTTAAACTACAAGCTATAAAAAAAAGAAGTATTAGCTTTTTCATTACTTCTTACACTCCATTTCAAATGACGCAATACCTAAAGTATCTAAGTCAGTTTTTGGATGTAGAAATCCAACTTGAGGAGATGTTGATACTAAGGCTCTTGGTTGAACTAGTGCTACAGGCATTCTAATTTGACCATTAAATTCCCTAAATGTTAACTTTCTTCCTTTGTATGCTGCTAGTTCAAAATCCTTTGAATAGATGTAATTTATATTTGTTTTTAGATCAGCTGTTTTTGTATGAGTTAGTGCTGTAACTATTGTTCTAATAGCAACCCAGTTTGAATAATCAACTGATTGCATCCATCTTTTTGAAAATTTTTCAAATCTGCTTTGCATTTGTGCTGCACCCCATGCTTCAATTACTTTATGCCATGTAACAGGTGTTAAGCCTTGCGTTCCAGCAACTGGTCTTGGAAGCCAAGTATTAAAATACATAAACTCTCCAAAATCACCATGGTAATCAGCAAGTAAGATTAAATCATAATCTGAAGCTTGAGTAAATGAAGGAAATTCAGTATTTGCTTTTCTTCTTATATCACTATTATTATCCCAAGTTTTTTCTTTTACAATTTTTGCACCAAATTTTTTAATTGATCTTTTAATATCTTCTTTAATAAGCAAGTCTTTTTCATGCTCACCACTAATTAAAAAGATATTTTTAAAGTCTCTTTTTACTAAAAATTGAACTAATCCATCATATAGCATGGCATTACTTGATATTGTATGTAAAAGATTGTTATTACAATAGTTTTTTCTAAGATTTGAGTTTTGACTTTTTGCATTTACAAATAGAGTTTTTGAAGAGAAATTATGTGCTAAAAGCTCTTTTAATAAATCATCTTCAACATTTAAAACAACGTAATTGTTCCCTTCTTTTACAAACTTCTCATAAGCACTAATAAGTTCTTCTTTTTTATAAGAAATAGCTTTAATTAGATTGTATTTTTGATTTAAAAATCTGGCACTTTTATTGCTATCTTTTATAGCTATTTGAGCACCTTTTAGTCCTAAATCATTAGGGTCTTTTATAATATTTGAAAGTACTGGTGGCTTTTTGATTTTTTCTTCTAAGTATAAAATGTTTACTTCTAAAATATTTGCATTTATAAAAGTAGCAAATATAAATAATAATAGTAATAGTTTCATATATTTTCCTTCTTGATTTTTTTAAGTATACATAAGGTTTATAGCTTAAGTTTAGCAAAAAACAATCGCTAAACTCAGGCTATAATCATTTACTACAATTTTAAAACTATTCAACTAAGGAGAAAAAATGAAAAAAATCATAGCACTTTCAATTATGCTATTTTTAACAGCTGAGTTTGCTTTTGGAAATATTAAAGGTTTATTACATTCAAGAACAACATTAGCACCTATTACTATTGGTGCAGGTAAGACTTTGGCAGAGAAGCCATATAATTTAAAAGCAGGTAAGTATTATAAACTTGTATTAAAAAGTGATGGTTCAAGAGAAGTTCCTATTGTAGGTCCTGAATTTTTTAGAAATATTTGGGTAAATCAAGTATCTATTAATGATATTGAAGTAAGACCATTAGGAATTGATAGTTTCGAATTTGATGATGAAGGTGAAATTGAACTTACTTTTATACCTATTAAACCAGGTACTTATACACTAGGTCTTCCATCAGCTAAAAGCGATAGAGAAAGAGCTATTTTTATAGTTAAATAAACAATATATTTATGGGATAAAGCAGAAACTGCTTTATCTCTATACTTTTTAAAACTTTTCTTATTACAACAAATCTTTGCTAAACTCAAGCTATAAATATAATATACAATGCTTAAATTAATTTAAGGAGTAATTATTATGAGAAGGTTATTTTTAAGCTCACTATTATTATCAACAAGTTTATTATCGGATACTATTTTTGTATCAAATGAAAAAGATAATACTATTTCTGTTATTGATTCAAAAACAAATAAAGTTATAAAGACCTATGAAGTTGGACAAAGACCTAGAGGTATTTTACTTAATAAAGATTATTCTAAGTTATATATTTGTGCTAGTGACGATGATACAGTTCAAGCTATGGATACAAAAACGGGAAAAATTTTATATAATCTTCCATCAGGTGAAGATCCAGAACAGTTTGCTTTACATCCAGATGGTAAAGAACTTTATATATCAAATGAGGATGATGGTATTGTAACAGTTGTTGACATAGAAAAAAAAGATGTAATTGCACAAATTGAAGTTGGTATTGAGCCAGAAGGTATGGCTGTAAGCCCTGATGGAAGTGTTGCTATCAATACTTCTGAAACATCTAATTTTTTACATTGGATTGATACAAAAACAAAAAAGATTGTTCATAATACTTTAGTTGATCAAAGACCTAGACATATAGAATTCACAAAAGCAGGTGATAAAGTTTGGGCTTCTTCTGAAATTGGTGGTACAGTGATGGTTATTGATACTAAGACTAAAAAAGCACTTTCAAAAATCTCTTTTAAAATTCCAGGTATTTTTAAAGATTTAATTCAACCAGTTGGAATAAAACTGACAAGCAATGGAAAATATGCTTTTGTTGCATTGGGGCCTGCAAATCATGTAGCCGTTATTGATGCAAAAACATATAAAGTAATAAAATACTTATTAGTTGGAAATAGAGTTTGGCAACTTGATTTTGCAGAAAATGAAAAGAAACTTTATACAACAAATGGAGTAAGTGGGGATATTTCTGTCATTGATGTAGAATCATTAAAAGTTAAAAAAACTATTAAAGTTGGAAGGTATCCTTGGGGCTTAGCTGTAGTTCCAAGTAAATAATCATGACTAGTGATATTTTAGAGTTTAAAGATGTAGACTTTTTTTATGGAGATAAAAAAGTATTAAATAATGTATCTTTTAGTATAAAGCAGGGTAGTTTTTCTGTTTTACTAGGATTAAATGGTGCTGGCAAATCTACTATTTTTTCTTTAATCACAAGACTTTTAAAAGTTGAAGTTGGAACTATAAATATAAATCAATATTCAATAAAAAATTATACAAAATCCTTAAAAGATATAGGTATTGTTTTTCAAGAGCCAACTTTGGATTTAGATTTAACTGTACGGCAAAATCTTTATTATTATGGATCTATAAAAGGCTTGAATTTTAAAGATACTATTAAATCCATAGAAAATGAAATAGTAAGGCTTGAACTTCAAGATAGTTTAGATATTACAACTAGAAAACTAAATGGTGGACATAGAAGAAGAGTAGAGATTTTAAGAGCTTTAATAAATAAACCAAAACTTTTACTTTTAGATGAACCAACTGTTGGACTTGATTTAAAAAGTAGATTTGATATTTTGAATTATGTTAGAGATTTAGTTAAAACAGAGAGTTTGAGTGTTTTATGGATTACACATCTTTTTGATGAAGTAGAAGAAAATGATGATATATCTTTTATAAAAAAAGGTGAAATAGTAGAAACAGGAATTGTAAAAGATATAGTTAAAAAGTATGAAAAAGACAAATTAGTTGATACTTTCAATCAAATAGTAAGGTAAAACATGAATATTTATATAAATTGCATGAAAGGAATTATCTATAAAGAGTTAATTCGATTTGTAAAACAAAAAAGTAGATTCTTTTCAGCTTTAGTACGACCTTTATTATGGTTATTTATCTTTTCAGTTGGCTTTAAAACAGCCTTAGGTTTAGCTATTATTCCACCTTATGAGACATATATTACTTATGAAACATACATAGTTCCTGGACTTGTTGGTATGGTTTTACTTTTTAATGGTATGCAAAGTTCACTTACTATGATATTTGATAGAGAAATGGGAAGTATGAAGATTTTACTATCTTCATATATAAATAGAAATTATTTACTATTTTGTAAGATGTTTGCCACAGCAATTGTATCTACAATTCAAGCAGTAACTTTTTTATTAGTAGCAAAAGTTTATGGAGTAGATATTTCATATTTAGCTATTTTATCAACTATTCCTATTATTATGATTTCTTCAATTATATTAAATGCTTTTGCTTTATTTATTTCTTCTGTAATTAAGCAGTTAGAAAATTTTGCTACTGTTATGAATTTTGTTATATTTCCAATGTTTTTTTTAAGTAGTGCTTTATATCCTTTGTGGAAAATAAAAGATTCTTCCTTAGTTTTATTTAATATATCATCTTATAATCCATTTACTTATATAGTTGAATCTATAAGGTTTTCTTTGTATTTAAAAGTTGATATAAATTCTTTAATAATAGTAGTAATTTCTTTGCTTATAACCCTAATAATGGCCTTTGTAGGTTTTAAGTCTAAAAAAATAAATCATAGCTAAACTCAGGCTATATTTCTCATGTATACTTCTTTTAAGACAAATTTTTCAGGTTTGTTATCAAGATTTAAAAGGAGAGAAGATGAATAAAAATAAATTGCTAACTAGTGCAGTTGCCGTTACACTAGCTGCACTAATTAGTGGATGTGCTATGTCTAGCAACATGGAAAATGATAGCATAACAAAAGTTACAAAACCATCATTTGCACCAGTTACTTATGATGAAATTGTAAATGATGCAAAAACACCTGGTGATGTAGTTTCTTATGGTTTAGGACCAAAAGGTCAAAGATACTCAACATTAACTCAAATAAATAAAGATACAGTTAAAGATTTAGTTCCTGTATGGAATTTTAGTTTTGGAGGAGAGAAACAAAGAGGACAAGAGTCTCAACCTATTGTAAAAGATGGTGTTATGTATGTGACAGGTTCTTACTCTAGACTTTTTGCTATAAATGTTTTAACAGGAGAGGAACTATGGCAGTACGATGCAAGACTTCCTGATGCAATTTTACCTTGTTGTGATGTTATAAACAGAGGTGCTGCAATATATGATGATTTAGTAATTTTTGGAACACTTGATGCGAAACTAGTTGCTCTTGATAGAAAAACTGGAAAAGTAAAATGGAAAAAAAGAATTGCTAAATATAAAGATGGATATTCATTTACAGCTGCTCCACTTATTGTAAAAGATATGTTAATCACTGGTGTTTCTGGTGGTGAGTTTGGTGTTGTTGGTAAAGTAGAAGCTAGAAATCCAAAAACAGGTAAGTTAATATGGACTAGACCGATGGTTGAAGGTCACATGGGATATTTAAATGGAAAAGAAAATGGTATTTCAGGAACATTAAATGCAACATGGGAAGGTGATAATTGGAAACATGGTGGAGGTGCTCCTTGGAATGGTGTGACTTATGACCCTGAAACAGATTTAATTTATGTTCCAACTGGAAACCCTGCACCTTGGAATTCTCATTTAAGAAAAGGTGATAACTTATATACTGCTTCAAGAGTTGCTGTAAACCCTGATACTGGTAAAATTGTATGGCATTATCAAACTACTCCAAATGATGGATGGGATTATGATGGTATGGCAGAATTTATACCATTTGATTACAAAGATAAAAATGGAAATGTTGTAAAAGCAGGTGCTACTGCTGACAAAAATGGATTCTTTTATGTATTAGATAGAGTTACTGGTAAGTACATTAGATCTACTCCTTTCGTTGATAAAATCACTTGGGCTAAAGGAATTGATGAAAATGGTAGACCTATAGTAAATGAAGATAATAGACCTGGAGCTCCTGTAAATGGAAAGAAAGGTAAATCTGTATTCTCAGTACCTTCATTCTTAGGTGGTAAAAACTGGAATCCAATGGCTTACTCTAAAAAAACAGGATTATTCTATGTTCCTGCAAATGAGTGGGGAATGGATATTTGGAATCAACCTGTTTCTTATAAAAAAGGTGCAGCATACTTAGGTGCTGGATTTACAATCAAACCTATTTATGAAGATCATATAGGTGCTATCAAAGCTGTTGATCCTGTAAGTGGAAAAATTAAGTGGATTTATAAAAACAAAGCACCTCTATGGGGTGGAGTTTTAACTACTGCTGGTGGTTTAGTAATTACAGGTAATCCAGAGGGTAAACTTTTAGTATTAGATGATGAAACTGGTAAAGAGTTATACTCATTTAATGTTGGTTCTGGAATCGTTTCTTCTCCTATTACTTGGGAGCAAAATGGTGAGCAATATATTGCTGTAGTATCTGGTTGGGGTGGAGCCGTTCCTTTATGGGGTGGTGAAGTTGCAAAAGCTGTTAAGCTTTTAAACCAAGGTGGTTCAGTACACGTATTCAAATTACATAAGTAATCTGAATATAAAAATCTTACAAAGGAGGTAATTGTTATGAAATGGGAAACACCTATGTTTGTGGATAATAGATTTGGTTTTGAAGTAACAATGTATATTTGTAACGAGTAGAACCTAAGGTGAGTAAACTAGCTTTGTCTAGTTTACTCTTTTTATAATTAAGTCTAAACTAGACTTAATTATAAAAAGAGTTAAGGGAAGATTATGAAAATAGAAGTTTTAGGATCAGGTGCAGGAGGAGGTCTTCCTCAGTTTAACTGTAACTGTGATAACTGTAAGGGTTACAGAGAAGGTAAAAAAACTATTAAAAGAAGAACTCAAAGTTCTATTACTATAAGTGAAGATGGTGAAAACTGGGTTTTATTTAATACTTCACCTGATATCTTAGAGCAAATTCATAATTCCCCCTTTTTACACCCAACACAAAAAAGAGAAACAAAAATAAAAGCTATCGTTTTTAATGATGCTCAAATTGACCATACAACAGGTTTACTTATGTTAAGAGAGGGATGTCCTCATCAAATTTATTGTACAAAAGAAGTAAATGAAGAGTTAAATACATCTTTCCCTACTATGAAAATGCTAAAGCATTGGGATGGTGGAGGAACTGTATGGCATGAAATTCTTCCAGATTCAACTACAAAATTTGAAATACCAGTTATGCCTAGTTATGAGTTTTATGCTCATGCACTAATTTCAAATGCTCCTCCATATTCAGCCTACAGAGATAAACCAAGAAAGGGTGATAATATTGGAATAACAGTTGTAAATAAAAATACTGGAAAAAGACTATTTTATTTACCTGGACTTGGTGTTATGGAAGACCATGTATTTGAAGAAATGAGAAATGCAGATGTTCTTTTAATAGAAGGAACACTATGGACAAATGATGAAATGATTAAAGGGAACTTCTCAAATAAACTTGGAACTGATATGGGACATATTCCATTAAGTGGAGAAGAAGGGCTTATCAAAGTTTTAGATAGTTTAGAAAAACCAAGAAAAATACTAATTCATATAAATAATACAAATCCTATTTTAGATGAGAGTAGTGATGAGTATAAGGAGCTTATTTCCCATGGAATTGAAGTTTCTTATGATGGTATGAGTATCGAAATATAATTAAGGAGAGAATATTATGATTAAAAAAATTGACCAATTACTTTCAAAAGAAGAGTTTGAAGCTAAATTAAGAGCTATGGGTAAGATGTATCATATTCATCATCCCTTTCATATAAGAATGTATAAAGGTGAATGTACAAAAGAAGAGATTCAAGGATGGGTAGCAAATAGGTTTTATTATCAAACGGCAATTCCTATTAAAGATGCTGCAATTATGTCAAATAATCCTCCTTTAGAAGATAGAAGAAAGTGGATAGATAGAATTATTGACCATGATAGTGTTGGTGGAGGAATTGAAGCATGGCTTGAGCTAGGTGAAGCAGTTGGACTAAATAAAGAGGATTTAATTTCTCATAGATATGTATTACCATCTGTTAAGTTTGCAGTTGACGCTTATGTAAATTTTGCAAAACAAAGACCTTGGAAAGAGGCTGCAATGTCATCTTTAACTGAGATGTTTGCTCCTGAAATTCATCAACAAAGACTTAATACTTGGCCTGATAATTATCCTTGGATTGAACCAAAAGGTTTAAGATATTTCCAAAAAAGATTAAGTGAAGCAAGAAGAGATGTTCAGCATGGATTATCATTAACATTAGAAGAGTTTAATACAATTGAACTACAAAGTAAAGCTTGTGAAATATTACAATTTAAATTAGATATTTTATGGACAATGTGTGATGCTTTATATTTAGCATACGAATTAAAACAACCTCCATACTTTAATATTGAAGGGGTAGAAGATGCACAAAGAAAAATTAATTGTAGTGAATAATCACTTTCAATTACAGTTTGAAAAAGCACAAGACTGTTTTGTATTATTATACCCAGAAGGTATGGTCCAGTTAAATCAAAGTGCTGGCGAAATAATGAATCAATGTGATGGAACAAAAAGTTTTAATCAGATAGTAAAAACTTTAGAAAAAAAGTTTGAAATGTCTGATTTATCAAAAGATATAGAAGCATTTTTTAATGAAGCATTTGAAAGAAAGTGGGTGCAGTATGTCGATTAATGATAAAGCAAATAATGAAAAATTAGAAATAAAACCGCCACTTTGGGTGCTTTTAGAGTTAACTCATAAGTGTCCTTTAGAGTGTTCTTACTGTTACAATCAACTTGATTTTGTAAATACAAAAGATGCTATGAGTAAAGATGATTGGTTTAGAGTGATGGATGAGGTTAGAGAACTTGGAGCTGTTCAACTTGGTATTTCAGGTGGCGAGCCTTTATTAAATAAAGATATTGTTGATATTGTTCAAAAAGCAAATGACTTGAAGTTTTATACAAATCTTATTACATCAGGAGTTGGTGCTCCAAAAGGAATAGTAAAAAAACTAAAAGAAGCAGGGCTTAAAACAGTTCAGCTAGGTATTCAATCACATGATGAAAATACTATGACTTTAATTACAAACAATAAAAACTCTTATAAAGAAAAAATTGCTTTTGCAAAAGAAATTAAAGCTGCGGGCTTACAACTTATAGTTAATACTTGTATTACTAGACAGAATATTCATCAAGTAGGGGAAATTATAGAATTTGCCGAAACTTTAGGGGCGAACTATTTAGAAATAGCGAATATCCAATATTATGGTTGGGCTTTAAAAAATATAAATGCACTGCTTCCTTCAAAAGAGCAATTAGATGAAGCAAAAGCAAAAGTAAATAAGTATAGACAAAAAGATGATGCAATGAAAGTATTTTTAGTTGTGCCTGATTATTTTGCAGATAGACCAAAAGCTTGTATGAATGGATGGGGAACTACATTTTTAACTATCAATCCTGATGGGGTTGCTCTTCCATGTAATACAGCAAATACTTTACCTTTAGAATTTCCAAATGTTAAAGAAAACTCTGTAAAAGAAGTATGGTATGACTCAAAAGCTTTTAACTATTTTAGAGGGGATAGTTGGATGAGTGAGCCTTGTAGGACTTGTGATGAAAGAGACAAAGACTTTGGCGGATGCAGGTGCCAAGCCTTTGCTCTAACAGGAGAGATGAATGCTGCTGATCCTGTGTGTTCAAAGTCACCTGATCATGCAGTTGTTACGCAAAAAATCCAAGATAGCATTACATATAGCAATCAAAAGATTTTTTATAGAAATAGAAAAAATTCTATTTCATTTTTAGAAGTTTGATAGATTTTATCTATCTTCTTCTTTTTTTTCTAGTTTTTGAAACTCTTTTTGTATTAATTTTAAAACTGTAAGATAAATATTTTTTAATCATATATTCAGATAAATCATACATTTCATCTAAACTTGTTTTAACTTTCCATGTAGAAATTTCTTCTTTTTGTGAAATATTTTTTTTCACAGCGATATTGTTTTCATTGTATATATTTAGTATTTTTTCAATAGGGAAACTATCGATAAAAGTATACGAACAAAAAGATTTTTCAAACTCTTTTTTGTAATTGTAAATCAAACTAAAAGCAAGGAGTTCAGGAATCCAATATGAACCTTTCTTTAGTTGGGAAGAAAAGATTGAGGTTAGGAATTTATAATAAGCTCTCATTGGTTCTAAATTTATTGATATTTTTTTAAGTGTTGAGGACTTATTTTGGTTCTTAAAAACGTATGAAAGTGTTTCACTTGTAACTATATTATTGTCTAAATAGATTTTCAAATTTTTAACATTTTCATGAATAAACTTCATGTCATTTTCACTTTTAGGTAATTGCATTTTCTTGTAATCACTTAATAAGTGATGAACAATAATAAGTAATGTATCTAATTTTAATTTTTGTAAATTTATAGATTCACATTCTTGTAAAACTAAATTCAATTGTTTATTTAAGTTCATATTTTTTCCTAAAAACCTTACTTATATTTTGAATTGTGATTATTGTATGAAAAATTTAAAAATAATTCTTCTTTTTAAGTGCTATTATAATTGTTTATTAGTGCTAATTTTATATTTTATTTATGCTATAATTGATTTTATGAAAAAACAAACTCTTCAAAAAAGAACAAAAATAGCCAATGATATAATGTTTTATATTTATACTCATATTGAGACAAACATCGATATAGAAGAACTTAGTATTGATTTAAATATAAGTAAGTTTCACATGCATAGAATTTTTAAAGAGGCTTTTGGAAAAAATATTTATGAAAGCATTAAATCTATTAGATTACAAAAAGCATCTAATTTATTACTTACAAATAAATATTCAACAATCTCTGATATAGCAAATCAGTGTGGATATTCATCTCAATCTTCTTTTATTAAAACTTTTAAAGAAAGATTTGAAATGACACCAAAACAGTGGAGAAGTGGAGGTTATAAGCAGTATTCAAATAATATTTTACAACAATCTCCAAAAGCTATGGAATCAAAAGCAAATTTCAATGAAATAACACCAACTATAGTAAAAATGCCTTTTAGAAAAGCATATTACATAAGAAATAGAGGATATAATGTAAATATAAAACAAGCTTGGCAAAAACTACAAGTTTGGATTTTGTCAAATAATATTAAAGAGTACAAAGAAATTGCACTTTTTCATGATAATCCTTCAATTACTCCTTTAAATGACTGTCAGTATATCGCTTGTATTGAGACAAGTGAAAGTGAAGAAGTTCAAAGTGATAGATTACCTGATTTTAAAATAGCTGATGGAGTTTATGCAAGATTTGATATAAAAGGTGTTCATGGGGATGTCTTAAAGTTTATTCATTGGGTTTATCATGAATGGCTTCCAAGAAGTGAATTTGAAACAACAACAAAACCCTCTTATGTGGAGTATAGGAAAAACAACTTTTTAAATGATAATAATGAGTTTGATTTAAGTTTTTTTGTATCCATTAAGTTTTAGAAGTAGGGTTAATTTGGTCTTTCAACCATATAACCACTTCCTCTAATATTTTTGATAAAGTCTTCTTTTAATACTTTTTTTACTCTATTTACTTCTGCTCTTATTGTGGCATTATCAATAAAATCATCATTCCATACATAAGTTCTAAACATATCATATTGAACTACTAAGCTTCTATTATGAGCTAATAGTTCTATTATTTGAAGTTGTCTTTTAGGTAAAATATGTGGTTCATTATTAAAATACAAAGTCATGGTTTCTGCATCAAAACTATAGTTTTTTGATAATCTTTTATGTTTTTGTGGTGCTATATTTGTTTTTAATATTTTGTTTATTCTAAGAGTTAATTCTCTTAAATGAAAAGGTTTTTTTAAGTAATCATGACAGCCAATATTAAAAGCTCTATCAATATCTTCTATATCAATAAGAGCTGATATAAATATAGTAGGTATCATTCTTTTATTTTCATGAAGTTTTTCTAAAACACTTAATCCATCAATATTTGGAACATTAATATCAAGTATTAATAAATCAAACTTTTTTTCATCTAATATATCTAAACACTCATCACCTTTTGTTGTATTTGTGATTGAATGCCCTGTAGATGTTAAATACTCTGTAATCATTTCATTTAACATAATATCATCTTCTAAAAGTAATATTTTCATTTTTCAACTCCTTTAAATGTGTAAGTAAATGAAGCCCAGTTTTCACCTGATTCTAATTTTATACCAACATTTTCTTCACTACAAATTCTTTTTACAAGATTTAAACCTAAGCCAAAACCATCTTTTGATTCTTCTTCTCTATAATACTCTTCAAAAATCTTTTGAGGTTCAAGAATTTGAACAGATCGACTCTCTATTATAAAATCACATTCATTATTTATATAAATTAATTTTACATTTATAGTTTCATTAGGCAAAGTATATTTTATTGCATTAGTAAGATTATTATCAACTATTCTTTGAAGTTTAATTTCATTAAAATTAATTCTTATTTCATCTACATTATGAATAAAATTTAATTTTGATTTGAATTTTAAAGCCGTTTGTGTAAAAAACTCAATTCGGCTTCTAATAAAATCAACTAAGTTAATCTCATGTGTTGCTTTATTTACTTGGTCTTTTTTTACTAAATAACTTAAATCATCATATATACTAAAAACATTTTTCATAGCAACTTCAATATTTGATAAATACTTATTTTTACCATGCTCTATTTCATACATATCAATATTTCCCATAATAATAGAAAGAGGAGTATTTGTCTCATGAATTGCATATTTCAAAAATTGTTTTTGTGACTCTACTAAATTTTGTGCATACTTATTGCCTTCTTCCAATTTTTTTGATTGATGCTTATAATCATGGGAAGACTGTTGTATTAAGTGTGTTAAAGCTTGTAAACTTCTAGCATGTTCACTTATTATATTTTCAGTTTTTTCAATTTTCTTTTTTTCTTCATAAGAAATATCATCATTTTCACTAAGGCCTACTACTGTTAGTGTTTGATTTAGTAATTCATTATATCCTTCGTTATGATAAAACTCTCCATACGTAAAAAATCCAGAAGTATTAGCAATCTTTGAAAATGGTTTTATTTCAATATCTATTAAATCAGGAATATATCTTCTTCTAGCCATACAAGTATAAATAAAAAATGATTCTACCCCTGATACAGAACATTTATTAAATAAGGACTGTAAAGGGTTGTTCATTATAAGTTCAACATTACCAAAGCCTAACTTTACAATATCCCCTTTATTTAAGTTACCTGCGAAACTTAAGCTTCCATCATTATGTTTTTGAATAACAGCTCTTGCTACAGGAATTCCATTTTTTTGAACAATCAAAGGAAACTCAATTCCTGTTGCAGGTAAAGACTTGGCTACATACTCTCCTAAGTACTTTTCATAAAAATCTAAAGGGCTTAATCCAGAGATTTTATATACTCTATTTTCTTTAACTTCTTCAATCTCATGATCTATTCCTATTGGTGACCAGTTAAAATTATAAGCATTACAAATTTTTAGTTCTTTTGAATTTAATGAAACACCTACTGCACCTTTTGTAATAATTTTGTCTTGACATAAAATAAAGGTTTCTTTAAAGGTTGCATTATCAGCAGCCATTCCTCCACTTACAACAACATTATTATTTATAGAACTAATCCCATTTAGAAACTCTTCTCCATTAGTAGTTTCTCCATCTGTAAAAGTAATAAGTAGTTTTGTATCTTTTTTACATAGTTTTTTTGCTAATTCTTTTCCATTTTCAAAGGAGTTCTTATTTTGTACAAAAGCTATTTCAAGTTGAGTTTTTTCAAATATAGATATTGATATTACAATTTTTTTAGTTGTAATAGTTTCATTATTAATCTCTCCATCTGTAGATGAACCAATACAAATGGCTTGAGGTAGCTTTGTTTTTAATTTATCTAATATAGTTTTCATTGCTTCTTTAGATTGGCCACAAAAAATTTGTATTAATATGTTTTTTTCTTTTTTTAAAGTATTAAAATCTATTAACAGTTCTAAAGATTGGTCTTCTATTGTATAGTTAAATGTTTTCATAAAAAAATTGTAGCAGATAAATTAAAAAAAACAAAGAAAAAAAACTCTTTAAAAGTGCGTTTTATTGGGAATTTGTAACAAAAAAGTACATTGCTATACTGAGGCTATACTTAGGCTAAATTCATGCTATATTTATCATGTAAACTTTCATCATGCAGAAAAATTATGCAAAAGCAAATAGTTTTTCAAAACATATAAAATAATAAAAAGGATTAAAAATGATTTACAGTAAGCCGGAATACAAAGCTCAATATGAGAACTTTATTGGTGGAGAATGGGTAGCTCCTAAAAGTGGTGAATATTTTGAAAACATTTCACCTGTAGATGGAGAACTTTTAACAAGAATTCCAAGATCAAATGAAGAAGATGTAGATGCAGCAGTAGCTTCTGCAAAAAAAGCTTTTGAATCATTTAAACATACTTCTGTAGTAGATAGAAGTAATTTATTAAATAAAATAGCAGATGCAATTGAAGCAAATTTAGAAGCATTAGCAATAGCTGAAACTTTAGATAATGGTAAAACAATTAGAGAAACTTTAAATGCAGATGTTCCTTTAGTAGTTGATCACTTTAGATATTTTGCATCAGTAATTAGAGCTGAGTCTGGAACTGTATCTGATTTAGATGAAAATACAATTTCACAAGAAGTTTATGAGCCTTATGGTGTTGTAGCACAAATTATTCCTTGGAATTTCCCATTATTAATGGCAGCTTGGAAATTAGCACCAGCTTTAGCAGCAGGAAATTGTGTTGTTATGAAACCAGCAAGTGCAACTCCAATGTCAATTTTATTATTAATGGAAACAATATCTGATGTATTACCAGCAGGTACAATTAACATTATTAATGGTGCAGGTGGAAAAATTGGTAAACACTTATCAACTCATCCAGATGTTAAAAAAGTTGGATTTACAGGTGAAACTACTACGGGTCAGTTAATTATGCAATATGCAACTGAAAATATTATTCCTTCAACATTAGAATTAGGTGGTAAATCACCAAATATCTTTATGCCATCAATCATGGATGCAGATGATGAGTTCTTTGATAAAGCAATTGAAGGTTTAGTATTATTTGCATTTAACTCAGGTGAGGTTTGTACTTGTCCATCAAGAGCATTAATTCATGAAGATATCTATGAGCCATTTATGGCAAGAGTATTAGAAAGAGTTAAAGCTATTAAATTAGGTGATCCTCTTGATACTGATAATATGATGGGAGCTCAGTGTTCTTTAAATCAAAAAGAAAAAATTACTGAGTACATTAAAATTGGTAAAGAAGAGGGTGCTGAGTGTTTAATTGGTGGAGATGTATTAGAGTCTGAAAAATATCCAAATGGATTCTATATTCAACCAACATTATTTAAAGGTCATAATAAAATGAGAATCTTCCAAGAAGAGATTTTTGGGCCAGTACTTGCAGTAACTACATTTAAAACGGCAGAAGAAGCACTAGAAATTGCTAATGATACTATATACGGATTAGGTTCAGGTGTATGGTCAAGAGATGCTCATGAGTTACACTATTTCTCAAGAGGAATCGAAGCTGGTAGAGTATGGGTAAATTGTTATCACTTATATCCATCACACGCATCATTTGGTGGATACAAAAAATCAGGTATTGGTAGAGAAACTCACATGATGATGTTAAACTCATACAGACATACTAAAAATATTTTAACTTCTTATAGTAAAGATGCTTTAGGATTCTTTTAATAGTTAGATTCAATTAATATACCCCCCTTGTTTTAGTACAGAAGGTTAACCCCTTTTCCTTCTGTACTTTTTTATTTTTAACTTTCAAAAAGGATAAATTATGTCAATAAAAAGAGTTGATGTTACAAAAGAAGCTTGTGATGTTATAAAAAAACTTCAAGAAGAACATGGTGAATTAGTCTTTAATCAAAGTGGTGGTTGTTGTGATGGAACTGCTCCTATGTGTTATGCTAAAGATGATTTTTATGTACCAAGTAGAAATGTAAAGCTTGGAGAAATTTGTGGTTGTGAATTTTTTATAGATAAAGATCAGTTTGAATATTTTAAACACTCATTTATTACTATTGATGTGAGAGAGGAAAAAGCAGCTTTTGGAAACTCATTTTCATTAGAAATAGATTTAGGTTATCAGTTTATTACAAAATCAAGAATTTTTACTGATGAAGAGTATAATCAATTAAAAAAAGAAGAGGGCAATTAATCCTTCTTCTTTTCATTTTCATTTGTTACTAAGGCTAAGTTTGTGAGATTGTGTTTTTGTAATAAGTCTAAAACTTTCACAACTCTTTGATATTCTACTTTTTTATCTATTCTTACAAGTACAGCTTTTTGTTTATTTTCAATTGCTTTTAGATTATCTTCTAATGATTCAAAAGATACTTCAATTCCTTTTATAGCAAGTTTATTTGAGCTAAGTTCTATAAAAATTTGTTCTTCATCAACTTTTAATTCTTTTGCATTTGAACTTGGTAAATCAAGAATTAAAGCTAGCTCATCTTTTTTAAATACTGAGCTTACTATAAAAAATAAAAGGAGTATAAAAACTACATCAATAATCGGGGTTAAATCTAAACCTAAAGGTTCTCTTCTTTTCATATTATTTAATTGTACTTTTTGCTTTTAACTCTATTGAGTCAATTTGAGAAATAAAATGATTATATGCAATATGATGGGGTATTGCTACAATCAAACCTGCAATTGTTGTAATAAGTGCTATTGAAATACCATTTGAAAATACACTTGGATCTCCTAAGCCATTTTTAGTAATCGCATCAAAAGATTGATAAACTCCTATTACTGTTCCTAAAAGTCCTAAAAGTGGTGCAATTGTTGCTATATTTTTTATATAAGTAAGACCACTTTCTAGTTTTTTCACTTCATATTCTATTTGAGAAAAAATTGAGTTAGAAGAGCTTTTGTCAAGTTTAGTTTCAATTTTTTTAAGCATGGCATTTTTTCTTGGAAGAGTAAATAATTTCCATAGTATTATTGTAAAGCCAATAACATTTAGTGCAATTAATATATAAACAATAATTCCACCTTTTTGTATATAAAAAAGAATATCCATATTTGTCCTCTTCTTGTTTTTTTGTTATTGTACAAAAATTTTATTAATAAATGGTACAATCACAAAATGAATTATACAAACTCCCCAATAGAAAAAATCACTTTTAATAAAAATAGTTTTTATATAAAAAGAGATGACTTATTACATAAAAGCTTTTCAGGTAATAAAGCAAGAAAATTCTACTATTTTTTACAAAAAGATTTAGAAAATATAAAAAAAGTTGTATCTCATGGTTCAGCTCAATCAAATGCTATGTATTCTTTATCTGTTTTAGCAAAAATAAAAGGTTTACAGTTTGATTATTATGTAGATCATATTGCGTCTTTTTTAAAGCAAAATCCTATTGGAAATTATAAATATGCTTTAGAAAATGGTATGAATATTTATGAAAGCCAAATTCCAAAAAGTTTTGATGAAGAAACACTTTTTATAAAAGAAGGTGGAGCTTTAAAAGAGGCTCAATATGGTTTAGAAATTCTTGCTAATGAGATAATAGTTTGGGCAAAAGAAAATAATATTGAAAATTTAAAAGTTTTTTTACCAAGTGGTACTGGAACAACAGCTTTATATTTACAAAAGTATTTACCTTTTGAAGTATTAACTTGTACTTGTGTAGGAGATGAAGAATATTTAAGAAAACAGTTTTTCCAATTAGAAGATTCAAATCATCCTACGATATTAAAAAGAACAAAAAAATATCATTTTGGGAAACTTTATAAAGAGTTCTATGAAATTTATCTTGAACTTTTAAGTCAAACAAAGATTGAATTTGATTTATTATATGATTGTTTAGGAATCAAAATATTTGAAGAATATATAAGTAAATATAATAAAACAACTAATAATTATCTTTATATTCATCAAGGTGGAGTTCTTGGTAATGAATCAATGCTTCAAAGATATGAAAATAAATACAAGGCATAATAAAACTTATGATAAAATAGCGACATGTTGCACACAAACGAAAAAACTATATTAAATTTAATAAAATATGCTCCAACATTGATTGTTATATTACTTTTATCAATTGTTAGTTATTTTTATTTTTTAGAAAAAGATTTTCAAAATAAAAATGATATAAAAGAACTTAAAGAACAGTTTATTTTAAAAAGTAAACAAAATATAAAAAATGAAGTTGATTTAGTTTATGAATATATAGCTTATGAAAAAAATAATAGTACTAAAAACTTAAAGCAAAACTTAAAAAAAGAAGTTCAAAAAGCTTATAGGGTTATGAATTATATTTATAATAGATATAAAGATACTAAGACAAAAGAAGAAATTACTGTAAAAATAAAAGATGCTTTAAGAAAATTAACCTTCAATGATGGAAGAGGTTATTTTTATATTTATGATTTAAATGCAGTTAATATTCTTCATCCTTTAAAACCAAATATTGAGGGTAAAAGTCTTATAAATTTCAAAGATGAAAAAGGTAATTTCCCTTCAAGAGAGATTATTAAAGGTTTAGAAAATAGTGATGAGTTTTTTTATGAACTTTATTGGAATAAACCAAAAACTATTGATACTCAATATAAAAAAATCACATATAATTATCTTTTTAAACCTTATGGATGGTTTATTGGTACAGGGGAGTATGTAGATGAGTTTGAGAGTAGATTACAAAAAAGAATATTAGAATATATTCAAAAAATTAATTATAGAAATGACTCTTATGTTTTTATAGTAGATTATAAAGGAAACTACCTATCTCATATAAATAAAAATTATATAGGTTTAAATAGAATAAATTTAAAAGATTCAAACTCTTTTTATATAACTAAAGAATTAATAAAAACTGCTCAAAATGGTGCTGGATATATTTCTTATTTCTCTTCTGTAAGACCAAAAACAGGAAACTCTTATAAAAAAATTACTTATGTAAAAGGCTTTGATTATTGGCAATGGTCAATTGCAACAGGGTTTTATGTTGATGAATTGGACAAAAGTTTAAAAGATATAGAAGATAAAGTAAAAAAAGACAATAAAGAGGATTTAAAAATAATTTTATTATTTGGATTAATGTTGAGCTCTATTTTTATTTTAATTTCAATATTTTTATCTAAGCAATTAAGATTAAGATTTTTGAAACATAAAAAAGAGTTAATAAAGCAAATAAAAGAAAATAATGAAAAAGATTTGATTCTTTCTCAACAATCAAAAATGGCAGCAATGGGTGAAATGATTGGTAATATTACACATCAGTGGAGACAACCTTTAAATGCTATTAAAACACAATCTTCTGGAATTAAATTTAAAAGTGAATTTGGTGTTTTAGAGAAAAAAGATATAAATGAAGGAATGGATAATATCTCAAATACAGTAGAGTATTTATCAACTACAATTGATGATTTTAAAGATTTTTTTAACCCTAAAAAACATCATGTAACTTTTACTATTGAAGAGCTATTCCAAAAAATAGAAAAGCTTTTAGGTAGTCATTTTAAAAATGCAAACATAAATATTGTAAAGAATATTGATAATATTGAAGTTATAGGTTATGAAAATGAACTTTTACAAGTTTTGATAAATATATACAACAATGCAAAAGATGAGTTTGAAAGACAAAATATAAAAGATAGATATATTTTTGTAGAAGCAAAAGAAGAAAATGAGAATATAATAATCAAAATAAAAGATAATGCCAATGGAATACCAAAAGAAGTTATAAAACATATCTTTAAGTCTCATTTTACAACAAAAAAAGATAAAAATGGAACAGGTATAGGGCTTTATATGTCTAAGCAAATAATAAAACGATTTGCCAAAGGTAATATTGAGGCTTATAATGAAACTTTTGAATATAAAGATAGTAGTTATACAGGAGCTTGTTTTAAGCTAACTATCTTAAAGAACTTTTCTTTATGAGAAAATTACAAACTTTTAGATATAATCTTTAACTATGAAAAAGAAGAATATTATATTAATAGGTTTTATGGGTGTTGGTAAGGGTACAGTAGCAAGAGGATTAGTACAATCTTCTGATATGTTTGCTATTGATACAGATGACTTAATTGAGAGTATGGAAAATAGAAAAATTAAAAAAATTTTTGCCCAAGAGGGAGAGCCATACTTTAGAGCATTAGAAAAGAAAACTGCATTATGGTTAGAGCAAAGTGTAAATAACACTATTATCTCAACAGGTGGTGGCTTTTATAAGCAAGAAAATATTAAAAATATTGGTACAGTTGTTTATCTAAAATCTTCATTTCAAGGAATTTTAGACAGAATAAATGCTGCACCAAATGCTGCTAATAAACTTAGAAAAAGACCACTTTTACAAAATTTAGATGAAGCAACAAAACTTTATGATTTAAGAGTACCACAGTATGAAGAAGTTGCTGATATTATTGTAGATGTTGAGAAAAAGCCTTTAGAAAATATTGTAGAAGAGATATTAGGACAAATTTAATGAAAATTATAAATACAAAAGACTCAAACTTCAAAGAAGAGTTTGATGGAATTCTAGCTAGAGCAAAAAGTGATATTAAAGGTGTTTCTTCAATCGTTACAGGGATTATTGATGAGATAGTTGAGGAAGGAAATGAGGCTTTAAAAAGGCACATTGAAAAATTTGATAAATGGGAAGTTAAGGATGATTCTGACTTAATGATTTCTCAAGATGATATGAAAAAAGCTTATGATAATATCGACGATAAATTAAGAGCTGCTTTACATACAGCTTATGATAGAATCAAAGCTTATCACGAAAAACAACTTCCAAAATCATGGTTAGATTTTGAAGCAAATGGAACTATTTTAGGTCAAAAAGTAAGCCCTGTTGATAGAGCTGGACTTTATATTCCTGGTGGAAAAGCAGCATATCCAAGTTCACTTCTAATGAACGCAGTTCCGGCAATAGTTGCAGGTGTTGAAGAAATAGTAGTATGTACTCCAACTCCTGATAATGAAGTTAATGAATTATTACTTGCAGCCTGTCATTTATGTGGAGTTTCGAAAGCTTATAAAGTAGGTGGAGCTTCTGCTATTGCTGCTATGGCTTATGGAACTGCAACTATTCCAAAAGTAGATGTTATTACAGGGCCTGGAAATATTTTTGTTGCTACTGCTAAAAAATTAGTTTTTGGTGAAGTAAATATTGATATGATAGCAGGACCTTCTGAAATAGGGATTTTAGCTGATGAAACTGCTAAACCAAACTATTTAGCAATTGATTTATTATCACAAGCTGAGCATGATGAAATGGCAAGTTCTATTATGATTACAACTGATGAAAATATTGCAAATGAAACATCAGTTGAAGTTGAAAATTACTTAAAAACATTAAGTAGAGAAGAAATAGCTAGAAAATCAATAGAAGATAGAGGTGCAATTATCGTAACTTCAACTATGGAAGAAGCCTTAGAACTTATGAATGAAATAGCTCCTGAACATTTAGAAGTTAT
The DNA here is from genome assembly GCF_049472155.1 of Arcobacter rhizosphaerae. NCBI lineage: Bacteria > Pseudomonadati > Campylobacterota > Epsilonproteobacteria > Campylobacterales > Arcobacteraceae > Arcobacter > Arcobacter rhizosphaerae. The sequence continues at coordinate 326,265 of NZ_JBMOVW010000002.1, read as the reverse complement.
GACAAAAAATGCTTTTGAATTACTTCCTTATATTAAACATGCAGGTGCAATTTTCTTAGGTGAGAATACTCCTGAACCTATTGGTGATTATATAGCTGGACCAAATCACACTCTTCCAACAGGAAGTACAGCTAAGTTTTATAGTCCATTAAATGTAGAAAACTTTATGAAAAAAAGCTCGATTATTAACTTTTCAAAAAATGCAATTGATGAGTTAGGTGAAGCTTGTGCCTTACTTGCAGATACAGAAGGTCTAACAGCACATGCTAAATCAGTTAGAGTTAGATTAGAAGATAAATAAAAAGGAAATTATATGTCAATGTTCGGTGATTGGTTTACAGAAGATGAAGATGATATTTTTATGGGAAGTCCTAAATCAAAATTTTTTGATGTAAGTAGAGAAGCTTCTCAAGATATTGTAGAAGAAGAATGGGATAAAATTGTAGAAAAAGTTGCTGCTTTAGAGATGATGTTATCTCAAGGTAAAGATGAAAACTTTGATATTAATGAAGAAATTAAAGAATTTAAACTAAATAATGAAAAAGAACTAGAAGCTATGAAAAAAGGTCTTTACGTAGAGTTTACTGGTGAAATTATTTGTAGATTAGATTCATAAGGTATATTTGTGGAAGAGTTACAACAAGTTAAAGAACAAATAAAAACATTTGTAAAAGAGTGTAATGATAAAAAAAGTTTAGAGCTTTTAGATAAGTTAGCAACTGGAAAGATGTTAAGGTCTAAATTAGTTTTAAAAATTGCAGGAGTATCTGAGCAATCAGTTAAATTATGTGCTGTTATTGAAATGATTCATGCAGCATCACTTTTACATGATGATGTAATAGATGAAGCTGATACTAGAAGAGGACAGCCTTCTGTAAATGCTTTATATGATAACAAAACATCTATTATGTTTGGAGATATTTTATACTCTAAAGCTTTTACAGAGTTAACTACAATGCCTTATGAAATAGCCCATACTGTTTCAAGTGCAGTTACACTTTTAAGTATTGGTGAGATGTTAGATGTAGATTTAACAAATAGTTTTAACACTTCTTATGAAAAATATAATGATATGATTTATAAAAAAACTGCTTCATTAATTGAAGCTAGTGCAAAAAGTGCAGCTATTTTAGCAGGCTTATCAAAAGAAAAATATGCCTTATATGGTAAAAATCTCGGTCTAGCCTTTCAAATGATAGACGATATTTTAGATATTACACAAGACAGTACTACTTTAGGAAAACCTGCAATGCTTGATTTTGTTGAAGGTAAGGTAACAATTCCTTATTTATTACTTCATGAGAGACTTGAAGATAAAGCAAAATTAGAATCTTTATATAAAAAAGAGTTAACTAGTGAAGAGAGTTCTTGGATAAAGCAAATGATGAATGAAACAAATGCTCTTGAAGACTCAATAAAATTAGCAAAAAAATTAGGAAATGAAGCTATTGAAGCTGTAAAAGATGAGCCAAATAGTGAAACGCTTATTTTTATTATGAAAGCGATGATTGAAAGAGAGTTTTAAATGAGTTACTTAATAATTAGTTTCTCTCATAAAAATACAGATATTTCTATGAGAGAAAAACTTGCATTTGGAAGTGATGAAGATAAAGATAGATTTCTTCGAACCCTTTTAGATTATGAACATACAAAAGAGGCTGTAGTTTTATCTACTTGTAATAGGGTAGAGATCATTACAAGATCTTCAAATGTAAAAGAAAGTTCGAAAGATATTCTTTTAAAGCTAGCAAAATACTCTTCTTTAGATTTTGACAATTTATATAATAGAGCTGATATATATGATAATAATGGTGCAATACATCACTTGTTTTCTGTGGCATCAGCACTTGATTCTTTAGTTATTGGGGAAACACAAATTGTTGGTCAATTAAAAGATGCTTTTAGATTCTCTCAATCAAAACATTATTGTTCATCAAATGTAACAAGAGCAATGCATTTTGCCTTTAAGTGTGCAGCAGCAGTTAGAAATGCTACGAGTTTAGGTACTGGTTCTGTATCAGTTGCTTCAACAGCAGTTGCTAAAGCAAAAGAACTTGTAGGTAATACTAGTGGAGTTAAAGCTTTAGTTATTGGTGCAGGTGAAATGAGTGAACTTACTATAAAGCATTTGATTTCATCAGGTTTTGATGTTATTTTAACAAGTAGAAATAAGAAAAAAGCTCAAATCTTAGCTGATACATTTGAAGCAAATGTTGATGTAAAAGATTATTCTAATTTAGCAGAGTTATTAAAAGAATCAAAAGTTATGGTAACTGCAACTGCTGCACCATATCCTATTATTACAGAAGATATTGTAAGTCCTACCTCTTTTGATAGATATTGGTTTGATATAGCAGTACCAAGAGATATAGAGGACATTGAAATACCAAATCTTGATATTTATGCAGTTGATGACTTACAAGATATTGTAAACGAAAATATGAGTTTAAGAGCAGAACAAGCAAAAACTGCATATTCAATAGTAAGTAAAATGTCAATTGAATTTTTTGATTGGTTAAAGTCTTTAGAGATTGAACCAATTATTAAAAGCCTCTATGTAAAAGGTGATAAGGTAATTGATAAGAAAATTGATAATGCAATAAAAAAAGGTTTTATTAACCCCAAAGATGAAGAAAATATTCGAAAACTTTGTCAAACAGTGATTACTGAATATTTACATACACCTTCTAAAAAATTAAAAGATATTTCCAAAAATATGGAGTGTGATGTAGTAGTAGGCACTATTCAAAATATGTTTTCATTAAAAAATGAAACAGCAGTATTTAACAGTCACAAATGTGAACATTTAGAGAAAAATAAAAAATAGGAAACAATTAATGAAATTTAGTAATATGTTTATTCCAACGACAAAAGAAGCTCCAAAAGATGCAACTTTACCATCTCATCAATATTTAGTTAGAGGTGGATTTGTAAGTCAAACGGGTGCAGGTATTTATGATTTTATGCCTCTTGGAAAAATTGTTTTAGAAAAAATTAGAGCAGTTGTAAAAGAAGAAATGGATAAAAGTGGAGCAAATGAAGTTCAATTTGGTTTTGTAACTCCATTATCTTATTGGGATGAATCAGGAAGATCAACTACTATGGGTAATGAACTTTTAAAGTTCAAAGATAGAAAAAATACAGATTATGTTTTATCTCCAACAAATGAAGAAGCAGTTGTAAATATGGTAAAAAATAGAATAACTTCTTATAAAGATTTACCAGTAAATTTATACCAAATAAATACTAAATTTAGAGATGAAGCAAGACCAAGATTTGGTCTTATGAGAGGTAGAGAATTTTTAATGAAAGATGCTTATTCTTTCCATGCTTCAAAAGAGGACTTAGTAAGAGAATTTAATCTTATGGAAGAAACATATAAAAATGTTTATAATAGATTAGGTTTAGATTTTAGAGTTGTTGAAGCTGATAGTGGTGCTATTGGTGGAAGTGGTTCAAAAGAGTTCCATGTATTAGCAAACTCAGGTGAAGATACTATAGTTGTTTGTCCTGATTGTGAATATGGAGCAAACATTGAAGCAGCAGTTAGAAAGCCAAATAAAAAAGAATCACTAGAGACTATTGCTCTTGAAAAAGTAGAAACTCCTAATTGTAAAACAATTGAAGAAGTAAGTGAATTTTTAAACGCAGATGCTTATTATTCAATGAAAGCAGTAATGAAAAAAGCAGTTTATGAAGATAGAACAGAAGTAGTTTTATTTTTTGTAAGAGGATGTGATGAATTAGAAGAAACAAAAGCTTGTAATGCAGTTAATGCTTTAGAATTAGAAGATGCAAATGATGAAGATTTAGTAAAGGCAGGTTTAGTTGCTGGTTACTGTGGAATAGTAGGACTTCCTGAAAATATTCAAGTTGTAATTGATAATGAATTAAAAGATGATAATAATCTTGTTTGTGGAGCAAATGAAGAAAACTATCACTATAAAGGTGTAGATTTAACTTCAATGGAAAATTTAGTATTTGCTGATTTAAATACAGTTCAAGAAGGTGATACTTGTTCATGTTGTGGTGGAAAATTAGAATATACTAAAGGAATTGAAGCAGGACATATTTTCCAATTAGGTTCAAAATATAGTGAAGCAATGGATGCTAAATTTTTAGATGCAAATGGAAAAGCACAGCCTTTTGAGATGGGATGTTATGGTATAGGAGTTTCAAGATTAGTTGCTGCTGTGATTGAACAAAGTCATGATGATAGAGGTTGTATTTGGACTAAAGATACAGCACCATTTTTAGTTGATATTATTGTGTCAAATGCAAAAAAAGATGAAGAACTAGAAATTGGTGAAAAAATCTATGAAGAATTAAAAGCAAATGGAATTGATACTATTTTAGATGATAGAAAAAATGCAAGATTTGGTTTTAAAATGGGTGATTTTGAACTTATTGGTTTTCCTTATGCTGTTGTAATTGGAAAGAAACTAAAAGAGGGTAAAGTTGAAATTGTAAATAGAAAGACTTTAGAAAAAACAGAAGTTGAAATCGAAAACGCAGCTTCGAAACTTTTAGAAATTATAGGATAATTTCTAAAGTTGATTGTGTTATAATTTTATAAATTATTATAAGGAAAAAACTTGGAAAATAAAGTAAATGAAATAGCTGATAAATTTAGTTCATATCTTCCAGATAATATTGTAGAAATTGTAGGTTCTTATGCTTTCTCATTATTAATGGCTATATTAATTTTTGTAATTGGTAAATGGTTTGTAAATAGAGTTACAAGTGTTTTTGTTAAATTATTAAGAAAAGTAAAAGGTATGGATGAAACTTTAGTTAGGTTTCTTGAAAATATAGTTTACTATATCTTAATGGTTGTTGTTATTTTAACAGCATTATCAGAATTGGGAGTTGAAACAACTTCATTCTTAGCTATTTTAGGTGCAGCAGGTCTTGCTATTGGTTTAGCTTTAAAAGATTCATTAGGTAACTTTGCTTCTGGTGTTATGATTATTTTATTTAAGCCATTTAGATCAGGTGATTTTGTAACTGCTGCTGGTGTATCGGGAACTGTAACAGAAGTTGGTATATTTAATTCAGTATTTACAACACCTGATAACCAAAAAATCATTGTTCCAAATGGTGCAATTACAAGTGGTTCTATTGTAAATGTAAATGCACATGATACAAGAAGGGTTGATTTAGTAGTTGGTATTGGTTATGATGATGATATCAAGAAAGCAAAAAATGTTTTAAATGATATTATTAATTCAAATGAAAAAGTTTTATTAGAAAAAGGTGTAACAGTAGCAGTATCAGAACTTGCAGACTCTTCTGTAAACTTTGTAGTTAGAGCTTGGGTTAAAACACCTGATTATTGGGCTGTAAAATTTGATTTAACAGAAACTGTTAAATTAAGATTTGATGAAGAAGGAATTTCTATTCCTTATCCTCAACAAGATGTACACCACTACAACAACGATTAATATACCTAAGGTATTAAAACAAATTCTAATTGCACTAAAAGAAGAGGGAATAAAACCTCTTCTTGTTGGTGGCTGTGTTAGAGACTCACTTTTAAAAATTCCCTGTAAAGATTATGATGTAGAACTTTTTGGTATTGATACTTTAGTTGAAGTAGAATCAATACTAAAGCGTTTTGGAAATGTAAAACAAGTAGGTAAATCTTTTGGTGTTTTAACTTTAAAAATTAACTCTTATGATTTTGATTTTGCCCTTGCTAGATTAGAGAAAAAAATAGCATCAGGACACAAAGGTTTTGAAGTAATAAATGATAAAAATCTACAGTATGATAAAGCAAGTTTAAGAAGAGATTTTACTATAAATTCAATTGCCTATGATTTTTTTGAAAAGAAGTTTTTAGACCCAAATAATGGAATCAAAGATTTAGAAAAAAAAGTTTTAAGACATATAAAAGATGATACATTTATAGAAGACCCTTTGCGAGTTTATAGAGCTATCCAGTTTTGCGCAAGGTTTCATTTGACTTTAGATGAGAAAACGATACAACTTTGTAGAGATATGGTTCAAAGAGATGATTTAAAAGAACTTCCTAAAGAAAGAGTTTATGAAGAGTTTAAAAAACTATTTTTAAAGTCTTCTAAACCTTCAATCGGTTTAAAGCTTTTAGATACTTTAGGTATTTTAAAACATTTTCCTGAACTTGAAGCTTTAAAAGGGTGTATCCAAGATAAAGAGTATCATCCAGAAGGTGATGTTTGGGTACATACTTTAATGACAGTTGATGAGTTGGCAAGGATATTAAAAGAGTCTGAAATAGAAGACGAATATAGAAAGCTATATCTATTTTATGCAATACTTTGTCATGATTTAGGAAAGCCATTTTGTACTCAAACTACAGATAAAGGAAGAGTAACTTCTCATAAACATGAGACATTAGGAATAGAGCCTACAATCAAGTTTTTATCAAGACTTACAAATGAAAAAAAATTTATTGATTTAATTACTCCTTTGGTAAAGCACCATTTAGCACCTTTTCAATTATATTTAGCAGAGTCATCATTAAAAGCGGTAAAAAGATTGTCTTTAAAAGTGAATATTGAAGATTTGTGTTTTATTTGTTTAGCTGATTGTTTAGGACGAGATATAAAAGATAAAGAGAAATGTCCAAAAGCTACTTCTTGGCTTTTAGAAAAAGCAAAAGAGTTAAATATAGAAAATAAAGCTTTAAAACCATTAGTTCAAGGTCGTGATTTAATAGCTTTAGGGTTGACACCTTCAAAAGAGTTTAAGAAAATTTTGGATTATGCAATGGATTTACAAATTGAAGAAGATTTAGATAAAGAACTAATTCTTTCCAAAATTAAAGAATTAGTTTAAGTAAAAATATAGATAATAAAGTTATAATTCCGTTATTAAAAAATAAAAGGATATAAATGAAAAAATTATTATTAAGCGCTATTGCTGTTGCAGCTTTAAGTTCATCTGCATTTGCTAATCAAAATACAGGTTGTGGATTAGGTTCAGTTTTAATTAAAGATCAAAGTACAACAGTAATGCAAGTTCTTGCAGCAACTACAAATGGTACTTCTGGGAACCAAACTTTTGGTATTACTTCTGGTACATTAAATTGTGAAGAACCAGCAAGTTTTGCTTCAAATGACAAGTTAAATCAATTTGTTGCTGATAACATGGATGAATTAGCTTTAGATATTTCAGCAGGTAAAGGTGAAACTTTAAACACTGTAGCTAAATTAATGAATGTTCAAGATTCTTCAGCATTTAGTGCAAAATTAAAAGCTAATTTTTCAAACATTTATGCAAGTCAAAATGTTACATCTTCTTCGGTAATTGATTCTATTGCTAAATATATGTAATTTTTTTATAAATAAAGTAACTAAGATAATACTTCTTAGTTCTTTATTTATTTCATTTTCATTTTCTTCTACTTCTATAGTAAATCTTATTGAAAAAAATAAACTTTATGATAATACATATTGGGCAAAGCTATTACATTATAAAAATGGAAAAAGTGAAGTAGATTCTAATAATTTTTTTATTTCTAAAAATGGAAAAACTAATTTAAAAGAAGAATTATTAGAAACTATAAAATCTTTAGAAAATGGAACAAAAAATACTTTATGTAGGTTCCCTTTAAGAGTAAAATGGTTAAAAGAAAAACTGCCTTCTCTTTCAAGTAAAATAAAAGAGTATGAATGTAAAGATTTAGATTTATATCTAAAAGAAATAAATGCAAAATATGCAACACTTATTTTCCCTACTTCCCATATAAACTCTCCAGCTTCTATGTATGGACACACCTTTTTAAGACTTTCAGGAGATGAAAAAACACCCTTATTAGGAAATGCAGTTAATTATGCAGCTCAAACAGAAGAAACAAATGGTTTGATTTTCGCATATAAAGGTTTATTTGGTGGCTATGAAGGTAAGTATTCAATTTTGCCATATTATAAAAAAATAAAAGAATACAATAATTTAGAACAAAGAGATATATGGGAATATAAACTTGATTTAAACCAAGAAGAAGTTGAAAAAATTGCTTTACACTCTTATGAGCTAAAAGATTCTTACTCTTTTTACTATTTCTTTTTAGAAAACTGTTCATATAATCTTCTTTGGTTACTTGAAATAGCTAGAAGTGATTTAGAGTTGGTTAATAATTTTTATTTAAAAGCAGCACCTCTTGATACAATAAAAATTTTAAAAAAATATGATTTAATTAAACAGTCAGAATATCGATACTCTAAAATGACAAAAATGAAACATATTTTAAGAAATGAAATTTCAAATAAAAAATATATAAAAAGCTTTATAAAAGAGAATAAAAAACTACCAAATAGTTTAACTCTAAAAGATAAAGCAGCTTATTTAGATTTAAAAATTGAGTATACTCAATTTTTAAGAAGTAAAAATAAACTAGATAAAAAAGATTATTTAAAAAAATATTTAAAACTTTTGAAGGAAAGAAGCAATATATCAATTGTTTCTGATTATAAAATTAAAAAAGCAAGCAATCCTCTTTATTCTCATGATTCTGCGAGGTTTAGTTTATCTTATAATAGTGATAAAACCTATGAAATTTCAATCAAACCTGTTTATAGTAATATTTATGATATCTCTTATGGATATTTAGATGGTGCTTATATAGATTTTTTTGATTTAAATTTAAAAAAAGATGACAATAAAGTTTTTATTGATAAATTTAAATTATTAGATATTAGCTCTTTATCAAAAAGAGATGAACTTTTTAAGCCTTTATCTTGGGGTATTGAAATCTCTTATGAAAGATTTAAGAGTCAAGAAGATTATTTAAAAATCAAGCCTAGTTTTGGAATAACTTATGGAAATAAAGATTATTTTTTATATTTGCTAGGACAATCAAAGTTATATAATAAACTAGGAGATAACTTATTTTCCTTAGGTTCAAAAGTTGGATTTGTTGCCAATAAATTTAAGGATATAAAAATAGGCTTATCTTATGAATATGATAAATATTATAAAGATTTTGAAAATAGAAACTTTGAAGTATTTTCAACTTATAAGATAGATGATAATTTATCTTTTAATTTAAAATATATTAATGACAATCTAACGAAACAAAGAGATATTAGCTCTTTGTCTTTGTTTTATTATTTTTAAAATCTAAATTATTTTAAAATCAGGGTCTTATTATATAGTTTTTACTTCCATTTACAACATGATAAATAGTTACATTATATTTTTTTGCATAATATTTCATAAGTAGTTTTTGTAATGTTGGTTCTATTGATGGAGTAAACCAAGCATTATTTGAAATAGCAATCATATATTTTGTATCACCTAAGTTTTCAAATATTTTATCAGTTGTTGCCTCATAACAAATGGCATTTCTTATTTTTGTTTCATTTATTGTAAAATCAGTAGGATTAGTTGCCTTAGCATAATCTTGAGCACCACCATAAAAAGTATTATTGATTAAATCCACAAAAAACTTTGGTAGAGGAATTTCTTCTCCAAAAGGTACTAAAACAACTTTCTTAGCAATTTGTACTTCACCTTTTGAAAATAAATATGTTGCATTATAAATTTGATTATTTTCAAGATATAAAGCTCCTGTGAAAATATTTATATCTAAAGATAGCTCTTTTAGATACTTAAATAATTCCCTTTGATTATTTAAAACAGTAGGTATTGATGTCTCAGGTAAAACTACTAAATCCTTATTTAAAGAAATAGCATTTTCTATTATATTTAGGTTTTTATCTATAATATTAGCTCTGTTTTCTTTTTTCCATTTTAATTCTTGGGAAAGATTCAATTGTGGCATATAAATATCTAAGTTTGGATTATCAATAATTTTTCCATGGGGCATTTCAAAGGCAATAAAAAGAGGAATTAGTGCAAGTATTTTTAATCTTTTTAATTGTGAAATGATTAATATTGCTGCTAAAATTAGTGCAAAACTCTCTTTAGAAGTATTAAAATATGAATCAATAAATAAAAGTTCAAATTTCATCCAATTAAAACCAAATGGTGTAATAAAAGTAAATGCAAATATGGCAATCACTCTATAGATTATATTATTTATTAGTCCTAATAGTAAAAATAATAAACCATATCCTATCCCAATAACAATTAAAAGCACTGGTATTAGGTATGTAAGCTCATAATATTGAAGGGATATTCCAATCCAATAAAACCAAAAAATTCCTGTAGAAAAACCTGTAATAAAAAGTGATTTTCTAGGAATTGTTACTAAAAAATAAATAGCTAAAACACCTAAAATAGAATTTAAGGCAAGATATTCAATATTAAAATGACTTAAGTATATAAAAGCGCTTAATAATATAGATGTAATGAAGCCTTTTATTATAAAGTTTTTGTTAGAATTATCGCGTTTTACTAAAAACATACTAAACTACTTTTGAAAAGGAATTTTGATGGAAGGTTCAAGTGCTGATTTAATAAGCTCATTACTACCCCTTGTTGCATTATTTGCAATTTTTTACTTTTTGATTATAAGACCACAACAAAAACAAGCTAAACAGCATAAAGAAATGGTTAATAATCTTAAAAAAGGTGATAAGATTGTAACAAATGGAGGCTTAATGGTAGAAGTTACTAAAGTAGAAGATGACTACTTTGTAGTAAAAAATAGTGATGGAACTGAAATGAAATTAATCAGAGAGTTCGTAGCTAAACTTATAGAAGACTAAAAATCTTTTTTTTAAGACATGTAAGTTTCTTACATGTTTTATCTTTAAAATCAAAAAAACCTTACTAAGGATTAAGATTGAAAATCTTTAATTATAGACTTATTATATTTGCATTAAGTATTATTTTTGGTGTTGTTTTTTCAATTCCTTCACTTATGCAAACAGACAGCGGTAAAAAAATCTCATTAGGACTTGATTTACAAGGTGGATTGCACATGCTTTTAGGTGTTAATACACATGAAGCAGTAACATCAAAAATAAAAACAATTGCAACATCAATTAAATACTTTGCAGAAGATGAAGATTTATTAATTGATGGCTTATCTCTTGATACTGAATCTGTTAAATTTACAGTTTTAGACCCTGATGAATTACCAAGAATGGATGAAATGTTAGCCAAAATAAAAGGTTTACAAATTTCAAAAGTAAATACAGATTATACTGTAAAACTAACAAGTGAAGAAATTGAAAGAACAAAAGACTTATCAGTATCTCAAGCAGTAGAGACTATAAGAAATAGGCTTGATCAGTTTGGATTAGCAGAACCTACTGTTGTTAGACAAGGTGCTACTGATATTGTTGTTCAGTTACCAGGTATTAAAACAGCAGAAGATGAAAAAGCTGCAAGAGAACTTATCTCAAAACCTGCAAACCTAGAACTTATGGCAGTTGATGAGCAAAGAGCAGATCAAGTATATACTATGAGTGATGCACAAGCAGCTGAATATGGTGATATTATTTTAGAAGATACTAAAAATGCAGCTGTTAAATATCTAGTAAAAGAAATACCAATTTTAAATGGTAGCCAAGTAATAGACGCACAAGTTGCTTTTGATCAATCTAATCAAGCAATTATTAACTTTACACTTAATTCAAGTGGAGCTAGAATCTTTGGTGATTTTACAGGTAAAAATGTAGGAAAAAGATTAGCTGTTGTTTTAGATGGAAAAGTTTATTCAGCTCCAAATATTAGAGAAAGAATTGGTGGTGGAAGTGGTCAAATTTCTGGTGGTTTTACTGTTCAAGAAGCAGGAAATGTAGCTATTGCTTTAAGAAGTGGTGCTTTACCTGCAACTGTAAAATTACTTGAAAAAAGAAGTGTTGGGCCATCTTTAGGTGCTGATTCTATTAAAGCTTCAACTATTGCATTAGTTTCTGGTTTTATAATCGTATTTATTTTTATGATTATTTACTATAGAAGAGCTGGTATTATTGCTAATGTTGCACTTGTAACTAATATATTTATTATCATTTCAGTAATGGCGATGTTTGGAGCAACTCTTACTCTTCCTGGTATGGCAGGTATTGTATTAACTGTAGGTATGGCAGTTGATGCCAATGTAATTATTGGTGAAAGAATTAGAGAACTATTAAAACAAGGTGTATCAGTAGCTAAAGCAATTGAAGATGGTTATTCAAATGCAATGAGAGCTATTTTAGATGCAAATATTACTACTTTATTAGTTGCTGTAATCTTATATGCTTATGGTACAGGTCCTATTAAAGGATTTGCTATTACTATTTCTATTGGTATTTTAGCTTCAATGTTAACAGCTATTTTAGGTACGCATGGTATTTATGAAGCTTTAGCTAGTAAAATTTCAAAAGATAAAGACTTAAAAAAATGGTTTGGAGTTAAATAATGGAATTTTTTAAATCAGATAAAATACATAATTTTATGGGTAAAAGACTTCCTTTTTTAGGGATTTCTTCAATTCTTGTTATTGCTTCACTTGTAATACTATTTACTAAAGGGCTTAATTTTGGTATTGACTTTGCTGGTGGTACTTTAGTTCAAGTTCAATATGAGCAAAAAGCTCCTATTGATAAAATCAGAAATGTATTAAATGAAACTAAATATAAAGGTTCATCAATTACAGAATTTGGTAGTCCTCAAGAAGTAGTGATTAGAATTACAGGAACTTCTTCTAATTTAGCAAATGATATTGGCGATGAAATGCACAAAATTTTGGATTCAACAGGAAACTTTGAAGTAAGAAGAGTTGATATGGTTGGGCCAAAAGTTGGTGATGAGTTAAGGGAAAAAGGTCTTATGGCTTTAGGTTTATCTTTACTTATTATTTTAGCTTATGTGTCATTTAGATTTGAGTGGAGATTTGCAGTTGCTTCAATCTTAGCTTTAGCACATGATGTTACTATAGCTCTTGGAGCAATTGCTCTTGTAGGAGTTGAAGTAAACTTAGACATTTTAGCAGCTATTCTTACAATCCTTGGGTATTCACTAAATGATACAATTATTGTATTTGATAGAATTAGAGAGGGTGTACAAACATCTAAAGAAACAGTCCTTGATAAGGTTGTAAATGAGTCAGTAAGTAGAACACTTTCAAGAACAACTCTTACTTCATTAACAACATTCTTTGTTGTTATTACCCTTTATTTATTTGGTGGAGAAATCATCAATGGATTCGCATTTACAATGCTTGTTGGTGTAGTAGTTGGTACTTATTCATCTATATTTATTGCAGCATCTTTCTTAGTTCAGTTAAAATTCTCAATAAATGATTTTAGAGCTAAAGAAGCAGAAAAATTAAAAAAACAAAAAGAAAAAGATAAATTAAGAGCTATGTACGAGCAAGGTACAGTTTAGTTCTTTATTATCTGATTCTAAAAAGGGAAAGAGTTTTTACTCTTTCCCTTTTTTTATGGCTACATTAAAGCTATTTATGGGCTATAACAAGGCTATAAACTTATTTTATAATGGTTTTAAAATAAAAGATTTGAAAGGAAAAACATGAATTTGATTAGTTATATTTTATTTGTAATTGCATATTTTATTTTTGTTTGGAAGCTAGGCTTTTCCTTTTAATTTGTAGTTAATCATAAAAATTTAAACTTTAAATGTGAGCATTCCAATATATTTTTTAGTTATTTACAAACCCTGTTCACGGTTTTTTGTTTCTTTTTTTTAAAAAAAGAATATAAAGAAAACTACTAATAAGAGTAAAAAGATAAAATGTAAACAATTATTTAAATACTAAAGAGAAAAAATGAAAGAAGTAACTAAAGAAACTTTAGAAGAAGATATTTTTAATCAAATAAAAAATATATGGATAAAAGTAAGATTAGAAAAGTGTTTGAGTATTAATTTAACCAATAGTATAGAAAAATTTGATCATATTAATAGTGAGTTTCGTTTAAATTTAGGTGATCCTATAGATTATAAAGAAAAATTAGAAAATATTGGAAATATTGAAAATAATAGTTTAATGAATGAAATTGAAGAATCAATGAAGTCAGAATTTTCACTTGATGAACCATTAGATGAAATTTTAGTAGAAGTTTTAAAAGATAAAAAAATTAAATTAAAAAACTATATATTCTCATTAGAAAAATTTGATTATATTAAAGTATTAGAAAAATTATCTAAAGTGGAATTTATTGAATGTAAATTTATAGGTAGATATGAATTAATAAATTTTGAAGAAGCATTATATGATGACTGTATAATAAATGAAATATATTTTAAAAATATTTCAGAAGAAAAACGTATTTTTAATAAAGTATTATTTTATAATACTGAAATTAAAAAGATTTATTGTGAAGGAATAACGTTTAAGTCAAGACTTTTTAAAAAACTTAAAGTAAAAAATAGAATTGATTCAATTGAATTAATTAATTGTGATATTCCTATTGATTTTATACTGAATAATGAAAATAGAGAAACCGAGAATGATTTACTAAAAATTAATTATCTAAGTTTTAAAAACAGCACTTTTTTAAAAGGTACAAAAGTTAAGATTCAATTTTGTGAAATAGAAGAAGCAAATTTTTACAATACAAAATTTGAAGACCTTGCAGATTTCTATCAATCAGTATTTAATAATGCAGACTTTGAAAGAACAGATTTTAAAAGTATTTCTATATTTAGTGAAGTAGTTTTTAATTGTGATGTTGATTTTAAATATACTAAGTTTATAGGAAAAGCAATTTTTAGAGATACCGTAATAAAAAAACCTTATTTTTTTGATTTAAGAAATACAATTTTTGATGATGATGCAAATTTTTTAGACATAACATCCGAAAAACGAAAAACAGATGTTAATACTAAAGAAAAAAAAGGGAAAATAAAAGATATTAAGGTGAAAAATAGAGAAACTGCACGTATTATAAAAAGTTTTTTTGATAATCAAAATAATACAATTGAAGCTAATAAATTTTATAAATTAGAAATGGATAAAAGACTTAATGAACTTTTTAAACTAAAAAATAGAAATGATAATGATTTTTTTGAAATGTTAATTTTTTTATTTCACAAGATTTTTTCAAATCATTCTCAAAGTTGGTCATTATGTTTATTTTGGCTTGTATCTTTTACTTTTTTATCGTCAGCATTATCTTTAGATATTTACTGTATTGTAGAATTGTCAGTAAAATTTGAGAATATAGAGTCTATATTTATGCGTATATATAGTTTATTCTATGGATGGATTTATATAATATTACTGATTTTATTTACAATTTTTATTTTTGGAATTATTGATAAAAAGTGGCATATATCAGCACTATTTATATTTGTATTTATTATTGAATTGATTTTTTACTTTTATTTAACTAAAGATTACTCTTTGTATTACTTTTCAAATATGATTAATCCTTTTTCCATAATGACAGGATTACATAAACTATCTTTTGGAATATTAATTTATAAAATTGTTATAGCATACTTAATCTACCAATTTATTATCTCAATAAGACAAAACACAAGAAGAAAATAGTCAATAACATATAAAATTACTAAGCCCATAATATTGGGCTTTAAAGAAATTTTATATAAAATACATATCTTATATTTATAGATTATAAACCGGAGTTAATTATGAAAACAAACAAACAAGGATTTTTGTATCAATTCAATGATCTTACTTCAAGAAATGGTACAGATTGGTTTTTAGCTCTTACTTGGATTTTTGTATTTGAAATCATTTCTTCTATTATTGAATACAAGTTTTTAGACTACTCTCGAACTTATGTGATTGAAGTAGAACAAGGTATTTTTAGAGAGTTTATAATAGCTGTATTTGTTACTTTTTTCGTATGGCATTTTGTTTATAGTATTATACAAATGCAAAAAAATCAGTTTTATTTCTTAACTATGTATATTGCTTTAATTTTCTATTTTATTATTACAAATGATATGACTTTTAATCTATTATTTCATAATATTATAAACCCTTTTGAGTATAAAATAAATGGATTCACTCCATATACAATGGTGCAGATTTTTATAAAAATTATTATGTTTTACTTATTTATTATGATGATTAAAAGTTTTAAACATAGATTTTTAAATAATTCATAATATCAACAACAAAGCCATTTTTTACCTTTTATTAGATAATATATTTGTTTAAAATTTAAAATAGTACAACTATAAAAGGATAAAAATGGATTGGGGTAAAGTTACTTATATATTCTTTTCACTAATGTCACTTACTACAACAGCAGGTTTTTTATATGAACCAAATGCAATTGCATTATTTATTGCAGCAGGAGTAAATGTAATTTCAACAATTTTAAAAATTGGAGTTAGAAATCTTCTTGCAGCAGAGTTGTTAGCAAGTTCGTTAGTTGCTGATTTACACCTAATTCCAGCATTTATGGTATTAACTTTTATGCACGACTTACCTCTTGCAATTTCTTTAGCGATTGGTGCAGTAGTAGCAAATGTTTTCTCAATAGCTTTAGCCTTAATTGAGAGTGCAAAAATTCAAGACAAGGATGACTT
Organism: Arcobacter rhizosphaerae; assembly: GCF_049472155.1. Lineage (NCBI taxonomy): Bacteria > Pseudomonadati > Campylobacterota > Epsilonproteobacteria > Campylobacterales > Arcobacteraceae > Arcobacter > Arcobacter rhizosphaerae. Next base: position 309,861 of record NZ_JBMOVW010000002.1, on the reverse strand, counting down.
TTAATGGAGTATAATTCAAAACAAGTTGAGCAAAAGTGGCAAAACTTTTGGTCAGAAAATAAATCATTTGAACCAAGTGATGAGCAAACAAAAGATAAAAAATATATCTTAAGTATGTTCCCATATCCAAGTGGTAGGATTCACATGGGACATGTAAGAAATTACTGTTTAGGTGATGCGTTTGCTAGATTTTATAGAAAAGAAAATTTTAATGTTTTACATCCAATTGGATGGGATAGTTTTGGTATGCCAGCAGAAAATGCAGCTATTAAACATAAACTTCATCCTAAAAAATGGACTTATGAAAATATTGACTATATGAGAGATGAACTTAAAGCACTTGGTTTATCTTTTAGCGAAACAAGAGAATTTGCTACATCTGATGAATTATACACAAAGTGGGAACAAGAGTTTATTATAAAAATGTTTGAAGAAGGACTTTTATATAGAAAGTCTACTACAGTAAACTGGTGTCCTCATGACTTAACAGTTTTAGCAAATGAGCAACTAGAAGAGGGTTGTTGTTGGAGATGTGGAACAGAAGTTGTACAAAAAGAGATGCCTGGTTATTATGTAGGTATTACTAAATATGCTCAAGAGTTATTAGATGATTTATCTTCTTTAGAAGATACTTGGCCTTCTCAGGTTTTAACAATGCAAGAAAATTGGATTGGAAGAAGTGAAGGATTAGAGTTTGAATTTGAATTATCAAAAGACTCAAGATATAAATTAAATAGAGAATTTAAAAAATACTCTGTATTTACAACAAGACCTGATACTATTTATGGAGTTTCATACTCAGCTTTAGCACCTGAACATCCAATTGTAAAATATATAGTAGATAATAACTTACTTCCTGATAACAAAATCAAAGCTATTAAAGAAATGCAAAAGGTAAGTGAAAGAGATAGAGCTACACAAGATAAACAAGGTGTTAGTTTAGAGATTGATGTAATGCATCCATTAACAGGAGAAAGAATTCCAGTATGGGTTGCTAATTTTGTATTAGCATCTTATGGTGGTGGAGCAGTTATGGCTGTACCTGCACACGATCAAAGAGACTTTGAATTTGCATCTCAATATTCATTACCTATAAAACAAGTTATAAATACACCAGAAGGTGAGATGATAAACCCAACAGAAGCCTTTACAGGTGAAGGTGAACTTATAAATTCTGAAAGCTTTACAGGGCTTAAAAATACAAAAGCTAAAAAAGCTATCATTTATCATTTTGAACAAAACTCAATTGGTACTAAAAAAATAAATTATAAATTAAGAGATTGGGGTGTTTCAAGACAAAGATATTGGGGAGCACCTATTCCATTTGTACATTGTGATGATTGTGGATTAGTTCCTGAAAAATCAGAGAACTTACCAATTGCTTTACCAGAAGATGTTGAAATCACAGGTGAAGGTAACCCACTTGATACACATCCTACTTGGAAACATACAACTTGTCCTTGTTGTGGAAAGCCAGCAGTAAGAGAAACTGATACTTTAGATACATTTGTTCAGTCTTCTTGGTATTTCTTAAGATATGCTACAAATCCAAAAGTTTGGAATGAACAGGGTATTTCTAAAGCTGATAGTGATTATTGGATGGATGTTGATCAATATATTGGCGGTATTGAACACGCTATCTTACACCTTTTATATGCAAGATTCTTTACAAAAGTATTAAATGATTTAGGATATACAAACTCAAGAGAGCCATTTAAAAGACTACTTACTCAAGGTATGGTACTTAAAGATGGTGCTAAGATGTCAAAATCTAAAGGAAATGTAGTTGATCCTGATTTAATCGTAGAAAAATATGGAGCTGATACAGCTAGAATGTTTATTTTATTTGCTGCACCTCCTACAAAAGAATTAGAGTGGAATGATTCTGCTGTTGAAGGTTCATTTAAATTCATCAAAAAATTCTATGAAAGAGCTACTAATGTAACTGCTAAAGGTATTGAAGAGTTTAAAAATATTGACCATTCATCATTATCAAAAGAAGAAAAAGAAGCAAGAAGAAAAGTATATGAAGCACTTCAAAAATCAAATGATGTATTTGAAAAAACTTATGCTTTCAATACTTTAATTGCAGCTTCAATGGAAGCTATGAATGCACTTCAAGCACAAAAAAATGAAGCAGTATGGGCAGAAGGATATTATATCCTTACAAATATTTTAGAGCCTGTTATTCCTCATGCTTGTTGGGATTTAGCAAACGGCTTATTTAAAAGAGAAAACTTTAACAACTCTTTAGAAGTAAAAGAAGAAGTATTTGCTTTAGATTCAATTACTCTTGCTGTTACAATCAATGGTAAAAAAAGAGCAGAAATTGAAGTAGCACCTGATGCTTCAAAAGAAGATATTTTAGCCCAAGCAAAAGAAGAAGCTTCAAAATGGCTAGAAGGTAAAGATATAATCAAAGAGATTGTAGTACCAAACAAATTAGTAAACTTAGTTATAAAGGGATAAAGAATAATGAAAAGTATGAATAATCTAAGGAAAGTACTATTTGTACTTTTCACTTTATTATCTACATCTTTTATTTTAAATGGATGTGGATACAAACCCTCAACATATTATGCTAAAAAAGAGATTGGTCAAAAGGTTTTTGTAAAGTTATTTGTAGATTTAAAAGACCCTAGAAATGCTGTAATTATAAAAGATTCTCTAAATCAAGTATTACTTCAAAAATTAAATACAAATTTAGTTTATGATGAAGCTTTAGCTGATACTATTATGAAAATTAAAATTGGTTCAGTTAATATGCAAGAGTTACAGTATGATAAAGAGGGATATAATAAACTTTATAGAGCCCTTGTTACGCTTAATATACAGTATAACAAAGTAAATGAAGAAGTGAAAAATATATCTTTAGAGGGGGAACATAACTTCTCTATTGACGATGGTACAACAATTACAGATACTAAAAGATTTGAAGCTATTAAAAGTGCTGCAAATGATGCTTTAGATGAATTTTTATCAAAGTTAGCAGTTTTATCTTTTGATAAGTAGTTTTTATGACTACTGATTTAAAGCAAGCTAACTTAGAAGAGTTTTTAAAGTATAAAACTCTTTATTATGACAAGATAGACTTTAGTACGGTAAAAAATTCTTGGGAAATACTAAGCCAAAAAATAAAACTTCCTTTTGTAATACATATTGTAGGAACAAATGGAAAAGGAAGTACTGGAAGGTTTTTATCTCATTATTTATATAAAAAAAATTATAAAACATTACACTATAGCTCACCTCATATATTGAAATTCAATGAAAGAATATGGATAGATGGAAGTGATGTAAGTGATGAAAAGCTAACTGAAGCTCATAACTTTTTACAAAATATATATGATGTAGATTTACTTTCAAAACTTACATATTTTGAATACACAACACTTCTAGCTATTTACTTATCAAAAGATATGGATTATTTAGTTTTAGAAGCTGGACTTGGTGGTGAGTTTGATGCTACAAATGTAGTACCAAATGATTTGTCTTTAATTACTACTATTGATTTAGACCATCAAAGTTTTTTAGGAAATAGTGTTGAGAAAATAGCTATTACAAAAATGCGTTCAGTTGATACTAAAATGCTTGTTGGCTATCAAATTCATGATGAAGTAAAACAAAGTGCTTTTGAAGTTCAAAAGCAAATTAAAGATGAAAGAAATAAAAATATAAATATAGAATTTGTAAAAGATTTTGATAAATATAATCTAAATGAAAAATTTGCATCGTACTTAAAAAGAAATTTACATTTAGTTATAAAGTGTTTAGAGGAACTTAAAATAGATATTGATATTTCTTTATTTGATGACGTAAAACTTTTTGGTAGATGTCAAAAAATAGCATCTAATATAACTATTGATGTAGGACATAATCCTCTTGCAGCAAGAGTTTTAAAAGAAGAGTTTAAAAATAAAAAAATTACTTTGATATATAATTCTTATGCCGATAAAGATTATGAAGAAGTTTTAAAAATCTTAAAACCAATAATAAAAGAAATATCTATAATTGATATTGATGATAAAAGAATGGCTGAAAAAAATAATTTATTGAAAATTATAAAAGATTTAAATATAATAAATCTTCAAACTATTGAAATAAAAGATGATAAAGAGTATTTAGTTTTTGGGTCTTTTCTTGTAGTAGAGAAATTTCTATCAATGATTGGTTTTAATGAAAAATAGATTAATAATTACTGTTTCGGATATAAAAGGTACTAAGTCATATAATTTACATCAGTTTATAAAAAAAATACTTTTATTTGTTATTATAGCAATTCTTCTTATATTAACTGGAAGTTTTGCTTTTATATCTTATTTAAGTAATGAAGTTGATGAAGTTAGAAAAGATAAAGAGAATCAGCTAAAAGTATTGGCACAAAAAGAAGAAAAACTTGTAGCACAAAATAAGTTTTATTCTATTCAAATAAAAAGTAAAATAAATGATATCGAAGAGTTAAGTTCAAAGCTTGATGAAATTCATACAATTATTGGTGTTGATAAAGACGCTACAACAGAAGAAATTACAAAAAAAACTCTTGAAGCTATGAATATCAATAAAAAAAGATATACCTTAAGGGTTATTCCAAATGGAAAACCTTTAGATAAAATTACAACTTCCTCAGGTTTTGGTTATAGAATTCATCCAATAACTAAAAAAAGGCAGTTTCATAGAGGTTTAGATATACCAGCAAATAAAAAAACACCAGTTAGAGCTACTGCTGATGGTGTTATAGAATATGTACAATCAAGAAATATAGGCTCTTATGGTAGAGTTATTAGAATAAGTCATAACTTTGGATTTAAAACTGTATTTGCTCATTTAAATAAAACTATGGTAAATGTAGGTCAAGTTGTAAAAAAAGGTGAAATTATTGGTCTTACTGGTAATTCAGGTAGAAGTTCAGGTCCTCATTTACATTATGAAGTAAGATATGCAAATAAAGTTTTAAATCCTAAAAAGTTTATAAAATGGAATTTAAATAATTATAATTACATCTTTAAAAGTGAAAGGAGAGTGCAATGGGAGTCTTTAATAAGTCTAATAAAGGATCAACATCAAATGGAGCAACAGTAGTTGCTGCAGGCACTTGTATAATTGGTGGTATTAGTACAAAAGGTACAGTTCATATTGATGGAAAATTTGAAGGTGTTATTTTAGAAGCTGATGTTATATCAATTGGAACAGAAGGTGAGGTTATTGGAGATATTAAAGCTAATAACTTAGTAGTAAATGGTCTTTTTGATGGTAAGATTGATTGTAATGAAGTTCAAATTTTAGAAGAGGGTAGAGTTATAGGTGAAATGCGATATAACGAACTTATAATTGACCCTAAGGGAAAGTTTGAAGGAAGAGGAATTAGAAAAAATTCAGAGCTTAAAAGTAGATATAATGAGATTGAACAAAAAATCAATAATATTGTAGTTGGTCCATCAGCAATTGCTCATGAAAAATCTTAAAATAAAACTAGAAGCACTTTATTCTCAAAAGAAGCAAATAGAAGAAGAGATTAAGGCTTTAGAAGAACAAATTAAAGAAGAGCTAAAACAGAAAAAAAACTTTACAAAAGATGAAAAAATAGAAATTTTTAAATCTTTATTTGTAGCTAGAAGTGATATTTATGCGAAAAAATGGATAAGTAAAGATGGAAATAAACAAGGTTTTTATCCTGTAACTCAAACTTTCAAAGGGGAAGATTTTCTTCCTTTAACAAATCATGATATAGAAACACACTTAAGAGGCTTATCTCACTTAGCTACTTATTGTATAGACTCAAACAACAACTCTAAATTTATAGCTTTTGAAATACTTGATGAAGATAAATTTAAATTACAAATAGCATTAAACTCTTTAAATATTAGAGCTTATTATGAATTGAATTCCTATAATAGTTTAATAGCATGGATATTTTTTCAAGAGCCAGTTAGTTCAAAAATAGTATATAACTTTGGTAAATTTATAATGAAAAAAGCAAATATTTCTGCTAAGCTTTATCCAAATAAAGAGTTTGCTACAAAAGCCAGCTTAGGACATAGTCTTGAACTTCCTTTGCATTTAAATTATAGAAAAAAGAATAAAACTGTTTTTATAGATGCAAATACAAATAAAATATATGAAGACCAATGGATGGTTTTAAATAGTGCATTAAAAGTAGACAAACAAACTATTTATAAGTTTTCTCAAGTTAGTACTTCTGCTAATGAAGAAAAAGATTTTGGAAATATTGAGTTTCCACTTGATATGATTGAAATGGTTTTATTTGATTTTATTTATATTCCAACTGCTAAGCTATCAAAATCTTTAATAAATAAACTAAAATCTTTTGCATCTTTTGAAAATCCTCAAATAAAAGTATTATTAAGTTTGAGAAAACCTTTGTATAATACTCCTCGAATGATTCAAGGTTTTGAAGAAGATGATACTCATCTTATGTTACCAAGAGGTCTTAAATCAAAAATTATTGATTTCTTTAATGAAAATGCAGTTAAATATACATTTGATGATAAAAGACACTATGAGCAAATACAAACAAAAAAAGTAAAATTTACTTTAAGACCTGAGCAAGATGAGGCAATAAAACAGATTTTGAAGACAGATTTTTCTATTTGTGTTGCTCCTCCTGGTTTTGGAAAGACTTTATTGGGTGCTAAAATGTTTGAAAAAAGAGCAGTTAGTACGATAATAGTTGTAAATAAGAATATGCTTTTAAATCAATGGATTGAAAGATTTGTAGATTATTTTGAATATAATAAAAAAGATATAGGCTATTTAGGAAAAGGTAAAAACAAACTAAATGGCATAATTGATGTGGCAACTATGCAAAGCTTGAAAAATTCTCCTGAGGTAATAAATAACTATTCTTTTGTAATTGTTGATGAATGTCATCATATTCCAGCAGTTACTTTCGAACAAATAATAAAAAACTTCAAAGGAAAATATCTTTTAGGCTTAAGTGCAACACCAAATAGAAAAGATGGTTTGCAGCCAATTTTATTTCAGCAATTAGGTGATGTAGCTTATGAATATAAGAAAAAAAGAACCCATAATAACAAACTAAAGATAGTAAGAACTAATTTTGTAAGTCAAGGTGATAATTATGCTACTATAATTAATGAACTTTGCCTTGATGGTGAGAGAAATAACTTAATAATTCAGCAAATAAAAGATAATATAACTAGAAAGATTTTAGTTCTAACAGATAGAATTGAGCATATTAATATTTTAGAAAATATGTTAAATAATGAAAATATTGAATATGTTAGCATCCATGGAAGTATGAATAAAAAAGAACAAGTTGAAAATATGAAAAAAGTTAGTAAGTCTTCTTTGATTTTAGCTACAACCTCATATTTTGGTGAAGGAATTGATTTTCCACATTTAAATACAATTTTATTTGCAACACCAATCTCATATTATGGAAGACTTGTACAATATTTAGGAAGAATTGGAAGAGGAAATCAAGAGTGTTTAGCCATTGATTTTTTAGATTCTAAAAATGCTATGTTAAACTCTGCTTATAAAAAAAGACTTGAAGGTTATAAGCAGATGCACTATAAATAAAGGAGAATATAAATGTTAGGGATTATTGTCTCAACAATTGCAATTGCATTAATAATAAATCTTATTTTAAAAAGATTTCATTTACCTACAATTATCGGATATATTTTTACAGGGACAATTATAGCTTATGCCTTTGAACTTCATGATGCTGTAAATAATCATACTTTAAAAGAAATAGCTGAATTTGGGGTTGTTTTTTTAATGTTTACTATTGGATTAGAGTTTTCAATAGAGCATTTAAAAAAGATGAAAAAAGAGGTTTTTGTTACAGGTAGTTTACAAATAAGTGTAACTGCTGTATTTGTATTTTTAGTTTGTTATTTTGTAATAGGTCTTTCAACTGAAACTTCTGTAATTATTGGAGCTGCTTTAGCTTTATCTTCTACAGCTATTGTACTTAAAACTTTTAATGAAACGAAAGAAATAAATAGGCCTCATGGTAGACGTGTTTTAGGTATCTTAATTATGCAAGATATTGCAGTAATTCCTATTCTTCTTATGATATCTTTTTTTACAATGGGTGATGATAAAAGTGTAGGGTATATGATATTTGAAACTTTAATTGCAGCGTTTATTTTATTAACACTTCTTTATGTTTCAGGAAAATATTTACTTGAACCTTTTTTAACACTTGTTTCAAAAACAAAAACAGATGAACTTTTTGTAGGTTCAGTTCTTTTACTAGCAATTGGTTCTTCTTATATGGCTCATTATTTTGGTTTTACTTATTCTCTTGGAGCATTTGTAGCAGGTATGATGATAAGTGAAACAAAATTTAAACACCAAGTTGAAGCTGACTTAATACCTTTTAGAAATATTTTACTTGGGGTATTTTTTATTACAGTTGGTATGCAAATAAACTTTACTGTAATTGCTGAATATATTTGGATTATTTTACTTTTACTTCCAGTTTTAATGGGATTAAAATATATTATTATCTACACAATTGTAAGATTTGAAGATAATAAAAGAGTTGCTTTTAAAACAGCTTTATCTTTGATTCAAATAGGGGAGTTTTCACTAGCAATTTTAGAATTAGCTAGAAGTCAGGATTTAGTTGATCCTACTTATTCTCAAATATTAATAGTAACTATTGTAATTTCAATGGTTTTAACACCATTAATTTTAAAGAATTTATCAAAAGCAGCAGCAAAACTTATAAAAGAAGATGTGATGATGATAAATTCAGCACATCATGTTGATGAAGATAAGCAAAACCACGTTGTAGTACTTGGATATGGAAGATTTGGTCAATCAATTGTAAAAGAATTAAAAATGTTAGGACAAGATTATGTTGTAATTGAACATAATATGAAGTTTTATAAAATGGGTGAGCAAAGTGGTGAACCAATTGTATTTGGAAATGCTGCCCATAAACATATATTAAATTCTGTAAATATTAAAAAAGCTTCAGCTGTTATTGTTGCTGTTAATAATCCAGAAGCCTTACAGCTTATATGTCATGCTGTAGATGAGTTAACTCATAATGCAAAAACTATTATAACTGTTACAAGTGAACAAGATAAAAAAGTACTTGAAGGCTTACACTTAGAACATATTATTGTAGAAACTGATCAAATAGCTAAATCAGTTGTTGATGAAGTTATGTATTGTAGATTGGATTAATTTTATATAGATAAGGACTAATCCTTATCTATATATCTTTTTCTAGCACTCTCTTTTATTTTTGCTACTTCGACTATAATAAACCCATCGATACAATCAGCAAACTCTTGATCTATATTAAAATCACAAAATTTTACACCATCATCTTGTGCAATATCTGAGTATTGTTTATAAAGTGTAGGTACTGCACAATTCATATTTGAAAGAGTTGATTTTAGAAACTTAAAATCGCTTTTTTTATCATTTAAATCAAATAGTTCTTTAACTTCATTTATATTTGTAGAGTATTGATATGGAAGTTTTGCTGTTACTGGTGTATTTTTACATTTGAAGTAATGTGAATAATAATAAACCATCATATCTCTGGCTACTTTTGGTAAAGAAGCACTCATTGATACAGGACCAAACATATATTTTATTTGTGGATTCTTTTTAAGATAAGCTCCAATTCCATACCATAGATAGTCTAAAGCTCTTGTACCCCAATATTTAGGTTGAACAAAACTTCTTCCAAGTTCAATTGAATTTTGTAAATATGGTATCATATCCTCATTGTAATTAAATAGTTTATTTGAATAGAAACCTTTTACTCCAATGTTTTTATAAATAAAATCAGAATTTCCAATTCTATAAGAACCAACTATTTCTAAATCGTTTTTATCCCATAAAATAATATGTTGGTAATATATGTCAAATTTGTCTGTATCTCTTTTTTTATTTATACCTTCACCAACTTTTCTAAAAGATATTTCCCTAAGTCTTCCTAACTCTTTTAATACAACAGAGTCTTCTGTATAATCATAAAGATAGATTTCTTTTCCATCTTTTGTTTCACCTATTAATTGTGAGTTTTTAAGCTCACTTAAAATATCAGCTCTTCTTTGGGGATGGGCAATTGCAGATTGAGTTTGGAAAAAAGATTTTTTCCCCTTTTTTAGAGCATATAGGTGTTTTCTATATAAATTTACTAAAAACTTTTTATTTATACCTTTTGGTATGATATTTTCATTCGGAATAATCTCCCCAATTTTTATATTGATTCTTTTTGATTTCTTTTTGAACATTTCATTTGATAAAAGTAGAGTTGAAAAAGTTTTATTTAAAACTGAAACAGTATAAAAAGTCTTAGAGTTTTTAGCATTTAAATAAATAGGTAATATTGGAGCATTGGTATTTTGTGCAAAGTTTAAAAAACCTTTACTCCATATTGGATCTTTTATACCCTTTGAAGTTGCACGGCTGACTTCTCCTGCTGGAAAAATAATAATAGCTTCTTCATTATTTAAAGCTTCATATATTTTTTTTATATCATTTTTTGATTGTCTAAGTTTGTAATTATCAATTGGAATTAAAAGTGAATTTAAAGCATCAAATCCTGCTAAAAAATCATTGGCAACAATTTTTACATCTTTTCTTACTTGAGATATTAGTCTTAATAAACAAAGTGCATCTAATCCACCTAATGGATGGTTAGCAATTATTACCACTTTTCCTGAACTAGGGATATTTTGTAAATCATTACTTGACACAGTGTAGTCAAAATCAAAATAGTCTAAAACTGCATCAACAAATTCAAAACCTTTTAGATGGTCATTTTTTGATAAGAACTGATTTATTGAGTCTTCATGAACTATTTTTCTAGCTATTTTAAATAAAGATTTTTTTAAAAAGTTCTGCTTTTTATTTATATTTGGAAACTTTTTTTCTATCTCTTTTTGTACATCTATCATTTATATTCTCCTTAATGTAATTGTAGTTTGCTTTGATTACAAAAAGGTAACAGTAACCTTTTTTAGTGACCATAAGAAAAATTGTTACTAAATTGTAATTTTAAACTTTTATAATTTACAAATTTTCGATTAGGACAAATGATGAATAAAAAATATACTCTTTTTATAGCTTTATTTTTAATGGGAAATATTGCATATTCAAAAGATTTAAAAACTAAAAATTTATATAATAAAAGTGCATATATTTCGAGTCAATGTTATACAAAAACTGTAAATGATTTAAATGAAAATATTTTACATAACCCATGTTTTAGCTGTCATACAAAAAACAAAGAGCCAAATTTTACTTTGGCAGACGAGGATTTACAAGAGGCTTATGATTTTCCTCAAGAGGCATTAAAAAATCCTTGGTTAAATCTTTTTAAAGATAGAACAAAACAGATAGAAACTATTTTAGATGATGAGATTTTAGCTTATGTAAAAGAAGATAATTATAAAAATGAAGATGGAAAAATCATTCTAGGAAATAAATTAAAAAATCTATCTAATAATTGGGATTTTAATGAAAATGGTAAATGGGATGGTTATATTCCTGATGTAGCTTTTAATTTTGATGAAGAAGGTTTTGATAAAAATATAAATGGAGGTTATACAGGTTGGAGAGCTTTTGCTTATTATCCTTTTTTAGGTACTTTTTGGCCTACAAATGGAAGCTTTGATGATGTTCTTATTAGACTTCCTAAAAGTTTTTATATAAATGAAAAAGGTTTATTTGATAAGGAACTTTATTTAGTTAATCTAGCAATAGTTGAGTCTTTGATAAAACAAAAAACAGTAAAAATTAAAACAGTAGATGAAAGAAAATATGGTTTTGATTTAAATCGAAATAAAAAACTAGATTTTACAAATGAAGTAGTTTTTCATTGGAAAACTCCAAAGTTTGATATTAAAACAAATAGATTAAAAGGTTTTTCTATGTCATATTTGGGAGAAGCAAAAAAACTTTTAGAAGAGGGGAAACTTAAAATAGCACCTGGTTTATATCCTGTTGGAACAGAGTTTGCTCACACAGTTAGGTATCTTGATATAAAAAATGATGAAGTAAAAATGGCTTCTAGAATGAAAGAGTTTAGATATGCAAAAAAACATCATTGGAATAACTATACTCAACTTTTAAATGCAGGTTATGCAGAAATAAAAGAGAAACATGATTTTCCTGATAGGCTTGATAGATATTTAGGAAATATGGAAATAGGGCTTAGTAATAAAAGAGGTTGGCTTTACCAAGGTTTTATAGAAGATAAAAAAGGTGATTTGCGACCTCAAACTTATGAAGAAACACTTTATTGTATGGGCTGTCATAGTAATATTGGTGTTACTGCTGATTCAACTTTTGTATTTCAAAGAAAATTTGAAGATGAAGATATGTCTTATGGTTGGTATCACTGGAGTAAAAAAGATTTAAAAGGTGTAAAAGATAGAGTTTTAGAAGATGGTCAAACAGAGTATGTAAGATATTTGAAACTTAATAATGCAGGGGATGAGTTTAGAGCAAATGATGAGATTATGGAAAAGTTTTTTGTTCAAAATTGGCAAGAAGATAAAAAGAATATTGAAAAAGATTTAATCTTAAAACTTGAAGAACCAAAGCTTATTTTAAAGCAAGAATGGAAATTAAAAAAAGATGAGATTGAAAAGCTAAAAAAAGACATTTCTCATCTAATAATTCCAAGCAAAAAAAGAGCACTACAGTTAAATAAAGGATATAAGATTATTGTTGATGAACAAAGTTATATATATGGAAGAGATACAAATATTAAGCCAGCTACTAATGTTCATAAAGCTATAAAAAAAGGTCAAATGACACATTTACAAAAGGTTGAAAGATAATGGAGTATTATGGAAATTTTTTAAGTTATATAGTTTCAAAACAGCAAGAGTTAAACTTACTTATATCAGATTATTTTGATAGATTAGAAAGTGGAGAGAGTATGGTTTTTTTCTCTATCTTATTTGTATCTTTTGTTTATGGTTTAGTTCATGCCCTAGGTCCTGGTCATGGGAAAATGGTAATAGCAAGTTACTTTTTAGCAAAAGAAGCAAAAATAAAAGAGGCTTTTAAAGCAGGTTTTTTAACATCAGTTATTCATACTATATCAGCACTTTTAATAACAGGTGTTTTATATTTCTTTTTTCAAAGAGCAGTAACAAAATATTTCCAAGAAATAAACGCAAATATGTATAAAGTATCAGCTGTGTTTATTATTTTAATTGCTTTATATTTACTTTATGAGGCACTAAAAGATAGAAATGAAGAAGAAAAGCTACAAAGATTAAAAAGTAAGAATCTTCTAGCTGTTAGTTTATCTATAGGAATTGTTCCTTGTCCTGGTGTTATGACAATTGTTCTTTTTTCTATGATTTTAGGATATATAAATTTGGGAGTATTAAGTGCTGTAACGATGAGTATTGGTATGGGAATTACTATATCTTTAGCAGCAATATTAGCAACACAAATTAAAAATGAAAGATTTAGAAATTATAGAAGTTATATGAATATTTTAACTTATGGAGCAATTGTTTTATTAATAGTTTTAGGAGTGGCTTTATTAGTATGAAAAAGATTTTATTAACAACAGCATTTTTCGCATATATTAGTTTATATGCCCACCCACATTTTTTTATAGATTCAAATATTTCATTTGAAGATGGGAAAATAAAAAATGAGTGGTTATTTGATAGATTGAATTCAAGGGTTTTATTATTTGATTTTGACAGAAATTCAAATAAAAAGTTTGATGAAGATGAAAAAAAAGAGTTTATAAAAACTCATTTTAAAAGTTTGGAAGTTAATAACTATAATATATTTCTTGCTAGTGATGAAGAGTATAAAATAAAACCTTCAAATATAGACGTAAAGTTTGAGTCAAAAAGAGTATCTTTGAGTTTTGATATAGATGTTAAGTTAAGTGAAGAGTTTACTATGTGTACAATGGATGAGAAAATTTATATGGCATATAAACTAAATGAAATAAATTCACATAATAAATTAGATGTTCAAAAAAGTGAATATGATTTTTGTTTAGGGGCTTCAAATGAATAGGGTTTTAATAATTTTAGCTTTTTATGTTAGTTTTAGTATTGCTCATCCAGTAAGTTACACAATAGATTTAGATGTATTTTACGATAAAAATACTCAAAAAGTAAAAGTTATTTGTAAAAGTAACAGTAAGAACAAATGTGGCTTATATAGTTATCATTTAGTTAATGAAAATGATGAAAATATAGTAACAAAGAGGTACCCTTTTTTAAAGAAATCATCTTTAGTAAAAGTCGATGAAAAGCCAACTAAAATGATTTTCTTTTTAAGAAAAGTGCCTGAACATAGTTATATCAAAATATTTGAATGAAAATATAATATAGGTATTAAAAACTCAATAATAAAATTATATTATCTTAATATGAATAATTTTTTGCAGTTTAAATAGTGGTTATTAACCATTATTTAATTGTAACTTTTTTGTAATCTTTGTTCATTAAAATTTTCGCACAAAGCAAAAGCTTAAGTACAAAATATAAATAACAAAAGGGAAATCTATGAAAAAGAATTATATGGGAATAAGTTTAGTCGCTTCTGCAATTTTAGCTTCAATTATTTTTGTTGGATGTGGGAGTTCATCTTCATCAACTACTTCAACTTCAAATACTGGAACATTAAATTTAAATCCAAATTTAGCAAATATTGATTATACATGTGGAAAAACAAGTGGAACAACTAACTCTAGCGGAGAGTATAAATATAACGAGGGCGAAACATGTACATTTATGATTGGAGGAAAAGAGTTAAAAGCAACTCCTAGTTCAAAACTCACTATTGCTGCGATTGCAGAGCAAAATGAGGGAGTTTCAAGTGAAGCTTTATCTGCTTATATTATTGCGAAAATGAGTAAAAAAACAGGAAAAGATTATGATGTAAATAATCTTCCAGATACTTTTGACCTACCAGACGATATTGAAGGGAGTTCATCAAATACTTTAGACTTTTCTTCTATTGATAAATTATCAGAAAAACTTGATGATGCAGATATAAAAGAGAAAATCAAAAAGATTAAAATTGATGTTAGTAAAAAGTTTGCAAATAAAGTTGATGTAAAATTTAAAGAGATTGAAACACCTACAACTGATGCTACAAAAACAACTAGACAAGCATCTTCAGAAGTTGTGATTAATGGAAAGACTCAAAATATTTCATATAAAACTATTATGGCTACAGGTGATAGTAATAATGGTGAGGTATTTGGTTTATCAAAAGATTATATGGATGAAGCAATTACTTTTAGTGGTGGAACTGTAGATGATGGTTCACCATATATTTGTAATGGTACAAACAGTGGAGTTGGTTCAGGGCTTGATTATAGTTCATTTTTAAATAAAGATGGAAAACTTTATATGGTATCACAGTTTGAATGTCAAATTGGTTCTATGTATATGCTTGAGTTAGAGCAAAATAAAGAGACTGGTGAGTTAAGTGCAAAAGATAAAAGTATGAAGTTTATCTCTCAAAAAGATGAATTTGGTGGTTTTGTTCACTGTGCAGGACAAAAGACACCATGGGAATCTCACTTAGGTTCAGAAGAGTATGAGCCAGATGCAAGAGAAGTTGAGCAAGAAGCAGATTCAGTTACTGGATTAACTGATGATAAGTATTATAATGAGGTTGCAAAATTCTGGAAAGGTGATGCAAAAAAAATGTCACCATACTACTATGGTTGGACTCCTGAGGTAAAAATCACTGATGAGGGTGAAGCTGATTATACAAAACACTATGCAATGGGAAGAATGTCTCATGAGTTAGCTTATGTTATGCCTGATAATAAAACAGTATATTTATCAGATGATGGAACAAATGTTGGATTATTTATGTTTGTTGCTGACAAAGCAAAAGATTTAAGTGCTGGTACATTATATGCAGCTAAATGGAATCAAACTTCACAAGCAGGAGTTGGAGCAGGTGAAGCTGATATTACATGGGTTAACTTAGGACATGCAACAAATAGTGAAATTAGAGCTTATTTAGATAAAGATTCAAATATTGCTACAAATGATGCTATTAAATTTTCTGATATATTTGATGTAGTTGCAGGAGATAAAGATGCAGGTACTTGTCCTACAGACTATAAAGCTGTAAATACTAGTGCTGGTTTTGAGTGTTTAAATCTTAAAGAAGGTATGCAAAAAGCTGCTTCAAGATTAGAGTCAAGAAGATATGCTGCTTATATGGGTGCTACAACAGAGTTTAGAAAAGAAGAGGGTATTACTTTTGATAAAAATTCTGGAAAACTTTATGTTGCTATGAGTTCAGTTGAAAGAGGAATGGAAGATAACAGTAGTAATGACCTTGGTGGAAATAATGATATTAAGGTTGAAAAAAATAAATGTGGAGCTATTTATTCACTTGATGTAAATACTGAAACAGCAAAAGATACTATTGATAATACAATCGATTCTGAATATGTAGTAAAAAATATGAATGCTATTTTAACAGGAACTCAAACTACTTATGATAGTGGTTCTATTTATGCAAATAATACTTGTGATGTAAATGGTATTTCTAATCCTGATAATGTTACATTTTTAGAAAACTCTGATATTTTAATGATTGGTGAAGATACAGGAAAACATGAAAATAATGTAGTTTGGGCATATAATGTTAAAACTAAAGAGTTAACAAGAACATTTACAACTCCACTTGATGCTGAAACAACTTCACCATTTTGGTATAACAACTTAGCAAATGGATATGGGTATTTATCAGTTGTAACACAACACCCAATGGAAGATCAAGTAAGTGCTACACTTGCTCAAAAACAATCTACAATTGGTTATGTAGGACCATTTAAAAATTTAGATGAGTTAAAAGAGACACCAAAGTTAAACTCTTTTGAAAAGTTAGCTGTATTAAAAACTTCAATAGAAGGTGGAAGTGAGATTGTAGCTTTTGATAGTACGACAAATAGAATGTTTACTACAAATGGTGCAAACAATGCTTTAGATATTAATACTGTTTCTTATGATGAAGATAAAAAAACAATGAGCTTAACATCATTTAAATCAGTTGATTTATCAACTTATGGTGCAGGTGTAAACTCTGTTGCAGTTACAAATGGAAAAGTTGCTGTTGCCGTTGAAAAAGTAGATTCACAAGATACATCAAAACAAGTAAAAGGTTTTGTTGTAGTGTTTGATACAGCAGGAGAGCATATTGAAACTATTGAAGTTGGATATTTACCTGATATGGTTACATTTAACGAAGATGGCTCAAAAATAATTGTAGCAAATGAGGGTGAGCCAAATAGTGATTACTCTTATGACCCAAAAGGTTCAGTTGGAATTATTGATGTTGCTAATGATTATGCATATACAGATTTAACTTTTGATGGTATTGAAATTCCAAGTGATGTAGTATTAAAAGATGGTGTTGATGCTTCTTTAGATTTAGAGCCTGAGTATATTACTGTTTCAGCAAATAAAGCTTATGTAACACTTCAAGAAAATAATGCTTTAGCTATTGTTGATATTGCTTCTAAAAAGATTGATTCAGTTGTTGCTTTAGGATTTAAAGATCATTCTAAAAAAGAAAATGCCATAGATATTGAAGAAGAAGGTATTACAATGCTTAAAACTTACAAAGGTTTATATGGTATGTATCAACCAGATTCAATTGCTTCTTACAAAATAGGTTCAAAAACATATTTAGTAACTGCAAATGAAGGTGATGGAAGAGAATATGGTAAATATTCAAATGAGACAAAAATAAGTAAATTATCATTAGATTTATCTATTGCATTTGCTTATGAAAATGAAAATGACTTAAAAGTTAATAACGAATTAGGTAAAAATAGTTCAGGAAATTATGAAAAACTATATACTTTTGGTGCTAGATCATTCTCTATTTGGGATGAAAAGGGTACTTTAGTATTTGATAGTAAAAATGAGTTATCAAAATTAACTGCTAAGTTTATGCCTAGTTTATTTAATCAAGATGATGGAGAAAAAGATGGAAGAAGTGGAAATAAAGGTGTTGAACCAGAAGCTTTAACTGTTGGAGAAGTAAATGATAGAACTTATGCTTTTATTGGTTTAGAAAGACAAAATGCAATTGTAATTTATGATATTACAGATGCACAAAATGCAAAGTTTGTTAAATTTATCAAATCAAATAAAAATGAAAATATTTCACCTGAAGGTATGAAATTTGTAGAGCCTAAAAACAGTCCTACTGGAAGTGCTTTACTTATGGTTGCTTATGAGGTGAGTGGTTCAACTGCTATTTATGAAATTAAATAAAACTCCTTAAAAACTTTTCTTACAAAACTTATGTTAAAATCCCCTTTTAATTAGGGGGATTTTACAAATGAATAAATCTGATATTACAAATTTAGCAGCATTATTACTTATGGCTTATGGCTACTCAAATGGCTATGATACTATTTTTACAGTAGGTCTTTTTGCATTAAGTGGTTCGCTTACAAATACATTAGCAATTTATATGCTTTTTGAGAAAGTACCATATCTTTATGGTTCAGGTGTAATTGAAAATAAATTCTCACAATTTAAAAAATCAATTCATGATTTATTAATGAATCAATTTTTTACAAAAGAACATCTAAAAAGATTTTTTGAAGATGAGGTAAGTAGTGCAAAAAATACTGTTGATTTTGAAAAAATCTTAAATAAAACTGATTTTACACCTGCTTATGATTCACTAAAAAGTGCTGTAATGGAGTCGTCTTTTGGAGGGATGTTAGGGATGTTTGGTGGAGAGCAAGCTTTAGAGCCATTAAAAGAGCCTTTTACTAAAAAGCTTAGAAGTTCAATAGTTGATATTTCAAAAAGTGATTCTTTTCAAGCTGTTTTAAATGAAGCACTAAAATCAGATGATTTAAGTGATGATATTTACAATAAATTAAGTTCAATTGTAAATAAAAGATTAGATGAATTAACACCTAAAATGGTAAAAGAAATGATTCAAAAAATCATAAGAGAACATCTTGGGTGGTTAGTTGTTTGGGGTGCTGTTTTTGGTGGACTAATTGGTTTACTTTCTACTTTTTTATAAAAGTACTATTTTATACCACTTGTTAATCATGATTAGCAAGTGGTAGTGTTATAGTAAACTTTGCACCTTTGTATGTTATACCTTCAAAGTCAAATACTTCATTTTCTACTTTTATATTACCTTTAAGTTTTTTAGTAATAATAGTTTTAGTAATATATAAACCTAATCCTGTACCTTCATCTTTTGATTTTGTAGTAAAATAAGGATCAAATACATTTTCTATTATATTTTCAGGAATACCACCTGCATTATCTTTAATAATTAATTCAATATTGTTATGATTATCTTCTTTTGCTGTAACTATAAAAACAAGTTTTTTTTGTAGTTTTTCGGCTGCTTTTAGAGCATCTTTTGCATTATTTAAAATATTAATTATTGCTTGTGTTAATTGGCTTGGATCTCCATAAGAGTTGATTTTATCATCTACTTCTTTCATTGTTTCAATAGTATTTGCTTCAAAAGAACTATGAACTAAATCTATACATTTATCTAAAAATCTTTTTACATTATAGTTATTATTATGCTCATTTGGTTTAAAAAAATCTGTAAAATCATTAATTGTATTATTTAAATACTCTGTTTGAGTCATTATATTTTCAGAACGTGCAAGAACACTTTCTTTATTTATTTGGTCAAGGTCATGTTCTATTATTAGACTACTTGCACAAGTAGAAATTATTGATAAAGGTTGTTTCCATTGGTGTGCAATATTACCAATCATTTCTCCCATTGAAGCTAGTTTTGAAGTTTGTAATAACATTTGTTCTTTTTCAAACAATTCTTCTTTTAACTTTATATTTTTTATAACACTTTCGATTTTATTTTCTAATAGAGTTAAATCAATAGGTTTTATGATGTATCCATCAACTTGTAGTTCAATTGCTTCTTGAAAAAAATCTATATCACTAAAAGCAGTTGTAAATATAATATGTTGTTCTTTATTTATCTCTTTTATTTTCTTAGACATTTCAATTCCATCCATAATTGGCATTTTAATGTCAGTTATAATAATGTCAGGCTTGTATTGTATAAACTGTTTTAATCCTTGTTTCCCATCATCTGCAAGATATAGGTTTTCACAGTAAAACTCTAATACTTCTGCTAATTCTTCTTGTACATTTTTTTCATCTTCTACATATAATATAGAGTTAACTTTTTGCATTTTTAACTTCCTCTTTATTAAATTCAATCATAATTACTGCACCATCATTTTTATTTGATGCAGATATTTTTCCATTCATGTTATCTTCTATAATCATCTTACACATATATAAACCAATTCCAGTTCCTTCACCTTGTTCTTTTGTAGTAAAGTAAGGTTCAAAAACTCTTTCTATAATATCTTCTGAAAAACCTCCTGCATTATCTTGGAAAAGAATTTTATTTTTATCAATGATAATTTTAATTGCAGGTTCTTTGACTTGCTTTGATATAAATGAATCCTTTGAATTACTAAGAAGATTTACAATTACTTGTTGAAATTCTCTTTTAAATCCATTTATTACTAACTCTTGTCCTAAAATTTCTACTTTAATATTATAGTTTTTAAGTTGAGATGTTTGAATTTCTATAATATCTTCAATGGCTTTTTTTACTTTGAATTGTATTTTTTCTTTATCAATTCTAAAAAAGTTTCTAAAATCATCGATAGTTTTACTCATAAAATCTATCGTTTTTTTATTTTTATAAATAAACTCTTGAATATATTCATCATCTATTTTACCTTTTGCATAAGTATATTTAATTTTTTGAATACGTATACTTAATTCATTTAAAGGTTGTCTCCATTGATGTGCTATTGCACCTATCATTTCACCCATTGAAGCTAGTTTGGCTTGGTGTAATAAAACTTTTTCTTGTTCTCTTCTTATATTTATTTCATTTTCTACTTTTATTTCAAGATTATTTTTGTAATCTTGAGTTTGTTTTAAAAGTTCTTTAGTCTCTTTATTTCTTTGTTTATACATATCAGCTGATTGGATTAATTTACCTATATTATCATCATGAGTATAAGAAGGAATTGATACATCATCTTCCCCTTTAGAAAGTTTTTGAAACATTATTGTAAGCTCTTCTAAAGGCTTTTGTAACATACGAATAATAAGAATAAAGCTTAATATAACTAATAATATATAAATTATACTTCCATAAAAATTAAATTTCTTATTCAATTCTGAATAGTATTTAATCATTTCTTGAACAGAATCAATTTTTGTAAGGGTTAATGTTTTTAATTTTTCTGCATAAAAATAAATCTCATAAACATCTCCTGGCATTACTACTTTTGTAAGCATTGAATATGTTCTATAATGTTCAATTGTTTGATTTACATTTTTTTTGAATTCTTTAATTGTATTAGATATTTGATTAATTATCTTTTTATCAATTTTGATTGATTTTTCTAACATCTTAAAATTATTTTCTATAATACTAAAAGTATTTTTTATAAATTTTATATGTACTCTATTATCTGTTTCCAAATATCTTATAACAGCACGTTCTATTTCTAAAGAAGTTTTTCTTATTAAAATCACTTTTATTAATGAGTCTTTTTTCTCCGTAAATTTATAGATTTGTTCAAGTTCATTTTCTAGTTTTTTACTGTTATGTCTTAAGTCTTCTCTTAAAGTGAAATTTAAAGGTATTTGTTTTTTAGCTATCTCATAATTTTTCTTATACTGCTTTATATTATCTAAGAGCTTTTTATAGATATAAGAGAAATTATTGTTTTTAGAAATATTTGGTATAGAATGATTTGAAACTTTATTAAAATATTTTTCTATTGGCTCAATTAAACCTTTATCTGAGGACATTGTGTATTCTATTATTAACCTTTGTAAATGTTCAACATCTGATAATAAAATCAAAGTTGATTGTAGTGAAGAATTAGTATTTTTCAAGTTTTCTAAATTTTCAAATATATGTTTATTATTTAAATTTGAAATATAAGTTATTAAGATAAAAAATATTATTAATATAAAGGTAATTATATAGATTTTGTATTGAAATTTTATATTTTTAAATATCATATTTTATCCTGTTTAGTATGCTCTTCTAACAAGTTTATTCCACTTGTATAAAGTGTAATCAAAGTTAGGCATTACTGTATTCCAAACGGCAATATTATTAAATCTATTTATGTAGGATCCTCCACTTCTTTGCATACCTTTTTTCACTGATATTTTTCCATTAGTTCCATATAAATGAGTTTTTGCTTTTTCACCTTTGTACCAATAGTTCCATTCTTCTTGACTCATTAATGGTTTTGATCGTTGAGGGTTTGAAATATAATATCCTTGTCTTGCTATAAAAGCACCAGGCCACCCAGATAACCACCAATTCATGTAAGAATAAGCAGCTTCTTGTTTTTCTCCTTTTGATTCAGAAGATAAACACATAACTCCATACCAAGCTCTAAATCCTTCTTTAGGTGCTGCATAAATACATGGAATACCCATTTCATTTAAAGCACTAACTCCTGGAGAGAACATGCTTTGTATATTCACTTCGTTATTTTTCATAAGTTCAATAGAGTGAGGTACAGAATTCCAAAAACCTCTAAAATGATTTTCTTTTTTGTATTTAAATAATACATCAAATAAAGCGTCAATTTCTTTAATAGTAAGATTTCCTATATCTTTATAATCAACTAAGCCTTGGGCTTTTGTAGCTAGTATTAAGTCAAATAATCCAATAGATGGTTCATTTACAATAGCTACTTTTCCATTATACTTTTTATCAAGTAACCATCCCCAACTCTCACTTTCGTAAGGAGTACCTTGTTTAATTATATTTGAGTTATATCCAAATGAATCTACATTATGTACATAGGGCATAAAAGAGATTTGTTCACTAGGAGTTGAACCTAAAGTTTTATCATTTTGAATATATAAAATCTTATTTGGAGAATCACCTGGTGCAATAGTAGAAGAAGAAGTAATTTTACCTGTTTTAGCTAAACTATTTATTTCATTCCAATAAGTTAACTTTTTTGTATCTATAGCTTGAATACTTCCTGAATTCCAAAGTAGTCTTGTACTATTTGACCACTGTTCATATAAATCAAATGAACTTGGATCCGCAATTGCTTTTGTTAGAACCTCAGCACTTCCTCCTGGAAAAAACTCAATATTAATTTTTAATTCTTTTTGCGCTCTTAATCTTATTTGTTCTTGTAACGTAACATGAGTACCTAATACTTTTATTGTGGGATATTTGTTTTTTGCACTTAAAATTGCAGGAAAACCTAATATTGCTGTAGTAGCAGTTGCACTTTTTTTTATAAAATCCCTACGTTTCATTATTTATTACTCCTTAAAATTATATTATAACTAAAATAGTAGGTACAGTATAGATAGAAGATTATTTTTTAATAAATTCTTTAAAATTCCAAATTAATGATATTTTAAATACAATACGCACAAAGAAAAAGCAAAAAGGAAAATTTATGGCAGAAGAGAAAGTTGATGTATTAGTTTTACTTGATGTTGGTGGCTTAAAAGATGAAAAGAAATTAGAAAAGTTTTTAAAAAGAGAAAGTTTTAAAGCAGTTGAAGGAGAAAAACATGTATATACTTCTTTTTCAACAACAACTTTTTATACAACAAAAGCTTATATTTTAGAGGTATTTAAAGAAGGTCTTTTAAAAGCAGGTTTTGAAGAAGCAAATCTAGTATTTTTATTAAATGAAACACCTTACCCTCCTTATTATTTTGATAAAAATACTGGATTTTTTGAAGAGTTAAAAGAAGAGAAATAGTGAAAAGTATTTACGAATTTTTAAAAAACTTAAAAGATGAAAAAAGATTAAAAGAGTGTGAGCTTTTAATTGTAAATGATGATAAACAAGCTCAAATAGCAAATGATATTGTTTCTTATTTGGGTTTTACTCCTTTTGTATTATCTGATTTTAGAGCTAATTTTGGAGATGATTTATTATCTTTTAGTGAAGAGTTACAAGATATTACTAAAGCTTTAAATGGTTTTTATAACTATAAAAAACAAAATAAGATTTTAATCTCACCTATTCGAACAATCTCTTATCCTATGCCAAAAGCACAATGTTTTGATAACTATGAAATAGCTTTTGCTGATACCATAAATCTTGAAGAGTTAAAATCAAAACTTTACAATTGGGGTTATTATTTTGTTGATATTGTAACCTCAGAAGCTGAGGTTTCTATAAGAGGAGATATTTTAGATATTTGTCCTTTAGGAAGTGAGTTTGGATATAGAGTATCTTTCTTTGATGATGAAGTTGAAAGTATTAGAAAGTTTGATATTGAAGATCAAAAGTCTTTTAAAGAAGAGATTGAAAGTTTTACAATTACTCCTGCTTTTTTAGCACTTGATGAAGAAACTTTTGAGGGTATTAATGAACAAGTTCAAAGTGTAGAATCTGATACTTTTGTAAAAGATATTCACTCCCTTGGGTTTTGGTATTTAAATGATTTAGGCGAGTATTTACCTCAAAATATGAATAGCTTTATTACACAAGAAGCTTTAGATGAGTTAGAAGAAGTTTATGTATTTGAAGATAAGAGACTAAATAAAGATAAGTTTTTAGCAACTCCTCAAATTTATAAAGCAAAAAACTATCAAGAAATAGCTCCTGCAAATGTAAAAGAGTTTATCTCTTTTCATGAGGGCAAAAAAGTAAATATTATCTCTTCATCAGAAGCTAAAATAAAAGCTTTTGATTTAGAACTTAGTGATACAAATATAAACTATATAATCGAACCATATATCTTAAATCTTATTGGTAATGATGAAATTATCATTTCTTTAAATAAAGAGATAAAAACAAGAAGAAAGAAAAGAGTAAAACTTGTACTTGATGAACTTCAAGAAAATGATTTTGTTGTTCATGAAAAACATGGTATTGGACAATACAAAGGTATAGAGCCTGTTACAGTTATGGGAGCTAAAAGGGACTTTGTTATTGTTATGTATGCAGGGGATGATAAGCTTTTAATTCCTGTTGAAAATATAGATTTGATTGATAGATATGTAGCTGATGGAAGTTCTTATGCAACTGTTGATAAGCTTGGAAAAGGAAGTTTTGCTAAGCTAAAAGATAAAGTAAAAGACAAACTATTTGCTATTGCGAATGATATTATCAAAATAGCAGCAGCAAGAGAGCTTATAAATGGTGTAAAAATAAATACAGATAAACAAGCCTTACTTGAATTCCAAAATAATGCAGGCTTTGAGTACACAAAAGACCAAGCAAAAGCTGTTAGAGATATTTTTACTGATTTAAGTAGTGGCCGAGTTATGGATAGACTTTTATCAGGTGATGTTGGTTTTGGTAAAACAGAAGTTGCTATGAATGCACTTTTAGCTGTTGTTTTAGATGGAAAACAAGCTTTATTTGTGTGTCCTACAACACTACTTGCTACACAACACTTTCATGGAATGCAAAAAAGGTTCGAGCAGTATGGTTTCCCTATGGCTAAGCTTGATGGTAAAACTTCAACTAAAGAGAAAAATCATATCAAAAAAGGGCTTGAATCAGGTGAAATTAAACTAGTTGTGGGAACTCACTCACTACTTGGAGTTAAGACAAATGATTTAGCTTTAGTTGTTATTGATGAAGAGCATAAATTTGGTGTAAAACAAAAAGAGAAACTAAAAGCATTAAGAGAAGATGTTCATATTTTCTCTATGAGTGCAACTCCAATTCCAAGAACATTAAATCTTGCCTTATCAAAACTAAAAGGTATGAGTGCCTTACTTACTCCTCCAAGTGAGAGATTAGGGGTTAGAACTTATGTTAAAGAGTATAGTGAAAAACTTATCAAAGAGATAATCTTAAGAGAGAAAAGAAGGGGTGGACAACTTTTCTATGTTCATAATAATATTGCTTCAATTGAGGCTAAAAAAAGTGATATTGAAGAGATTATCCCAAATATTAAAGTTGAAGTTATTCACTCTAAGATAAAACCTGCTCAAGCTGAAAAAATTATTGATGCCTTTGAAAACAAAGAGTTTGATATTTTACTAGCTACATCTATTGTTGAATCAGGTCTTCATTTACCAAATGCAAACTCTATTATTATTGATGGTGCTGATAGATTTGGTATTGCTGATTTACATCAGTTAAGAGGAAGAGTTGGTAGAAGTGACAAAGAAGGTTTCTGTTATTATGTTGTAGAAGATAAAAAACAAATCACAAATGATGCAGTAAAAAGACTTGTTGCTTTAGAATCAAACTCATATTTAGGAAGTGGAACTGCACTTGCTCACCAAGACTTAGAAATAAGAGGTGGTGGAAATATCATAGGTGAAGCTCAAAGTGGTCATATCAAGCAAATAGGTTATGGTTTATATCTTAAGATGTTAGAAGAAGCCTTAGCTAGTTTAAGTGGTGAAACAAAAGAAGAGAATAAAACTGTTGATATTAAACTTGCTATTTCAGCATATTTATCTGATGAGTATATTACAGAAGATAGAGTAAGATTAGAGCTTTATAGAAGACTTTCAAAATGTCATGATAAAGAAGCTGTTTATGCTATTGAAGAAGAGATGGAAGATAGATTTGGTAAGCCAGATATTCCAACGAAACAGTTCTTAGAGCTTATTATGATTAAGATATTAAGTTTATCTAAGAAAATAAAAACTATTTCATCTTATGAAATGAATATAACATTTGTAAAAGATGATGATTCAAAAGAAACTATAAAATCACCATCTAAAGATGATGACGATATTATAGCAACTACATTAAAATATTTAAGAAAGTAGAAGAGAGTTTTTCTCTTCTATTAATATTTAAAATCTTGAAGATTTTTACACATATAACAATTTAAGTTAATCTCACTTTTTTGACATGATACACAAGGGTGTTTAGCATATTCTCTTAAGTCTCTTTTTTCTGTACAATTTGGATTTTGTAATGCCATATATGATACATTCATAGATGGATCATAAGCTAAGTAATTAGCTATAGAAGTAGGTAGTTTTGTATTTCTCGCTAATGATCTTCTTACATTTGATGATACATGATGCTTTAATTCTTCCATAACTTTAATATCTTTAGTATTTAATGCTAATTTAATATTTTCGATAACTTCTGTATCTATACTATTTGCACTCATTTATCTTCCTTATAAAACTATAACAGAAATTATAACATATAAAAATAATTTTGATGTCAATAAAAATAAACTTTTTTAAGGATTTTAGAAAAAAGAGAAAAGTTAAGCACAAAAACTTTTCTCTTTTATAAGGAGGAGTTAAAGGAAGCATACTACTGCTTACTCTATGAATAAATTAATGGGTTTAATTTATCTCTGAGTGTATTATAATATGAACTCATGTATAAAAAGTGTATTTTTTGTTAAGTTTTTAATCTTTTTTGAAATTTAACTCACAAACTACTTGCGCATGATCACTTTTTAAGATTGAACCAGCATGATTTTCTTCAATATGTTTATTGAATAATTCATAATTGCTTACCTTAGCAATTGCATTTTTATTTTTTTTACTAAAATGATTACTTATAAAAATAAAATCTAAAACATTTCCTTTTCCAATAAAATAACTTGTAGCTTCTCTTTGTATTTCTTTTTGTTCAGGATGAGGATTATATATTTTTCTTTCATGTTCATAGTAGGCATCTTTTAAAATAAAGGTCTCTTTTCTTGTTTCATCGTGATATTTGTTATTTGATAGGGCATCTATAGTTAAAGAGTGAAGTCTATCATTTAAATCACATACTAAAATATAAGGTTTATCTTTTTGTTTTTTCATATCAAAAAATAGTGAAGAAGCCTCGCAAAGTCTTTGTTTTAGTGATTTACTAAAGTTTTCTTTTAAAGCTTTTTGAACTTGTTGGTTTTTTTCTTCAAGGGTATGGTTTTCATTGAAGATATATTCAAACTCATTTTCTCTATTTGATTTTAGATGACAAACATATATTGTAATATCTTGTTTATTTGGAATTGTAATATCAGCTTTTATTGGAGTTCTTGCAAACTTAAAATCACTTTTAAAATGATGTTTTTTTAAACTTGGTGTATGTTTTTTGACACTTTTTATATTTGATATTGGGTACTTAGAAGCAAGTGCAACAGTTGTACTTACATATATGAGTTCATTTTTTTCATGAACTTTTGGTGTATCAACTGTTATAAAGTATTCAAATCCTAATTCTTTACATAAATCTTTTAGGGCATCTTGAGAGAATACTTCTTGAAAACCAATAACATCACAGTTCATTGATGTTATTTGGTTTTTAATCCAAGCTCTTTTCTCTATCCATTGTTCTTGGGTGAATTTGTCTTTTTTTTCATACCAACTATATGGTGGTTCTACAAA
Source organism: Arcobacter rhizosphaerae (assembly GCF_049472155.1). Classification (NCBI taxonomy): domain Bacteria; kingdom Pseudomonadati; phylum Campylobacterota; class Epsilonproteobacteria; order Campylobacterales; family Arcobacteraceae; genus Arcobacter; species Arcobacter rhizosphaerae. The sequence goes on along the minus strand of NZ_JBMOVW010000002.1, from coordinate 281,502 downwards.
TTGAAATAAATTAAATGTTCCGACTCTTATTTTCATAAATGAAGTATATCAAAGTTTTTAACAATCTTTGGTTATGATTACGCCATGAAAAAACAATATGATGTAATAGTAATTGGTTCTGGTGGAGCTGGAATGATTGCAGCAATAACTGCAAAAAAATTAGGATTTGATGTTTTACTTTTAGAAAAGCTAAGTTCCCTTGGTGCAAAATTAAAAGCAACAGGTGGAGGAAAGTGTAATCTTACTAATACTTTAAGTAAAGAGGATTTTATGAGCTCTTTTGGAAGAAATGGTAAGTTTATGATGACTGCTATTAATATGCTTGATAAAAATGATTTAAGAGAGTTTTTCTCAAGTATAGGTGTTCAAACAGATACAAAAGATGGTTTTAGAATTTTCCCTATTACTCATAACTCTTCTACAATTATAAATGCTTTACAAAAAGAGTTAGAAAGACTTGATGTAGAAGTATTATGTGATTGTAAAGTTGATAGACTTTTATGTGATAATACAAAAATCACAGGAGTTCAAACACAAAAAGGTAATTTTGAAGCACCAAATGTAATAGTAGCAACAGGAGGACTAGGATTTCCTATGCTTGGAGCAAATGGCGATGGTTATGAGTTTGCAAAAGAGTTAGGACATAAAGTAACAGACCTTTATCCTGCTATGCTTCCTGTTTATACTAAAGAGACTTGGGTAGCAAACTGTACAGCTGATACTATTGCTAAAGCAATTGTGAGAATTGATTTAAAAAAAGCTAAAAAATTAAAAGCTGTTGGAGACTTGATTTTTACATCAAAGGGCTTAAGAGGTCCAGTTATTTTAGATTTTTCTAGGGAAATTACTCCTTTACTTGAAAAGTATGATGAAGTTCCACTTTTAATAAATATGGTAAAAGGTAAAAGTGAAGATGAGATTTTTCAGCATTTGAAAAAGCAAGCCACTTTAAAGCCTGATGCAAATGTAGTTGAGCTTTTAAGTACTCTTTTACCAGCTTCTGTATCAAAAGAGTTATGTTTACAAGTAAACGCAAAACTTGATAAAAAGTTTAAAGACCAAGATGGTCAGACAAGAAATGATTTAGTAAAAATAGTAGCAAATACACCATTTACAGTTACTGACTCAGTAGGCTTTAAAAAAGCTATGATTACAAGAGGTGGAGTAAGCTTAAAAGAGATAAACCCAAATACAATGCAAAGTAAAATAGTTGATGGTTTATATTTCTGTGGTGAAGTTATGGATTTAGATGGACCATGTGGTGGTTATAATCTTCAATGGTCTTTTTCAAGTGGATTTTTAGCTGGGCATTTAAAAAGATAGTAAAAGCGTATATTTATACTACTTTTACTACTACTTGGTTTCTTCCATTTTCTTTTGCTTCATATAAAGCATCATCAGCTAGTTTATATAATTCATCTTCATTTTTAACTGTATTAGCTTGTTTCGTAACTAAGCCAATTGAGACAGTGATATTTTTTGATACTAAACTTTCTTTATGCTCAATATTTAAGGCTTCAACTTCTTTTAAAAATTTATTTGCAAACGTTTCTGAACCTTGGGTATTTTCACTTATAAATAAAACACCAAATTCTTCTCCTCCTAACCTAAAAGAATAATCTCCACCTCTTTTACATAGACTTTTTAAAGCTTTTGCTACTTCTTTTAAAGCTTCATCTCCTTTTTGGTGTCCATAAGTATCATTATATTTTTTAAAGTAATCAATATCTAACATCATAAATGTAAGAAAAGATTTATTTCTTTTAGCTCTTAACAGTTCATCTTTAATTACTTCATTAAAGAATCTTCTATTTCTTAATCCTGTTAACTCATCTGTTATTGATAAGTATTCAACTTTCTTTTTATCTGTAATATCATGTCTTATAGCTGTATATCCAACTATTTCTTTATTTTTATATATAGGTTGGATTATTGCATCTACCCAATACTCTTTTCCATCTTTTCTTAGATTTTTTATTTCACCTTTCCATACTTTACCACTATTTAAAGTTTCCCACATTTGTTCATAAAATTTTTTAGGAACATCTGGATGACGGATTATATTATGTGAGGAACCTATAAGTTCTTTTTTTGAATATTTAGAAATATTACAAAAAGCATTACTAGCATTTGTTATTATTCCTTCTTTATCTGTAGAAGAGGTTATAACATTTTCATCTATGATATCTAAATAGTTTTTTTGTTTAAGAATAGCTTTATTTCTTGATTTTAGAGTCTGATTTAAACTATTTGCTAAGTCTTCAAATTCATCATAAGTTAGTAGAGATGTATTTATTTTTTTACTTTTTTTTGATGCTATTTTAAAGGAACCTATTAAGTTTGTTATATTCTTTTTTATTTTGTCAGACATATTTTTTGAGATAAAATAAACTAATATAAATAGACTAATAGAAACTAATACTAAACTAATAATTTGTAATATAATACTATTTTTTACTTCTTTTTGTCTTAGCTCAATATGGCTATTAACTTCATCTATATATAAACCAGTTCCAATAATCCAACCCCATTTATGGTATTGTTTTACAAAAGATATTTTAGGAAATTCTTTTTTTGTATTTAGCTTTCTAAAATTATATTGAAAAAAATCACCTTTTTTCATACTTTCTAGTTGAATATTAAATAATTTAGTATTTGTATAATCTTTGGGTTTATCAAGTTTTACTCCATTAAAGATTAAAGCTTTTTTATCAATTCTATTTACAAAAATATATCCTTCTTTCCCATATCTAATATTAGCAATATCAGTTAAGATAGTATCTTGTATATCTTTGACTACATCATCTATATATTCACCTGTTCCAATATGCCAATTATAAGGTGAAAATAATTTTACATAACTTAGTTTTGGATATTGAATATTATCTTTTAAATCAGGTTTAACAAAGTGAGTTTTTAAAAAACCTTCTTTTTTAGTTAATGCTATTTTTGATTGTTCTTGAATAAAGGCTTTACCTTTTCTATCTTTTAAGTTCCAATTATTTATATTTTTATTTAACATTGATTTTGTATTAAAAAGTATTGCTTTCCCATCATTTTTATTTATAAAAAAGTAAGATCTTTTATTTGTAAAAGAAATATTCTTTAAAGCTGTAACAATTAAATATTTAATTTCTTCATCACTTTTAATGTTTTTATTATCTTCATATATCGAATTAGCTATGGTATGAGCAAGAGCTACTCTTTTTTTTAGGTTTTCTTTTATTTTATTATTAATTTCTTTTTCTTTTTTTTCTATATTTTTATAAACTCTTAAAACTTCAGTTTTTATTTCACTTTTTTTTAGTTCAATAAAATCTTCTTTTACATGTTTTATTTCTTCTTCAAAGCTTTTATATTGAAAATAAACAGAAATAATAAAAGTAAAAGATATAGAGATAAATGCTATTAAAAGATTTGTTCTAGTTGTAATATTTGTTAACTGCATTTTTTTTCCATATAATTTTTTTATGTCTAGTATAGTGTAATACTGTTAAATTTATACTATTTCTATGTAAAGAGTATGTTAAGAGTTTATAATTAATATATAATTAACACATAAATGATATATTATGGAAAAAGGAAACTCCAATGAAAAGAAAATTATTCTCATTACTATTTTTAAGTTCAACATCAATTTTTGCATCAGCACTTAGTGTAAAAGACGCTTATGTAAGAGCAACTCCACCTAATCTTCCAAATAGTGCAGCTTTTATGGAAATAACGAATAGTTCTGATAAAAGTATATCTTTAATTAGTGCAACTTCAAGTGCTTCAAATATTGTAGAGTTACATACTCATGATATGAAAGATGGTATTATGAAAATGTATCAAGTTCCAAAAATTGAAATAAAAGCTAACTCAAGTACTGTTTTAAAACCAGGTGGTTTTCATATTATGTTAATTGATTTAAAGACAAAACCTTTAAAAGAACAAATGCAAGTAGAAATTGATTTAAGTTTTTCAAATGGGCAAAATATAAAAGTTTTTGCACCTGTTAAAAAAGTAATGGCTGGAATGATGATGAAAAATCATGGAATGAATAATAAAGAAAAAATGTCTTGTGGCGCAGGAAAATGTGGAAAATAACAAATGAATAAAACTTTATTAGTTCAAATATTTGTAATTGCTTCAATTGTTGCAGGATATTTTTTAATAGATTTCAACAAAGTGTATAATTATTTTAAAGGTGAAGTAAAATATACAGTTCAAGATAATAGTTGTGATTTACACAAATCTGCTTGTACTATAGTTTTAGAAGATGGAAAAGAGTTTACTCTTGAAGTTTTCCCAAAAGAGATACCTTTGATGAAAAATCTTACATTTAAACTTAAAAGTAGTGAAAAGAATTTAGAAAACATCTCTTTAAATATTTACGCAACAAATATGTTTATGGGATATTTTGACTTAAAATTTAAAAACTTAGGAAATGGCTTATATGAGGCTAAAGGTACACTTCCAACTTGTCCTGTTGGAAATATGAAATGGAATGCTGATATAAGTTTAGAAAAAATAAATCAAAGAGTTGGAGCAAGGTTTCAATTCCAAACAACAAGGTAAAACATGAAAAAATTATCATATTTAATTTCTGCATTAATAGCAGTAGGTATCATAGTTTTAATAGAACCGTATATTAATGATGTAAAAGAGAAAAATAAATACTCTTTTGAAGTAGATTCAAAAGATGGAAAAATAACTTTAGATGATTATAAAGGAAAAGTTTTAGCAATTTATTTTGGTTATACTTTTTGTCCTGATGTTTGTCCTACTTCTTTAAGTTCACTGGCTCATGCTTTAAATAGTTTTGATAGGCAAAAAGTTGAACAAAATTTTGAAGGTTTATTTATTTCAGTTGATCCCAATAGAGATAAACTTGAAGATTTAGCTTCTTATGCTACATATTTTCATCCTACTTTTAAAGGTGCAACTTCAAATAAAGAAAATATTGATGATATTGTTCAAAGATATGGCACTTACTATAAAAAAGTAGAATTAGAGAACTCTTCAATGGGATATTCTGTTGCACATACTTCATATATTTATTTTTTTGATAAAAATGGTAACTTTGTAAAAAAAGTTGATCACTTTTCAAATCCTGAACAGTTAAAAGAGGTTTTAAAGTCTTTACTTTAAACCTTTTTTATATGTTTGTTAAACTTACATTAAACTCATATTCAAATAGTATTAAAATATCAATGTCATAATTTTATCAGAACAAAAAAAGGATAAAAAATGACAACAAAAACAAAAATCTTATCAGTACTAGTTTTAAGCACAACTTTAGCTACAAGTGCATTTGCTTATGGAAATAAAGGTGAGTGTAATATGCAAAATAATCACAAAATGATGAAAAAACATATTTCCCATAAAAAAATGAGAAACCCAATTTTTTCAACATTAAAAAAGTTAAATCTAAGTGATTCTCAAAAAACACAAATTAAAAAAATTATGCAAGATTCAAAAAAACAAAAGCAAACAATAAGTGATGCATTTACTAAATCTAATTTTGATAAAGAAAAATATATTAAAATTATGAGTGAAAAAAGACAGAATATGCTAAAATCAAGAGCTTTAAAAATAGAAAAAATATATGCTGTATTAGATGACACACAAAAAGAACAGTTTAAAACTTTAATAGATTTAAAAGCTCAAAAGATGCAAAAAAAAGGTATGAATTTTGATAAAAATTGCAATGGTAGAGGATGATTTAGAACTTGCAGATGTTTTAACTCAATACCTAAAAAAGTTTAATATAGAAGTTACAAATTATGAAGAGCCTTTTCTGGCTCTTTCATCTTTGAAGTTAAATACTTTTGATTTAGTTATCTTAGATTTAACTTTACCAGGAATGGATGGCTTAGATGTTTGTAAAGAGATTGTAAAAAACTTTGATATACCCATAATAATCTCAAGTGCTAGAAGTGATATTACTGATAAAGTAACAGCTTTACAACTTGGAGCAGATGATTACTTACCAAAACCTTATGACCCTAGAGAACTTGAAGTTCGAATAAAAACAATTCTTAGAAGATTTAATCATACTAAAGATAATGACTTAAAAGTGAAAAAAAAGTTTATCTTAGATGAAGAAAAAAAACAAATAAGTAAAAATGAAAATTATGTTAAACTTACAGCAGCAGAATATGAAGTTTTATCTCTTATGCTAAAAAGAGAAAATTTCGTAATTTCAAGAGAGGAAATTTTTGAAAATTCTGATTTATTAAATCAAGACTATGAAAGTTCAGGTTCACTAGCAGTAATAATAAATAGAATTAGACAAAAGATAGAAGATAATCCAAAAGAACCTAAATATCTTCAAACAATTAGAGGAATGGGGTATAAATTTACACAATGAATAGATCATCAATATTTTTCACAATAACAGTTAGTTTTATAATTTCAATTGTTTTAGTGATTGTAAGTTTCTTTTTATTAATGACACACAATTATAAAACACAAGAAAAAGAGTTAATGGATAGATATATCCCAATAGTAAAAAGAGTAATGCTAAAGCATCATAGAGGTGGTTTAGATATGGATTTTGCAAAGGGCTTAAAAGAGTATAATTATGAACTTTTTACAAATAAAGGCAAAATAAATGCTATTACATATAATCCAGAAACGAAAGTTTTACTTCATAGGGAATCTAAAAAAAGAAAAACAATCTTTAGAGTTTTAAAGTTAAATGATTTTAATTATATTTATATGAAGAAAAAAGGTGAAACAATTCTTGTAAAAGATAATACAGTAAGTTCTCATAATTCAAATATTTATATAATTTTAGTATTTGCGATAGTTATTATAACTATTATTTTGATGTATTTAATCACACTTAGAAAACTGATGCCACTAAAAATCTTAAAAGATAAGGTAAAAACTTTAGGCGATGAAAACTTTGATTTTGAGTGTTGTAACCTTGATGGAAAAGATGAAGTTTCACTTTTAGCTGTTGAGTTTAAAAATGCAGCTAAAAAATTAAAAGATGTAAAAGAATCAAGAAATGTATTTATCAGAAATATAATGCATGAATTAAAAACACCAATTACAAAAGGAAAGTTTTTAGTTGAACTTGAAAAAAATGATGAAAATGATGAAAAATTAAAAGAGGTTTTTATAAGATTAGAAGCTTTAATAAATGAATTTGCCTCAATAGAAGAACTTATTTCCTCAACTAAAAATGTAGAAAAAAAAGTCTATTTTATTGATGATATAGTTGATAATGCAAAAGATATTTTAATGGTTGAAGATGAGTCTGTAATCAAAAAATATGAAAATAAAAAAATTGAAGTTAATTTTAAACTTTTTTCAATTGCTATTAAAAATCTAATTGATAATGCTTTAAAATACTCACCTAATGAGAAAGTAACTATAAAAAGTGATGGTTGGGATTTAATTTTTGAAAATGAGGGAGAGCCTTTAAAGTTTGATTTAGAAAAATACTTTGAACCATTTTTTAGCTCAGAAGTAAATAATAAAGACTCTTTTGGTTTAGGTCTTTATATAATTTTTAATATTTTAAAAGCAAATCATTATACTTTAGAATATAGTCATGAAAATGGCATAAATAGATTTATATGTAAAAAGGATGAAGTATCTACGATATAGCAATTATAGGTGCAGGAGCAAGCGGTTTGATGTTTGCTTCAAATTTAAATAAAAGAGTATTTAAAAATGTTTGTATGATTGAAGCAAACGCAAAAATTGGTGCAAAAATAAAAGTTTCAGGTGGGGCTAAATGTAATATTACAAATGAGCTTGTAAGTGAAAAAAACTATTTAGGTGATAGAAGTCTTGTAAAGAGTCTATTAAAGGACTTTTCAAAAGATGAAACTTTAGAGTTTTTAAATAAAAATGCAGTTTTCCCTACACTTAATCCAAAAATTGTAAAAGGAACATATTTTTGTAAATCTTCACAAGATGTTATAGATATGTTTACAAAGCTAACATCTCATATCAAAAAATATTTAAATACAAAAGTTTTAGATATTTCTTATGAGAACGAAGTTTTTAAAATCAAAACAAATCATAAAATAATTGAAGCAAAAAAACTTGTAGTAGCAAGTGGTGGTTTATCTTATGCAAGTTTAGGAGCTAGTTCTATTGCTTTTGATATAGCTAAGAAATTTGGACATACAATAGAAAAATTAGAGCCTGCACTTGTAGGTTTTACAGTTCAAAAAGATCAATTTTGGTTTAAAAATCTATCAGGAATTTCAACTTATGTAAATAGTTATGTAGATGGAAGAAAATTTGAAGGTTCTTTTTTATTTGCACATAAAGGATGTTCAGGCCCTGTAGTTTTAACAAGTTCTCTTTATTGGAAGAAAGGAAAGTTAGCAATTGATTTTTTACCTAAAACTGATTTATCAAAGTTATTAAAAGGTAATAAAAAAATTTCATCAGCTTTGCCTTTTGCTAAAAGATTTACGAGTGAATTTTTAAATTCAATAAACTTAAAAGATAAACCTATAAGTGAATTAAGTCAAGAAGAAAAAGAAAAGTTAGAGCTTTTAAAATATTATGAATTTTCACCTGCTGGTAACTTTGGCTACACAAAAGCAGAAGTAACAAAAGGGGGAATAAACACAGATGAAATAAATCATTATAACTTTGAAAGTTTAAAGCAAAAAAATCTTTATTTTATTGGTGAGTGTTTAAATATAACTGGTGAACTAGGAGGCTTTAACTTCCAAATATCATTTAGTGAGGCTATAAGATGTGCTAAAAATATTAAAAATAATTAAAAGATTTAATTATTTTTATATACCATTTATCAAAAATAAGATAATATTTCCTTAAATAAGTACTTATAAGGTTAGTTTATGTTTTTTGGTAATAAAAAATTAGAAAATGAAATAGTTTCATTACACTCTCAAATAAAAGAACTCAAGAAGCAACTTGCTCAAAAAGATAAAGATATTGAGCAGTTAAATGTGCAATTAAATAATAATCCTTATGAAAAAGATTATAATAACTGCAAAAAACAACTAGAACTTTTTAAGGAAACAGCTTTACTTTCTCAGGAAGAAGGTTTAGTAGTTTTCTCTCCTTTGGATGAAGTATTTTTTGTTAATAATATAGCAAAAGCAAATATTTCTGATTATTCTGTTGTTTTAGAAGCAGTTAAAAGTAAGAGTGAAACTTTGATTATGGATGATTGTGAAGCTAGTATTTTACTTAAAGAATTTGAAGGTTATAAAATAGCTTCTTTAAGAAAAACATCTATTCATGATAATAAAGAAGGTGGATTATTAGAAAGACATAATAAAAACATGACTAACTCTTTAAGTTCAACTCAAAAAACATATATGTCATTACTTGAAGATTTACAAGCAATGATGAAAGAATCAAAAGATACAGCTACTGGTTCAACAAAAGGACTAAATCTTACAACAGAAATTGTAGATGATACACAGTACCTACAAGAAGAAATCCAAAAAGAAAATGATATTGTAAACTCATTAGTTTCAAAAAGTAAAGATATCGCAGAAGTAATTACACTTATTCAAGAAATTGCTTTCCAAACAAATATTTTATCTTTAAATGCAGCAGTAGAAGCAGCAACAGCAGGCGAAGCAGGTAAAGGCTTTGCTGTAGTTGCACAAGAAGTAAGAAACTTAGCAAGTAGAAGTGCTGATGCAGCAACTCAAATAAAAGATGTTGTAGATTCAATTCAATCGGATACAGCAAAAATAAAAAGTAGTTCAGAAGTTGTAGGAAAAGGTGTAGTTGAAACTAAAGAAAGAGTAGATACTTTAAGTGACTTAATGAATTCATTCCAAAGAAATGCAAATAGATCAGTATATGAAGTAGAAAATATATCAAATACAATTTTTATTAATTTAGCAAAATTAGATCATGTTATATATAAAAACAATTTATATCAATTAATTTTTGGAGGGGAGCATAGTTTTAAAGCTGTTGATCATCATAATTGTAGACTAGGGAAATGGTATGACACAGGTTTAGGAAAAGAAGAATTTAGTTTTGTTCCTTCATACAGACATTTAGAAAAATATCATGCTGTTGTACATGATGAAGCTAATCTTTTAGCTAAAGAGTGTTCTGGAAATTCTGTATCGTGTTCTAAGCAGTTAATTGAAGATAAAATACAATTAGTTGAAGATGCAAGTGAAAAAGTATTTGTTTATCTTGATAAAATTTTAGAAGAAAAAAGTCAATCAACTATGAAAGATGCAGCTAAAAAGCTTTTTGATTAAAGGACAATAATGAGTAAATATAAAGTTTTAATAGTAGATGATGAAAGAGAAATTCTTTCTATGTTAAGTAGATATTTTAACAGAAGTGGAGATTTTGATGTTACAACACAAACTAACCCTGTTTTAGCAATTGATAATTTAAAGAACACTTCTTATGATATTGTACTTCTTGATATTATGATGCCTCAAATGAATGGATTAGATGCTTTAGAAAAAATCATGGAGATAAATAAGAACCAAAAAGTTATTATGATGACAGCCTATTCTACTTTAGATAAGGTTTTAAAATCTCATAAGCATGGAGCAACACATTATGTAATGAAACCTTTTGATTCTTTAGGTGCTTTAGAAAAAAAAGTTTTAGAAGTAATAAAGTCATAATTTATGATAGATAAAAGCCTATTAATTAGGTTATTCTCATGTTTTGTATTACTTTCATTTATTACTGTAATAATAGTTAAAAATAAAGAAGAAGAGAGTTTAAACACTGCTCTTCTTAAAGAAAAACAAAATTTAAAAAAAAGTTATAGTCACTCTTTTAAAAGATTAAAAAATAAAGTAGATTTGATTTTTTTTAATAACTTACATGATGAAAATATCTATACAGCTTTTATAAATAAAGATAAGAAAAAACTTTTTTCATATTTAAAGAATGATTTTTTTTATTTGAAGTCTCATGGTTTAAAACAGTTGTCTTTTTATACTAAAGAAAATAAACTTTTTTTTAAAATGAATAAAAACATTGACTCTAATAGTCTTGATTTAATTCCTTTTTCTCTTAGAAAAAAAGAATTGGATTTTTATGAACTTTTGAAACAAAATAATGTGATTAGTTTTACGAAACCAATTTTTAATAAAGAATTAGATTTTATAGGTTCTTTAAAATTAGAATTTTCTTTAAATAGTTTAATAAAAGATATCTCTGAACATTCAGATTTTAATACTTTTTTTCTTTTATCAAAAAAGAGTTTTAATAGTGAACATTTTAATAAGTTTCTTTTAAATAAAAACTATTTTATAAGTTCTGATAATTTTACTTTAAAAAGATATTCTTTAAAAAATCTTAAGGATATTAAAAAGTCGTATAAACATAATATTGAACTTGATATGAAGAATAAAGAAGAGTTTAGTTTTATTTATTCTTCGTCAAAGGTTTTAAATGCAGCTTTTTTTATTCCTATTAAGAATATAAATAGTTATACAGATGTTTATTTATTTGCTTTTATAAATAAAGAAAAAACCATTTATAATCAAATCTCAAATAACTATTTTTGGATATTAATATTAGTTCATTTTATTTATTTGTTTATATTATTTCTTATTTATAAATATTTTAGAATGAAAAAACTTAAGAATAGTGTATCTAAAAAATATGAAGATTTATTATTATCAATAGATAAATATGTAGTTATGGTTCATACCGATACAAAAGGAATAATAACTTATGTATCACAAGCTTTTTGTAATATTTGTGGCTACTCAAAAGAAGAACTTATAAATAGAAATATAAATATTCTAAGACATCCAGATGTTTCTCCTAAGTTCTATGAAGCATTATGGAAACAGTTACATGAGAAAGGTTATTGGGAAGGTGAAATTAAAAACTTAGATAAGTTTGCTAACTCATATTGGGTAAAAGGAAGTATTGTTTCAAAATATGATAGTAACAATAGATTAATAGGTTATATATCTATTAGAGTAAGCACTACAAATTCTAAACAATTAAAAAAGATAAATAATTTATTAAAAGAGGACTTGTCTAATAAACTAAATGAAATAAAAATGAAAGATAAAGACTTATTAGATAATACTAAAGTTGCTTTAATGAGTAAGGTTTTAGATGCAGTAGCCCATCAATGGAAAACACCAATATCTAATATTTCAATTAATTTAGCAAATTTAAAAGGAAAAATTAGAACTAAAGAAATAAATAAAAAAGATATCTATATCTTAAGTGAAAACATTGAAAAAGAGTTAAAAACTTTATCTATAAGTTTAAATGAATTTAAGTCTTTTTTCCCAAAAAATAGTTATGGTGATAAATATGATATTAATAATGTAATTGAAGAAGCAGTTTCAAGTTTAAAAGAGGATATTAGTAGATTAAATACTACTGTATCTTTAAGCTCAAAAGAAAACCTTCTTTGCTATGGGATTCATAATGAATTTAAACATATATTTATTAACCTTTTAAAATATTCTTTGAATAAAGTTGAAGTACATAAAATAAAAAACCCTACTATTGATATCTCTGTTATAGAAGATAACAATGAAATTATAATTAAATATTGTGATAACATATCTGTTGAAAATAGAGTGATAAAGAAAATATTTAATGAAGAGTATATTAAAAACTTTTCACAAGAGGACATTAATATTTATATAACAAAACTATTGATTGAAAAATCTGGTGCAAGTGTATGGTTTGAAAAAAATAATAATGGTTTAGTTTTTTATATAAAATTAGTATCAGAAGATAGAAGAAAAAAAGAAAGGTAAAAAATGAAATTGAATTTTTATAGTAAACTTTTCTTAACTTTTATTTTATTCGCAAGTATTTTACTTACTTTTTCTTTATATACATTCAAAAAGTTTTATGAAGAAGATATAAAAAATAGAAATATAAATACTATTTTTAAAAGTTTAGATATACATCAAGAAACATTTAATAATAAACAAAAAAAGCTTGAAAATGTACTTATTAAAATTAGTAAAAGTCAAGCTCTTAATAATTATGAAAATGAAAAAGATGATACTTTAATAAAACAATTACTAGAGCACTATAAAGTAAGTCAAAAAATTATTCATAGTTTTACTCTTATTGATTTAAAAGGAAATGAAAAGTTAAAATATATTTTTGATAAAAACTCTTTAATAAAAGAAGCTTCAAGTTTATATAATATAAAAAGAGAAGAGCTTTTTAGAAATATTATTACAAAAAAAGAAAGCTCTTTTTATCATTCAAATATATATTTAAAAAAGCAAAACAATGAATTATATTTTCCTTTAGTTCCTTTACAAAATATTGTTTTAAGAACAAAAAACTATTTTTTAATGTTAGAATTTGAAATAATGGAAGTTTTTGATGAACAACAGAGAAAATCATTTACTTATTCTTATATTGTTGATGAAAAAGGAGATTTTTTAGTTCATGAAAATAGTAAATATAATTGGTCTTCATACTTTACCCCAAATTATACTTTAGAAAAACTTTTTGATAATCAAGCACAAAATATACTTTCAAAAAATGATTTAATTTTTGATAAATATTTATCTAAAAGATTTTATATCTCAAATGATAAGTACTTGATATTTATAGTAAAATTAAAAAAATTATTTCCTCAAGAGAATTCAAAAAGATTTGAAGAACATTTTGAATCAATTTTATATATAGGATTATTAATTGCTATTGTTTTGACAATACTTTTAAGTGAGCCTATTTCAAAACTAAATAGAAAAATAATAGAAGAAAATAAAGATTTAGATTTAAGTGTAAAAAAAAGTTATTTAGAGTTAAGTGATAGTTTAAAAACAATTGACAATCATATTATGTCAATAAGACTTGATAAAAATGGAGTAATCTCAGATGTAAGTAATGCCTTTTGTGAAGTATCTGGTTTTTCAAAAGGTGAATTAATAGGTCATCCTCATAGAATATTAGTAGATCAAGAATTAGATGACAAAAAATATCAAGAAGTTTTAGATTATATAAAAAAAGGTAACTCTTATAATTTTGAACTTAAATGTTTAAAAAAAGATGGAACTTATTTTTGGTCTGAATCTTTTATTGAACCAAATTTTGATATTAAAAATAAGCTTATTGGCTTTACTATTATTAGAAATAATATAACAGACAAAAAGACTATACAAAAACTATATGATGATTTAAATACACAAGTAAATCAATACAATACTATTTTTGAAAATGTTAATAGTGCTATAGCCTTAGTTGATTTAAATGGAAAGTTTAAAAAAGTAAATAGAAGTGTTTCAGATTTATTTTTATATGACCATCACGAAATCTTATCAATGAACTTTTTTGATTTTATACATAAAGATTCTAAAGTTTTCTTAGAAAAACTATTTGATGAGACATTACAAATTGGTTCAATAAAAAATATAGAAAAAATCTTTATAAATAAAAATGGGGAAGAGATTCATTTAGAATTATCATTGAGTTTACTTTATGATAGAAGACATATTATTTTAGTTATGAATTCATTAGAAGATAAAAGAAAACTTCAAGAATTAAATCAAAATTTAGAAGATAGAATTAGTGAAGAAGTAGAAAAAAGTAGACAAAAAGATAAAATACATCAAGAAGAACAAATAAAAAACGCAAAATTAAGTTCAATAGGAGCCTTAGCTGCTGGAATAACTCATGAAATAAATACACCTTTGACATATATAAAAGGAAACTTTGAAATGATGGGTTATGATATAGAGGATTTACCATCTAGTGAAATAAAAAATAGAATGCTAGAAGATAGTATAAAAATAAATGATGGTATTGATAGAATAGCAAATATTGTTGAGTCTATGAGAGAAATTTCCCAAAGTTCAAATGAAAAGAAAGAGAGTGTAAATATTTATTCCACTTTAATAACTGCATTAACGATGGCATATAATAGATCTAAACAAATATGTCCTATTTTATTAAATGATGAAGAGTTTTCTTTAGGAAGTATTGATAAAAATAAATATGTATTTAATTGTAATGTTCAAAAGCAAAGAATGGAGCAAGTATGGATTATTATTTTAAATAATGCCCTAGATGAATTAGTAAAAATTCAAAATTATGAAAATAGATTATTACGAATAAAAGTTTTTGAAGAAAAAGATTGTGTTGCTATTCAGTTTATAGATAATGCAGGTGGAATAAACAATGATATAATTGATAAAATTTTTCAACCTTTTATTTCATCAAAAGAGCATAGTGGAATGGGAGTAGGATTAAATATTGCTAAAAAGATTGTAGAACAGCAAAAAGGTGAAATTGTAGCATTTAATGAACATAGTGGTGCAGTTTTTGAAGTAAAATTAAAAAAAGATAAGGATTAAGATGAAAAAAATTGCATTATTAGCAATAGTATTAATATTATTAGCTTTAGCACCATTAGGAGTTCAAAATATTATTAATGAAGAAGTTAATAAACAAACACTTCTTTTAAAAGATAAGGGAATAAACGTTGAGGTTTTAACTCAAGAAGGTTATTTAGAAACAAATAGAGAATTTAGTTTAACAATCAAAAATGAAAAAAAGTTTAAAAACTTTTTAAAAGAAAGTTTAATTGAGAAATATCCTTCTTATGAAAAATTAATTAAATCTCTTTTTAACGAAGAGAGTAAAGAATTAGATGAATTTATAAAAGGAATTGTTTTTAAAGGAAATATTAATAATTCAAATATAAATTATAACAGTGATATTAATGTGAATATATATCTTGATAAATTTTCAGATGAAATTATGAATAAACTTAGAGAGAATAAAGAAAAAAATCAAGGAATTTTATCCTTTTTACATAGAAAAGCTTTAGCCTTTGATGTTGTTTTAAGTAATAAGGCAAAATTCAAAAAGTTAACACTTAAAGATATAGATGAACAATCTATTGATAAAAGTTCAAGCGGCAGAGTAAAAGTATTATCTTACTTTATTGAAAATAAGTCTACAGATGATTTATTAAAAGCTCATATAAACCTTGATAAATTCTTAGTAGAAGCATCAAATAGAATAAATGATTATCTCTTAGAAATAAGCTCATTTAATCATGATATTACATACTTAAATGAATATATTAATAGTTCAGATTTAAAACTTGAACATTTGATTTTTACAGCAAAAAAGTCAAATTTAGATTTAAGTGATTTATCTTTAAAGACTAAAGGTGAAGTAGAAAATGCTTTATATAAATCACAGTTAAATATCAAAACAAATGAGATTTTAATAGGTTCAAAATATAAAAAAGCAACTTTAGATAATTTAGCACTTGATATTGAAGTAGGTGATATGAATTATGAAAATGTTAAAGCCTTAAATAGTGCATATCTTGATGTAGAATTAATAAGTTTAGATACTACTTTAACAAAAGATGAAAGAGCACAAAAGATGTCTTATGTGATTGATAATTTTATTAAATCTATTAATGATGTTTTAAATTCGGGAGCAACGTTAAATGCAAAACTTGATGTAAATAATTTCAAAAATAATATGTTTTTGTTTAAAAAGTTAGATTTAGATGTGAATTTAATTTTAAATAAAAATAAACTTTCTTTCCAAACTTTAGACAAAAAAGATATTTTAGCAAATGTTGATGGAAATGTAGTTTTATTATTACCTAAAGATGATTTTATTAATTTTATGAAAAAAATAAATCCATCTGTAGCAATGCTTGTAAATGCTTATTCTAAAACACAAAATAGTGATGTTTTATTTGATGTAAAAATTGATAAGGGAATGATAACAGTAAATGATAAAAAGCTAAACTAAAACTTTTACTTGATACAATTTGCCAATTAAAAGTCTACAAGGAAAGTTTTGAGATTAGCATTTATAGGTGATATAGTAGGAAGACCTGGAAGAAGAATAATAAAAGAGAATTTAGTAAAAATAAAAGAAGAATATAATATTGATTTTGTTGTAGCTAATGCAGAAAATGCAAGTCATGGTTTTGGTTTAACTATCAAAAACTGTGATGAATTGTTTAAAGCAGGAATTGATGTAATAACAGGAGGAAATCACTCTTTTGATAAGAAAAAAGAGATGTTTATTCTTCTTGAAACAAAAGCAGTACTAAGACCTGACAATTATCCTGAGGGTGTTCCTGGAAGTGGTATAAAAATTTGCGAAGTTGAAACTTCAAAAGGACTTGAAAAAATAGCAGTAGTAAACTTGATGGGGCAGTTTTCAATGCCAACTGTTGAAAATCCTTTTAACTGGGCAAAAAAAGTAGTCTTAAAGCTTCATGACGAAGGTGTAAAAAATATTTTTATTGACTTTCATGGAGAAGCTACAAGTGAAAAAAGAGTTATGCTTATGATGTTTAAAAACCAAGTAAGTGCTATTTGTGGAACACATACTCATGTAGGAACAGATGATTTGCAGATATATGAAAACACTGCTTATTTGACAGATATAGGACTTACAGGTTGTAGAGATAATGTTATTGGAATGGACTCTTATGTTCCAATACAAAAAGCAACAACTGGTCTTGGGGGACATTTTGAAGTACCAAATTCTTGTAAAACTATTTTACAGATGATGATAGTTGATATAGAAGATGGGAAGGCAGTAGATTCTTTCAAAATAAAAAAACTATGTGATAAAAAAGAACATATAATCACAAAGGCAATGCTTGACTGAGATTAATAACTCTTATGATTTATTAGTTTATCTAAAAAATCAAGATTTAATTCCACATAATTTAGAGTATTGGTGGCCTAATAATAATGATTTTGAAATATTACTAGGTTCAATACTTACTCAAAATACTAAATGGCAAAATGTAGAAAAATCACTTGAAAATTTACGAAACCTTGATTTACTAAGTTTAGAAAAAATAAGTGAAGTTGAACTTAGTTTATTAGTAGAAGCAATAACTCCAAGTGGTTTTAAAAATCAAAAATCAAAAAGGCTTATACTTTTAGCAAAAAATATACTTGATGAATTTGGCTCTTTTAATAGTTTCAAAGAAAATGTAACAAGAGATTGGTTACTTAATCAAAAAGGAATAGGTCCAGAAACTGCTGATGCAATTTTATGTTATTCTTGCCATCAAGAATATATGGTTGTTGATTCTTATACTAATAGATTATTAAAAAGATTTGGATATGAGTTTGAGTCATATTACGATATACAGACATGGATAGTATATGGAATTAATGAAAATTACGATAAAATAGCCAAACTTTATGGCTATGAAATTAGTTTAAATAAACTTTATGCAAGGTTTCATGGCAAAATTGTCGAGTTTATGAAACGCAATCCAAAGGGTTAATTGATGATTATAATTCCACAAACAAAAGGTGGTGTAGGTAAATCTACAGTAGCAATGCAAGTAATTGCTCCATATTTATATAAAAAACATGGTAAAAAGATTACTTATATAGAAGTTGATGATGAGAATAATGATAGTAGGTCTTTTACAAGAACAGAAATTGTAAATAAAAGAATGCTTGGAACTAATAGAATAACTGAATTAGATGAGCTGATTTTAATGGATGATAATCATGAAGTTATAGTTGATGTAGGTGGAAATAAAACTTCTACATTAGTACTTGATGAGATTAAAAAAGTAGGTTCATTCGGAAATGTAAAATGGATTATTCCTTTAGGTGATGGTGAGCTTGATGGGAAAAATGCAATAGCAACCATGAAAAAAATCAAAAAAATTGAAAAAAATCCTGAAGAAAATCTGATATTTGCTTTAAATAGAGCTATTTCTATGGATGAAGATTATTATCAAGAACAATATATAAACTTTTTTGGTCATAAATATTTAGACTCAAACTCAGTTATTTGTGATTTTGTAAAAGATCCAAAATATTTCCCTGTTCAGAATGATAAAGTAATTACAATGAGTAGATACTTGGGTTCTACAGTTTGGGAAATGGCTTATAATAACACTGATTTTGGAGCAAAAGCTATCCAAGCAAAAGAGATGGGTGATATTGAAAGTGCAAGAAAATATCTTTTTTTTAGAAGAATTCAAACAGAAGCAAAAGATTATGTAATCAATGTATTAAATAGAATTTTTTGTGATTTAGATCAGTGGATTGATATCAAGAAATGAGTGATATGAGTTTTAAACAAGCAAAAGAGCTTGTTGAACGAATGGAATTTTCAGAACTTTCTTTAAGAAAGGCAACTAAAAATTTAGAAAAAACATCTAAAAACTTTGAACAGTCAAATGATTACTTTCATAAAACACTTCAAAAACAAGAAGATGTTTTAAATATGTTACCAAAAGCAGATAAAAAAATTTCGCTTTTATATTTGGCATTGGCTGTAAATATTGGATTTATTTTAGGTCTTTTAGTTGGTAAATTTATTTTTTAAAAATATGAATAGGATTTAATAAATTATGGGTAAACAAGAAAAAATTGTATCAATGTTTAATGACATTGCTGGAACTTATGATGTAGCGAATAGAGTTTTATCAATGGGTATTGATAAATCATGGAGAAATAAAGCTTGTAATAAAACATTTGAACTATACAACAAAAAAGAGATTGAAAAGATAGTTGATGTTGCTTGTGGTACAGGTGATATGATTATGTTTTGGAAAAAAATTGCAAAAGAAAATAATATTGCTTTAAAAAATATTGTTGGTATAGATCCAAGTGTTGGTATGATGGAAGTAGGGAAAAAGAAACTTCCTGATGTTGAATTTATTGAAGCTTTTGCTACAGATATGCCACTTGAAAATGAAAGTGTTGATATTATTTCTATTTCTTACGGAATTAGAAATGTAGTTCAAAGACAAGAAGCTTTTGATGAATTTGCTAGAGCTTTAAAAAAAGATGGATTAGTTGTAATTTCAGAGTTTACAAAAAATGAAAAAACAAACCCACTTGATTATTTAACAGACTTTTATATAAATAAGATTTTACCAACTTTAGGTGGGTTAATTTCAAGAAATAAAGAAGCTTATACTTATTTACCAGACTCTATTGATGAGTTTTTAACAAAAGATAATTTATGTAAAGAGTTAAAACAAGCAGGATTAGAACCTGTTCATGTTAAATCTTTTTCTATGAATATTTCTACATTAATCATTGCAAGAAAACTATAGTTTCTTGCAATAAGGATATATATGAATTCTCCTTTAAGTGTAAGCTCACTAAATGCACAAATAAAATCTCTTCTTGAAACTACTTTTATTAAAGTGTATGTTGAAGGAGAAGTTTCAAATTTAACTTATCACAATTCAGGACACATTTATTTTTCTGTAAAAGATAGTACTTCTACTATTTCATGTGTAATGTTTAGAGGTAATGCAAAATATTTAAAATTTCAACTTGAAGTTGGTCAAAAGATAGTTATTACAGGAAATATTACTGTTTATGCCCCAAGGGGTAACTATCAGCTTTTATGTAGCAAAATTGAACCATCAGGACAAGGTGCTTTAGCTTTAGCTTTTGAACAATTAAAAAATAAGTTAGAGCAAAAGGGTTATTTTAATCCTGAAATCAAAAAACAACTTCCAAAATATCCTAAAAAAATAGCTTTAGTTACTTCACCTACAGGGGCTGCAATAGAAGATATGAAAAAAGTAGCTCATCATAGATGGCCTTTAGTAGAGTTTATTTTAATACCTACTTTAGTTCAAGGTGAGGGTTCGGCTTATGATATTGCTCAGAGCATAAAATATGCAGATACTTTAAACTGTGATATTATGATTGTAGGTCGTGGTGGAGGAAGTATTGAAGATTTATGGGCTTTTAATGAAGAAATTGTAGCAAATGCAATTTATGAAGCTACTACACCTACTATTTCAGCTGTAGGGCATGAAATTGATTATCTTATTTCTGATTTTGTAGCAGATATGAGAGCTGCAACTCCATCAAATGCTATCGAAATAGCACTTCCTGATATAAATGAACATAGAATATATTTAGATAGTTTGGCAAATGAATATATAAATAAAACAAAAAGAGTTCTTGAAATTAAGCAACAAAATCTTACAAATCTAAAAAGCTTATTTGAACAGAACTCTCTTGCTTCAAAATTTAGTTTTATTGAGTCTCAAATCAAACTTTTAAAATCTTCGTTTCAAGCAGATGTATCTCAAAAAATTGTAGTAGCAAATAATAATTTGAGCTTTTTAAAGACAAGTTTTTCAAATACTTTTGAACAAACAATCTCAAAAATGCAAAACCAAGTAAATATGTTAAAAAATAGTTATGAGCAAAATCATCCAAATAATAAAGATAAAAAAGGTTTTGTTCAAATAACAAAAAATAACAAAGTGATTTCTCTTGAGGAACTGAAAAAATCAGATAAAATATCTCTTCAAACACCCAAATATATTGCTACATGTACAATTGATGATATACAAAAACAATAATTATTTAAGTTTAGAAAAGATAAAATAAGCATAACTTATAGTATAACATGTAATCTTTGTATTTATTGCATTACATATAATTTATAATTAACTAATAATATAGCTTTTAAAGGAAACCTTATGGAAACTAAAGAACAAGAAAATGTAGAAGTTATTGATTATGCCAATACAAGTGAATTTATGACATTTGAACTTGGCGCAATGAAATATGCAATAGAACTACCTAAAATTAGGGAGATTTTAACTTATCCTGAAAACATTACTGTTTTACCAAATACTTCTGGATGGGTAAAAGGACTTATTAATTTAAGAGGTGAAGTTGTTCCTATTTTAGATGTAAGAATTAAATTTAATACAAGCGAAGAGCCTGTTTATGATGAAAATACTTCTGTTATCGCTGTAATAACAGAAGATAGTAGAATGATCGGTATTGTTGTTGATTTAGTTGATGATGTTCAAAGATTAGATACTAGTACTTTAGCACCTGTTTCAGAAATGGGTTCTGCAATTCCTGCAAAATATTTAAAGGGTTATGTAAGACTAGATAATAATGAAATGCTTGTAATAATGGATATTGAAAAAGTAGTGGCAAAAGAAGAGTTAAAAGACTAATTATGACAGATATGATAGAAAGACTAAGAGAATTAAAAATTCTATTTGTTGAGGATGAAGTTGATTTATTAGATATTATTACTGATGCCCTAGATAGTTTAGATGTTGAGTATTTAACAGCTGAAAATGGAGTCGAAGCTTTAGAAGTAATAGATAATAATCCAGATATTAATATTATCGCTACTGATATTAATATGCCTCAAATGGATGGTCTTGAATTAATTAGAATATTAAAAGAAAAAAGAAAACTTACTACTTCAATTATTGTAATGTCAGCTCACTCTGAGTCTGAATATATTCAAGAAGCTGAAAAACTTGGAGTAGATCATTATCTTGGAAAACCTTTTGATTTTATAAATTTTATAAATTTGATTTCAAGTATGGAAATTAAATAAAAAACTTATGGATAAAAAACTTTTAAAAAAATTAAAAATATTATATGTAGAAGATGATACTCTTGTAAGAAATGAATTACAAGAGTTATTATCAGATTTTTTTCAAAAAGTTTTTGTTGCCAAAGATGGGCAAGAGGGTTTAGAAATATACTTCGATTATAAAAATGAAATTGATGTAGTTTTAACAGATATTAATATGCCAAGTTTAAATGGTATAGATATGTTAAAAAGAATAAGAGAAGATTCTAAAAAAATTCCTGTATTTATAACAACTGCATATTCAGATAATGATTTATTAGCAAAAGCTATTAAACTTAAAGTATATGAATATCTAGTAAAGCCAATAGATGTAAGATATTTATTAAATCAAATGAATGAATTAGCAAATATTTTATATCAAGAATCATTAATTCATAAACAAAATAAAGAATTAGAAGAATACAAAAGAGTAATCGATGCAAGTAGTATAGTTGTTAAATGTGATGAGTATATGAAAATATCTTATGTAAATGATTTATTTTGTCAAACAACTTCTTATGATAATACCGAATTATTAGGACAAGACTTTAAAATTTTAAAGCATCCTGATGTTTCTAATGAGATTTATACTAATATTTATAATCAAGTTTTAAATGGTAATGCTTGGCATGGAGTATTAAAAAACCTTACAAAAGAACATAAAACTTTTACTACTGATTGTTATATAATTCCTGTTAAAAATGATTTATCAGAAATCACAGGTGCAATTTCTATTCAAAGAGATATTACAGAAGAATTAGATAAAAAAAGAAATATACAATTATCATTGATGAAAGATAAAAGTGAAATCTTTATTAGAAGTAAAGAAGGTTCTGCTGAACAAAATATGATTATCAATAATTTGAAAAAAGAATTAAGTATTTTAAAAAGAGAATTAGATAAATCTAAAAAAGATATTGAAAAATATATTTATTCACTTGAAAAATATAGTTTACATAATAAACATCTAAGAACTGAGCTTGCTGGATATAAAAAACAAGCTAGTGAACATACTAGTATGCTTAAAATTATGAATGAAAATTCTCAATTAGAATATAAAGTTAAAAAATTAAATAAAAAATGTGATGAACTAATTGATAAGTATGAAAAGCAATTCCAACAATTAAAAATGGATTATCAATTAGAAATTGATGACTTAGAAGAAAAACTTACTGATATTACTCAAAAATATGAAGCTATTGAAACTGATGATGCTTT
Organism: Arcobacter rhizosphaerae; assembly: GCF_049472155.1. Lineage (NCBI taxonomy): Bacteria > Pseudomonadati > Campylobacterota > Epsilonproteobacteria > Campylobacterales > Arcobacteraceae > Arcobacter > Arcobacter rhizosphaerae. The sequence continues at coordinate 257,973 of NZ_JBMOVW010000002.1, read as the reverse complement.
AATTGAGAAACTTGAATATTGGAAACAAAAAGCTCAAACAGAAATGCTAAGAATTGAAAATTTAGAAAAACAAATAATTGCTTATGGAGATAAAGAGTTTATGAAAAAAGTTTTTAAATAGAAGCTAAGTTAGCTTCTATTTAATAGTAATTGATTCTATTTTTTGATCTACTAAAGGTTTGTTTCCTTTTACAGTTGGTACACTTTCTATTTTTTTAACAATATCAAAACCATTTTTTACATAACCAAAAATAGTATGTCTTCCATTTAGCCAGTAAGTAGGAACAGTTGTAATAAAGAATTGACTTCCATTTGTATTTCTACCTGCATTAGCCATTGCTAAAATACCTGCTTTATCAAATAATGCTTTAGATGAAAATTCATCTTCAAAAGGTTTACCCCAAATAGATTCTCCACCTCTTCCTGTTCCTGTTGGATCTCCACCTTGAATCATAAAGTTTTTTATAACTCTATGAAAAATTAAACCATTATAATAACCATTTTTTGCATGAGTTACAAAGTTTTCAACTGCTTTTGGTGCAAGATCTGGTCTTAGTTCTACCTCAAAAGAACCTTTATTTGTTTTAAATACAGCAATTGGATTTGCTGCTTCTAAAAGTAACACGAATGAACAAAGAATAAATAAAATTCTTTTCATAATTATCCCTTATAATTTTATTTTGTAGGAAATTAGTATATTATGTTTGGTTTAAAAAAAAATTAAAATCAATTTTTTATTAAAATTTAAAAAAAAAGTGTTAAAATTCGCTGAATTATTGTAAAATGCGAACAAAAAGGAAAAATAATGTCTATGCCATCAATTCCACAACCTACATTTTATATATTTAAGTGTGAACAAGCATCACCTCCTGGGATGCCAAAACCTTCATGTGTAAATGAAAATACTAGAGATTTATTTAATCATACAGCACAAAGTATGATGCAAAAAGGATTGATGGGACCTGTACAGGTTGTTAGAACATCATGTTTAGGTAGATGTCAGATGGGACCTGTTATGTTAGTAGAGCCAGGACATTATATGTACTGTCAGTTATCTAAGGAAAAAATAGATAGAATAATTGAAGAACATATAGTTGGTGGAAGCCCTGTTGAAGAGTATTTAATACCAAAACAGTACTGGGGTGAACCAGTTAATTTAGGAAGTTAAAAAGAGGAATTAAATATATGACATTTGATATGCTATATAGTAAAATTCATAGAGCAACTGTTACAGATGCGAATTTAAACTATGTTGGATCAATTACAATAGATGAAGAACTTATGCAAGCTTCTCATTTAAGAGTTGGTCAAAAAGTTGATATTGTAAATATTAATAATGGTGAAAGATTTCAAACTTACGTAATAAAAGGTAAGGCTGGAAGCAAAGATATGTGTTTAAATGGTGCAGCTGCAAGAAAAGTTGAAATTGGTGATAAAATTATAGTTATTGCTTATGCTTCATATAATGAAGCAGAATTAGAAAACTATAAACCAACAGTTGTAATTGTGGATGAAAAAAATAATATTGATATGATAACAAATGAACTAGTAGGATCTGATCATGTTTGATGGAATTGACTTAAAAAATCTTGATTTAAATTCGATGATGAAGCAAGTTCAAGACATGGCTGACAATGCAAAAGAAGAAAATGCAAATAAGGTATTTACTTCAAAAGCAGGTGGAGGAATGGTAGAAATTTCTATAAATGGAAACTCAGAAGTAATTGATTTACAAATCGATGATTCGCTACTAGAAGATAAAGACTCTTTACAAATTCTACTCATTTCAGCAATGAATGATGTAATTAAACAGTCTGATGAAAATAAAAAAATGATGGCTATGAATATGATGGGTGGTATGAATCCATTTGGCCAAAAGTAAATATGAAAGAACTTTTAAATAAATTTGAAGATTACTTACAAAGTAATCTTCCAACATCGAATACATTTCATCCCCATTTTGAAAAAGCTTTAGGTGATATGCTTCAAGCAGGTGGTAAAAGATTTAGACCAATGCTTTTACTTTCAGTTGTAAAATCAAATAAAAGCTTACTTATCTCAAATTCTATGCCTGTAGCTTTAGGTTTAGAAATGCTTCATACTTATTCCCTTGTACATGATGATTTACCATCAATGGATAATGCAGATTTAAGAAGAGGTTTTCAAACACTTCATAAAAAGTATGATGAAGTAACTGCTGTTTTAGTTGGAGATGCTTTAAATACTGAGGCCTTTAGACAAGTTTCAAATGCCCCTTTACATAATGATGTAAAAATTGAATTGATAAAAACTTTAAGTAGTGATGGTGGAATAAATGGAATGATAATAGGTCAAGCAATTGACTGTTATTTTGAAAACCAAAAATTAGAACTTAAGCAATTAGAATTTTTACATATTCATAAAACTGCAAAATTGATAGCGTGTGCTTTAAAAATGGGTGCTATTATAAGTGAGTATGATTTAGAAACTCAAGATAAACTTTATAATTTTGGAATTGATTTGGGATTGCTTTTTCAAATTCAAGATGATATTATAGATGAAACTTGTACCGAAGAAGAAGCAGGAAAAACAACTCAAAATGATGAAGCTAAGAATTCATTTGTTAATTTATTAGGACTAAAAGGTGCTATAAATGCAGCAGATGAATTAGCTTTAAAATGTGAAAATACACTTGAAACTTTAGATAATAACTTAAAAAACTCTCTTGAAGAGCTACTATTAAAGTACATAAATAGACATAAATAAGAGTTTTTTCAAACTCTTAGTCATTTTAACTCAAAGTACTTGACAATTAATCAAAAATTTTATAAAATTTTAGCACTTAAAAAATTAGAGTGCTAAAAGTACAAATAATAATTATAATAAAACTTAATAAAAGGAAATACTATGAATTTTAAACCACTAGGTAAAAGAGTTTTAGTGCAAAGAACAGAAGTTGAAGAGAAAACTGCAAGCGGAATTATTCTTGTAGATTCTGCAAAAGAAAAACCAAACACGGCAATAGTTAAAGCGATTGGTTCGGAAGTAACTGAATTAAAAGAGGGTGATACTATTGTATTTGAACAGTTCAGAGGAACTGAATTCACTTTAGATGGTGAAGATTATTTAGTATTAGATATTGAAAATATTATAGGAGTTATGTAAGATGGCAAAAGAAATTTCATTTAGTGATAATGCAAGAAATAAATTATATACAGGTGTTGAAAAACTAGCTGATGCTGTAAAAGTTACAATGGGACCAAGAGGAAGAAATGTATTATTACAAAAATCTTTCGGTGCTCCAAATATCACAAAAGATGGTGTTTCAGTAGCAAGAGAAATTGAACTTGAAGATACATTAGAAAATATGGGTGCTCAACTTGTAAAAGAAGTTGCTTCTAAAACTGCTGATGAAGCAGGTGATGGTACTACAACTGCTACAGTATTAGCTAATTCTGTATTTAAAGAGGGATTAAGAAATGTAACTGCTGGTGCAAATCCTATTTCATTAAAAAGAGGTATGGATAAAGCAACAGAAGCAATTTTAGCTAACTTAAAAGCTTCTTCAAAAGTAGTTGCTAATAAAACTGAAATTGAGCAAGTTGCTACTATTTCTGCAAATTCTGATACAGCAATTGGTGCTATGATTGCAGAAGCTATGGATAAAGTTGGTAAAGATGGTGTTATTACAGTTGAAGAAGCTAAAGGTATTTCTGATGAGTTAGATGTAGTTGAAGGTATGCAGTTTGATAGAGGTTACTTATCTCCTTACTTTGTAACTAATTCAGAAAAAATGATTACTGAGATGGAAAATCCATTTATTTTATTATATGACAAAAAAATCTCTAACTTAAAAGAGATGTTACCAATCTTAGAATCAGTTAACCAAGCAGGAAGACCACTTTTAATTATCGCAGAAGATGTAGATGGTGAAGCATTAGCTACATTAGTTGTAAATAGATTAAGAGGTTCTTTAAATATTGCAGCTGTTAAAGCTCCAGGATTTGGTGATAGAAGAAAAGCTATGTTAGAAGATATTGCTGTATTAACAAATGGTACAGTTATTTCAGAAGAAATGGGAATGAAACTAGAAACTGCTGAATTCTCTTGTTTAGGTACTGCTGCTAGAGTTGTAATTGATAAAGATAATACTACTATCGTTGATGGTACAGGTTCAGCTGATATGGTAGCTAACAGAGTTAATCAAATCAAAGCTGAGATTGAAAATACAACTTCTGAGTACGATAAAGAAAAATTACAAGAAAGATTAGCAAAACTTTCTGGTGGTGTTGCAGTAATCAAAGTAGGTGCTGCTACTGAAACTGAAATGAAAGAGAAAAAAGATAGAGTTGATGATGCCTTATCTGCAACAAGAGCTGCTGTTGAAGAAGGTATTGTTCTTGGTGGAGGAGCTGCATTAATAAGAGCTGCTGCTAAAGTATCTTTAGACTTAGAAGGTGATGAAGCTATTGGTGCTGATATTGTTTTAAGAGCTATTAAAGCACCTATGAAACAAATCGCATTAAATGCTGGTTTTGATGCTGGTGTTGTTGTAAATGAAGTAGAAAAATCAGATAATGAAAACTTTGGATTCAATGCTGCAACTGGTGAGTATGTAGATATGTTCGAAGCAGGTATCGTAGATCCTGCAAAAGTTGAAAGAGTAGCAATGCAAAATGCAGTATCTGTTGCATCTTTATTATTAACAACTGAAGCAACTGTAACTGATATCAAAGAAGATAAAGCATCTGCTCCTGCAATGCCTGATATGGGTGGAATGGGCGGAATGCCTGGAATGGGAATGTAAGTAAACGTTAAAAAAGAGTGAATATTTTCACTCTTTTAGTTTATGCAGACGAAGTGGTCGAAGCGTAGCATAGCCACGAAGTCCGAGAGACAACTCTAGAGTTTCTTGACATTTTCAAGAAACTCACACTCTTATATCTAATTTAAAATAATCACAATTTATAAACTATTTAATTTTGAAGGGGTATATCCATAATATCTTTTAAATACTTTTATCATATATGATTGGTCTGTAAAACCTGACTCAAAAGCTACATGAGATAATGGAATATTTTTTTTGATTAAATTTTTTGATAAGTTTACTTTTTTTATTTGAATATATTGATTTGGAGTAATACCAATATGTTTTTTAAACTCTTTAATTAAGTGATATTTTGTAATTCCTACTTCTAAAGCTATATCTGACAATGAAATTTCTACTTTTTTATCATAGTCATTTATAAATTCTATTGCTTTATTAATTGTATTTTTTGAGCAAGTTATATTTGCTATAGAAGGGATTTTATCATTTGTATGATATTTTAAGATATATTCAATAAACTGAATTATATAAGTCTCAATATCAATATTATTATTTTTATTACTTATTAGATTGAAGATAAGATTAAAAAGTTTTACAGCTTTTATATCATTTATTATAGGATTAAATAAAATATTTTTTACTAGGTTATTTTGTGTTAAGTCTTTTGATATATCATTTATTAGTTCTCTATCAATCATAACATTTAAGTATGACCAACTACTATTTTTTGTTGAGTGTAGTTCATAAGGATTTACAACTTGTAATGTACCTAGTCCTAAGTTAAATTTATCTTTTTCATTTTCATATATGTGCTCACCTTTATATATCAAACTAAAAGAGTATTCTTCATGGAAATGTTTATTTAATGTAATATTTTTAAATTTATTATTGATAAATGATACTTGTTGTTCTATGCTTTTCATTATGATACTTTCTTTTATGATTATACTATATAAAATATTTGCATATCAATATTTTACTATAGAAAAAATTCAAATAAAGGTATATTTGATAAAAAAGGTTTTTTGTGAGTAAATTAACACTTAAGATAGTAGTTTATGGTTTATTAGCATCATTATTCTTTAGTTCAACATTTATTTTTAATAAGTTTATTGCTCAAGATGGTGGACATTGGTTTTGGTCTGCAACTCTTAGATATATTTATATGCTATTACTTTTATGTATTGGATTTTATATTTTTAAAGGATATGGGTATTTAAAATCTTTATTTATAGAGTTTTATAATCACTTTTTATTTTGGAGTATTTCAGGCTCAATCGGATTTGGTGTATTTTATGCTTTGATTTGTTATGTTGCAGATAGTTCTCCCGCTTGGGTTGTTGCTACTACTTGGCAGTTTACTATTATAGCTACTCTTTTTATTTTATTCTTTTTTGGTAAAAAAATATCAAAATTAACATGGTTTTTTGTAGTAATTATTTTTATTGGAATAAGCCTTATTAATATTACATACATAAGCATAGATAACATTACAACACAAATTTTTAATATATTCTTGATTCTTATAGCAAGTTTTGCATATCCTATTGGTAATCAGCTGGTTTGGGAACTTCAAAATAATGAATCTCTTTGCCAAATAAGAAAAGATATAATAAGAAATACTTTCTCAAAAGTTTTTTTATTGTCTTTAGGAAGTTTACCTTTTTGGCTTATTTTATTTATAGTTCTTGATGTAGATAAACCTTCTGTTAATCAGTATATTTCTATGCTATTAGTAGCAATTTTTTCAGGTATTATGGCTACTTCATTGTTTTTATATGCAAGAGCAAAAGCAAATAGTTCCTCAAAAATTGCACTTGTTGACTCTACTCAATCAGGGGAAGTATTGTTTACATTAATATTTGAAATAATATTTTTAACAGTTTTACTTCCTTCTTCAATTGGAATAATAGGTATCTTTTTTACAATAATTGGTCTTGTTGGATTATCTTTTATTTAGTCATATATAACTTCTTTATACTCCTATTAAAAAGTTTTAATCAACTAAAATAACTTTAAAGTAGTGTTGATTCTAATCAATAATCATTTGAATTAATTTTGTTAAACTTCAACTTATTAATATTAGGAGAATATATGTTTAATTTAAAATCATTATATTTTAGAATGACAATTATACATTTAATGGGAATCTTTTTACTTCCTTTAAATGCGTTATTATTTACAAGTGATTATATTTCACAAATTATTCAAATACTACTTGCTTTAGCATTGATTGTACATGAATTAGATGAAAGAAAAAATGGAAATAACTTATCAAAAGAATTAATTAAATTTTTAAGAAATATGGATAATAAAAATGTTTCTTTAAAGATAAATACTTCTATGGCTAGTGAATACTCGGAGATAAAAGATGTTGTAGATAAAAGAGAAGAACAGCTTGTTTTAAAAGAGCAAGAAGAGTCAATTTTGATTCAAGAAGCAAAACAAGTTATGAATAAGCTTAAGCACGGAGATTATTCAGAAATTATTACTTCAAAAACATCAAACCCTTCTTTAGAAGAGTTTAAAGAGAGTGTAAATGATATGATTCTTGAAACAAAGCAACATTTTTCATCTATGAATAATATTTTAGAAAAATATATAAACTATGATTATACAAAAGAATTAAAATTAAATAAAATATCAGATGATAGTGAAATGAAACTTTTAGTAATAGCTATAAATAAACTAAAAGAGGCAATTACACAAATGCTTTTAGAAAATAAAACAAATGGAAAAACTTTACAAAGTTCAGCTGATATATTACTAAATAATGTAGATAAACTTAATAATTCTTCTTATGAAGCAGCTAGTAGTTTAAATAATACAGCTGTTGTTTTAGAAGATATTACTCATAATATAGTGGAAACATCAAACAAAACTCTTGAAATGTCAAGTTTATCAAATGCAGTTGTTAACTCTGCGAAGTGTGGAGAAGATTTAGCATTTAAGACAAATAATGCAATGGATGAAATTAATAAACAAGTTACTAATATTAATGAAGCTATTTGCGTTATTGATCAAATAGCTTTTCAAACAAATATTCTTTCATTAAATGCAGCTGTAGAAGCTGCAACAGCGGGTGATGCTGGAAAAGGTTTTGCAGTTGTTGCTCAAGAAGTAAGAAACCTAGCAAATAAAAGTACAGAAGCAGCAAAAGAAATAAAACATCTTGTAGAAAGAGCAAACATAAAAGCTAATGAGGGAAAAAACATAGCTCAAGATATGATTGAAGGGTATAATTCTTTAAATAATGATATTAATAAAACTATCGACATTATAGGAACAGTATCTAGTATTTCTAAAAATCAACAAACAGGAATTCATAAAATAAATGATGCTATGAATATATTAGAAGAACAAATTAAAGCTAATACAGAAGTTTCATCTCAAACAAATACAATTGCTAAAAAAACCTCAGATATTGCTAATAAAATTTTTAATAATGCAAATGAAAAAAAATTTGAAGGAAAATAATCAAAGAATAAGGATAAAAGTATATGGAAAATAATTTCAAAAAAGTATTAAAACATTACCAATTTAATGAATCTGATTCTAAAGAATTGATGAAAATTAAAGATATTGCCTTAAAGTATATTGATGAATTATTATTAGGTTTTTATGACTTTATTTTTAAATTTGATCATGCAAGAATGTTTTTAAATAATAAAGAAATTCAAAAAAGACATGAAGTGGGAATAAAAAACTGGTACTTAAGTCTTTTTTGTGGTAATTATGATGCTTTTTATTTTGAAAAACTAAATTATATTAGTGAAGTACATGTTAAAATAGGTCTTCCTACTCATTATGTAAATGCAGCTTTTAGTTATATTAGAAGATTTATGAAAGATGTTTTGATAAAAGAAAAAATGTTTAACTCTTTAAACTCTTTAGATAAAATAATAGATATAAATTTAGATATTTTAACTGTTGTTTATAAAGAAGAAGAACAAAGTAAACTTGTAGATGAAATTTTATTTCTAAAAAATGCAGTGGATGAGGGTAATATTGTACCTTATTTTCAAGCTATCTTTAATTCAAAAACATTAAAAATTGAAAAATATGAGAGTTTAATGAGAATCAAAACAAAAGATAATAGTGAGGTAGTTTCTATTTTTAAATATTTAGATTTATCTAAAAAAATCAATTTATATGAAAAAATGATGTATCTAATGTTTGAAAAATCTTTTGATGTTTTTTGTAATAAGGGTTTTGAATTTAGTTTGAATCTATGTTATGAAGATATACAAAATGAAAGCTTTAGAAATTTTATTTATGAAAAAGTAAGAAGATGTAAAAATTCAAATTATATAATATTTGAAATTTTAGAATCTGATTGTATAAAAGATTTTTCAGTAGTTCAAGAGTTTATTTATACAATAAGAGCTTTTGGATGTAAAATAGCAATTGATGATTTTGGTAGTGGTTATTCAAGTATGGAAAATATTTTAAAACTAAAACCTGATATTATTAAAATAGATGGTTCTTTAATAAAAGATATAAATACTTCTTTAGAGTCAAAAAAAATAGTAAAAAATATCGTAAGAATGGCAAAAGACCTAAAAGCCTATACTGTAGCAGAATATGTTCATTCAAAAGAGGTTTTTAATATAGTAGTAGATTTAGAAGTAGATTTTTTACAAGGTTTTTATTTAGCTAAACCTCAAAGGTTTATTAAACAAAATAATGAAAAAAATCTATAATTTATGTAAAGGTAACTCAATAGTAAAACAAGCCCCTTTATACTTCTTTTCTTTATGTGTAAAGTTTAAATTATTTACAACAATTGAACCATCCATACTATCTGTTATGATTCTATGAGTCATAAAAAGACCTAGTCCTGTACCTTGAGACTTATGTTTTGTTGTAAAATAAGGTTCAAATACTCTATCAATAATATCATTATCTAATCCTTTGGCATTGTCATATATTCTTAAATAACCATAATTATTTACTTTTTCAAGCTCAATAAAAATATATTTTTCATCAATTTTTCTTTCATCTAAGGCATCTCTTGCATTTGCTATTATATTTACAATTGCTTGTGTTAATTCGTTTGGATAGCCTTTCATTATTATGTCTTCATGTTTTTTATTGATAACAATTTTTATATGGGAAGTTTTTATAATCCCTTCAAGTAGAGATAAGTCTTTCTGAATTATATCACTTAAGTCAAATATTGTTTTTTTCTTATCATCTTTAATAAAGTTTTTAAAATCATCAATTGTTTGAGATAAGTGAGCTGTTGTATTCATTATTTGATCTAAAGCATTATCTAGTGTTTTTTCATCAAGTTTATTAAGTTCTTGGTATAGTTTTAATCCACTAGCCGTAGTGGAAATTAAACTTAAGGGTTGTCTCCATTGATGTGCAATATTTGCTATCATTTGTCCCATATCTGCAAGTTTTGCTTGTCTAGTTAATAATCTATCTTTTTCTTTTATATTACTTATATCAATAAAAGTTGATATTTTTTTCTTTTTGTTATCAAGTTGAATTGCTTGCCCACTTACTAGTGCAGGGAAAAACGTATCATTCTCTTTTTTTATATAAATTTCATAAGTTCTAATATCATCACAAGCAAGGTTTCTTTTAACTAAATCTTTACTTTTTTCACAAACAAAATCTAAAATATTTTTATTTTGTATAGAGTTTTCATCTTTTATTTTTAAAAGCTTTCTACCATAATTATTTATGATTTCGCAGTTACCATCTTCATCAGATATTATTAAACCTTCTGTTAAAGCATTTATCATTCTTTGAAATTCATCATTTTTTTCTTCTAGTTCTTTTTTAGATTTCTTTAATTTATAGTTTGTTTCTCTTAATAATGTTGTGTCATAAACGTATACAACAACTAATTCTTTTTCTAAATCAAAAGGTGAGATAGTAATACTTTGTTGCATATTGTAAAATACAGAATCAGCAATATTATTTAGTTTTATATCAAAAAGATAGTTTATTTGTTCACTATTATAAAAAGTTGATGAGTTTATTCTTAGAGTTGTTTTGATTTTTCTTGTAAGCATTTTAGAATTGATATTTCCGTAGAAGTCTAAAAGATTTTTATCTTTTATTTCATTTGCTTTTATTTTGGTATGTATTTCCATCCATTTATTCCAAAATTTTACATTTAAATTCTTGTCTAAAATTAGAATACCACTATTGATAGTTTCACAAATTAAGTTAAATTGATTTTCAAACATATTAATACTCATCAAGTATTTTATCTATGGTTTGTTTTATATGAATAATAGATTCATCTGTTGCTAACATTAATAAATGACCATAAATATTTTGTTCTGAAAAATTAAGTTCAGTGGAAATAATAATTACTTTTTGATACTGTTCTATTAAATTATCTTCAAGTTGAGAAGCATTTTTTATGATTCTTATGCTGGGTGGTGAAAATGAAACATACGAGTCCATTTCTTTTACAAGTGAGCTTATAGTTGTAGAAGACAAAATGTTTGTAATTTCCAAAATGATATCACTAATTTCTTCATCTTTTAAATCTTCATTATCAATCAAATCAAATTCTTCAGAAAGATTCAGTGCAGACTGTCTATCAATTATAAATAAATTTTCTCCACAAAAGTCACCATTTATTAATTGAGTTGAAACAAAATGTTCTTCATCATTTAACTGTTTGTTTAGATAAGTTTTTAATTCACTTACATTAATAATATTTATATTTGGTATTGCTAGTGTAGCAAAAGCATCTATTATATCTGCAATTGCACTACTTGCAGAGCCATAAGCTATATTCATTAATTCTTGTAAACAATCTTTTTGGTCTTCATTTAAACTTATATCACTCATTCTAAACTCTTCTTATTAATATATAATTATATAAAATAGCATACTCTAAAAGCCTAGTTTATAAGATATTAGAATATTATTATTTACTTTTATTTATTATACAAAAAGTTTATAAAAATTGTATCAAAATTTTAAACTATGTATTAATTTAGTTTAATCAACTATAAAAATAAGGAAATTAATAAATATTAGATAAAATAAAAAAAATTTAAAAAGAGTGAATATGATTGAAAAAATAATAGAAATAGTAAAAGAAGCTTCTTTAATTTTAAAAGAGGGATATTATAAAAATAAAGATGTGAATTTTAAAGGAAAAAAAGATTTAGTAACGAAATATGATGTAGCAGTTGAAAACTTTTTAAAGGATAAATTATCAAAAGAGTTTAAAGATTTTAATGTAATAGCAGAAGAATCAGATAATAGTAATTTAGAGTTTAAAAACTCAATCATAGTTGACCCAATTGATGGAACAACAAATTTTGTAAATCAAGTGCCACATACTTGTATATCTTTAGGTGTATATAAAAATAAAAAACCTTTTATAGGTGTAGTTTACAATCCAATTTTAGATGAATTATATACAGCACAAGTTGGTTTAGGCGCATATTTAAATGGTAAAAGAATTGAAGTTTCAAAAGAAGATGATCTTCAAAAAGCACTTTTATCAACAGGTTTCCCATACACAAGTGGTACTTGTGAAGATGATTTAAATGATGTAGTGAAAAAAATAAAAGATATATTGCCTTTATGTCAAGATATAAGAAGACTAGGTTCTGCTGCACTTGATCTATGTTATGTAGCACGTGGCATTTATGAAGGTTATTATGAAATGAATTTAAAAGCTTGGGATGTTAGTGCTGGGCTTATTATTCTTCAAGAAGCAGGTGGTATTATAAGTAATATTAAAGGTGAAGAATATACACTATTTGAAGATAAATATATTGTGGCTTCAAATAGTTATATTCATGAGGCTTTAATTAAGAATCTAAACCTTTAAAATAATCATTTTGAAGATGTTTTAAAGATTTTTGATGCATCTTCAAATATTTATTATTTGTTTTTTTTACATATTTAAAAAATTCAATCCCTTTAATAGTAATACAAAGTTCTAAATCTTCTTTTTTATTAAACTTATCAAGTTCATGAAATGTTTCTATATATTTATCTTGATAATTATCTAAAATATTTACAAAAAAGTCTTTATTAACTTTCGAATTATTTACAATTAGTTTATCATTTTCATTTTTCCCCACAGCTGGACATAAATAATCAATATAAATATTATTATCAATATTTGCACTAAGAGGATATGTTCTACAAATTGATGATCTTTTCTCATAAATTCCACATCTAAAATCTTTTAAATGTGGACAGAAATCTTTTCCATTGGTAAGTATTATGACAGGTTTTAAATACCCTAACTCACCAAAAATAAAAAGAATAGGGTAGTTTTCATAAATTTCTTCAAAGTCTGATAGTATAATTTGTGAAAAAACAGTACCTTTTCTTCCATCACAACAATTAGCTTCACAAGTTTCACATGAAGAAAAAGTAAAGTAGTCATTATTTGTTTTTATAAATTGTTTCATAATTTGATTGTATCAAAAAAAAATTATGCAAATCTAAATCGATGAATAAGTTAATTTATACTAAAAGGGGTTTTTTAGTAATTCTTAAATATAATCGCACAATATATTTTCACTAAAAAGGTATTTCATGTGCGGAATTGTTGGTTACATTGGTAAACAAAATACAAAAGAGATTTTACTTGATGGATTAAAAGAGTTAGAGTATAGAGGTTATGACTCTGCTGGCATTGCTTTACTAAATAAAGATAGGATTGATGTATATAAAGCATTAGGTAAATTAAGTAATTTAAGGGAAAAAACTTCTTCTTCAACTGATAGTTACGAAATTGGAATAGGTCATACAAGATGGGCAACTCATGGAAAACCAACAGAATTAAACGCACATCCACATTTAGGTGAATACTCTTATGTAGTTCATAATGGAATTATTGAGAACTATAAAGAATTAAAAGAAGAGTTAATTCAAAAAGGTCACAAGTTTGTATCCCAAACAGATACAGAAGTTATAGTTCATCTTTTTGAAAACTATAACAATAAATTAAATGATACAACAAAAGCTTTTCATAATACAATTGAAAGATTAGAAGGTGCTTTTTCAATTCTTTTAATCTCAAAAGCTGATCCTAAAAAAATCTTTTTCTTTAAACATGGTAGTCCTTTAATAATCGCAAAAGGAAATGAAGAAAATGAAGTTTTATTTGCTTCATCAGATGCTCCTTTAATTGGTTTAGCAAATGATGTAGTTTATTTAGAAGATGGAGTAGGTGGTATAGCAACTGCTGAAAATTTAGAGTTTTTTACAGATGATTATTCTTGGTCAACTCTTCCAACATCTAAGCAATATGCTCAAAAAGATGGTTATAGATTTTTTATGGAAAAAGAAATTTATGAGCAAAGTGATGTTGTAAGTGATTGTATGTTAGGTCGTGTAAAAGATGAAGAGATCTTCTTTGATGAGATAGATGCTTCAATTATTGAAGGAATAAAAGAAATAAAAATTTGTGCTTGTGGTACTTCTTATCATGCGGGTATGACTTCTGCTTATTTATTTGAAAGACTTTCGAAAGTTAAATGTAATGTAGAAATTGCAAGCGAGTTTAGATATAAAGAGCCTTTATTAACTGATGACACTTTATTTATTGTAATTTCTCAAAGTGGTGAAACTGCGGATACTTTAGAAGCTTTAAAAATGGCTAAAAAAGCAGGACTTAAATCACTTGTTGTATGTAATGTAGATAACTCATCAATGACAAGAGTAGCTGATTATAAGATTCTTACAAGAGCTGGGATTGAAAAAGGTGTTGCGTCAACAAAAGCTTTTTCAACGCAAACCGTTGTTTTATGGATGTTAGCTCTATATTTTGCAAAACAAAAAAATGTAATTGATAAAGAAGTTCTAGAAAGTGAGCTTCATGCTTTAAGAGAAGTTCCAAAATCACTTATTATAAATGATAAAATTCATGAGAAAACAAAAAGATTATCAAAAAGATATTTACATGGACATGGTTTCTTCTTTATTGGAAGAGATGTATTCTTCCCATTAGCTTTAGAAGGTGCGTTAAAATTAAAAGAGATTTCATATTTACATGCAGAAGGCTACCCAGCAGGAGAGATGAAACATGGACCTATTGCATTAGCTGATCCAGAGTTATTTACAATTGCATTAATGCCTCAAAATTTACTTTATGACAAAATCAAATCAAATGTTGAAGAATTAAGTGCTAGAGATAGTACTATTTGTGCAGTATCTCCACTTGATTTTGAACTTGCTGATGATTTTATAAAAACTGAAAAAACAGATCATTATATGTTAGAGTTTTTTGAAATGTTAGTTGCTTTACAACTTCTTTCTATGGAAATATCTATTAGACTAGGAAATGATGTAGATATGCCTAGAAACCTTGCAAAAAGTGTAACAGTAGAATAAAAAATTCTACTTTACACATATAAAAGAATATTTTAGATAAAATTTATCACTTTTTTACAATTTTTGTAATTAAGAAAATTCAAACTTTTATTTTTATTTTTATATATTTTTTAACTTTAAACGCAGTTTGAAAACAAAAATGGAAAACAAAAGAATGGAAAACAATAAGACATTGTTCTTTGGAAAACAAAAGGATGGAAAACAAAAATGGAAAACAAGACACAGTATTTATTTACAAGTGAAGTTGTAAGCCCTGGACACCCAGATAAATGTGCAGATATTATTGCTGATTCAATTGTTGATAAATTAATTATTGAAGACTCAAATAGTAGAGTCGCATCAGAAGTATTTGTAGCAGGAAAAGATATCGTTATTGGTGGAGAAGTAAAATCAAATTGTCAATTAACTAATGAAGATTATGAAAAGATTGTACTTGAAGCACTAGCTAAAATTGGTTATGATGGAAAATCATCATTTACTAATGAACAGTGTTTACACCCTGATGATGTGAAAGTTCAGGTTTTATTAAATCAACAATCAGCAGATATTGGTCAAGGTGTTGATCAAGAAACTGGTGAAATAGGTGCAGGCGACCAAGGAATTATGTTTGGTTTTGCATCTACAGAAACAGCAGATTATATGCCTGCAGCCATAACTTATGCAAGAATGTTATGTGATAAAGTATATAATTATGCTTTAAAACATAATCATAAACTTGGAGTTGATATTAAAACACAAGTTACAGTTGATTATGGAACAAAAGAAAATTTTGAGAATTGTAAACCTCAAAAAATTCATACAATAGTTGTAAGTGCACCTTCTGTTGAAGGTATGCCAATAACAGAAGTAAGAGAGTTAATTCAAGGTTTAATTGATGATACTGGATTACCTACATCTATGTATGATAAAGAAAAAACAATTATTCATATTAATCCAACAGGAAGATATGTAAATCATTCATCATTACACGATAGTGGATTAACAGGAAGAAAACTTATTGTTGACTCATTTGGTGGATATGCACCTATTGGTGGTGGAGCTCAAAGTTCTAAAGATTATACTAAAGTTGATAGAAGTGGTTTATATGCAGCTAGATGGTTATCTAAACATATAGTTGCAGCTGGACTTGCTACAAAAGCTTTAGTACAGATTTCATACGCAATTGGAGTTGCTAAACCAACTTCTGTATCAGTTGATACGTATGGAACATATACTAAATATGATGATGATAAGTTATCTACTTTTGTTATGGAGAATTTTCCATTAACACCAAGATGGATAACTGAAAAGTTTAATTTAGATAAGCCAAGTGCACAAACATTCCTTTATGCAGATGTTGCATCAAGAGGTCAAGTTGGTCAAAGTGATTATCCTTGGGAAAAATTAGACGAATTAGACAAATTTAATAATTTATAATTTACAAAAAAAGGGTCAAAAATGGATTTAAAAAATTTATTTAGCAAAATTTCTTTTGATAGTAGTTCAAAAGAACAACCTACAAAAAAAGATGCTCCAAGTCATTGGGTAAAGTGTCCAGAATGTAGTTCTTTAATGTTTTTTAAAGAGGTGGAAAATCAAGATAATATTTGTCCAAAATGTAACTTTCACATGAGAGTTGGGGCAAAAAGAAGAATTGAAATATTAACTGATAAAGATAGTTTTGTTGAATATGATGAAGATTTAAAACCTAATGATCCTTTAAAATTTGTTGATAAGACTTCTTATAAAAAAAGAGTAGAACAAGCTGAAAAGAAAACAGGCAGAACTTCTTCTGTTGTAAGTGGTGAAGCTACTATAAATGAAATTCCTGTACAAATTGTTGTATTTGATTTCTCATTTATGGGTGGTTCATTAGGTTCAGTTGAAGGTGAAAAAATCGTAAGAGCAGTTGATAGAGCTATCGAAAAACATCAAGGTTTAATTATTGTATCAGCTTCGGGAGGTGCCCGAATGCAAGAATCAACTTTTGCATTAATGCAAATGGCTAAAACATCAGCTGCATTAAAAAGATTAGATCATGCAAAACTTCCTTATATATCAGTATTAACTGATCCAACAATGGGTGGAGTTTCTGCTTCTTTTGCATTTTTAGGTGATATTATAATGGCTGAACCAGGTGCTTTAATTGGATTTGCAGGACAAAGAGTTATTAAACAAACAATTGGAGCTGATTTACCAGAAGGTTTCCAAAGAGCTGAGTTCTTACTTGAAAAAGGTTCAATAGATATGGTTGTAAATAGAAGTGAAATGAAAAAAACATTAGCTGATTTACTTACTATGTTTAAAAAAGAGAAAATTGCTAACTAATGATGAGTAATTTTGAAGAAGTTTTAGGCTTTGAGCTTAAAGCTTCAAACCTTCTTTATGTTTTATGTGATTATGAAACTCTACAAAAAAAATCTTTAACTCTTGAAAAATTTGTTCAAATATGTAAAAATCTTGATGTAAAAATTGTACAATATAGAGATAAAATATCTTCTAATTCTATCCAAAAAGAAAATTTGATTTATTTAAAAAAAAGTTTAAATATACCTATACTTATTAATGATAAAATTGATTTAATAGAATTTGCAGATGGTTTACATTTGGGGCAAGAAGATTTTGAAAAAATCCATGCTAATAAAAAAATAGCTATTAAATTAATACGAAATAAAATTGGTAAAAAACTTTTAGGTCTTTCAACCCATAATGAAGTTGAAATTTTGGAAGCAAATGATTTAGACTTAGATATGATTGGATTAGGTGCTTATAGAAATACAACTACAAAAAATGTCTCAACTCTTTTAGGAGATAAGATTACATATTTAGCAAAAATATCTAAACATCCAGTTTGTGCTATTGGTGGGGTAAAGATAGATGATAAAATAAAAAATGTTAGTTTCAATGTAGTTGGTTCTGATATTTATTCAAATATTAAGGATTAACTTTGCAGAAAATAAATGTATATATGATAGCAAAACCTTCAAAAGATGAATTTGATAAATTAGTAAATGAATTTTTAAAAATGTCATCGAAATATGCAAAAGTTGAATTTCATTATATTTTTAATAAAACTATTTCAAAAGCACAAAATATAGGTGAAAAAGAAGCACAACAATCTTATAGTGAGGCCTATGAACCTTTATTAAAAGGTTATAATGTAGCTTTAGATGTTTTAGGAAAAAAAGTAGATTCTTTTAAATTTGCTAACATAATTGAGGGTAAAAATGAAATAAATTTCTTTATTGGTGGAGCGTATGGTTTTCAAAGAGAGTTTCTAAAGAAATGTGATAGTATAATATCTTTGAGTGATTTAACAATGGCTCATAAAGTTGCTAATTTAGTTTTAGGGGAACAAATCTTTAGAGCATTAAGCATAAATAATAATCATCCATATCATAAATAACTTATATATTATATAAATTTTTGTATAATTTCAAAATTTAAAAATAAGGGTATATTAAGTGGCAAATACAAAACAGATTGAGGAATTAAAACAGACTTTACTTGAAAGAAAAGAATTAATTACTAATAGTATTAATGATAGTAGAGAAAGTATCAACTCTTTGAAAAATGCTGAGTGTAATGATGAGTTTGATTATGCTGAAGTTTCTAGTGATAGCTTTAAAGAAGGTATTATTGCTAACCAACAAGTAAAAGAACTTGAAGAAATAGAAGATGCTCTAAAAAGAATTGAAAAAGGCACTTATGGTGTTTGTGAAATGTGTGATGAATCAATTGCAATTGGTAGATTAAGAGCAAAACCATTTGCAAAATTTTGTACACCATGTAGAGAGATTTACGAAGTAGAAAAATAGTAAAAAGGATTAGAGATGGGTTTTAAGAAATATGTTATTTTTTCTGTGATATTTATCATAGCTGTTTATGGTTATGCATTTAGTTTAGAGTTGGGAAATTATAAAGTTACAATACTTGATATTTCACTTACTTTACCAGTTGCAGCTTGGATTATAGTACCTTTAGTAATATTATTTATCGCAACAATAGGACATATAGTGTTTTATGGTTTACTAAATATATTTAAACAAAGAGCTATTGATAAAGATCATGAAACTATGATAAATATGATTAAATCAAATTTATTAGAGAAAAGTTTCAACAAAAGGTTTAAGACAAAAGGTTTCAAAAACTTAGCTTCTATTCTTAATCAATTTAACTTAAGTGTTAAAGATAAAACATTCTCATCAAATGATGAAGAACTAAATAAAACTGTTGCAGCTATTCAAGATATAAATGCTGGTAAACATGTTGCTGATAAAAATATTAAATTTAGTGAAATTTCTTCTATAAATAATAGAAATTTAATAAATAAGGTAAATGAACAGCCTGATTTTGCTGTTGATGTAGTTAAGAAAAATGAAAATTATTCAGAAAATGTGGTTAAAGCTGCATTTGAAAAAGTACTTGAAGAAAAAAGTATGACTACAGTTAAAAAGATTTATAAAAACATAAAGCTTGATAAACACTTAGCAAAAAGACTTTTTGAAAAAGATGCAGCAAACAATGAGTTTGGATTTACACCTGAAGAGATTTTAAAAATAGTAAAAGATTTAAATTATACAAAAGAAGATTATATGTCTTTAGCTAAAAACTATGAGGCTATTTTACAGCCAGATCAAATTATTGCATTATTTGAAAAGCTTTCATCTGAACTTGATGAAGCAACACCTGCTTATTTACATGTATTATTTGAATATGAAATGATTGATAAAATTAGAGATGTTATAGCACCAACTGCTGATAATGAATATACTGCATTCAAAGCTTTATTAGAGTTAAAAGATGCAGGTAAACACTACGATTTAGAGTCAATTTCTTATAAATAATGAAAAATAAAATAGATTTTAGCAAACCTCTAGTGGTATTAGCACCACTAGCTGGGTATACAGATTTACCTTTTAGATCTGTAGTAAAAAAATTTGGTGCAGATATTACAATATCTGAGATGATTTCTTCAAATGCATTAGTATATAAATCAGAAAAAACTTTAAGAATGATTGAAAAGTCTCCAAGTGAAGATCCTTATATTGTGCAAATTGCAGGTAATAAACCTGAATTAGTAAGAGATGCAGTAGAAATACTTAATGATATAGATGGTATTGATGGTATTGATTTAAATTGTGGTTGTCCTGCCCCAAAAGTTTTCAATCATGGTTCAGGTTCAAATCTTTTAGGAGATTTAAAAAAACTTGAAGAAATATTATCAACAGTTAAAAAATATTCTAAAAAGCAATATACAACAGCAAAAGTTAGACTTGGAGTAAATGAAAAAATACCAGTTGAAATTGGGAAAGCTGTTGAAGCTTGTGGAGTTGATTTTGTTTCAGTTCATGGAAGAACAAGAGCAGGAAAATATAAAGCACCAGTTGATTATGATGCAATTAAAGCAATGGTAGAAGCTGTTTCTATTCCCGTAATAGCAAATGGTGATATAAAAGACTATGAAAAAGCAAAAGAAGTTTTAGAATATACAAAAGCTAATGGTGTTATGATAGGTCGTGGTGCTATTGGTAAACCTTGGATATTTTATCAATTAAAGCATGGTATTGAAGATATATCAGAAGAAAAGAAAAAAGAAATTATTTTAGAACACTTTGATTCTACTTTAGATTTCCATGGAGAACATGGAGCTTTAATGTTTAGAAAACTTTTACACTCTTATTCAAAAGGTTACAAAGGTGCCCATGAATTCAGAGATATTATAAATCGAGTTTCAGATAAAACTGTTATGAGAGATATGATAGAGAACTTCTTTTAAGACTCTTAATTATATTCAAAAAGTTATTTAGATAAAATATCTTATTTTTACGAGAGATAATTCAAATCGTATAAACTATAAAGGATATATTTGTCTGAATATTATTATGAATTAACAATAAAACCAGAAAAAAACTACGAACTTTTTTTAGATTTACTTAGTTCTTTAACTAATCAAGCTATTGAAGAGCTTGATGGTACATTAATAGCTAGAAGTGAAGATGATTTAGCTGATGTAGAAGTAGGAATACAAAAGTTTGCTCAAGCACTTGATATAACTTGCCAAACTACATGTTTAAAAAAAGAAAATATTGACTGGATAAAGCAGTATCAAGAATCTGTTAAATCAGTTCAAATAGGTAATTATTTTATTAGACCATCATGGGAAGAAAAAAATGATGACAAAATAAATATCATTATCGATCCTGCATTATCTTTTGGGTCAGGTCATCATGAAACTACATCTTCTTGTATAGAAGCTATTGATAAATATGTACTAAATAAGCAAAGTGTATTAGATGTTGGAACTGGAAGTGGTATCTTAGCAGTTGCTGCTGCTAAAAAACAGTGTAGTGTTGATATCTGTGACACAGATGAAGTATGTATTAAAGATACTCAATCAAATTTTAAGTTAAATGATGCAAGTTTTAATAATTCATGGATTGGATCTGCTAATTTAGCAAAAGAAAAATATGATGTAGTAATTGCTAATATTGTTGCTGATGTTTTAAGTATGATTGCAGGTGACTTAAAAAAATGTTTAAAAGACGAAGGTATTTTAATAATTTCAGGTATTTTAGATAAACACCTTGCTAGAGTTCAAAGTAGATTTAAAAATTTAGAACAAATAGAGTTAATCCATAAAAATGAATGGGTTACAATAGTATATAAAAATAAGGAGTCATAGTTTATGAATAATAAACCTCAAAATAACAATAATGGTGGAGATAATAACAACTTTTTTAATAATAATCCATTATTAGTATTTGTAATTTTTTCAATAGTTACAATTTTTGCTTTTAAAGCATTATTTCCAGAAGATCAAATGGGATCTTCAAATTCACAAGTAGCAGCATTTGGACAATCAAAAAATAAAACTGTTCCATATTCTGATTTAAAACAATTAATCTCAACTGGAAAAATTGAGTATGTTGGAATTGGTAATACTCAAGTTAAAGCTATTTCAAAAAATGGTAATCAAGTTATTACTTATACTGCAAGAAGAGTTATTCCTGATGATACGTTAATTCCTACATTAGAAAAAAATGGAATTGCTTATGGTGGAGTAAATGAAGAGAATGTATTAGCTGATATTCTTTTTGGTTGGGTTTTACCTATTTTTATTTTCTTTGCTATTTGGATGTTTATTGCAAAAAGAATGCAAAAATCGATGGGTGGTGGTTCAGGAGGAATTCTTGGAATAGGGTCTTCTAAAAAGATGATTAATTCTGAAAAACCAAAAGTAAAATTTGAAGATATGGCTGGAAATAAAGAAGCTAAAGAAGAAGTACAAGAAGTAGTTGATTTCTTATCTGATCCAGAAAGATACGTAAAACTTGGAGCTCAAATTCCAAAAGGTGTTTTATTAGTAGGACCTCCTGGAACTGGTAAAACATTATTAGCAAAAGCAGTTGCTGGTGAAGCAGATGTTGAGTTCTTATCTGTATCTGGTTCTGCATTTATTGAAATGTTTGTTGGAGTTGGTGCGTCAAGAGTTAGAGATTTATTTGAACAAGCAAAAAAGTCTGCTCCTGCAATTATTTTTATTGATGAGATTGATGCAATTGGTAAAAGTAGAGCAAGTGGTGGACCAATGGGTGGTAATGATGAGAGAGAACAAACTCTAAATCAATTACTTGCTGAAATGGATGGTTTCTCAACTGAGGCTGCTCCTGTTATTGTACTTGCAGCGACAAATAGACCAGAAGTATTAGATCCAGCATTATTAAGACCAGGAAGATTTGATAGACAAGTACTTGTTGATAAACCTGATTATGAAGGAAGAATTGAAATTCTTAAAGTTCATATTAAAGATGTAAAATTAGGTGATAATGTTGATTTAAAAGAAGTTGCTAAAATGACAGCAGGACTTGCAGGTGCAGATTTAGCAAATATTATTAATGAAGCTGCATTACTTGCAGGTAGAGCAAAAAAAGATCAAGTTGAACCAAGTGATTTTAAAGAAGCAGTTGAGAGACAAATTGCTGGATTAGAGAAAAAATCAAGAAGAATTTCTCCAAAAGAAAGAGAAATTGTAGCTTATCATGAGTCAGGTCATGCATTAATTGCAGAGATTACAAAAGGTGCTAAGAAAGTAAATAAAGTATCTATTGTTCCAAGAGGTTTAGCGGCACTTGGGTATACATTAAATACTCCAGAAGAAAATAAATACTTAATGCAAAAGCATGAGTTAATTGCAGAAGTTGATACATTATTAGGTGGTAGAGCTGCTGAAGAAGTATTTATTGGTGAAATTTCAACTGGTGCAGGTAATGACCTTGAGAGAGCTACTGATATTATTAAGTCAATGGCTTCAATTTATGGTATGAGTGATGTTGCTGGTCTTATGGTTTTAGAAAAAAGACAAAATCAATTCTTAGGTGGTCAAACTCAAAAAGACTTCTCTGATGATATGGCTAAAAATCTTGATGAACATGTAAAATCAGTACTTAATGAAAGATATGAGGCTGTTCTTCAAGCTCTAAGAAATAACAAAGAAGCAATTGAACAAATGACACAAGAGTTATTAGAAATTGAAGTTATTTCAGGACAAAGAGTAAGAGAAATTATCAAAGAAAATGGTGGAGAAGTTTTTGAAGATGAAGATTTACATTCAGGACCAATCAAAGATAATGTAGAATCAGAAGAAACTCAACAAATAGACAATGAAGAGAAGATAAATAAAGAAGAAAATACAGAATCTAAAAATGATTAAATAGATATTTAAGAGTTTATCTTCTATAAAAAGTAAGCTAAAGCTTACTTTTTATTTACTATAATTTTTTATATAATATAAAATATTTAGGCAAAATTTGACTTTCTTACTTAAAACAATAATTATTCTAAGCTTAACCCTTAACTTATATTCAAGTGATAAAAATTACAAATTTGAATCTACTTATGGTTTTACTCAAAATGGAACTATTTTAAACCGATTTAAAGATGCAAGAGTGGCTATGAAAACATGGCTGGAAGATATTGCAGAATCTTATGAAGGAAAATTAACTTTGAGGTTCTACGATAATGATAGAGTTCTATACAATGATTTTAAAAAAGGTAAAGTAGAAATGATTGTTTTAAATCTTCCTTTTTATTTTAAATATGAATCTGAAATTAATAAAGATGCCATTAATTTATGGTCTATTGCAATGAGTAAAGATAGATATATTAAGTATTATCTTATAACATCTAAGGATAGTGGTATTAAAAGTTTTAAAGATATAAAAAATAAATCAATTAGTATTAATATAACTGACAATGTTGGTAGTATTTGGTTAGATAAAAATTCTTTAGTTTATTTTAAAGCTTCATATAAAGATATATTTTCAGAAGTGCATCTAGCTTCTAAAGAATCAACTGCTTTACTAAATGTATTTTTTAAGAAAAGGGATTTAGCAGTAGTTACAAAAAAAACATGGGATACAATGATTGAATTAAACCCTGGAATATTAGATAAAATAAAAATTATAGAAGAAACAAAACAAAAACATTTACCTTTTATAGGATTTTTTTCTAAATATGCTAATAAAACATCTATAGATACTTTTTTTGAGCTTAGTGAAAATCTTAAAGAATTAAAAGGAAGTAGACAAATTATTGAACTTTTAAAATTTGATTCTGTTTTTAAAGTTGAAAAAAACTCTTTAACTGGATTAAAAAATTATTATAGAGAATATGAGTTTTTAAAAAAGAAATATAAATGAAAAGTATTATAACTAAAGTATTTTTACTGATATTTATTTCTATTTTTGCAGTATTATCAGTCTTTTCTTATCAAGCAGTAGAATTACAAAAAAAATCTATACTTGATAATCTTAAATCAAATGCAAAAAGTATTGCTTCTTCTATTACTTATGTAAATACAGATTATATGGTAATTGATGATGAAATAAAGCTTTTAGAATTTTCTTATGAGTATATTCAAACATCAAAAGAACTCCAAACTTTAAGTATTTCAAGAAAAAATGGTAATAGTATTATTGTAACTAAGACAAAATGGAGTGTAGAAAAAAATATTGAACAAAACTTTGATTTTGAAGAAGAAGCTAGTATTATGTATTCAAAATTTGCACAAAAAAATGTGTTTGCTTATAAATATCCTATTATTCTTTCTGGTATTAAATGGGGTTGGATTGATTTAGAACTTTCTTTAGATGAATATGATAAAAAATTAAATAGTATGTATAAGCAATTTATGTATTTAGCTATTACTATGCTTATTGTTGCATTTTTTGTTTCATACTATATAGCTAAAATGGTTAGTAAACCTATTGTAAAATTAGAACAAGTATCAGAAATTATTTCAAATGGAGATTTAAGTAAAAGAGTTGAAATAAACTCTTCTGATGAAATTGGCCGACTTACAAAGAGTTTCAACAAAATGGTTGATAACTTAGAACAATCACAGCAAAAATTAAAGAAATCGCATGATGATTTGGAATTAAGAGTATATGAACGAACAAAAGAGTTAAGAAATCTAAATGATAATCTTGAATTTAGAGTTAAAGAAGAAATTAATAAACAAAAAGAACAAGAGCAAATTCTTATACAACAATCTAAATTAGCAGCAATGGGTGAAATGATTGGAAATATTGCACATCAATGGCGACAACCTTTAAATGCTTTAGGATTAGTAATGCAAAATATTCATTTTTCTTACCAAATGGGAGAACTTGATGATGAGTTTATGCAAAGATCTATTGACAAAGTTAATACTTTAACTAAAAATATGTCAAAAACTATTGATGACTTTAGAAACTTTTTTAAACCTACAAAAGAGAAAGCTTGTTTTAATTTAAAAGAATTAGTATTAAAATCAAGTTTATTAGTAGAATCTGCATTTAAACATTATGAAATTGATATAAAACATAATCATTTTATTGATATAAATGTATATGGTTTTGATAATGAGTTTTCACAAACTATTTTAAATGTTTTAAATAATGCAAAAGATGCAATAGTAGAAAATAAAGTAAAAAATGGTTTAGTAACAATTTCTTTACAAAAAAGTGAAAAATATGGAATTGTTATAATTCAAGATAATGCAGGTGGAATACCTCTTGAGATAATGGATAAAGTTTTTAATCCTTATTTTACTACAAAAGAAGAAGGTAAGGGAACGGGAATAGGTCTTTATATGTCAAAAATTATAGTTGAACAAAATATGGATGGTAAATTAGAAGTTATGAATGATGATAATGGTGCAATATTTACTATAAGTATTCCTTTATATGAAGAAAAATAGTTACAAAATAAAAATTTCTTATTAAAATATAAAATTATATATCATTTCTATTAACAAATTATATTGTATAAAAAGAATATAATAATAAAAAAGAAAGAAGAGAATTTTAAGACTATAACTAAGAATATTTTACCTACTATAGACTTTTATGCAATTTCAAATTTTATTAGAAAGAATAAAAGTTAAAAAGAAAAAACTTATAATTATAATAGGTGTTTATAAAATAAAGTTATATTTCAATTTAAAAAAAATATAAGCTTAAATATAGATAATCTTAATATTATTAATGTTAAAATTAATAAAATAATTAGGTATAGCCAAAAATAATGAAGAAAATTAATAAAGAATTGTTGTCAAGTCTTACTGTACTTTATGTAGAAGACGAAGATATGATTAGAGATGAAGTAACTTATTTTTTTAATAGAAATATACCAAATTTTTATACTGCTAAAAATGGTGAAGAAGGCTTAGAACTTTTTTATAAAATAAACCCTGATTTAATTATTACAGATATTCAGATGCCAAAAATGAATGGTATTGAAATGTTAAAAAAAATCAATAAGAGAAGTTTACCCGTTATTGTAACTACAGCTTATTCTGATTTAGATTATTTTTTAAAAGCAATTGAACTTCAAGTTAATAAATTTGTAATTAAACCTATTGATTTAATGCAATTAATTTATGATATTCAAGATTGTTTTTTAACTACACATTTAAGAGATCAACTTTTTGAAAAAGATAATCTTTTAGAAATAGTTGATGAAAATGTACTTCTTTCTATTACTGATAAAGATGGAAAAATTATTGATGTAAGTTCTGCTTTTTGTGAATTTGTAGGTTACTCAAAAACAGAATTAATAGGGAGCAAACATTCTCTTTTAAGACATGAAGATACTCCTGATGAATTCTATGAAAATATGTGGAGTCAAATTATTTCAGGTAAAACTTTTTCTTCAGAGATTAAAAATAAAAAGAAGAATGGAGATATTTATTGGGCAAAACTTACAATTACTCCTGTTTTTAATAATGGTGAAATAGTTAATTATACTGCAATTAGACAAGACCTTACAGATAACAAAAAATTAGAATTACTATCAATACAAGATGACTTAACAAAACTATATAATAGAAGGTTTTTTAATGAAACAATTGAAAAAGAAATTAGAAGAGTTAAAAGAGAAGGAATTTATTTAAGTCTTTTATCTTTAGATATTGATCATTTTAAAAAATATAATGATACCTACGGACATCCTAAAGGGGATGATATCTTAATGCAAATAGCTAAAAACTTAGAAGAAACTACTTCAAGAGCAACTGATTATGTGTTTAGAATGGGAGGGGAAGAGTTCTGTATAATATTTTCGAATTTAGATATTGATGAATCAATGATTTATGCACAAAAAATTGTAAGAAATATTGAAAATTTAAAAATTGAGCATAATCAAAATACAGCAAGTAAATTTGTAACTATTTCAGCAGGTTTAGTTGTTCAAAAATCAGAACATATTGAAAATCAAGAACAATTATATAGAGCTTCTGATAAAGCACTATATAAAGCAAAAATAAATGGTAGAAATCAAGTTTATTTATCAAATAACTCAAAATAGTCTTGACAAATCTTGTTTTATTAATTATACTTAAGCCAATTAATTTATTCAGGAGAGAAAATGAAAATTTTTGATTTTTACAACAATCATTTTATAAAAAGTGTTAACTCTCTTCTTCTACTTAAAATCTCTCTCTAATTTTAATCAAATTAGACTTCATATATTTAAATAATTCAAATATAAATTAAACCGTTATAGTTTTCTTTTTTATAAAATAAAAAAAGATATAATATTGTATATTTTAAAGGGTAAATACAATGGATAAAAATAAAATTATAGTTTTTGATACTACATTAAGAGATGGTGAACAATCTCCTGGTTGTTCGATGAATACAGAAGAAAAGATAAAAGTTGCGTTACAATTAGAAAAGTTAGGTGTTGATGTTATAGAAGCTGGTTTTGCAGCTGCAAGTCCAGGGGATTTTGATGCAGTTTCAAGAATAGCAGAACAGGTTAAAAATTCTTCTATCTGTTCTTTAAGTAGAGCTATTGAAAATGACATAAAACAATCAGGTTTAGCAGTCTCAAAAGCTCCTTTACATAGAATACATACTTTTATTGCTACTAGTCCTATTCACATGCAATATAAGTTAAAAATGAGCCCAGAAGAGGTTATTAAAAGAGCAGTTCATGCAGTTGAATATGCAAGAACATTTGTTGATGATGTTGAATTTTCATTAGAAGATGCAGGAAGATCTGAAATTCCATTTATGAAAGAAGTAATGGATGCAGTTATAAATGCTGGAGCTTCTACAATTAATTTACCTGATACAGTTGGGTATAGATTACCACATGAATTAGGTGCAATGGTTAAAGAATTATCAGATTTTGCAGGAGATAGAGCAATTATTTCTGTTCATAATCATAATGATTTAGGTTTAGCAACTGCAAATACTTTATCAGCAGTTGAAAATGGTGCTAGACAAATTGAAGTAACAATTAATGGTTTAGGTGAAAGAGCTGGAAATTCATCATTAGAAGAAGCTGTAATGGCTATTAAAACTAGAAGTGATGCTTTTGGTGGTTTATATACAAATATAAATACTCCGGAGATTTATCCAACTTCAAGATTAGTTGCTACAATAACTGGTGTTGAACCACAACAAAATAAAGCAATTGTTGGTAAAAATGCCTTTGCTCATGAAAGTGGAATTCATCAAGATGGTGTATTAAAACATCAAGAGACTTATGAGATTATGAAACCAGAAGATGTAGGTGTATTTAAAGAATCAACATTAATTTTAGGAAAACATTCAGGAAGAGCAGCATTTAGAGATAAGATTGTACATTTAGGATTTGATAAGGTAAGTGATGAAGAGTTAAACTCTGCCTTTGAAAGATTTAAAGTCTTAGCTGATAAGAAAAAAGATGTTACTGATGATGATATTAGAATGTTAATAACTGATGAGTCATTAAACTCTGATAAAACTTATGAATTAGTAGGATTACAAATTTCTGACTGTTCAAATGGAATGCCAATGGCAGCAGTATCAATTAAACATAATAATACAGTTATGCAAGATGCAAATATTGGTGAAGGTACAATGGATGCAATCTTTAAAACAATAGATAGATTAACAGGAATAAATGGTAGTTTACAAAGCTATAATGTAACTTCTGTTACAGAAGGAAAAGATGCACTTGCAAAAGTTACAACAAGAGTAATTTTTGATGAAAATTCACCTTCTTTTGTTGGACATGGATTAAGTATTGATACAATGTTAGCAACAGCAAAAGCTTATTTAGGAAGTGTAAACTCTTACCTTTCTCAAAAAGAGAGATTAGCCAAAAAAAGTGAGCATCAAGTTTAATATTATAAAGTAGTTCTTCTACTTTATAATAATTTCTTGTATATTTAAAAATAACTCACAAAAGCCTTTAAACTTTATCCCACAATTCAGTAAAAACAATGTAAAATAGAACTATTAACTAAAATTATTAATAATTTTAGAATTAGTAGGAGACATAAAATATATGATGCAATTTAACTTCTTTTTGAAGCTATTAAAAGAGTCATTTAGGGATTTAATTCCTATTGTTGTAGTTATTCTTTTCTTTCAACTAGCAATTATTCAAGCTATACCTGATGGTTGGGTAAGCACTGCGATTGGATTAGGTATTGTTGGAGTAGGTTTAGCAATTTTTTTACAGGGACTTGAAATTGGTATTTTCCCTGTAGGTGAAGGTTTAGCAAGGGATTTCGCAAAGCATGGTACAATGCTTTGGGTACTATTTTTTGCTTTTTTAATCGGTTTTGGTACAACTATTGCAGAACCTGCACTTGCTGTAATTGCTGATAAAGCAGCTTCGATTTCTAGTGGTCGTATTGATGCAACTATGCTTAGACTTGTTGTTGCAGGTTCTGTTGGGTTTGCTATTTTCTTAGGTGTTTTTAGGATTTATAAGGGACATCCTATTCACTATTATATCATTGCTGGATATTTATTAGTTGTAAGTGTTACTTTTTTTGCACCAAAAGAAATTATTGGTTTAGCGTATGATTTAGGTGGAGTTACAACATCAACTGTAACAGTTCCTTTAGTTGCAGCACTTGGAATTGGACTTGCAACAACTATTAAAGGTAGAAACCCTGTTGTTGATGGTTTTGGTCTTATTGCTTTTGCTTCTTTAACTCCTATGATTTTCGTACAAATTTATGGAATAGCAGTTTACAATTTAGTAGATGCAAAAGATGTAGCAACTGTTGCTGTTGAAGCTACTGTATCGAGTAATGCTACAATTTCTTTTTCTTCACTATTAATAGGATTAGCAAATGTTGTAAAAGATGTAGCACCTATCTTATTTATTATTTTATTTTTTCAATATGCTGTATTAAAAAAGAGAATTGAAAATCTTAAAACAGTACTTTTAGGTTTTGTTTTAGTTATTTTAGGTTTAGATGCTTTTATTCTTGGACTTGAAATGGGGCTTTTCACATTAGGTGAAACTATGGCTTATCAATTAACTAAATCTGATTCTGTAATGATGATTTATGCTTTTGCCTTTGCTATTGGATTTTCAACTACAATGGCAGAACCTGCACTTATGGCAATTGCTAAAAAAGCAAAAGATATTTCAGATGGTAAAATTAATGACTTTATTTTAAGAATATTTGTAGCTTCTGGTGTTGCTATTGGTATTGCTTTAGGAGCCTTTAGAATTGTAGATGGAGGACATATTCATTACTATATTATTGTTGGATATATGGTAGTAATTATTCTTACATTTATTGCACCTAAATATATTATTCCTATTGCTTATGATAGTGGTGGAGTTACAACATCAACTGTAACAGTTCCTTTGGTTGCAGCACTTGGAATTGGACTTGCTACAAATATTGAAGGAAGAAGTCCACTAATTGATGGTTTTGGTCTTATTGCTTTTGCTTCATTATTTCCAATGATTACAGTGATGTTGTATGGTATTATTACTGAGAAAATTGGTGTAAAATCAGATACTGAAATTGAAAAAGAAGAGTTATTAAAAGATGCATTAATTGATGCTGAGAATATGGATTTAGCAACTGTTAATATTGATGGTTCATCAGTGAGACATTCATTAGATTTAGAGTTTAGTGCTGTTGTTATAATAGTTCCAGTTGATAAAAAGCTTGATGCAATTTCTGCAGCACATAAAGCAGGAGCTTCTGGAGTTACAGTTTTAAGAGCTGATGGAATAGGTTTAGAAGAAATGGCCAATTTCTATAGAACAAACTTTGAAGCAAATGATACTTTACTTTTATTTTTATTACCTAAGTATTTAGTAAATGAGGTAATTAAATCAATAATTCATTCTTTACATATTACAACTACTGGAAAAGGAATTGCTTTTGCTTTCCCTCTAACTCACATGAAAGGTATTTCTTTAAGTAAAGAAGATATTTTTAGAGAAAAAGCTTATGAAGTAAATATTGATGAGCAAGATAATAAAGAAATTGAAAATGATACAAGTAACGAATCTGATACAACTTCAAAATAGTATTAATACAGGGGAACCTGTATTGATATATTTCTCTGGTGAAAATTGTTCTGTTTGTAAAGTATTAAAACCCAAAATTGAAGAAGAAGTAAAAAAGAACTTTTCAAAGTTTAAAATCTATGAAGTAAAAACTGATTTATATAAAGAAATTACAAGCCATTTTACGGTATTTTCTATACCTACAATATTGGTTTATTTTGATACTCATGAGTTTAGGAGATATGGAAGAAATATCTCTGTATCTTATTTTATAGAAGAATTAAAAAGACCATATAATTTAATGTATGAGTAGGTTTTATGAAAAGAACACTTTTGATTTTTCTTATTGTATTTATTGTAATGCAATTTATACAAACTGAACAAAAAAACTTTCCTATCGATAAATCTTTAGAAATCCAAGCTCCTTCTGAAATAATGACAATGTTTAAGCAGTCTTGTTATGATTGTCATTCTAATAATGTAAATTGGCCTTGGTATTCTAAAATTGCACCCTTTTCTTGGATTATTAGTGAACATGTAAATGATGGAAGAAAATGGTTGAATTTTTCTGAATGGGAAGCTTATTCGCAAGAAGAAAAAAACAAAAAGTTAAAAGGTATTTATAGAACAGTATATGCTGTAATGCCCTTACATTCATATCTTTGGCTTCATGAAGAAGCTGATCTTACAAAAGAACAAAGAAAGCAAATAAGAGATTGGACAGGAGTTAGAAAGTAAAGTGAGAGAAGAAGTAGCAGAACTTTTAGCTGATAAAAAAACATTATTAACTATTACATATTTTAAACTTCAAGAACTATTTGAAAAAAAGTATGGAGAGAATACTGTAGTTCTTATGGAAATAGGAACTTTTTTTGAAGTTTATGAAGTTAATAATGATGAAATGCAAATAGGGAAAGCTAAGGAAATAGCTGAACTATTAAATATTCAATTAACAAGAAAAAATAAAACAATCCTAGAAAACTCTCCTGAAAATCCCATTATGGCAGGAGTTCCTGCTATATCCTTTGAGAAACATTTATCAAGAATAATAAGTGAACAAAAATATACAGTAGTAGTTATAAAACAAAAGGGTTTACCTCCTAAAGTATCAAGGTATTTAGATACTGTAGTAAGCCCTGGAACAAATTTTGATTTTGTAATAGACCAAGATGAAAATAATATTACTTCTTTAGTGATTGAACAAATAAAAGGTATTTATTTAGTTGGATATAGTGCTATTGATGTAACTACTGGAAAGTGTTATTATAATGAAGTTCATGGGACAAGTGAAGATAAGTTTTATGCTTTAGATGAAGTATTTAATTATATGAATATGCACAAAACTAATGAAGTAATTGTAAGTTTTGCAGATAAAAATATAAATCAAAAAGAAGTAATTGATTATTTAGAGTTAAACCTAAAAACTTTTCATATAGGTTCTTTTAGACCAAAAATAAATTATCAAAATGAATTATTTAAAAATGTTTTTGATATTCAGTCTTTATTAACTTCAATTGAGCATTTGGATATGGAAAGAGTTCCTCTAAGTACAGAAGCATTAGCTATTTTAATTGATTTTGTAATAGGACATGACTCAAATATAGTTCAAAAACTTTCTCTCCCTCAAAAACTTGATGTAGGAAAATATATCTATTTAGGAAACAATGCACTAGAACAGTTAAATATAATTGAAACTAGTCATAACCCAAGTTTAATAAAACTGATGAATAATACTTCAACAGCAATGGGAAAAAGACTTTTAAAAGAAAGACTTACTCATCCTGTAAAAGATACAAAAGAAATATTAAGAAGGTTTAATCTTTCAAAAGAACTATTTGATTATCACGGGCCTATAGAGAATGAATTAGCAAATATTTATGATATTGAAAGATTAACTAGAAGAATTAAACTAAGCAGACTTCATCCTTTTGAATTAAACTATTTATATGATTCTCTTCTTAGTATAAAAGAAGTTGTAACCTTTATGGAAAACTACAAGTTTTTAACACCTCCGTGTAGTAGTTCAGAACTTAGTTTATTTATTCAATCAATTGATTCAACGTTTGATTTAACAGTATCTGGTAAATATATGTTAAAAGATGTTGAATCAAATATGGTTTGTGAGGGAATAAATGCTCAAATTGATGAGTTGAATAATGAAAATATTGAACTTTATTCAAAGTTAGAACTTCTTAGAAAACATATTTTAAGATTTTTAAATGCAAAAGACGACTCAAATTTTGTTAGTATAAATAGACTTGATAAAGAAGGCTTTTTTCTTTCAATGACTAAAAATAGATTTAATCTTATAAAAGAAGAATTGTTAAATTCTCATATAATTATAGATGATGATTTACTTTTATTTAAAGATTTTACAGTAAAAATGCAAACAAATTCTGTTAAGATATTTTGTAGATTAAGTGAGAGTGTAAGTGATAAATATGTTCATAATTTGAAAAAAATAGTTGAATTAAATAAACTTGTATTTAAAGATAAACTACTTGAATTTGAAAAGAAGTTTTCGAAACTTTTAGAAGAGTTGGTTCAGTTTATTGCAGAGGTAGATTTAACAGTATCAAATATAAAAACAGCAAAAAAGTATAACTATACTTGTCCAAAGATTGTAAAAACTAAAGATGAAGAGAACTTTATTGAACTTATTGATTTAAGACATCCTATTATTGAAGCAAATGAAGATCAAGGTATTTATGTACCAAATGATATTATCTTAGGACAGCTATCTTATGCTTCAAAAGAGTATAAAGATAATGTGATTATCAAAAACTCAAATCCAGTTAATATCAAAGATAATAAAATGCATGGAGTTTTACTTTATGGTATTAATTCATCAGGTAAATCCTCACTTATGAAATCAATCGGAATAGCAGTTATATTAGCTCAAGCAGGTTTTTATGTACCTGCAAAATCTATGAGATTCTCAATCTTTGATGCTGTATATACTAGAATTAGTGGTGCTGATAATATAGCAAAAGGTTTATCTTCTTTTGCAGTTGAGATGTTGGAGCTAAAAAATATTTTCAATAGAGCAAGTAAAAAGTCACTTATTTTAGGAGATGAAATTTCTCATTCTACTGAAACAATGAGTGGCTTAAGTATAGTAGCAAGTGCTATTTTAAAACTAGCAAAATTAGAATCAATTTTTGTATTTGCGACACATTTACACCAACTTCCAGAGATAAAAGAGATTCAACAACTTAAAAATATTATCTCTTTACATTTATCTGTAATGTATAAAGATGATGAAGATAAACTTATTTTTGATAGGAAATTAGCATTTGGTAGTGGTTCATCTATGTATGGATTAGAGTATGCAAGATCACTTCACATGGATAAAGAGTTTTTGAGTGTTGCAAATGATATAAGAAAAAGATTAACAGATGATTATGATAAAATAGAAAGACTTACTCATAGAAAAACATCTAAATACAATAAAAATGTATTTGCTTCAACTTGTGTGATATGTGGCAAAGCTTGTGATGATGTTCATCACATAAAAGAACAAGCAAAAGCAAATAAAGATGGATTTATTGAGCATATAAACGCAAATCATAAATACAATCTTATTCCACTTTGTAAAGAACATCATAAAATGGTACATGATGGAAGTATTAATGTAAATGGTTTCGTAGCAACTTCAAATGGATTGGAACTTCATTATACTATGCTTGAAGATTAAGAAGATAGAGTATTAATCTTCTTGTACTTCAGGTAGCTTATTTGCTAAAATAATTGCTATTAATCCAATAATAGATAAAACTAAAATAACACCACTAAGTCCAATAAATGAAGTTAATGCTCCAATAAGTCCACTAGCTAATAGAATAAGTCCAATTAGTGTATTACTTACAGCTACATAATCTGTTCTTTTATTTCCCTCAGCTAAATCAACAATATATGTTTTTCTTCCTATTCTAATACCTTGATAGCCTATACTTAATATAAAATATATAATAGGCATTAACCAAATATATGAAAATAAATCTTTATAAAAAAAGTCAATAGCTACAACTAAAAATCCCATAGATGTAGAAATACTAGCTCCTAGTATCATAACTTTTCTACTTGATTGATCAGAAAATTTACCCCAAAAGTTTGCTGAAAGCATATCTGCTAAACCATTTGATAAAATAAAAAGACCTAATAAAAAGGCATTTGCATCACTATTTTGTTGAGCCATAACTACAAAGAAAGGTGCACTTAAAACAGCACATAAAAATAAGGCTCTAGTGATTACAAAAAGTCTAAAAGGTTTATCAGTTTTTAAAATTGATAATTTACTTATAGCCACGCTAAAAGCATTTCCTCCTCCATCAGTTTCTCCTTCAAACTCTTTTATTCTTAAATATGTAAGAGATGCTAATATCCAGAAAAAACCTGCAATTGAAAATAAAACTCCAAAGTTTTGAGGAGAAAAAGGTTTTTGTGAATTTACTAAAAGGTATATACCAAAAGCTACAACTAAGATACTTGAAAGCATTGCCGAGTAGCCATTTAGTGCACCTCTTCTGGTTTTGGGTATAGTTTTTCCTACTACATCTTTTGCTGCAACTGAGCATAATCCTCTTGATAAACTCATCGCAATTAATAAAGCGATAATTGTTAATCCAGCATCTAATCCTTCCATCTTCCATGCTACAATAGCAATTAAAATCATACAAACTGCTTGTAAAAAAGTACCAAGTGACCATATATATTTTCTAAAAGGCAGTTTTCTTATAAATGAAGCAATAAATAGTTGAGGTATTAATGAACCAGACTCTTTTATTGGAACTAAGAAACTTATTAAATACATGGGTACACTAAGGCTTTCCATCAACCAAGGTAGAACTACCTTTGCATTAGCTACAGCATCTGCTATTTTATTAAAAAAGTAGCTTATTAAGGTTATAAAAAAGTTTCCAGGAACTACTTTACAAGCACTTTCATCTATTGCTTTACAAACTCTAGCATCTTCTTCATTTACAAGTTTTTCATATATTGAATCTATTTTAGTTTTATTTGACATGATTATTTTTCTTCATTTGAATGATATTTTTAATTAGTAAGCTTATAAATATTAGTGATATACCTATATTTATATAGAAGCCTTGCATATTGTCTTTTCTAAAAAAAGTATATGCTAAGGCTGAGAATATTAAAGAAATTACTAAATACATTTTAGTTTTCCTTATATTAAATTTTATAAGGCTTTAAAACCTTCTTCTAAATCAAGTGTACCCTCATAGAATGCTTTTCCTACAATAACACCTGCAATGTTTCCATTTTCTTTACAGTTAGTGATGTCATTTATATCTTTTACTCCACCCGAAGCAATAGTATCAACTCCTGAAGCTAATGCAATTGATTCTGTAAACTCAACGTTTACACCACAAAGCATACCATCTTTAGAAATATCTGTACAAATAATAGCTTCAACACCTGCATTTGCAAACTCTTTTGCTAAATCAGTTGCCTTCATAGTTGAAACTTCTGCCCAACCTTCAACAGCTACCATTCCATTCATAGCATCTATTCCAACAGCAATAGGATATTTTGCTGCCATATCTTTTACAAATTGTGGATCTTTTACAGCAATTGAACCTAAAATAAGTCTATCAATTCCAAGTTCAACATACATTTTGATAGTTTCTTCATCCCTGATTCCTCCACCAACTTCAATCTTTAAGTTACAATTTTCTTTGATTTTTTTGATTTGCTCTAAGTTTGCTGGTTCACCTGCAAATGCTCCATTTAAATCCACTACATGAACCCATTTAGAACCTAATTCTTCAAATCTTTTTGCAACTTGCCAAGGCTCATCTGAATAGATTTTTGCACTATCCATAAGTCCTTTACTTAATCTTACAGCTTTTCCGTCTTTTAAATCAATCGCTGGTAAAATATCCATACTTTTTATATCTCCTGTTTTTTAATTCTTCTTTTCTTTTAGCATAAATCTTTTATTGTTTCATCAATAGTTTTGTATTTAAATTCAAAACCTAAATCCATAAGGTTTTTAGGAATAGCACTTTGCCCATCAGTTAAAACTTTAGCACCTTCACTAAATATTATATTTAAAACAAATTCAGGTACTGGAAGTATAGTAGGTCTTTTTAGTGTTTTTCCTAAAGCAAGAGTTAGACCTTTATTTGTTGTTGGATTAGGGGCTGTAAGGTTGAAAATATCTTCATGATTATTTTCAATTACAAATTTATAAGCATTTAGTAAATCTTCAATATGAATAAAACTAAAAGCTTGTTTCCCAGTTCCTATAACTCCCCCAAGTCCAAGTTTAAAAGGTGTAATCATTTTTTCTAAAGCACCACCATCTTTTCCTAAGACTATACCAAATCTAAAGATAGATACTTTTGTACTTTCACTTCTTACTTTTAAGGCTTCTTCTTCCCAGTCCTCAGCTAATTTTCCTAAAAAGTCACTAGTATGAACTCCATTTTCATCATAAGTTTGCTTATTATCATAGATACCAACTGCAGATGTTGATATAAGTTGTATAGGTTTATTTTGAACTTTTTTTATTGCTTTAACTATTGCTTGTGTTGTATCAATTCTACTTGAGTAAAGTAGTTTTTTATAACTTTCACTCCATCTATTGATGATGTTTGCACCTGCAAGATTTATTACTATATCACTTTGATTTATAATCTCTTCTAATCTTTGTTGATTTGATAAGTCACCTCTTGCAATAGGCAATACTTCATAACCTAAGTTTGTAAAATACCTTTTAAGATTTGTTCCTACAAATCCACTTGATCCAGTTATTGCTATTGTTTTCATTTGTGACTCCTTTTATATAAATACTATTTTATTTTTATAAAGTTTTCTAAAATCTTAATACCATTATCATGAGATTTTTCTGGATGTGGTTGGAAACCATAAACATTATCTTTATTTACTGCACTTACAAACTCATATCCATAAACTGTTTTACCTATAATATTCTCTTCTTTTGTTTGTGCATGATAAGAGTGCACAAAATATAAATATGGATTTTCAAGTCCTTCAAATAAAGAGTGTTCTTTGTTTATTATTGTATTCCATCCCATGTGAGGTATTTTTATATCCTCATGCATTTTAGATTTATCAAACTTTACAACCTCCCCATCTATTAAACCAAGACCTTGTGTATGACCAAACTCTTGTGAACTCTCAAATAGAAGTTGCATACCTAAACAAATACCAATCATAGGTTTTCCAGTCTTAGAAAACTCATAAATTGCTTCTTTCATACCTGTCTCATTTAGGTGCTGCATTGCATCTGCAAAAGCACCAACTCCTGGTAAGATTACTCTATCAAAATTTTTTAGTTCATTTGGATCTTTAACAATCGAAGCTTTTGCATCTATTAGATGACAAGCATTATAAACACTTGCTAAATTTCCCATGTTATAATCAATAATTCCTATCATATATACCCTTTAATAAAAATTTATTATACTAAAGTTTTGCATCAGCTAGGGTTAAAGAGAATAACACTTGATTATTTCTTTTTTCTAAAGCTTTTTTTGCTTCTTTTATTGTAGCACCTGTTGTGATTAAATCATCACATAAAATTGTCATTTGATTAGATATTTTTGTACATTTAAACTTACGAGGATTTTTCTGTCTAAATTCAAGGTCTTTTCCTGCATATTTGACTATGTTTTGTGCTTTTAAGCAGTTGTATTTAGGCTTGATATTTTGTGAGTTTAAATGACGTGCTAATATTGCTGTATGTGAAAATTCATGCCTAACATGATCATCAATAGGAATTGCTAGAATATTTTGAAAATAAGTGAAATTTTGTGCAAATTTATAAAATGATAACTTAGCTAAAAGATTAAAAACTCTATCTCCATGAAAATAGTATTTTGAACTAATAAGTTCTTCTATATCACTTAGAGCATAAAAAGAGTAGTTATAAAAATCTTTTTCAATTTCTCTTTTATGAAAAGAGGGGTGTAGTAGGGTCTTTTGACACTTTTTACATATAATTTGAAAAGATAGGTTTTCACATAGGATACATTTCATAATCAATATAATAACATAAAAAATTATAAAAGTATATAATATTAAAATTACTGAAAAACTTAATAGACTAAGTTAATCAATAATTTTTATTTTAAATTTAAAACTACAGAAATTAGATTTTTAAAACAGCCATAAATGCTTCTTGTGGTACATTTACTTTACCAATAGCTTTCATTCTTTTTTTACCGGCTTTTTGTTTCTCTAATAGTTTTCTTTTTCTCGTAATATCCCCACCGTAACATTTTGCAGTTACATTTTTACCTGTTGATTTTACCGTTTCTCTTGCGATGATTGTTGTACCAATACTTGCTTGGATTGCTACTTCAAATAATTGTCTTGGTATCATTTCTTTTAAGGCTTTGATAAACTCTCTACCTTTTGTTACAGCTTTTTCTTCAGGTACGATAATAGATAAAGCATCTACTACATCACCAGCTACTCTAACATCTAATTTTTTAAGATTTCCTGGTCTAAATCCAATTGGTTCATAATCAAATGATGCATAACCTTTTGTAGTTGATTTAAGTTTATCATAGAAATCCATTACTATTTCATTCATTGGAATATCATATTCTAATAATACTCTTGCTCC
Organism: Arcobacter rhizosphaerae; assembly: GCF_049472155.1. Classification (NCBI taxonomy): domain Bacteria; kingdom Pseudomonadati; phylum Campylobacterota; class Epsilonproteobacteria; order Campylobacterales; family Arcobacteraceae; genus Arcobacter; species Arcobacter rhizosphaerae. The sequence continues at coordinate 217,423 of NZ_JBMOVW010000002.1, read as the reverse complement.
AAGATAATCCATTTTTACTTGAATTCCTCTTTTATCATTTAAAAGTTTTATCACGTTTCCTAAAAACTCATCTGGTACTAAAATAGTAGCTTTTACATAAGGTTCAAAAATTGTTTCAATATAGTTTGGCTCTGGTAATTCAGATGGATTTTGAATATCAATTCTCTCTCCATCTTTTTGTAAAACTTCATATACAACAGTTGGTGCTGTTGCTATTAAATCAAGATTAAATTCTCTCTCTAACCTTTCTTTGATTACTTCCATGTGAAGCATACCTAAGAAACCTGTTCTAAATCCAGAACCAAGGGCAGCTGAACTTTCAGGTTCAAAAGAAATAGAAGAATCATTTAGTTGAAGTTTAGTTAAAGCTTCTCTTAAGTCTTCAAATTTATCAGTTTCAATTGGATAAAGTCCAGCAAATACAAAAGGTTTAGCAGGTTCAAATCCATCAATTGCCTCAGGTGTTGGCTCTTTTGCATCTGTCATAGTATCACCTACTGCAATACCATCAAGTGTTTTAAGTCCAAGTACAACGATTCCAATTTCACCTGTTTTTATTTCATTTGTATTTTGTCTTTTTAGTGGATGTGGATACATTAAGTTAAGAACAGGATGTTCAACTTTAGTATTCATCATTTTAAGCATTTGACCTTTTTTGATACTTCCTTCATATACTCTTACAAGTGCTAAGGCTCCAAGATAATTATCAAACCAAGAATCATAAATAAGTGCTTTAGTTGGAGCATTTTCATCACCTTGTGGTGCAGGAACTCTATCTACAATTGAATCAATTAAGTCTCTTACACCTAAACCTGTTTTTGCTGAGATTAGATTGTTTTCAGTACAATCAAGTCCAATAGCATCTTCAACTTCTTCAAGAACTCTATCTGGATCTGCTGATGGTAAATCAATTTTATTTACAACTGGTAATAGTTCTAAATCATTATCCATTGCTATATAAACATTTGCAATAGTTTGAGCTTCAACACCTTGAGTTGAATCTACAATAAGTAAAGCACCCTCAGATGAAGCTAATGATCTACTCACTTCATAAGAGAAATCAACGTGACCTGGAGTGTCAATTAAATTAAGAACATAGTTTTGTCCATCTTTAACATAATCAAGTCTTACACTTTGAGCTTTGATTGTAATACCACGCTCTTTTTCAATATCCATTGTATCCATTACTTGTGCAGACATATCTCTATCTGCTACTGAACCACATTCTTGAATAATTCTATCTGCTAATGTAGATTTTCCGTGGTCAATATGAGCAATAATACTAAAGTTTCTAATATTTTTCTGCAAGGCTAATCCTATTTATTTAATTATATATTCGCGATTATATCTAAAGTTTTGTAAGTTTATAGTTAAAAGAGAAAAGAAGGAGTAATTACAAGGTTTAGAATAATTCTAAACCTTATAAAAAAAAAATTACTGATTAATAAGACCAATAACTCTTCTATTTTTTGCTCTACCTTCTGCTGTAGTATTTTTAGCAATTGGCTTTGTTTCTCCATACCCAATTGGTGTAAGTCTTGATATATTAATCCCAGAATTCTTAAGTTCTTTGATTATAGAATTAGCTCTTTTTAGAGATAATATTTCATTGTATTTATTACTTCCTTTTGAGTCTGTATGTGCTTCAATTGTTGCAGTAAGTTTTTTATTTTCTTTTAAAATCATCGCAAATTTATTTATTTGATTTAGATATTTATCATTGATTTTTGCTGAGTTATAATCAAAATTAATTTTTAAATCAATTGTTGCTACACAACCTTCATTATTTACTTTTATACCTTCTGATGTGTTAGGACATTTATCTAATCTATTAATAACACCATCATTGTCATCATCTAGCTCACACCCATTTTCGTTTACTTGAACACCCAGAAGTGTATCAGGACATAAATCTTTAGAGTTTAAAACACCATCTTTATCATCATCTCCATCTATAACTACAGGTTTTTTTTCTTCCTCAACAAGTGGTACTTTTGCTACAATTGGTTCTTTATATTTTTTACCAAGAGGTAAAGCTAATCCTAATGTATACATAATATCATTTCTACTATTTTCAAAAGCATATAAATGTCTAATATCACTTTTTATAGCCATTCCGTAATAAGGAATATCATATCTTAAACCAAGACCCCAGTTAAAAAATATAGAGTCTTTATTTTCCCCTAATTCTTGAGAAACATCTTGATTTCCTAGACCAGCTAGTCCATAAGCAGATAATTTATCAGTAATACCATATTTTTTAATGGCATTTAAGAAAATAGTATTCATGTTTGTATTTGAACCAGTTGAATATTCAACACTTTGGCTTCTTAAAAAACCTAATTCTACTTGGTCTATCATCATACCTTCTAAATTTTTAGCAATGGATAAACCACCATTTAAATAATTATCGTCTTTAAGTTTGTTACTTGAATCACTTAAAATTCCTGCTGCATAACCTGTAACTTCATATTCATAGTTTTTACTTGGATTACTTGCTGAAAATAATAAAGAAGATGAAATTATTGTTGTTAGTATAATTTTTTTCATCTAAAATCCTTTAAAAAATAATTTGTCAAATTATATCATAAAGAACGTACAAAATAAGTTAAATAAGAAAACTTAGTAAGAAAAAAGGGCATAGTAAAAACTAAGCCCTTTATATTACAAGATAGTTGAAGTTTATTTAGAGATTACAGCTGTAACTCTTCTATTTGCTGCTCTACCTTCAGCAGTTTTATTTGATGCTACTGGTTTAAGCTCACCATATCCAATAGCTCTTAATCTTGTAGCTTCTACATCTAAGTTAGTTAAAGCTTTAATTGTAGCTGCTGCTCTTCTTTGAGATAAGTTTTGGTTATAAGCTTTTGTACCTACTGAATCAGTATGTGCTTCAATTGTTGCTTTTAATTTTGTATTACTATTCATAACTTTAGCAAATTCAATAATCTTTGAAGTGTATTGCTCTTTAATTTCTGTTGAGTCATTGTCAAAATTGATTTTTAAATCAACTAATGTCATACATCCAACATTATTTACTTCTGCGTCTGCCATAGTATTAGGACATTGATCTAATCTATTTACTACACCATCTTTGTCATCATCTAATTCACAACCTTGTGCATTTACAACTGCATTAGGAACTGTATTAGGACATTGATCTTTTTCATCAATAACCCCATCATTATCAGAATCAAGAGGAGCAGGTTCAACTACCTTTTTTACTACTGGTGCAGGAGCAGGAGCTGCAACTTTTCCAAATGGAATTGATAAACCAACATTGTATAATAGTGTATTATCACCATGGTCTGTTTCAATAGCATGTCTTAAGTCAATTTTTACAGCCATATCATCATAAAATTTGATTTTAACACCAGCACCATAGTTACCAAATAGTCCACTTTCATTACCTGCGAACTCATCATTGAAATACTCAACTCCCGCACCAACTAATGCATAAAAAGAATAAACTGAATTTAAATTATATTCTTTTACTAAGTTAGTGAATACTCTAGTAACTCCTGTATCTCTATTTGCATTCTGATAATTTACGTCTTCAATTGATCTTAAAAAACCAACTTCAACTTGATCGAAAATAGAATCTGTTTGGTTAAAGCCAATAGCTAAACCTGCATTACTATAACCTTTTGGTAAATCAGTATTATGCTCAGAAAAAGCTGTTGAGAACATAGGTGTAACTTCATATTTATATTCTGCCGCATTTGCACTTACTATCATAGAAGCACATGCTATAGTTGAAAGAATTATTTTTTTCATTTTTTACCCTTGTTATAATTTTTGTTATTATAGCATAAATCGTTTTATATATTATTAAGCTATGAAAATAGAATTAACAGACTCGTTATTATGGATTCTTCTAATTGTTTCTCCTATCATAACAGAAGCTGATAAAACAGTTACCTTTTTAGCGTCTTTTTGTGTAGGAATTGTGTCAGCAACAACTAATTCATCTAAAACACCTTTTTCAATTCTTTCATAAGCTGGTCCAGAAAGTACTCCATGTGTACAACAAGCCATAACAGAATTAGCTCCTCTTTTCTTTAGTACTTCAGCCGCTTTTACTAGTGTTCCAGCAGTATCAACCATATCATCAACTAAAATAACATCTTTATCTTTTACATCACCAATAATATTCATAACCTCAGATACATTTGCTTTTTCTCTTTTTTTATCTACGATTACTAAGTCATAACCTAATTTATCAGCATAAGATCTAGCTCTTGCTACTCCACCAATATCAGGACTTGCGATAATAGGGTTTTTGAAGTTTTTAGATTTAATATAATCTACAAATAAAATAGAACCAAATAAATTATCTGCAGGAATATTGAAGAAACCTTGAATTTGTGCTGCATGTAAATCAATAGTTACAATTCTATCAATTCCAGCTGCTTCTAATAAATCAGCAACTAATTTTGCAGTAATAGGAACTCTTGGAGCTGCTTTTCTATCTTGTCTTGCATAGCCATAGTATGGAATTACTGCTGAAATTGACTTTGCACTTGATCTTTTTAGTGCATCAACCATAATTAGAAGTTCCATTAAGTTATCGTTAGCTGGAGCACATGTTGGTTGACAAATAAATACATCTTGTCCTCTTACACTTTCTGTAATTTGAACAGAGATTTCTCCATCACTAAATCTATTTAAAGTAGCACTTGAAACTGGAACACCTAAATAATCCGCAACTTTTGCTGTAAACTCAGGATTAGCTGAACCACTAAAAAGTTTAAATGTTGACATATAATTTTCCTTGAATGATTGTTGTTAATATCGTGTGATTTTATCTAAAGAGTACTTAATGAATTGTTAGAAGTTTAAAAGTAGGATTTATAAAAGGTAGTTAAATAAAAAGAAGAGCATAATTCTTCCTTCTATTTAAAAATAAAATGTCTTATTTCGTAGTCTTAATCCAGCCACTTCCAATAACTTTTTCTTTTTCATAAAAGACTGCAAGTTGTCCAGCAGCTACACCAAATGCAGGCTGATGAAGTTTTATAATAGCTGAATCATTTTCAATTGTTACTTTACATGGAATAGATACAGATCTATATCTTAGTTTTACAGTACAGTCAAATTTTTTGTCTGTAATATACATATTTAAATTTTCTGTAATAATTTCATTTACTTCTAATGCTGTTTTTTTACCAACTACAATTGTATTGTCTTTAGCATTGAGTTTTGTAACAAAGTGTGGTTCTTGAGCCCCATGAACAGTAAAACCTCTTCTTTTCCCAATTGTATAATGTGCATAACCTTTATGTTTACCAATTATATTTCCATTTTCATCTAATACATCACCTTCTTGGTCTATTTTTGCATGTTTTTTTACAATATCTGTATAGACTGTATCAACAAAACAGATTTCTTGAGATTCATTTTTTTCTGTGATTTTTTTGTATGTAGAGTTTAACTTTGCACCAAATTTAATAATATCTTCTTTTTTGTAAGTACTTAGTGGGAACATCATTGATTTTAATGCTTCAACTGGAACTTGGGATAGGAAGTAACTTTGGTCTTTTGATTTATCATCAGCTTCGTAAATGAATTCTCCATCTGTTTTTGCATAGTGTCCTGTTGCAAGAAAATCTGCACCTTTGCTTTTAGCAAAGTCAAGCATAGCGCCAAATTTAATTTGTCTATTACATTTAACACATGGATTGGGAGTTGTACCCTCTATATATGAGTTTACAAAGTAGTCATAAACTTCTTCTTCAAATTTATTTGCTAAATCTAATACATGATATTTAATATTAAGAAATTTAGAAACATTTTCAATAAAATCTAAGTTAGATTCATGATAACCATCAGTTCTATTATGAAGCTTTAGATAAACACCTTCAACTTCATAACCTTCTTGTTGTAGCATATAAGCAGTAACAGAAGAGTCAATTCCTCCACTCATACCTACCATAACTTTTTTTTGCATTTATAATCCTTTTTAAAGGAATAGTCACAAACTCTCTATTTGCCCAATTTTATATAAAATTTATTTTTTGGTTTTAGGCGTATCTTGAAAGGATCGCTTTCTTCCGAATGTTAATTACCAATCTTTAAACAGTAAAGATTAGTAAAAAACGCGATTATATCATATTATTTATAATCACTTATAAATCCACCACCAAGACAGTACTGTCCATCATATAGAACAAGACTTTGACCTAAAGTTACAGCTCTTTGAGGTTTATCAAATTTTACTAATACTTTATCTTCATTTACTTCTACAACTGTGCATTCTTGTTTTTGTTGTCTATATCTAACTTGTGCTGTTAATTTATCTCCTATCTTTGGAGTTTTTTCTAGAACCCAGTGTACATGAGAAGCTTGGGTATATTCACTCATAAGTAATGGATGGTTTGTATCTTGAACAACTGTTAAAGTATTATCTTCAATATTTTTCTTTGCAGCATACCATGATTTGTGAGTATTATTTTCACCTTCATTTCCTTTGATACCACCAAGACCAATACCTTTTCTTTGACCTAGTGTATAGCAAATAAGACCTTTGTGCTGTCCTAAAACTTTTCCATGCTCATCAATCATATCACCTGGAATTGCTTTTAGATGTTGTGTTATAAAATCATCAAATCTTTGATTACCAATAAAACAAATTCCTGTACTATCTTTTTTATCACTTACAGGTAAGTTATGTTCTCTTGCAATTTCTCTAACTTCTGTTTTTGTTAAATCTCCAAGTGGAAACATAGCTTGACTTAGTTGTTCACTTGATAGAGCATGCAAGAAGTAACTTTGATCTTTTGAGCTATCTTTTGGAGTATCTAATACATAATGATCTTCATATTTTGCAATTTTTGCATAATGTCCAGTTGCAATAAAGTCAGCACCCATTTTTTTTGCTTCATTCAAAAATACATTAAATTTAATTTCTTTATTACATAAAATATCTGGATTTGGAGTAAGACCTTTTTTTAAACCTTCTAAAAATATATCAAATACTTTTGTTCTATACTCTTCTACAAAGTCTTTACCTTTTACTTCAATACCAATTAGTTCACCTACTTTTTTAGCATCTTCAAACTCTATACGATTAGGACATTGGCTTCCTTTGATTCCATATTCCCAGTTACGCATAAATAAGCCTACTACATCATAGCCTTGTTGTTTTAATAGTAATGCTGTAACAGAAGAGTCAACACCACCTGACATTCCAACAACTACTTTTTTTTTCATTTATTTACCTTTTTTAATTCACGTTTTATAATTTATTCATATATTTTAAAGGAATAATCACTGATTCTCTATTTGCCCAGTCTTTATGAGGGATAATAAGGTGTTCTGAATTTATTTTTTTCTTTTCAAAAAATATAATATCTATATCCAGAGTTCTAGGCGCATCTTGAAAGGATCGCTTTCTTCCAAATCTATTTTCTAATCTTTGCATGTTTTTAAGAAACTCGTTAGGACAAAGATTAGTTTTAAGCGCAATTATACCATTTAAAAAATCATTTTGTTCTAAGTAACCAAAAGGAGGATTAATAAGTAAGGGACTTGTCATAAGAATATCAAATTTTGTATTTTTGCATAATGATAAGAATAACTTATCAAAAGTTTGTTTTACATTTCCAATATTTCCCCCAATACCAATAGTTACATGATATTTTTTATTTGAAGTTTTTTTTGAATAAAATGGAAAATTTGGTGTTTTTAAAAGTGTTAACTTTTCATTTAATTTTTTTTTCAAATTTTTCTCTTTTTTATAAAATTATTGCTTTTCCATTTTTCATTACAACAGTGTCCTCAATTCTTACACCAAATTCATCTGGTAAATAAATTCCTGGTTCTATTGTAAATACCATATTATCTTCAATAATAACATCTGACCTTGAATTTATATTAGGAAATTCATGTATATCAAGTCCTACTCCATGACCTGTACTGTGTACAAAATATTTTCCGTATCCTGCTTTTTCTATTATATCCCTAGCTAATTTATCAATTTGACTTGCTTTCATTCCAGTTCTAGCTTTATTGATAGCTGTTAGTTGAGCCTTATAAACTAAGTCATAAATTTTTTGATGTTTTTTATTTTTAAAATTTTGTTCTCTTTTAAAAGTAAAGCTTTCAAAATCTACACTAGAAGTACAAGTTCTATCTGAACAATACTTTTTATACTTTACTCCTGCATCAACTAAAAGTAGGTTGTTTAGTTTTAGTTTTTTATTTGTTGGAAGTGCATGGGGTTTTGCTGCATTTTTATTTATAGCAACTATTGGATCAAAACTAAGTTCAAGTTTTCCTGCTTGACTCATTTTTTCAATTGCTTTAAAATGTAAAAACTCTTCAGTTTGATTAAAGCCATTTTTTCTAATATATTTAGCAAAAGAAGTAAAACCTTTTCTTCCCAATGAGGCTGCTTTTTTTAGATATTTAATCTCTTCATTAGTTTTAATAATTCTATTTTCTTTTGAAAAGTTAGCCTTTGGAATAAAATCAGTTTTTAAATCAGCTGTTAGATTAACGTAAGTTGCATATTTAAAATCATTTGGATCAAAAAATATTTTTTTAACTTTATTTTTTTTTAATATTTCTTTTGCACTTTGTATTAAATCATTAGATTCAATAACTGCACAGTTTTTAGTATATTCTTTAGCTTCAATTGTATATCTAGCATCAGTGATAAAATATTTTTCTTTTCCTAAGTTTAAAAAAATTACATTGTCACATGAAAAATTAGCTTCAAAATAAATAGCATTTTCATTTAATAAAATAAAATTTCTCATAATCCCTCTTTCTTTGGTATGATTTAACATAAATTTAAATATAATCTTACCTAAAATTTATAAAAGGAATATAATATGAAAATAGCAGTAATTCAAGGACCAAACTTAAATATGTTAGGAATTAGAGAACAACATATTTACGGTCCAATGAGTTTAGAACAAATTCATGAGCAGTTAAAAAATGCAGCAGCTCAAAATGGAGTAGAATTAGAATTTTTCCAATCAAACTTAGAGGGTGAAATTGTTGATAAAATTCAAGAATGTTTAGGTGAGGTTGATGGTATCATGATTAACCCAGCAGCATTCTCTCACACTTCAATAGCAATTAAAGATGCATTGTCAGCTGTAGAATTACCAACAGTTGAAGTTCATATTTCAAATATTTATAAAAGAGAAGAATTTAGACAAAAATCAATTACAGCTGGTGCAGCAACAGGTGTAATTACTGGATTTGGACCATTTGGATATCACATGGGACTTATAGCTTTAATGCAAATTATTTCTGAAATTAAAGCTGTAGAAGAGTCTTCTCAAAACGCTGAATAAATAGAACTTTTATGAAAATAATAAGTTCGAAGTGGGTTGTAACCTGCGATGAAAACAATAGCATCATTGAAGATGGTGCTATTGTTTTTTCTGATAAAATTATAGATGTAGACACTAAAGAAAATATCCAAAAAAAATATCCAAATATTGAAATTCAAGAAGAAAAAGAAAATTCTGTATTAATGCCAGGTTTAATTAATTCTCATGTTCATTTAGAGTTTAGTGCAAATAGTACAACTCTTAAATATGGTAATTTTATGAATTGGCTTAATTCTGTTATTAAAAATAGAGAAGTTTTAATTGAAAAAGCAAATAAAAAACTTATTGAAGATAAATTAAAAAAGATGAAAAAAACTGGTACTACAACAATTGGTGCAATTTCTTCTTATTCTTTTGATTTAGAAGCTTGTATTTCTTCACCTTTAAATAAAGTATTTTTTTGTGAGGTAATAGGAAGTAAACCTGATATGGTTGATACTTTATTTACTGATTTTAAAGCAAGACTTAAAAATATAAAACAGTATGCCAGTTCTAATTTAATACCAGCAGTTGCTATTCATTCACCTTATTCAGTACATCCTTTTTTATTAAGGGAGACTTTAAATATAGCAAAACAAGAAAATTTAGCTGTAAGTTCACATTTTTTAGAATCACCAGAAGAGTTTGAGTGGTTGCATAAAGATGAGGGTTTATTTATAGATTTTTTTAAAAATTTTTTAGGACAAGATAAGGCAGTTACAAAACCTATGGAATTTTTAAATCAGTTTAAAGGAGTTGATAAATTATCTTTTACACATTGTGTAGAAGCTAGTAATGCAGATTTAGAGAAAATAAAAGAATTAAATGCTTCAATTAATCATTGTGTTACTTCTAATCGTATTTTAAATAATACAAAAATTGATATGAAGAAATTAGATGGCATAAATATAAGTATTGGTACAGATGGATTAAGTTCTAATAACTCTTTATCTATGTTTGATGAATTAAGAAATGCATTAATGATTCATGTGGATGAAAATATTATAAAACTATCTCAAAAACTTTTAAAAGCTGCTACAGTTGGTGGCAGTAAAGCTTTAGGTTTAAATAAAGGTGTCATAGAAAAAAATGCTGATGCTGATATTATCTGTTTTAAATTACCAGATGAGGTAAATAATAAAGATGATTTAGCTATGCATATTATTCTGCATACAAAATTTGTAGATAAAACAATTATAGGAGGAAGAAATGTTTAATTTTTTTAAAAAACTGTTTTATCCTATTACTGCTGTATTAGATTTTATTACAAAATATTTTAAAACAGTTGTATTTTTAACTATTGTTTATTTTATTGTATATGGTACGGGTAATAATAATGAAAACAATAATAATTACGAAGTCGCTAATTTACAAAAAATAGTTTTATTTGGACCTATTTTAGATGTAAATAAGACTTTAGAAGATATTCAAAAAGCAAAAGAAGCTGATAATATTAAAGGTGTTTTACTTGAAGTGAATTCTCCTGGTGGTGCTGTTGCTCCTTCTGTTGAATTAGCTTATGCAATTAAAGAGTTAAAAGAAGTAAAGCCTGTTGTTGTTTATGCTAGTGGTGTAATAGCTAGTGGATCATATTATGCTTCTATTTGGGCAAATGAAATTATTGCTAATCCTGGAAGTATGGTTGGTTCAATTGGTGTTATTATGCAAGGTGTAAATACAGAAGAATTAATGGCTAAGATTGGTATTTCAACTCAAACTGTAAAAGCAGGGAAATATAAAGAGTCAGGAACACCAACTAGAAAATGGTTTGATTATGAAAAAGAACAGTTACAATCTATAATAGATGATACATATAATATGTTTATTTCAGATGTAGCAAAGGCAAGAGGTTTAAAAGTTGAAAATCATAAAAATTTTGCTGATGCAAAAGTTTTTACATCAAGACAAGCTAAAGTAGTGGGACTTGTAGATGAAGTTGCTACTATTTCTTATGCCAAAGAAAAGTTAGAAAAATTATCAAAAGTTGAGTATCCTATTTGGAAAAAGCAAGATAAGTTTGAAAAGTTTATGGATAAAATTATAAATGAAACAGTTTCAAAAGTTTCTATGACTTTTGTAAATTCTTTAAAAGCTTATTAGATAGTATTTGTATATTAAAAATAAAAAGGGATGAAGATAAACTTCATCCCTTTTTTTATAGAAAATTTAAAAAATAAATTATTTTTCAAGTCCTGAAACGATTTTGAAAGTGTCATTATCAATAACGTATTCTTCATTAGTAGGAATAACAAAAATTCTTGAAGAAGAGCCATTTGTCGCAATATCTCTTGCTTCTCTTGATCTTTTGTTATTTTTAACTGGATCAATAACTAGACCCATTGCATCTAATCCAGCACAAACTTTTTCTCTGATTAATGCAGCATTTTCACCAATTCCACCAGTGAAACATAAAGCATCTATTCCGTCTAAAGCTGCTACATAAGCACCTACATATTTTTTAATATTATATGCAACCATATCTACAGCTAATCTACAATTATCATCACCTTCTTGCATACCTTCTAATACTTCTCTTAAATCAGAAGATTTTCCAGAAATACCTAAAATACCTGATTTTTTATTCATAATATTTAAAGCTTCATCAATAGTAATGTTTTCTTGACTCATCATATATTGTAATGCACCAGCTCCAACATCACCAGCTCTTGTTCCCATCATTAAACCTTGAACAGGTGTAAGTCCCATAGATGTATCAATACATTCTCCATCTTGAACAGCAGAAACAGAAGAACCATTTCCTAAGTGACATACAATAATTCTAGTATTATGTTTTTTATCTAACATTTTTCTTGCTTCATTTGAAACAAAGAAGTGAGAAGTTCCATGGAAACCATATTTTCTAATACCATGTTTAGTATATTGATCTTTTGGTAAAGCATACATATAAGCATAATCAGGCATAGTTTGGTGAAAAGCAGTATCAAATACAGCTACATTAGGTTTTCCAGGCATTAATTCTTGACAAATTTCCATTCCCATAATATTTGCTGGGTTATGTAATGGAGCAAGTGGAATTAATTTTTTCATAGTTTCAATCACTTTATCTGTAACCATTACAGATGAAGCAAATTCTTCTCCTCCATGAACTGCTCTATGACCAATTGCTTCAATATCATCAATAGAATCAATTACTTTACCTTCACCATCAGTTAATGTTCTTAAAACAAGCTCAATAGCTTCTTTATGTGTTGGCATATTTACATCAATTTTTAATTCTTGATCATTACCAAACTCATGTTTTAAAAGACCATCAATTCCAATTCTTTCACAAATTCCTGCTGCTAAAGTCTCTTTTGTAACTGGGTTCATTAATTGATACTTAAGAGATGAACTTCCTGCGTTTAAGATAAATACTAACATATTTTGCTTCCTTTTCTTTTATAGATTTAATTATTTAATTTGAGTTGCTGTAATAGCTACTAAGTTTGCGATATCATCAACTGAACAACCTCTTGAAAGGTCATTTACAGGTTTTGCTAAACCTTGAACAACTGGTCCATGAGCTGCAGCACCTGCAAATCTTTGAACTAATTTATATCCAATATTTCCTGATTGTAAATCTGGGAATACAAGAACATTTGCTTTACCAGCTACTTCTGAACCTGGTGCTTTTTTAGCTCCAATTGCTTCAACAATTGCTGCATCAGCTTGCATCTCACCGTCAAATGAGAAGTCAACATTTCTTTCTTGTAAAATATCAACAGCGTATTGTACTTTATCAACTAATGGATGATTTGCACTACCTTTTGTTGAAAATGATAACATAGCAACTCTAGGGTCTAACCCAACTACAGAATTAGCAGTTGCAGCAGTTGCACAAGCAATATCAGCTAATTGTTCTGCATTTGGTTCTGGAATAACTGCACAATCTGCAAAAAGAATTAAACCATTGTCTCCAAACTTTCCATCAGCAGTTTCCATAATAAATGCAGATGATACAGTATTGATACCAGGTGCAGTTTTAATAACTTGAATAGCAGCTTTTAAAACATCAGCTGTAGGAGAGTTAGAACCTGCAACTAAACCATCAGCATCTCCAAGTCTAACCATCATACAACCAAAGAATCTAGGTTCATTTAACATGATTTCAGTAGCTTCTTCTCTTGTTAAACCTTTCTTTTTTCTAAGTTCAACTAACTCATCAATATATTTATCAATGTTTTCAAACTTTCTAGGGTCAACAATTGTTGCTCCTTCAATATTTGCATCACATGATGAAGCATCAGATTTGATTGTTTCTTCATTACCTATTAATACAACATTTGCAGTTTTCTCTTCAAGAACTTTTTGAGTAGCTTTTAATACTCTTTCATCTTCTGTTTCTGGAAGAACGATAGTTCTTAACTGTAACTTTGCTTTTTCTTTAATGCTTTTAATTAAACCCATTAAGTTATCCTTTCTACTTTAAAAACTTGTGAAAGATTATAATTTATAACCATAGCAAAAAAATAGCATTGGTTTATAATCTTGATCATTTATATTGTATATTATATTTTTCGAAAAGTACATAAAATATACATAATATTTGATAAAAAAAGAAAATGTGCAGAATCGTAATAAAATATGCTCTAAATGGCTCTTAAGTGTTATATTTTACTTTATTAATGTACAATTATTGTACAAAATGAATAAAAAGTTAACGTTTTAAGTAGCTACCAAAAGTAAATGTAACACTTTTGGTAGTTTAGCATAGTTTAAGTTTTCTTTATTGTATTTTTAGTTTTGGAATATTTTTTAATTTTAAAAATATTAACGAAGTCATAAGTGCATCATTATATGCATCATGTTTTCCCATAACAGGAATTTGTAATTCATTCATAATTGTGTCAAATCTTAAATCTATATTTCCTTGTGGTATAGCTTCTATTTTATAGTCATGATAGACTGCTGATACTTCAATTCTTCTATTAGGTAGTGTAATTCCAAGTTTTGGCTTTATATATTTGTTAATCATAGCAATATCAAATTCTAAAAAATATCCTACTAATGTTCTATTTCCAATATAATCTAAAAATTCATATATTACATCATTTATATCTTCTGCATCTTCTAAATCAATTTCTCTGATATGATGAACTTTAATAGCATCTTCTTGTAGCTTTGTTTTAGGTTTGACAAATTTAACAAACTTTTTACTTGAAACTACTGTATTATTTTTTATTATAACTGCACCAATAGATACAATTTCATCTACTTTTGGATCTAATCCTGTAGTTTCACAGTCAAAACAGACATACTCTTCCTCATGAGGAGCATCAAACAAATGCAAATACTTTTCATTATTTAGATTTTTTTTATTAAAATAGTTTTTTATACTTCTAAACATAGTTCAACTTAAAATGATATTCTAATTTTTTCTTCAATTTATTAATAATTTTAAAAGAGTCTTTTAATAAATCTTTTTGCATTGTATTTAGATCATCAGGATTAATATAATTATTAATAGTTTCTTTCTTATCTATTTTTTCAAGGTTTGACTTTAATTTTAGGTTTGATAAGAAATTAAATGCCATTATAATTTCTTGGGAAAACTCATCATCTAATACACCTAAATCTTTTAGTGCTTTTACTCTCTTAATAGTATTAGTATTAAATAGTTTTTTTTCTAAACATAAGGCTCTTATACTTTGAACCAAAATAAAAATACCACCTTTTTTGATATCTATTTCATTTTTATGTTTTTTATCATTACTATCAAATACAAAACCATCAAAGAATCCAAGAGGTACATCAAAGTTCATTATTACTTTTGCAAATTGCGAATTAAATGTTTGTGTATCTCCTACTACTTTAAATAAGTACTCTTTTAAATCTAAAATTATTTGTTTTTCACCTGCTACACAAATAGAATCATAAAATATTGCAGTATTCATCATATTGTCAGGGTTTGGTTCATTTACCCATGAATATATTAAATTTTTAAATTCTTTAATTTTTCTTGTCCAGTAAGGGTTTGATACCATAATATTCCCTTCACATCTTGGAAAACCAAAATCAACTAAAGTTTCTGTAAAATTATGAGTAAACTCTTTTAGTTTTTCATCACTTATTTCACAATCATCACTTAGTATTAAAGCATTATCTTGGTCTGTTCGTAGTATTTGTTCGGCTCGTCCTTCACTTCCCATCACTACTAAACATGATTTGCCAATTAATTCATCAGGAGCTAAGAAACTAAATAGTTTTGCTAGAAGTTTTTTATTTAGTTGATTTATCAATTTAGAAATAAACTCTATTTTCACACCTTTTGCATTTAAAGATTTAACAATTTTTATAAAAGATAAAGACGCTTGTTTTAATTCTTCAATAGTTTCAGCTTTTATGATTTCATTTGAAACTGAAAAAGTATTTGTTGCGAAAAATGATGATAAAGAAATTTGATCTAGTATTCCAGTTATTTCGTCTTTATTATTTTTTACAACAACTCTTTTTAGACCATGTTTAGCCATGATAAGTTGTGCATTAAATAAAAAGTCATCTTCATTTACATAGACTAAACCTTTTGAAGCAATTTTTATAATCTTATCATCAAAATCCATTCTGTTTAAAATTACTTTTTGTCTAAAGTCAGAATCAGTAACAATATACATCTCATTATTTTTATCTTTTAATAATAATGTGGGTACTTTTTCATCTTTTATTATTGTTGCTGCTTCAAAGATTGTTTTTGTTGTATCTGTAATTACTGCTCTATGGATATTTGCATCTTTTACTTTTGCTACCATGATGTTAGCTATTTCTTTATTTTTCTCTTGATTTACATGATTGTTTAATTTTTGAGATATTGATTGAAAAAAATAGCTTTCTAAATTTTGATTTTCATGGAGTGTTTTTATAAATATTTCTCTTGGTAAAGAGTAACAAATAGTTTCTTGTGCAGTTACAAAAGTATGTTTACAATAGTTCTCAATTAACGATATGGGATCAAATATTTCATTTTTTGAAAAAATTGATAATACTTCATCTTCATGCTTTTCTTGAACAATACCTTTTAAAACAAAATATAAAAATTTTGGTTCCTGCCCTTGCTTTTGTATAATTTCATCTTTTTTAAAATATACAATATCAATATGTTCTGAAAAATCATCTACTTGAACTTTAGTTAAGTGTTCAAAAGGATGAATTGAACTTAAAAATGCTTTTTGTTCTAATATACTCATTTATGTTTCCTAATTTCACTTTATATATTTTAGCTAATAAAAAATAAAATAATAATTACTAGAATTAAATAGTGTTAAATATCATATAAGTAAATTTTATAGTAATGTTATAAGTTAAATTTTAAAATTTGTAGTTAATAGTAAATATCAAAGAAGAATACTTCTTTGATATTTTTAAAGGCCTAGTGATCAACAGCACCAGCTGCACCGATACCAGTATTTGCTCTAATATTCTGAGCTTTAAATAATTTTTTCTCCGCTTTCCCTTTTTCTGAATTATCAGTTTTTGAGAAAAACCAAATAGCAACAAACGCAATTGTTACAGAGAATAGTGCAGGGTGTTTATAAGGGAATAATGCTTGCTCATTTCCTAAAATCTGTACCCATACAATTGGTCCAACGATTACAAGAGTAACAGCAGAGATAAGACCACATAATCCACCTAAGAATGCTCCTCTAGTTGTTAACTGAGACCAATAAATAGATAAGAATAAGATTGGGAAGTTAGCAGATGCAGCAATACCAAATGCAAGACCAACCATATAAGCAATATTTTGTTGTTCAAATGCAATACCTAAAGTAACACCAACAATACCAACTACAATAACTGTATATTTAGATACTTTAACAACTTGCTCATCTGTAGCTTTAGTATTAATTACATTTGCATAAAGGTCATGTGAAATTGCTCCCGCTGCTGATAATGTAAGACCAGAAACAACTGCTAAGATTGTAGCAAATGCAACAGCTGAAATAAATCCTAAGAATGCATTACCACCTAACATGTGTGATAAGTGAATAGATGCCATATTATTTCCACCAAATAGTTTACCATCAACATAGTATGCAGCACCTGCATCAGAGTTTAAGAATGCAATAGCACCAAAACCAACGATTGTAATGATAATCCAGAAGTAACCAATAAAACCAGTTGCATAAACAACAGATTTTCTAGCTTCTTTTGCATTTCCAACCGTAAAAAATCTCATAAGTACGTGTGGAAGACCAGCAGTACCAAGCATTAAAGCCATCCCTAAAGAAATAGCAGAAATAGGATCTGAAATAAATCCACCTGGAGCTAAAATAGACTCACCAGCACTGTGGTTTTCAACTGCTTTAACAGCTAAAGATTCAAAACTAAAGTCAAAGTGGTATAAAATCATTATAGCCATAAATGAAACACCAGATAAAAGTAAACAAGCTTTAATAATTTGAACCCAAGTAGTTGCAAGCATACCCCCAAATGTTACGTAAATAATCATCATAACACCAACAAGAATTACTGCATACTCATACTCTAAACCAAATAATACTTGAATTAATTTACCCGCACCAACCATTTGTGCAATTAGATATAAAACAACAACTGAAATAGTACCAAATGCAGCTAATGTTCTAATTTGCTTTTGACCAAGTCTGTATGCAGCAATATCAGTAAATGTAAACTTACCTAAGTTTCTTAACTTCTCCGCCATGAAGAAAAGAATAATTGGCCAACCAACTAAGAATGATACAGCATAGATAACTCCATCATAACCTTTCATATAAATAAGACCAGATACACCTAAGAATGCAGCTGCTGACATATAGTCACCTGCAATTGCTAAACCATTTTGGAAACCTGTAATTCCTCCACCAGCTGTATAAAAGTCACTTGCTGATTTTGTTTTTTGTGCAGCCCAATATGTTAAACCTAATGTTCCTAAAATAAATATAAAGAACATAATAATTGCTGGAATATTTAATTCTCTTTTTGTAGCTTCAAAAGATGCATCACCTGCTGCAAATGCTGATAAAGCAATAACTGAAATAATCGCTAAAATTCTAAACATTACACTAAATCCTTTACATCTTCTTTAATTTCATTTGTTAGATCTTCAAACTCCCCATTTGCTCTTCTAACATAAATCACTGTTGTGATAAAACTGATAATTAAAATAGCTAATGCAATAGGAAATGCAATAGTTGTCATACCTTCACCTATTTTAGTCGCTAAAATCTCTTTGTTAAATGCAATTGTTAATATATATGCATAAAACATTACTAATACAAAAATTCCTAATTTGATACCAAAACTATTTCTTTTTGAAACTAGTTCCTGATACTTAGGGTTATTGTCAATCCTCTCTACTAACTTTTCATTCATTCTGCTTCCTTTTTTTATTGTATAAACTAGTCATACAAAAAACTAATTCTCATTGTTACTAAAGCTAATTTTTTTATAGCAATAAAGTAGCAAATAAGAAAAATCACTATCTATTATACATTTTAAAAATTATTTGTGAAGGAAAAAAATTGATTAAATATGTAAATAAAATGTAAAAAATGTAGAAAAGTAACAAAAAAAGCAATTATTATGTATTGATATTAATTATAATATTTAAGGTTTTTTTTATAGTTTCAATAAGTTTCATAAAAGTTATATTTATAATGGGATAATTAGTAATACTTATATTTTAAGTGTTACTAAAGAGAAAAAATCTCTTTAGTAATTGGTTTAGTGATCAACTGCTCCTGATGCACCAATACCTGTTTGTGCTCTAACATTTTGTGCTTCAAATAATTCTTTTTCATCTTTTGCTCTTTGTGAATTATCTGTTTTAGAGAAGAACCAAATAGCAATAAATGCAATAGTTACTGAGAATAGTGCAGGGTGTTTATAAGGGAATAAAGCTTCTTCATTTCCTAAAATTTGTACCCATACAATAGGACCTACAATAACTAAAACAACAGCTGTTAATAGTCCAATGAATCCACCAAGATATGCACCTCTTGTTGTTAATCCTTTCCAATAAATAGATAAGAATAAAATAGGGAAGTTAGCTGATGCAGCAATAGCAAATGCAAGACCAACCATAAATGCAATATTTTGATTCTCAAATGCAATACCTAATACAACACCTATAATACCAATTGTAATAACTGCTATTTTAGAAACTTTAATTTCTTGTTCTTCTGTAGCATTTGGGTTTATTACACAAGCATAAATATCGTGTGAAATTGCAGATGCACCTGCAAGTGTAAGACCTGCAACTACAGCTAAAATTGTAGCAAATGCAACAGCTGAAATAAATCCTAAGAATACATTACCACCTACAATATGAGATAAGTGAATAGCAGCCATATTATTTCCACCAAATAATTTACCATCAACAAAATATGCAGCTCCTGCATCAGAATTTAAGAATACAATTGCACCTAGTCCAATAATAGCAATTACTAAATAGAAGTAACCAATAAAACCAGTTGCATAAACAACAGATTTTCTAGCTTCTTTAGCATTTCCAACTGTAAAAAATCTCATAAGTACATGAGGAAGACCAGCAGTACCAAGCATTAATGCTAATCCTAAAGAAATAGCAGAAATTGGATCAGAAATAAATCCTCCTGGTTCCATAATTGCTTGACCTTTTTCATGAGTTTCAACTGCTTTTGTAGCTAAGGCTTCAAAAGAGAATCCAAAATGGCTTAATACCATGAATCCCATAAATGAAACCCCTGATAATAATAATACTGCTTTAATAATTTGAACCCAAGTAGTAGCTAACATACCACCAAATGTTACATAGATAATCATCATTACACCAACAAGAATTACAGCATATTCATACTCTAATCCAAATAATACTTGAATCAGTTTACCTGAACCAACCATTTGTGCAATTAAATATAAAGTAACAACTGATAGAGAACCAAATGCAGCAAGAGTTCTAATCTCTTTTTGCCCAAGTCTGTAAGCTGCAATATCAGCAAATGTGAATTTACCTAAGTTTCTTAATTTTTCAGCCATTAAGAATAAAATTACAGGCCATCCAACTAAGAATCCAACTGCATAAATTAATCCATCATAACCACTTAAGTAAACAAGACCAGAAATACCTAGGAATGATGCTGCTGACATATAGTCACCTGCAATAGCCATACCATTTTGGAAACCTGAAATTCCTCCACCTGCTGTATAAAAATCACTTGCAGATTTAGTTTTTTTAGCTGCCCAATATGTAATACCTAAAGTACCACCAACAAAAATAAAGAACATAATAATTGCTGGAATATTTAGTTCTCTTTTTGATGCTTCGAAATTTGCATCTCCTGCAGCAAATAATGCCACAGCAAAAATTGAAATTAGTGCTATAATTCTAAACATTACATAATATCCTTTACATCATCTTTTATTTCATTAGTTAAGTCTTCAAACTCACCGTTTGCTCTTTTAACATAAATTAATGTTGTAATAAAACCAATTATGATAATTGCAGCAGCCACTGGGAATGCATAAGTCATAACACCTTCACCTGTTTTTATACCAAGTAATGTTGGATCAAATGCAATAGTTAAAATATATGCATAAAACATTACCAATACAAAAATTGCCAATTTTAGAGAGAATGCATTTCTCTTTTGTACCAACTCCTGATATTTAGGGTTGTTTTTGATTCGTTGTACTAACTCATCGTTCATTTTGCCTCCTTAGTTATTTTATTTAAATTAAAACACTAAATTCACTGAAAATAGCGAAAATAGCATTAATGTAGCATTTAAATAAAAATAAGATTAATTATACATATATAAATTTATAAGGAAATATCATTTATGTAATTTAAGTGTAATTTAATTAGAAATATTTGTAAGTGTAACTTTTAGAAGCTAATAAAAAGAGAAATTAATAACGTTTTAAATTCTCTTTTTTAATTAGTATAGAATGTAGTTTTTGCTGGAGTTAAATCTTTTAGTTTAATAAACATCATTGAAGTCATAATTGCATCATTTAGTGCATCGTGTTTTCCAAGAGGTGGTAAATCTAATTCCTTCATTATGGTGTCAAACTTTAAATCAATAAATTCATATTCACTAGATTTTTTTCTAGTTTTATAAAACATTGATGAAACTTCTATAGTTTCATTTGGTAAGGAAATACCAATATATTTTTTTGTATATTTTGAAATCATAGCTACATCAAATTTTATATAATAACCAACAATTGGACGATTACCTATAAAGTCAAGAAGTTCATATATTGCATCTTTAGGATCAATGGCATTTTGTAAATCAATAGGTCTTATATGATGAATTTTTATAGATTCTGCATCAATTTTTATTGAAGGCTTTACAAAGATATTAAGAGTTTTTCTCATTAAAATTTTATTTCCTTTTATTATAACTGCACCAATTGAAAGAATCTCATCTTTTTTGGGGCTTAATCCTGTTGTTTCACAGTCTAAACAAACATATTCATCTTTTTTAGGTTCATCAAAAAGATATTCATATTTTTTATCTTTTAAAGATCTTTTTTTCCAGTTCTTAATAAAATTTGTAAACATTATGAAATCTTATCAATTTTAAATGTATAGTTTATAAACTTTTTGAAGTCTATGACAATTTTGAATGAATCTTTTAGTAAATCTCTTTCTATTTTACCAAGAGCATGAGTATCAATCTCATTGCTAATTTCTTTGTTTTCTTGTAAGTAACCTAAATGTGCATTTAGTCTTAAAGTATTTACAACATCAAAAGCTTCAAGAAGTTCAGCAGCTCTATCTTTCTCTAATATTTTTCTTTGTTCTAGTATTTTTATTCTTCTTACAGTTGTAGTCTCTCTAATCCTTTCTCTTAATGCTAAGCTTCTAATTCCTTGTACAATTGGGAAAACCGCAGTCTTTTTAATATCGATTGTGTGTTTTTTTGTCATAAAATTTGCTACTGTACTTGGTGTATCAAAAGTTAAAGTAGCTTTTGCAAAATAAGCCATAAATACATCTTTATCATGAAGCTTATTGAATAAATCGTCTTTTAAATTTATTAGAAGTTCTTTATCTCCTGCAACGGCAAAAGAATCGAAGAAAATTGCTAAATCCATATAGTTTTGCATATCAGGAGCTTCAATCCATCTTGCAGTCTCTTTTTTATAGTCATTAACTGTTTTACACCAAAATGGATTTGATACCATTATATTTCCTTCACATGGAGGATAACCAAAATCAATTAAAGTTTCTGTCATCTTTTCCATATAAGGTCTATATTGTTCAACATCAATACCATCATTTATTACTAAGGCATTATCTTGATCTGTTTTAATAATTTGTTCATTTCTTCCTTCACTTCCCATTACAATAAAGCAAGCATTTTTTTGTAGTTCTTCTGGAACTATTAACTTAAAAAGTTTTTTGTATACTTTAGTATTTAATTGACCAATTAGATTTGAAATATGGTGAACTTTTACACCTTTTGCTTGAAGTGATTTAATAATATCTAATAAATCTTTACTTGCATTTTTTAAATCCTGAATTGTTTTAGATTTTTTTATTTGTGTATCAACAATATATGTATTGTTGGCAAAATGAGAAAGAACATCAATTTGTTCTAGTATCCCTTGCATTTCTCCTTGAGAGTTTATTACACCAACTCTTTTTATATTTCTTTTTATTAAAACAGATAGTGCATCAAATAAGTAATCATCATTAAATACAGTCATTAAAGGAAATATTGCAATATCTTTAACAGGAATACTTAAATCTCTTCCTTCAAGTAAGACTTTTACTTTTAGTAAAGAGTCAGTAATTATCCCATACTCTTCATTTCTTTTAACAATAATTGTAGAAGTTTTGTATTCCATAGATTTTTCAATAGCATCAAGAAGTTTAGTATTTTCTTCAACTATACATGCATCGTGTACTAAAGCATCATCAACTTTAGCAATCATAAACGAAGATAATTGTGAAGTATATTCTTTATCTTTTAAGGTTTTAATTCTATTTACTAAATTTTCTAAAAAAAAGTCTTTAAAAGCTTTATTATTTTCTATTAAATTTAAAAAAGCTTTTTTTTCTAATTCATAGCATATTAAATCCTCATGAACTTTAAAAGTGTTTTTACTTTCACCATAAATTAAGGAGTTTGCATCAAAGGAGTCTTGCTGATGATAGTCCATTACAATTTCATCTTCTTTGTATTCATAAACTGTTCCTTTTATGATAATAAAAAAATAGTTTGGGATTCTTTCAGGAGTTATTAAAATTGAATCTTTTGCATAATAAGCTATGTCCATGTGTTTTATGCAAATGTCAAGTTGTTCTTGTGATAATACTTCAAATGGGTGTATATTTGATAAAAATGCTTCTTGATCTTGTAGACTCATGTAAAAAATCCTTGATAGTTAGTGTTTTTTTATATTAATAAAATAGTAACATAAAAAAACACTAAAAGTATACCCGAGGGTATACTTGTTAGTTTTAGTGATCTACAGCCTCACCAGCTCCTGAAGGGATTCTGATTTTCTCTACTAGATCTTGAATTTCTTGTGGTGGTTCTGGTGTCATTCTAGAAACAACTACTGCCACGATTAAGTGAAGTAATGTACCAATTGTACCAATACCAGTTGGATGAATTCCTAAGAAGTAATCTTTTGGATCTCCACCTAAGAATACGAAGTAGATAATGTAACCGAATGTGAAAATTAAACCAGTTAAAATACCTGCAATCGCACCTTCTTTGTTCATTCTCTTATCAAATACCCCAAGGATAATTGTAGGGAAGAATGCTGCCGCTGCTAAACCGAATGCAAATGCAACAACTTGTGCAACAAATCCTGGAGGGTTAATTCCTAAGTAACCAGCAACACAAATTGCAGCTACCGCTGAAATTCTTGCCCACATTAACTCTGTTTTCTCATTTAATGTAGATTTACCAGTCTCTTTATCTTTAAATAATACTTGTCCCATTAAGTCATGAGAAATTGCAGAAGCAATTACAAGTAATAAACCTGCTGCTGTAGATAATGCTGCTGCAAGACCACCAGCTGCAATAAATGCAATTACCCAGTTAGGTAAGTTTGCAATTTCAGGGTTAGCAAGTACCATAATATCTCTATCAACGTATAACTCATTTGCAATTCCATTACCTTTAGCTAATTCAGCTTCAGATGCAGGTCCAACAGCATTTGTAGTTAATCTATGACCATCTTCTGCTCTTTTATCACCATCGAATGCAGGCTTACCTTTAGCACCTTCGAAAGCTTTTCCAGTAGCATATTGGATTTTACCATCACCATTTCTATCGTTCCATGCGATTAATCCACCATTTTCCCAAGTCTTAAACCAGTTACCATCATTTGGTGTACCATCATCATGTTTTAGTTCACCTGCAACAAATGCTTTATACTCAGTATTTTGTAAGTTTTTAATTAAGTTCACTCTTGAGAATGAAGACACAGCTGAAATAGTTGTATACATTAATGCAATAAAGATTAACGCCCAACCAGCAGAAATTCTAGCATCTTTAACAGTTGGAACTGTAAAGAATCTAACAATAACGTGTGGTAAACCAGCAGTACCTAGCATTAATGCAGTAGTTAACATAAACATATTCCATAAGTTACCTGGTTGAGTATACTCATTGAATCCTAAGTCAGAAACAGCGGTATCTAAAGCATGCAATAGATAGGTACCTTCTGGGATTGTTTGTACTCCTGTATCAAATGCAAATGTAGTTTGACCGAAAATACCTAATTGTGGTAAGAACGTATCAGTAACTTGTAATGATAAGAAAATTGCAGGAATCATGTATGCAAAAATCATTACTACATATTGTGCAACTTGTGTATATGTAATACCCTTCATACCACCTAAAACTGAGTAGAAGAATACAATTGCCATACCAATTAATACACCTGTATTTACATCAACTTGTAAGAATCTTGAGAATACGATACCAACACCTCTCATTTGTCCAGCAACATAAGTAAACGAAACGAAGATTACTGAAATAACCGCAACTAATCTTGCTGTATCAGAATAGTATCTATCACCAACAAAATCAGGAACTGTAAATTTACCAAATTTTCTTAAGTAAGGTGCTAATAACATTGCTAGTAGAACGTATCCACCAGTCCAACCCATTAAGTAAGCACCACCATCAGAACCTTTAAATGCGATAATACCTGCTAAAGAGATAAATGATGCAGCAGACATCCAATCCGCAGCAGTTGCCATACCATTTGCTACAGGATGTACTCCTCCACCTGCAACATAAAAGTCTTTAGTTGATCCAGCTTTTGCCCAAAGTGCAATACCAATATAAATTGCGAATGAAATACCTACGAATAGGTAAATTAATGATTGTAATTCCATCTTTTCTTTCTCCCTATTCGTTTACGCCGTATTTTTCATCGATACTTGTCATAACCTTTACATAAACAAAGATTAAGATAACAAATACGTAAATTGCACCTTGTTGTGCAAACCAATAACCTAATTTAACACCACTAATTTCAATAGCGTTAAGTTCATTAATGAATAAAATTCCACATCCGAAAGAAACAATAAACCAAACTACTAATAGTTTAAGAATCATTGAAATATTTTCTTTCCAGTATGCTTGTGCTTTTTCTGGACTCATATTCTGCTCTCCTTATTGATTTTGACATTAAACTTAATATGTTTAATAATCTAACATTGAAAGTATAATAAGTGTAGATAGCAAAAAGGTAGCAATTGAAAAAAATTTTTTTAAAGTTTATTTGAACGTAGGATTAGCGTAGCAAAATGGCTTTTAAAAAGCCATTTTATGGGAAGTTTTAAGAAGAGTAATATCTGTCAATTTTGTAGCCAAGACCTCTGATGTTTTTTATAAAATCTTCTTTTAATGCTTTTTTTAATCGTGAAATCTCTGCTCTAATAGTTGGATTGTCAATATTTTCTCCATCCCAAATATCAATTCTAAATCTTTCAAAGTCAACAATCATATTTATATTAAGAGCTAAAATATGAATAATTTCTAATTGTTTTTTTGTTAAACTTTGTGGTTCTCCACTAAAATATAGAGTTTGTTTGTCTTTTGAGTAAGAATAGTTTTCAGAAAATCTAATATGAGAAGTATTATTTTGTTCTTTTTTTAATATCAGGTTTATTTTTATCCCTAATTCTTCTAAGTGGAAGGGCTTTTTTAGATATTCTCTTGCTCCTAATTCATAAGCTTTTGATATATCTTCTATGTCAATAAGTGCAGATATAAATATTGTTGGAATAAATATCTTTTTTTTGTTTAAATCTTCAAGTATTGTAAATCCATCTTTTGAAGGAACATTAATATCTAATATTAATAAATCGAAAGAACTATCAATATTATCAATTGCATCTTGACCATCAGTAAAGTTTTCTACCATGTGTCCAATATTCTTTAAATATTCACATATTGCGTTATTTAACATTAATTCGTCTTCAAGTAGTAGTATCTTCATTTATTTTAAACCTATAAGTAAATTTTGTTTCTTTTTCATTAGACTTTAGTGTTATAGTAACATTATTTTTATCACAAATTTCTTTTACTATTTTTAAACCTAAACCAAAGCCACCTCTTGCATTGTTTTCTCTATAGAAATCATCAAAGATTTTATTTTCATATTCAATCTGTTTTGAATTTGTTGTTACTGAGAATTCAACTTCAATATCGTTTATATAATCAAGTCTAACAAATATAGGAGATTTTGGATATGAATATTTTATTGCATTTGATAAATTATTATCTATTACTCTTTGTAATTCTGTTTTATTAAATTTAATATATATATCTTCTTCTATATTATTAATAAAATATAGTGAATTTGAAACTGCAATTTCATCAAAAAAATCTATTCGATGAAGTAGGATACTAGAAAACTCCAAATATTCTTTTTCATAAATAACTCTATCTTTTTTTATTAAATATGAAAGATCATCATATATATATTGAATTATTTTTGCACCAGATTCAATGTGAGTAATATATTTATTGTTTGGAGTATTCATTTTTAGTAAATCTATATTTGTTTGAATTATTGATAAAGGCGTGTTTATTTCATGTACAGAGTTTTTTATAAAGTCTTTTTGTGATTGAATAAGTTTTGTTAATTCTTTTGTTTTTTCATCTACTTTATACTCTAGATTTTTATTTAAGTCTTCAAGCATGTGTGTTTTAAGTTTAATATTATTCATTGCATCTGTTGCATAGTTTGCAATAATCTTAAATTCACCAAAGATAATTCTATTTTGATTAATAGGTTCATCATTATTTTGTGATTCTTTAAAATACTTACCTATTTCTTTTACATCATTTACAATTAATATTGTTGCATTTTTATAAATAAAAATAGAGTAAAGAACTAGCATTATTGTTAAAGATGTTATTTGAAGTGTATAATCAGACATTTTTTGATTGTATTCTTCATTTTTCATTCTAACTAACTTATCAATTTCATCTAAATATACACCTTTTCCTATTGTCCAGTTCCAATGTTTATATGAATTAGAATAAGATATCTTATTAGCATTTTTTGCTATGTTTGGTTTATACCAAGAATACTCAACATAACCACCCATATATTTTTTAGAATTATCAATTAGTTCTTTAATTACAAGCTTACCATTTCTATCTTTCATATTAATTCTATTTTTGCCTATATCTTTTTTTGCAACTGGATGAAAAAGTAGGGTACCATCAAAATTATAAATAAAAATATAGTCATTTATATTTTTTGATTTTTTCATTTGTGAAATTGCTTCAAGTACTTCTTCTTGTATTTGTTTCTCGGGTTTAATATTTTTATATTTTTGATGATAATACTCTATAAAACTAATTACTGAATTAATATCATTTTTTAAAAGTTCTTTTTGATTCTTAGTAAAGTCTTCTTTTAATGCTACTATCTTTTCTTGTAATTCTTCATGGGCATTATCTATAATAATAAAAGTAAAAAATGAAATAAGTACAACAATAAATAAAATACTATAAACGATAAGGTGATATAAACTTTTTGCTTTAAACATATATTTTGTGCTTCCTAAAATAAACTATAATAGAATAGCTTTTTTTTTATAAAATAATACTTTGAAGTGATATTTGATTTGATATTAAAAAGTAAGTGGGAAGTTTTAAATCATGGCGCGGATGACGAGACTCGAACTCGCGACCTCCTGCGTGACAGGCAGGCATTCTAACCAACTAAACTACATCCGCATGATTTATTATATTAATGGTGGTCGATATAAGACTCGAACTTATGACATCTACCTTGTAAGGGTAGCGCTCTACCAACTGAGCTAATCGACCGAAATTATAAAATATTTTGAAATTGTAATGGTGACCCCTAGGAGACTCGAACTCCTGTGGCATGGATGAAAACCATGAATCCTAACCGCTAGATGAAGGGGCCAACAATGTAAAAATAATGGTGACCCGTGAAGGATTCGAACCTTCGGCCACCTCCTTAAAAGGGAGATGCTCTACCAGCTGAGCTAACGGGTCAATAAAAAGTGGCGCGGATGACGAGACTCGAACTCGCGACCTCCTGCGTGACAGGCAGGCATTCTAACCAACTAAACTACATCCGCACACTTTAAGTAATGGTGACCCCTAGGAGACTCGAACTCCTGTGGCATGGATGAAAACCATGAATCCTAACCGCTAGATGAAGGGGCCACATAATAACAATAAATTTTAATGGTGGTCGATAGAAGACTCGAACTTCTGACATCTACCTTGTAAGGGTAGCGCTCTACCAACTGAGCTAATCGACCAAAATGGTGACCCGTGAAGGATTCGAACCTTCGGCCACCTCCTTAAAAGGGAGATGCTCTACCAGCTGAGCTAACGGGTCGCTCTGCAATTTAAGTTGTTCTTCTTAAATTGGACTGGAATTATAATAGAAAATTTTTTACTTGTCAAGGGTTTTTGAAATAAATTTCAAAATTTCTTTTAAAGAAGTCTTTGAAGCTATGTTTTGTATGTCTTTTCTACTCCCATCAAATTTATGATTTTTGATTATAATATTTTTATTATTATCACATACACCAATTACTACTGTTCCTACTGGTTTATTTGCACATCCACCTTGTGGCCCAGCTATTCCTGAGATAGCAATTGCATAAGTTGCATTAAATTTTTTTATTGCACCTTCTAACATTTCTTTTACTGTTTGAGTTGAAACAGCTCCATATTTTTTAAGTGTTTCTTCTTTTACCCCTAATTCTTTTGATTTTATTTCATTTGAATAAGAAATTATAGCACCATTAAAAATATCAGATGAACCAGCTACTTGAGTAATAAGATGTGCAACTAATCCTCCTGTACAAGATTCAGCAGTTGTTATTGTTTCATTTCTTGCTCTTAGAAGGTTTTGAAGCTTTATCATATCATTTTCATTAAATATATTGTTAAATGCCATTTGTGTGCCTTTTATATAGCTTATTTTTGATTTTATATTGTAGTAAAAAATTTATTATGTGTCTAGTAGTTATATGTATAAAATAAGAGGGTTCTCTTATTTTATACGAAGTTGTAATTTAGTTTTCTTCTGTAAAGTCTGCTAAGAATCTTTCATGATCAAATTCTAAATTTAAGTAGTCACAAACTACTTTAATATCTCTTTCTGCATTTCCTAAACAAGATGTTGCACCAGGAGATGGAGTCATATTGAAAATAATTCCATTACCTGGATTGATTGAAGCTTCACCTAACATCAGTTTTTGTTCATCTTTATTAAGAACTTGTGGTCTAACTCCACCAAAACCTTTTGCATATTCAATATCATCTGTACTTAATGAAGGAACAATTTTTTGTGCATCTTTAACAAATAGTTTTTTGTTTATTCCTGGAACTTCAAATAAGAAGTTTTTAAATACATAATTTCTAATATCACTATCTTTTAATAAGTCCCAGAATATTTTTACAATATTTCCATCGAAGTTCATAGTTTTTAGACATTGGAAGAATGATTTTCCACCTTTATATCTTTCAAGAACTAATAATGCTAAAGCAGTTGGTCCAAATCTAGTTTTTCCATCTTCTAAAATATCTGGATCTCCATGAAGTGCTGCAAATGGTAATTTGTCATTTTGTACCATATAAACTTTACCATTTAAGTACTTATCATTAGTAATATAGAATGATCCTGCCATTGAAAGTGAACCCATGTGTTTACCATAACCCATTTTATGAGCTAAGTATAATGAGTGAGCACCTGCATTTGTAACTACAAAATCAGCAGTATAAACTGTACCATTTACAGTAGTTACTTTAAATTTATCACCAATTTTTTCGATTTCATCTACTTCTGAATTAAAGAAGATATCAGTTGTTTTTTCTGAGTCAGCTTCTTGCGCAGCTTTTGCAAGTTCTTTTGTCATTTCACCAAAATCAACAGTTGTGTATTGATCATCTGTACCCATTGCTACGATAGGTTCTGGTCTTTCTTTTGTTCTTTGTTTATCAGCATAAACTAGTAAAGGTTCTTTTTCTTTTAATGTTTCTTTATCCCATAATTCTAAATAAGGGAAAATCTCTTTAAACTCTTCATATCTTTTTGTGATGAATTCAACTTCTTCTTCTCCAACACCTAAAGCCATTTTTTGATGTTTAAACATAATTTTATCTTGTAAATTATACATTAAACAGAACTTCTCAATCATTTTTGCAGTTCTTTTTGTAATCTTAGCTTTTTCAAAAGTATAGTTTGTTTCAATATCCCCTACGTGAATAGTTTGAGAGTTACTTGTACCTTTTGAATTTAATGTTGCTAAATCCTCATATTTTTCTAACATACAGATGCTTTTTGCATTTGTATATTTTGCTAGTTCAAAAAATAAGGCAGCACCAGAGATACCTCCACCAATAATTAAGACTTCATAATGTTTCTCATTCATATCTATAGTTCCTATCTGTTTCGAAATATGAGAGGAGTATATCATATTGAAGTTATATTTAAGTTAAATAAAATAAATAGTTGTGCAATTTAACAATAAAATATAGAGTTTGGTAACACCTATGTTAGTATTATATGTAAAATTTATGTACAATTATTGTACATGAGAAGAAAGAAAAAATTGGCTAATCATTTTTTCAAATATTATTAGATATAATCAGCGATTTAATAAAAACTATAAATATTTAGATAAATAAGGTACTTTAAAATGGATTACAAAGAGAGTTTATTACTACCAAAGACAAAGTTTCCAATGAGAGGAAACTTACCACAAAATGAGCCTAAAAAATATAAAAAATGGGACGAAGAAAACGTTTACGAAAGAATGAAAGCAAATAGAGAAGGGGCACCTTCTTTTACTTTACATGATGGACCACCTTATGCAAATGGTCATATTCATATTGGTCATGCACTAAACAAAGTTTTAAAAGATATTATCAATAAATTTCACTATTTTGATGGAAAATCAATTAGATATGTTCCAGGTTGGGACTGTCATGGTTTACCAATTGAGCAAAAAGTTGAAGAAAAAATTGGAAGCACTAAGAAAAAAGAGTTACCAAAATCTAAATTAAGACAATTATGTAGAGATCATGCTACTAAATTTGTTGATATTCAGAAAGAAGAGTTTAAAAGACTTGGTGTTTTAGGTGATTGGGAAAATCCATATTTAACAATGGACTTTAAATTTGAAGCTAATATTTATAGAGAATTATGTGCAATTGCTAAGCAAGGACTTTTAGTACAAAGAAGTAAACCTGTATATTGGTCTTGGGCTGCACAAACAGCATTAGCAGAAGCAGAAGTTGAATATGAAGATAAAACTTCACCATCTATTTATGTTGCTTTTAAACATGAAAAACTAGATGCTTCTGTTATTATTTGGACTACAACTCCATGGACACTACCAGCTAATACTGGTATTGCTTTAAATGGTGAAGAAGAGTATGTATTAACAAGTGATAAATTTATAGTTGCTAAGAAACTTTATAATTCACTGATTGAAAATGAAGTTATTTCTGGTGAAATTGTTGATTCTGTTTGTCCTAAAGAATTAGAAGGTACTCATGCAATCAATCCATTAAATGCAAGACAATCTAAGATTATCTTAGGTGAACATGTTGAAATGGATGCTGGTACTGGTGCAGTTCATACAGCTCCTGGACATGGTGAGGATGACTATAAAGTTGGTCTTCAATATGGTCTTGATGTAATTATGCCAGTTGATGCTTATGGTAAATATGATGAAACTATTGTAAGAGAAAAACTATTTAATGATACTGATAAATATTTAGGACTTCATGTATTTAAAGCAAATGAATTAATTTTAGAAGAATTAGGTGAGGCTTTACTTAAACATGTAGATATTAGACACTCTTACCCACATTGTTGGAGAACTCATAAACCAATTATTTTTAGAGCAACTAAACAATGGTTTATTTCAATTGATGATGAGTATGGAAAAGAGAATAAAACACTTAGACAAAATGCTTTAGATGTAGTTGAAAACTTAACTTTCTATCCTGAATGGGGAAGAAATAGACTTAAGTCTATGTTAGATGGAAGACCTGATTGGTGTATTTCTAGACAAAGAGATTGGGGTGTGCCTATAGCATTTTTCAGAAATAAGAAGACTGATGAAATAATCTTTGATGAAAAAGTTCTTAACTTTACAGCTATGATTTTTGAGCAAAAAGGTTGTGATGCTTGGTATGACTTACCAATTGAAGAGTTATTATACCCAGGAAGTGGATATAATCCAGAAGATTTAGAAAAAACTATGGATATTTTAGATGTGTGGTTTGATTCTGGTTCTACTCAAAATGCAGTACTTAGAAGTAGAAACTATGATGCTGGAACATTCCCTGCTGATATGTATTTAGAAGGAAGTGACCAACATAGAGGTTGGTTCCAATCTTCACTTTTAACTACATTAGCTTCAAGTGAAATAGCTCCTTATAAGTCTATTTTAACACATGGATTCACTGTTGATGAAAAAGGTGAAAAAATGTCTAAATCGAAAGGAAATGTTGTTGCTCCTGATAAAGTAATGAAGCAGTACGGTTCTGAGATTTTAAGAATGTGGGTTGCTATGAGTGATTATCAATCAGATTTAAAAATCTCTGATAATATCTTAAAGCAAAATGCAGAGCTTTATAGAAAGATTAGAAATACTGCAAGATTCTTACTTGCTAATGTAGATGATTTAGAAGAGATTATTTCAGTTGATAAGATGGGTGAGCTTGATAAGTGGATTTTAGCAAAAGCAAAATCTGTATTTGATGAGATTGAAGCTTCATTTAATGTATATGAATTCTCTAAAGGATTAAATAAATTAAATAACTTTTTAGTTGTTGATTTATCTGGTATTTATTTAGATGTATGTAAAGATAGATTATATTGTGATGATAAAAATGATATTCATAGACTGGCAAGCCAAAGTGCTATGGCTATTATTGCTAAAAAATTAATCTCTACATTAGCTTGTATTTTAACATATACTATGGATGAGTTATTAGAGTTTGCACCTGTGTGTATAAAAGGTAACGCAAGTGATATTTTTGACTATGAAAAGGTTGAATTACCAGTAGTTGAATCTGTAATAAATGATGAATTATTTATAGCAGCAAAAGAAAAATTTGCAGAAATAAAAGACTCTTTAAGTAAAGAAAAAACTATTAAATCAACATTAGAATTAAGTATCTATACAAATTGTGAAGATATACTTAATTTAGGACAAACAGAAGCAGCGGATTGGTTTATTGTAAGTTCTATAACAAATAATAAACAAAGTTCAGATATACTTGGAAAATTTGAAGTTAATAACTTCGAGTTTGAAGTATATAAAGCTGTAGAACATAAATGTCCTAGATGTTGGAAGTTTACAGCTAAGCAAGAAGATACTCTTTGCCAAAGATGTGAAGAAGTTTTAAACTAAAATTAGGGTAAAGATGTTTCAAGAAGAAGTAACATTAACATTTATATTTCAAACAATAGCAGTTATCTTTGTATTAATTGCTATTGGAATATTCTATGTTAAAAAAAATTCAAAAGGTGATTAAACATGATGCCATTTACTGATGAGGATTTAAGACCTCCTGTTAATTCTATAATAGAAAGTAAAGTTGCACCTATGTTAGCTAGAGATGGTGGAGCAATTGAACTACTTGATATAAAAGATGGAAGAGTTTTTGTTCAATTGCAAGGTGCATGTGTTGGATGTAGTGCTAGTGGTAGTACCTTAAAATATGTAGTTGAAAAAGAATTAAAAGCTGCAATACATCCTGAATTAGAAATAGTAAATGTTCCACAAGGAATGGAGAATAAATTAGAGGAAATTTAATGATAAATGAAAATAGATTATTAAACGAAGCAAATAGCTTTTTTACTCAAAAACAATTTGATAAAGCACTATTTTTGTATTCGCAACTATCTTCAAATTTCCCTGAAAATAAAGAGTATCCTATATATGCTCTTTTTTGTGATATAGCTTCTGAAGATGAAGAGAAAGCTATATCTCTTTTTGACTACTTTAGTGTAGTAAAAGATGAAAACATTGATGAAGCTATTCAATATGTAGAAGATGTTGTAAATGCTTATGATGGTGATATTGATAAAATGATGAATATTTTAAAGGATTTAACTGATTCTACAGTTGATTCATTAGATGCTATAAAATACGATGATTTTAAAAAACTAATTAATTCAAGAGGCTCTTTTAGAGTTGCTTTTGAGGATATTATGTTTTCAACTAAAGTTGCTATAGAAAATAAAGATGATTTCTTTGATTTTGTATCAAAGTTAATCGATAATGATTTCAATAGTACGGCATATACTTACTTAGATGGGTTCAACGAATACTTTTCATACGATGAACAAATTGAGAAACTTTATAAAAGATTAGAAGAGAAACAACTTGCAAATAATCATAAATAATCGAGTTTTTACAGATAACTCAAAAGAAGCAAATAAAGATACTACTTTTGTAGTATCTAAACAGAATAAAAGATTTGTTGAAGATGCAAAAAACAATGGTTGTATTGATTTTGTTGATGCAAAAGATTTAAAAAAACATTTAGATATGAGTAGTATTAAAGTTATTGGTATTACTGGAACAAATGGTAAAACAACAACAGCAGCTGCTATATATTCAACACTTTTAGATTTAGGTTATAAAGTTGCCTTACAAGGAACAAGAGGCTTTTTTATAAATGATGAAAGAGTAGAGGATTATTCTTTAAC
Source organism: Arcobacter rhizosphaerae (assembly GCF_049472155.1). NCBI lineage: Bacteria > Pseudomonadati > Campylobacterota > Epsilonproteobacteria > Campylobacterales > Arcobacteraceae > Arcobacter > Arcobacter rhizosphaerae. The sequence continues at coordinate 181,943 of NZ_JBMOVW010000002.1, read as the reverse complement.
TACTCCTGTTCAATTGGGAAATTTTGCACATATACAAAAAGCAATACAAAATGATTGTGATTTTTTTGTAATGGAAGTAAGTTCTCATGCTATTGAACAAAAACGAATTGAAGGTTTAGAGTTTGAACTTAAAATTCACACAAATATTACAAGAGATCACTTAGATTATCATAAAACTGTAGAAGAGTATATAAATGTAAAAAACTCTTTTTTTGATGATGAAACAAAAAAGTTAATAAACAAAGATGATCCAGTAGTTAAGTTTAATGCAAAAAATGCTTTATCTTACTCTTTAGATAATCCTTCAACATATAATGTAAGTGCATATTCATTTAAAAATGGAATGCATGTTATGCTTTCACATTTAGGAAAAATGCATTCTTTTTCATCTGTGATGATGGGAATTTTTAATGTTTATAATTTAACAGCTGCAATTGGTGCTGCCCATATACTTACAGGTAAAAATCTAGATGAAATTTGTGAAGCACTTGAAGGTTTTGCTGGAGTTAGTGGAAGAATGGAAACTATTAGTGATAAGCCACTTGTTATAGTGGATTTTGCTCATACCCCTGATGGAATGAAAGAAGTTCTTCAAAGTTTCAATGAAAAAGATATTATTTGTGTTTTTGGAGCAGGTGGAAATAGGGATAAAGACAAAAGACCTTTAATGGGACAAGTTGCTGCTACTTATTCAAAACATATAATAGTAACTTCTGACAACCCTAGGTTTGAAGATCCTGATTTAATAATTGAAGATATTTTAAAAGGTATTAAAAATCATCAAAGTGTTCAAGTTGATGTAAATAGAAAAACAGCTATAAAAAAAGCTATTGAAATGGCTGATGAAAATAGTGTAGTTCTTATACTTGGAAAAGGTGATGAAGTTAGTCAAACTATTTATGATAAAAAACTTCCTTTTTCTGATAAAGAAGAAGTATTAAAGCATATTTAATAATATGCTTTAATTATTACACCTTTATTATTCTTTTGAGATTCTACAAAATAGTTTGTAGGTGTTAATACTATATTTTTAGTTTTTATTTGTTTTATATTCCAAGTAAGTTCTAAAACTCTGTCTCTTGATAAACCTCTTAAAGCATATTTTTTTAATCTTTGAGGTGTTGAATAGTTTTTAAGTTTTACATTTTCAATTCCATCAAATAATGCTTTATCTTCTTTATCAACAACAGCAATAATTTCAATTCTTAGAGCATTTTTATTTTCTTCTAAAAAAGTATGTAACCTATCTAAACATTTTCTTGAAGGTTGAATTGCACCTGCTTTATAGTCATAACAAGTAAGTTTTTTAAATTTAGCACTATTATAAAACTCTTTAAATTTCTTTTTTGTAAGATTTTTATCTACTATTTTTATTTCTTTAATTACTTCTTTTTCTTCAATAATCTTTTTTTCTTTTATTATAGGTTGTGCTTGTACTACTTTAACTTGACTTTTCATATTTAAAGAAGCAATTTTTTCTTCAAGATTTAATAGGTTTGAATTTTGTTTATTTATTAAGTAAATACAAATAAGTAATGCAAAAATAATTATTGATAAAAGGGGTATTTGTATATTTGTTAATCTTTTATTCTTTTTATTTGGTTTTTCTACTTTTATTTTTTGTTCTTGAGTATTATTGATATTTCTATCTTTTTTATAATCTTTAAAATGATCAGTAGAAACTGATTTTTTTAATAGTTGTTTTAATTCTTCTTTTTTATTGTCTTCCATTATTCCTCTTTATTTTGTTTGTACCCTAGGATTTATTTCTTAAAAAAATCAATAAGCAAAGTGCTATTACACTTATGAAAAGTGGGTAAAAGAATAAGTAATCTTTTATTACAACTTTATTTTGTTCTATTTTTGATTTTTCTAATAAATTAATATCTTCATATATTTTCTTTAAACTCTTTTCATTATGAGCTGTATAAGATTTTCCTCCTGATATAGAAGATACTTTTTCTAAAATATAATTGTTAGTATTACCTATTGAAATACTATAGACTTTTATTTTATGTTTTTTAAGCATACGTTCTATAACTTGAAGGGGAATTGTACTTGCATTATCCATCCCATCACTTAATAAAATTACAATATTTGATTTTGCTTTTTTATCTTTTAAAACTTTAATACTAAGTGCAAGTGAGTCTAAAATAGCAGTTGAGTTTCCTAACATACCAACTTCAAAATATTTTAAAATTTCATTTTGTGCTTGCTTATCAAAGCTAAGTGGACTAGCAATCATAGCACTTTTTCCAAATAAGATAAATGCAATATTATCAGAAACTCTTTTTTGTATAAAATCAGAAACTATTTGTTTAACTGAATCAAATCTTGTTTTTTTGTAATTATTTTGATCAAATCCCCTATCATTCATAGATCCACTTGCATCAAGGTTTAACACGATATTTATTCCATCATTTTTTATGATTTGAGTATTGTTTATCTTAATAGGTGATGCAAGAGCAATAATAGAAAAAACAATAACTATATATTTTAAAATTGTTGTTAAAATATTTATTTTGATATTTGATTTATTAAATATATGAAGATGTGGCATTAAATAAGAAGGGCTTTTTGCTTTGCAGTAAAAAGCACAAAATATAAATACTAAAATTAGTAATAAAAAATAAGGATATTCAAATGTAAAATCAAACATCTACTATATCCATAAAAGTTGAAAGTTTTGCTTTTGTTTTTTCACTAATATTTTTAACTTCTTTTTTATATTTATATTCATGAAGGTCCTCTATTAATTCATAAGCTATTTTCTTTTCTCTTTCACTTTTTGCTAAGATTCTTACATACTTTGTAATAAGATAAGCTGCTTGTTTTGCTTCTTTAAAATCTAAATTTTCAAGAGTTTTAAAATACTCTTTTCTTAAATTTTTTTTTCTATTTTTTATAAGTTTTATTATAAGTAGAACTAGTAAAAAAACAATAATAAGTACAACAAAAACTAAAAGTGCAAAAATAAAAATAGAGTTATCTGGAATTTGAACTAAATCTTTTATATCATGGAGTTTTATATCTTGAGTTTTTTCTATCATTTAAGAACTCCTATTAGTTTTTTTATGGGATTTTCATGGGTATAAACTTTTGTAAATCTAATACCACAGTCTTGTAAATGTTTGAAAAGCTTATGGTCATTTTCTTTTACTTTTTGCATATAACTTCTAATAGTTGACTCATCTAAAACTCCCTCATAGCTTTTGGAACTACTTGGATCAATTAAATTTACACTTCCTAAAGGTTTTGGCTCTTCTTCAAACTTATCTCTTATAATCAAAGCTACAATTTCATGTTTACAGCTCAAAAGTTTTAAGTCAAAATTTTGAATATCAAAAAAATCACCTATTAAAAATATAATTGATTTATGATGAATAGCTTTAAAAAGGTCATCTAAAACTTTTTTATAATCAGTATTTTTATCAAGTACATTATAATCAAATATTTTTTCAGCCATTAAGTTTACGTTAAAAACTTTTTTTGATTTTCTTGTACAAAGTTGTAGAGAAGTATTTGCTATATATGAAGTAAAAGGATCTGCTTGTCTAGTACAAATAAAACCAATAGTTGAAGCTAGTTCAAGTATCACATCTTTTTTTAGTTTTGAAGTTCCAAAATAAGTTGAACCACTAAGAAAATTCACTATTTTTATATTTAGTTCTTTTTGAGAATGGTAAACTTTTACTATGGGTTTTTGCATTTTTGCACTTATAACCCAGTCTATATTTTTTACATCATCAGCATATTCATACTCTTTTAGCTCACAGAAATCATAGCCTTCACCTTTTTGTTTAGAAATATTGTTTCCAATTACTTCTGAAAAGGCTTGCTTTTTTGTTTTTATAAGTATTTTTTTTAGTGCTTGATTCATATTTTATGGAATATCTACTTTTTCAATAATTTTTTGTATTAAATCATCTACATTTATCTCTTGGGCTTGTGCTTCATAAGTTAATATAATTCTATGTCTTAAAACATCTTTTATTACTAATGCTACATCAAGGGGCGATACATAATCATTTCCTCTAATATAAGCATTTGCTTTCACTGCTTTAAACATATCAATAGTTGCTCTTGGACTTGCTCCAAAATGAATATAATCGCTTATTTCTTCTAAATCATAATCTTTTGGTTTTCTTGTAGCACATATAATATCAACTATATATTCTTCAAGCTCTTTATCTATATGAATATTTTTAATATCTTCTTTTATTTGTTCTAAAGTTTGTATATCAAGAATTTTATTTATAGATTCAAATGAGTTCATTGTTGCTTTTTTAGCTATTTCATACTCTTGTTCTTTGTTATTGTAATCAACAACAACTTTAAACATAAATCTATCAAGTTGAGCTTCTGGAAGAGTATATGCTCCTTCTTGATCAATAGGATTTTGAGTTGCCAAAACTAAAAAAGGTTTAGCAATTTTAAATGTATTATCAGCAATAGTAACTTGTTTTTCTTGCATTGATTCAAGTAGGGCTGATTGAACTTTTGCAGGGGCTCTGTTTATTTCATCAGCTAAAAGTAAGTTTGTAAAAATAGGTCCTTTTTTGATTGAAAACTCTTGGGTTTTCATATTATAAATTTGAACCCCTAAAATATCACTTGGAAGTAAATCAGGTGTAAATTGAACTCTTTTAAATTCTAAATCAATTGCATTTGCCACAGCTTTTACAGCTGTTGTTTTAGCAAGTCCTGGTACACCTTCTAATAATATATGACCATCTGTAAAAAGACCAATTAAAATAGAGTTTATCATCTGGTCTTGACCTATTACTCCTTTTGAAATTTCATTTTTTAGTAATAATATCTTTTCCTGTAAACTCAAAAAAAATCCTTTTATTAATTTATGGTATTTTATCTAATTATTTTGAAAGGTAATTTTAAATATCGCTCCTTTTTGATTTTGATATTGAATTTTTCCATGAAGTTGTAAAGTACAAATAGAGTTTACAAGTTTTAAACCTAAAGAATCACAATTGTAAATATCTATATTTTCATCTATTCCTTTTCCATTATCTTTGATAATTAATAAAAGATTTTTATCTTCTTTTTTCATAGAAATAAATAGTTTTGGATTTTTATTGTTTTTAAAAGCATACTTATATGCATTTGAGATTAATTCATTTATTATTAGACCACAAGGCATTGCTTTTTCGATTGTTGTTTCTATTTCATCTATATCAAATTTTAAAGAAACTTTTTCCTCATAATCATAAGTTTTTGAAATATCTTCTACTAAGTTGATAATATACTCTTTTAGATTTATAGAGTTTAAATTACTTGATTCGTAAAGTTTTCTATGAAGAAGTTCCATTGTATAAACTCTTTCTTGAATATCTTTTAAAATTTTTTTAGTATTTTCATCTTCTATTTTTGCTTGTTGAAGTTTTACTAGACCTATTGTTAAAGCTAAATTATTTTTAACTCTATGATGGATTTCTTTTAGTAAAGTTTCTTTTTCTTCCAGAGAAGTTTTTAACTCTTCTGTAAGTGAATTGATATTTTTAAATAGTCTTTTAAACAAATAAAAACCTATAATTAAAGCAAAGATTAAAGCAATTATAGCAGCAGGTAAAATCTTTAAAAAACTAGAATCTATTTGATTTACTAAATCCTCTTTATACAAAGTTTTTATAAGTAAAAAAATATATTTATCACTTTTATCTTTAGATAAGTCTCGCACCCAAGTTAGAGCTTCTTTATTATTTAATAAATGTGAGATAGCAGGTTTATTTCTTGCTTTTAAAATCTCTTTTGCACTTAAATCTCCTGTAGAAATATTCTCTACATTTGACATATTACTAATTGTATATTTCTTTTTTCTTTCTTTTTTATCTTTTGTATAAAGAGGTTTATTATCTTCATCTTTATATTTTGAATTTATCCATATAAGATAAGTTTTGCCTTTATGTAAATTTTGAGTAGTTTCAAAGGCTTTTTGTACGTTGATTTTGATATTTTTTTCGAAAACTGAATGTCCTTGATTTAGTTTTGCTTCTTTTGTATAAATAGAGATTTCTGTATTTTCATCTATTTTTATAGTGTAGAAAAGATATTTTTTATAGTAAACATAAGTTCTACTTAAATCTTGTAATTCATACTTTTCCCATTGATTATAATTTTTTAGTTTATAGTTTTTGAATATTTCACTATTAGAGCTAAGATATAAACTATTTTTTGTTTTTACAGCAAAATTACATAGTTGTGAAATTTCACTTTTTTGAAGTTCTTGTATTACTCTTTTATTACTATAGTTTTCTTTTTTTATTTTATTTTTTAATTTTAAAAGTTCTAGTTCTAAAGTTTTTTTATTTACTTCTATTTCTAAAGAAGACTGCATTTGTATTGCTTTTCCAGCAAGTTTTACTTGCTCTTGAGTGATTGAGAGAACTTGATTTATTTCTTTGATCGCTTGGTTATATTGATCTTTTTGCATTTTTGGAATAATTAGTGCAAAAAGAATTGTCAATAAAAAAAGAGCTAAAATAAATAGGGATACTACTACTTTTGCATTTATTGAATATAGTTTAATATTTAGAAGTTTACTCACTTTATTTTTTCACTCTTAGTTTATAACCTTGCTCAAAAATATTTTCAAATAAGTTTGTCTTTGTTTTTAGTTTTAATCTATAAATTAAAGTTCGAAGTTTCCCTAAATCATAAATATCTTCTCTCCAAATATAGGCAAATATTTTCTCAAAACTTGCAGTGTAATTCAAACTGTCAGTTATTAAAGCAAAAAGTTTTTTTTCATTTTTTGTTAGTTTTATAATTTCATCATGTTTATATAAAACACAATTTGTTTTGTCAAATTTTATATTTTCTTCTAAGTATATAAAGTCTTCTTGTTTTTGTGATAAGTCATTTTTTCTTTTAAAAAAATATCTATGTTTATGTAAGGCAGTATTTATAGAAGCTTTTAACTCCTCATCTCTACAAGGTTTTATTAAATATCCATAGGGTTCACACTCTAAGGCTTTATTTATAGTTTTATCATTTGTATAAGATGTAAGAAAAATTATGGGTATTTTAAATTTTTGCCAAATTATATTAGCAGCATCAATACCTGTTTGTGAGCTGTTTAAATTAATATCCATTAAAATAATATCTGGATAATTGTTTTGAGCGTGGAGTATGGCTTTTGAAGGTGAACTTTCAATTCCACTTACATTAAAACCCATTTGTTTTAAACTAACTTCAAGTGCCATTGCTAAAACAATTTCATCTTCAACTATTAGTACATCTATATCATTTATTTTCATAGAGCCTAAGGGTTTAGTCACTAGAATACCTTTTGATTTTTTTGTAATGATACTAATTATCATTTTAAAAGTTAATAAAATCTAAAGTAGAATTACATTTGTGATTAATTTGTGATTTTATATGAGTATGATTCTTATTATTAAATAAGAAATAGGAAAGAAAATGAATTATAAAAATAAAATACTATTGTCTTTATCTTTAAGTGCTTCACTAGCGATATGTGCAAATGCCAATCAAAAAGACTTAGGTGAAGTAAATATCAGTGATACAGCTTTAGAAGCTCATATTAAAAGTATAACTTCAGAAAAGTTAGATAATCTTCAAGCAAGTGATATAAAAGATATTTTAAAGTCTATGCCAAGTGTTGTAGTAGATGGAAATGCAAGATATTCTCAAAAAGTTTATGTAAGAGGTTTAGAAGATAAATCTTCAAGTATATCAATTGATGGAGCTAAAATGTCTGGACAGTTGTTCCATCATTCAGGTGACCAAACGATTGATGCCCAAATGTTAAAAATTGGTTCTATAGAATTAGGTCCCAATTCAGCTCTAAGTTCAGGAGTTATCAATGGTTCATTTGTTTATGAGACAAAAGATCCAAGTGATTATTTGGAAGAAAATGAGACTTTAGGTGGAAAAGTAGGTGTCTCATATCAAAGTGCCTATGATAGAAAAGCTTATGATGTAGCAGTATTCTCTAGAATAAATGATAAGCTAGAGTTTGTAGGGATTGGAAATATCTCAAAAGATGGTGAGCTTGAAATACCAAAAAAAGAGAAAATCAAATCCAAAAAAAGTGAATTAAAAAGTGGTTTAATAAAATTTGTTATAAAACCAAATGATTTTAATACTATCAAACTTTCTTACAATAGATATGAAGATGGTGGGAATAGACAACTTTCAGGTGAAAAACCAGGTAGTGATTCTACTGATAATGTATATAATGAAATTTCAAGGGATACATATACTTTAAATTATAAGTATAATTCAGGAAGTGATTTATTGAATTTAGATACTAAGATATATCATTCATCACAAGAGTTGTTTATGGATTCTATGAGTAATACAGATTATTGGACTGATGCCGATAAAGCAGATGAACCAGCAAGAGTATTTCAAAATGAAAACTCTGGATTTGATTTAAGAAATAGTTCTTTTATCAAAAATCATAAACTAACTTATGGAGTAAGTTATGATAAAGAAAAACAATCAGTAGAAGGTAAGGGACTTAGAGTATATACTTCTGGTGCAAATATAGGTACTTCTGAAAATGTAGATGTAAGTGGAGGAGAGACTAGACTTTATGGAGCATATTTAGAAGATGAAATCCAGTTTGATAAAATGCTTTTAACTTTTGGACTTAGGTATGATGTACATAAATTAGAAGGAGCTTATGAAGGTGAAAATAAACAACTTTCTCCAAAATTTATGGGAGAATACCAAGCAACAAATGATTTAAAACTTAGAGCAGCTTATGGAAAGATATTTAAAGGGCCAAGTTTAGGTGAAACCTTACTTATATATAGTGGAACTCCTACTCAAGGAACAAATACAAATGCCCAAACAGGTCATAACTATGAATTAGGATTTGATTATGATTTATCTACTAGTTTAAATGCTGATAATTCTATTTTTGGGTTTACAGCTTATACTTATAATGTAGACAATTATATGCATCCTACAAAAAATACAAGCTTAAGTAGTCAAAGTGATGTAAGAATATGGGGATTTGAATCTGTATTTAAATATGAAAAAGACAAATTAGCTTTAAGTTTAAGTCATACATATACAGCAGGTGAAGAAAAAAGTTTAACTAGTAAAAAAGAGTATGAACCTAAAACAGCTAATATTCATACTTTTAAAATAGATACAGACTATAAAGTTTCAAATAATTTATTTCTAAATTATAATGTAGAGTTAGTTCCTGGCAATAAATATGAATACTATAATTCAAGAGCAGCAACTGTAAGTAAAGTAAAAAGAAAAGGTTATGCAGTTCACAATATATCATCAACTTATACTTTAGAAAAATTAAAAGGTGCAAAATTAAGTTTTGGTATTGATAATATATTTGATAAAAAATATGCAAGACATACTTCATTTGGGACATATTTTGGTGATGACTCTTATACACCTTATGAAGTTGGAAGAAACTTTAAAGTTAAACTATCTTATAAATTTTAGAGTTTAAATGAGTGCATTTAGTAAGAAAGTAAGGTCTCTTCATAGAGACCTTGGATATTTTGTAATAGGTTTAACTTTAATTTATGCAATAACAGGAATAGTTCTTTCAGGAAGAGGACTTGGATGGTTTAAAGTTGAATTTGAAGATTATGCAGTAATACAAAAAAATATTGCTGTTGATAGTTTTAATGATGAGTTTAAAAAAGTGGTTTTTCAAGGTAAAATAAATGAAGTATTTCCTAAATCTTCATATAAAGATGTGAAAAAACACTTAAATTTAAAACTAACAAAACAAGATGATGAGGTAATGTACTTCAAAGCTTGGAAAAGCTTAAAAGTAAAGTATGAACAAAAAAGTGGTAATTTAGAAGTAAGATACAAAGGCTATCCAGTTGCTTTAGAAGTCTTTGTTTATGCCCACAAAGCAAAACACGATAGTGCTTGGTTTTATCTAGCAATTATTTATAGTGTGATTTTATCTTTTTTAGCAATATCATCATTTTGGATGGTCAAAGGTAAAAATGGCTTCAAAAAAAGAGGTGTTTACTTCATGCTAGCAGGTTTTGCTGTAGTAGCACTCTTTTTATATATCTAACAAAATTTTAAAATTAGGCAATAAGTTTTGCGATTTCTTATTGGCTAGTTTTGAAGTTCTTGAAATATTTAACTAATTTAATTATTTTAATAAAATTTAAAACTAAAACTTATTATTATTTCATGGCATGAAATAAGAGAAATAAGGACAGATTACGAATTTTCACTTTAAAAAAAGTAAAATTAACAATTCAACACCTGACCCCTTAATAAAGTTCATAAGGAAAAATGACTGTCATTCAACTCTTTAACTGTAAGTTGTTTTAGAAGTTGGTAAAACAATTTTAAACTTTACCAAAGTCTAAATAACTATCAAATTACTACTCTTATTTGATCTAGTAACTTGATAAATTTATTATACGAGGAAAAATATGAAAAAACTATTATTAATACTAACAAGTACAAGTGTTTTATTTGCATCTAACAATAATTATGAATCTTATACAAATGGTTATAATTATATGAAAAAAGGTGATATTCATGTAATTCAAGGGTTAAGTTATTGTAGTGGTTATTATGACAAATCAATATCTTTGAAACAAGTTAATTTATGTAAAACGGGTGTATTAACTTTTGTAGGAAAGAATAAGCTTCTTACAAAAGAAGAATTTAATTCGTTAGATTCTAATTCACTGAGTAACTCCATAGAAAGTTCTCATTTTGCTAAATTTTAAAAATTTTATGTAAATCAAAAAAAGAAAATGACTAACGGATTAGTTTCGTAAATAAATAGATAGGTGTCAGGTCATGAATTTCCACTTTAATAAAAGTCAAAATCATAATTCAACACCTGACCCCTTCTATACTTTATCTCAATTTTTTGTTCCTGGAAAAGTTGTTTCATTTATATCAGGTGAAAGTTTTGATTATGTAAAAGAAAGTGGAGAAAATAAATGATTTATTTTGGAGTTTTTTTATTAGATATATTATGGTTAAATATTGGAATATTTATCATAAATGATTTTTTTGTTGAAGAACTTGAAAATACTACTTTTTTTCTTTTTTTAGGTATAGCAGTAATGTTAAGTAACTTTAGAATTAAACTAGAAAAAGGAATAAATATTATAAAATATTAATATTATTTATATCCATTTTTTATTGTGTTTTTGTTTATTTTTATTATATAAATAAATTAATTGTATTTGATTCAATATATTATCAGATATTACCTATTTCTATAATTATAATTGGGCATTTATATACTATTTTTAAAATAGAAAAACAAAAGGATACTTTATGAAAGAGGTATTGAAATAGTGGGAACAAACTGCGATAAAAGAAGTAAGAAATAGGGTCAGGTCATGAATTTCCACTTTAAAAAAAGTCAAATTCACAATTTAACACCTGACTCCTATTACCCAGGTATTGTAAATGGTATTGGTGATTATGTACAAGGTTTAGATTACACTACTGCAACAAAAGAAGCAGTTCGTGCAAGTTTACATGGTGTTACAAGATCAGCAATAACTAAAGCTCAAGGTGGAAGATGGAGTTCTGGATTCTGGTCTGGATTTGCTTCTGATTTATTTAGTCCAGGTACTAAGTTAGGTGGAGAAGGTGCAGGAGGATTTACTTTAAGAACATCAATCGCTGCTGTTGTTGGTGGAACAGTATCTCAAAATACTGGTGGGAAATTTGCTAATGGTGCAGTTTCAGGTGCTTTTACTCATATGTTTAATGATGAATGGAGAGTTACAGTAAGTACTTCAGGTGGTGCAGGAGTAGGAGGTACAATTGAAAGAGGTCTGACAATAGCTCATGACCCACAAAAAGCATGGTATAAAGGATGGAGTATAGGATTATTTAAAACAGAAGGAGTCGGTGCTTATACAAATATTGATGCATCTTCTGAAATTAATGTAGGTTGGTCAAGAAATTCTTCTATCTTTGCTTTATCTGGTACTTCAGTTACATCAGGAGGTTCGGCAGGAACTATTGTAGACCTAGGTTATGAATTTGCAATTTCTAATACAGCAAAAGTTCTACACAATTATAGTTTAGGTATTAGTACTCCTTCACCAGTGCCTTTTGAAGTTCATTCCTATAAAACAGAAACAACAATATTAAAATCGTTTAATTGGTGACTTTATGCAATTAGTTTTTGAAAGTACATATCATTTACCAGATAAAATAGAATTTTTATATAATATACATATTATAACTATTATCATTATACTTATACTTAGTATAATATTTAAAAATAAAATATATAGGTATAAGGGATTAATTGTATTGTTTTTAATTTGTTCCTTTTTTTATTACCAAGGTCTTAATTCAACAATAGAGTTGAGTAAAGAAATACACAAGTCATTTTTAGATAAATCATATAAAGTTTTAGTTGGAGAAATAAAAAATTTAAAACCTATGCATCCCTCCGGTCATGGATTAGAAACTTTTGAAGTGAATGGTATCTCTTTTTCTACTTCATATGGAAATACATCAGAGGATAATACATTTTTTTTTAATTTAACTAAAGCATATAGATCACCAATTCAAAGAAATGGACAAAAGGTTAAAATATTTTATCTTCCTACAAAAGTGAACAAACTATGTATACCTTTTATACCAGAATGTCTAAAAGTAAAAGATAAAAGAGGGATAATAAAATTATGGTTAGTTGAATAGTTGGTTTATCAAATATTCAGCAAATAATATAAAATGAATTTAAATAATTATATTTATTATTTTGATAGATATGTTTTTTTGAAAAGGGAATTTATTAAAATGAGTTTAACTTTAACTGATTTTTTTCATAAATATAAATTTAAACTACTGTTAACATTATTTATTCTTATTAGTGTTAGATATGTTTTTTATAATGAAATATTAAAGTTTATAGAGAATTATAAAGTTCTTATTGATTTATCTATGATTGTTTTTGTTCTTTTGTTTTTATATATTGGAACAAAAAGTTTTAATTATAAATTAGAAAAATGGAATGATAAATTTCTTTTTATTGAAATAATCTTTATTAAAGTAGGGATTATATTTAATACATTTATTTAAAAAAAGATATTGTAAAAATACTTGTTCAAAATGTATCAAATGATTGAAAATAGGGTCAGGTCATGAATTTCCAGTTTAAAAAAAGTCAAATTCACAATTCAACACCTGATTTTAATTCCTAAATTAGGTGGAGATGGTGCAGGAGGATTTACTTTAAGAATATCAATCGCTGCTGTTGTTGGTGGAACAGTATCTCAAAATACTGGTGGAAAGTTTGCTAATGGTGCTGTTTCAGGTGCATTTACTCATATGTTTAATGCAGAAATTGGAAATACATTAAGTTTACTAGATGAAAAGAATAGAATAGCCAGATTAAATGATGAAGAATTTATAAATGAAATGAATTTTGAATCAGATGATTCTAGTTCAATAATGATAGCTAAGTTAAAACTACGTAAACAATTTATTTCTTATGGATTAGGTGAATTAAAAGTGTTAACACAAACTGCACCTAGTATAATAAGAGATAATTCAGCAAGAGGTTATTTATCCCAATTTGTAGACTTTTTAAGGTTTTTTGATACATCAACTAATTATACTTATAAATATGATTGTATAAATACGTCAAATTGTTCAGTAAAGGTTTATAAATGAAATGGTTATTAATAGTTTTTTTTATTACAACATATTTAAACTCTGAAGATAAAATTGTTAACCTAAAAGAATGTTCAATTTTAATTGATAGTAACTATACACTAGTCGAACAAAAGTCTAAATTTGAATATAACTTTGTCTCTATGAATGCAAAAGAATTAATATCAGGTAAAACTTTATCGATATATCTTCAAAATAAAATTGATTTTGAAAATTTAATGAAAAATATTTCACTAAATTTAAATATGGATAAAATTTACGAAAAGATATATAAAAGTTTTAAGGTAATAGAATATCAAGATAAGAATATAGAAAAATATAAGATATATTTAGTTCTTCTAAAAGAATCTATACTTTTCTTTGGAGAATTTATAGAAGAAAAAGAAGTTTATTCAATTATTGATAGTTGTGATATCATTAATACTACTAATTAGAAATTACACCCCTAGGAGTGAATCTCCACTTTTAAAAAAGTCAAATTCACAATTTCAAGAGAATTTACTTTAAGAACATCAATCGCTGTTGTTGTTGTTGGTGGAACGGTATCTCAAAATACTGGTGGAAAGTTTGCTAATGGTGCTGTTTCAGGTGCATTTACTCATATGTTTAATGCTGAAATGGGTAAATTTAATAGTTATATGAAAAGATCCTATCCTATTGGGTATAATTCAGATGGTACTTTAAAAGACTTAAGAAATTATTATGATAATAATCCTAATTACACTAAAAAAGATGTAGTTAACATTTTAGATAAAGTAGCAGATACTGGAGCTGCTCTAGTTATAGCAGGAGCTGTAGCTAAAAAACCATTAGTAATTTCGATTGGCGAAGGAATTGATATCACAGCAACAACTTTTAAAATAATTTTAACAGATAGAGTACTTCAACCATATGAAATATATAATGAATATGCTCCCTTACAGTTTACAATAACTCCACTAAAATAAGGAATGTAATGATTAAATATATAAAGTATACAATTGCATATATAAGTCTATGTATTTTATGGCTTTATCTAACAGCTATTTTATTAAATATATTTGAAGTTATTAATTTTAATAGAGGTGGTGTATTCGGAACAGCAATTATTGCTTTTGTTTTTGGCTATATATACCATAAATTTAAACCAATGGAGTTTAAAGAATTAAGCAAATTTATTAAGAAAAAACTTACTAATTAAGAAATAGGGGTCAGATCATAAAAATAGGGGGCAGGTCATGAATTTCCACTTTAAAAAAAGTCAAAATCATAATTCAATACCTGACCCTTACTATAAAATATTCATCATTTATCCCAACAGTACAATACTTTCATAAAGATGCTTTAGGATCAGTAGATACCATAACAAATGAAAGTGGAAAAGTAATACAAAGAGTAAGCTATAAACCTTTTGGTAATAGAATTATAGGTTCATGGCAAAATGAAGTTTCAGAAAATAATGCCTTAACAAAAAGAGGGTTTACAGGACATGAACATATAAAAGAGTTCAATCTAATTCACATGAACGGAAGAGTATATGACCCCACACTTGGAAGATTTTTAAGTGCAGATCCACATATACAAAGTCCTTATGATACTCAAAGTTATAATAGATATACTTATGTAAAAAATAATCCATTAAAGTATACAGATCCAAGTGGTTTTTTCTTTAAGAAGATTAAGAAATATATTAAGCCTATTATTACAATAGCAGTTACTATTGGAGTAGCATTAGCTACAGGTGGAGCAAGTCTAGGTGCGATGCTTGCAAGTGGAGCATTAGCAGGATTTGCAGGAGGAGTCACTGGCTCATTATTAAATGGTGGATCCTTTAACAATGTTTTAAAAGCTGGATTAAAAGGTGCCTTTTGGGGAGCAGTTAGTGCTGGTGTAGCATGGGGAGTAGCAGAAGTTGCAGCAGGTGTGTTTAACGTTGGTTCTGATATTGCACATAAAGCATCTTTATTTGAAGGTGGAAACGTAGGATTAGCCACTACCAAAGCTGCTATGCATGGATTAACAAGGTCTGCTATAACAAAAGCTCAAGGAGGAAGATGGAGTTCTGGTTTTTGGTCAGGATTTGCAAGTAGTGCATTTGCTGCAAATAGTTCTTGGGGTAAAAAATTAGGAACAATGGTAACAGCAGTAGTTTCTGGAACAGTTTCTTCAATTAATGGTGGGAAATTTGCTAATGGTGCTGTAACTGGTGCGTTTGTTCATTTGTTTAATCGTTATGCAGGTTATGCAAAAAATGAAGAAGGTCAAAGTCAAAGAATTAAGGATAACAAAGATGAATATCCAAATTTTATTAAATTTGTTGATAATGGTTTGAATGCATTAGATATAGGCCTAAGTGCCATTACAGGAGCAGTAACTGCAGTGGGAGAAGCAATTATTTTTAGAAAAGTCTATAATCCGGTGGTGTTGCTGTTGCTGGTGCAGCAAAAGAAGTTAAACTTACTTTCGCCCTAGAAGCTACAAGAGGAAGAGCAGTTGCACAAAAACTTTGGCATGACTTAAAAAATGTTCAAATAAACAGTCCATATGTTAATCCTGCCGCAAATCCAAATTATTTTTAAAGAGTTAATTATGAAAAAATTGATATTTTTTATTTCAATGACAATTTTATGTTTTTATTTTGTTAGTATCTCTGCGGGAGTAGGGGTATTAATTTTAGCTATTATAAGTTTTATTGTATCAAATGATAAAAATGATAAATTTCAAAAACCTGAACTTTAACTTGCATTCTATGTTTTAATAAGTGAAAGTTTTAGAGACTATTATTTCGAAAATAGGGGTCAGTCGCCACTTTAAAAAAAGTCAAAATCACAATTCAAGACCTGATCACTTAATTTCTAAATTAGGTGGAGATTGTGTAGGAAGATTTACTTTAAGAACATCAATTGCTGCTGTTGTTGGTGGAACAGTATCTCAAAATACTGGTGGAAAGTTTGCTAATGGTGCTGTTTCAGGTGCATTTACTCATATGTTTAATGCAGAAATGGCAAAATCATTAAATCAAAAAGAATTAGAAATAATGAGAAAAAAGGCTGAGGCAAATGCTTTATCTATGGATAAAAGTGTTTCTAGTTGGAGAACACATTATAAAGTAAGAAGTGATTTAAACGAAATAAATGAGGTACTAGAATCAAATATAGGGAAGATTAATAATGTTGGAATAGCAGGCGCTTCTATAGGAGCTAATTATGGTAAATCTTTTGGTAAAGAAGGAGTAATACTTGGAGTTTTCTAGGATAGTTACTGGTGCTGCCTCAGTTTCATTTGGCTTTTATGATGATATAAAAGTTTATATTGATGGAGCTAGTTTAAAAAAGTAATAAGGAAGAATAGTGATTGTTTATTTAATTTTAACATTTGTAACTATATTAATATTTTTTAATTTAGTTAATCAAGAATATGAAAAATTAATTGAAAATGTA
The DNA here is from genome assembly GCF_049472155.1 of Arcobacter rhizosphaerae. Classification (NCBI taxonomy): domain Bacteria; kingdom Pseudomonadati; phylum Campylobacterota; class Epsilonproteobacteria; order Campylobacterales; family Arcobacteraceae; genus Arcobacter; species Arcobacter rhizosphaerae. The sequence continues at coordinate 164,871 of NZ_JBMOVW010000002.1, read as the reverse complement.
TTAATATTTATTTTTTTAGGTTTAATATCTTTATTTTTTTAATTTATTTTTAAGCGTATAAAAAAAGAATATCCTGATGAAAAGTAAGTAGTATATTTATTTAATCCAAAGGTTGACTCCCCACTAAAAATAGGGGTCAGGTCATGAATTACCAGTTTAAAAAAAGATAAATTTATAATTCAACATATGCAAGAGGATTTACTTTAAGAATATCAATTGTTGTTGGTGGTGGAACAGTATCTCAAAATACTGGTGGAAAATTTACTAATGGTACTGTTACTGGTGCGTTTGTTCATTTGTTTAATCGGTTTGGCTATGCAAATTCAGTAGAAGGTCAGAATCAAAGAATAAAAGAACATTCCAATGAATATCCATTATTTGTAAAGTTTATAGATAAAGGTTTAAATTTATTAGATGTTGCATTGGATGCAGGAGTAGGTTTTGCTTTAGGAGTAACAGTGGCAATATTTATAGAGAAGTCTATTAATCCATATTTTATTGCAGGAGCAGGTGTAGCAGGAGCAAAGTTGAAACTTTAATTTATGAAGCGACAGGAGTAAGAAGAACAGCTCAAAAATTATGGCATGATATGAAAAATATTCAGATAAATAATCCATATACAAATCCTGCTTTAAATCCAAATTACTTTTAAGGAGAGTTAAGATGAAAAAATATAGTACAATATTAATATTAATATTTTTAATAGGAATCTATTTTCAAAGTATAGTTATTCTTACTACCGTACTTTTATATGGAGTACTTGCATATATATCATTAAATAAAAGTGAAAAATACTAGTAATAATTAAAAAAATAGGGGTCAAAAAATTAGGGGTCAGGTCATGAATTTCCACTTTAAAAAAAGTCAAATTCACAATTTAACACCTGATTTTAATTCCTAAATTAGGTGGAGATGGTGCAGGAGGATTTACTTTAAGAACATCAATCGCTGTTGTTGGTGGAACAGTATCTCAAAATACTGGTGGAAAGTTTGCTAATGGTGCTGTAACTGGTGCTTTTATTCATATGTTTAATAATTATGGAGAAGAATTATATATGAAAAAAGCATTAGGAAATCCAAAGAAACATCCTATGGAAACTACAATTAAACCGGGATATAAAAAAGGTTTACATGTTGTAAATCAAGTATCAGGTGCTTTAGTAGTTATGCATTCAATAGAATCAACTCCATTTTCTCCAGAGTCACTATTTTGGGAGGTTACAAACTTTTCTTCTGAAGTACTTTTATATATTGCAGGAGAAAAAGGAATTTTACAACAAGTTAGTGATACTATTAAAAATAATGCAATTGATACGATGAATGAAGATAGAAAAACAATAGGATACTTTATGAAGGAGGTATTAAAATAGTGGAAACAAACTGCGATAAGCATCTTAAAAATGCTAAAATCGGGGTATTGTATATATTAGCTATTATTATAGCTGCAATTTGTAAAGATATAATAACCCCATTAATAGCAGGGGGGATAACCATTTTTTTTACATATAAAGCGTTAATATATATTTTACCATATTCAAAGTGTATATCTGAATATAATAAAAGAAATAAACCTCTTTATTAGTTTCAAGTGTAATTTTATGAAAATTGTATCTGGGGTTTGAAGTCTTCACTTTTGGAAAGTGGAGTTTCAAAGATAAAAAAATAGAAAAATAGAGGTCAGTCGCCACCTTAAAAAAAGTCAAAATTATAATTCAACATTTGACCGCTATTACTATTAATTCATAAAGGAATAATATTGAATAAAGATGATATATTCATGATAGTTACATTTTTATTGTGCCTTTCCATATTTAGTTTTATTTTATTTGAGAAAATAGACTATTTCTATATATTTATTTTATCTCTTGCCACAGAAAGCTTTTTAAAATCTATATATGATATAAAAAATGAAACAGGCAATAAGTCAATGTATATATATAGTAGAGAAACTAATCAAAAGTTAAGATACTTAGCTTTTTTTGTTAGTGGGTGGATTTTACTTTTAATTTTAAATGTAATTTATAGAAAAATAGTTATGCCAGAGGCTGAATTTTCAATTTTTTTAATTTTAAATGCAATTACATAATGACAAAATTAACTAGGCAATAAGTTTAGTAAACTCTAATTGCCTAGCTAATTTTAATATTATTTATTTATTTTTTTTATTTCGATAAAACATAAAATTAATAAAACAAAAAAGAAAATTGGATCTGACCAACCAAAACCTGAAAAGTATCCTTTTAAACATGCATAAAAAGTTATGATAAAACCTAAAAGATTTGTTACTAATAAACCTTTCAATAATTGTGTATAAACCTCAATATTACTTTGCATATTTCTAAAGAATAAACCTATAAAACCTATCCCTCCAAGAAAAATACTGTTATGTTGTGACAAGAACATTGCGTATTCGTCATTTATTTGCATACCATATAGTGGCCATAATTGATTTGGAATAAAAAATAAAACAACTGCAAATATTAGATATATTGAGCTGTGTATAGTTAGAAAATTTTTCATGATTGTCCTTTTTTATGAAACTATAACAATAAATATTAATTTTGTCAATCAAGTTGACAAAAAAGATTTTTTGATGTATGCTTTTATAAATAAATCAAAGGAACAATATGAATTTAGAAAATAAAATAGTTTTAATTAGTGGGGCAAATGGAGGACTTGGTAAAACATTAGTTGAAAAAATGTTAACTCAAAATGTAAAAAAGATTTACTGTACAGTAAGGAGTATCTCAAAAGCTAGAAATATCCAAAACTTATCTTCAAAAGTTCAGTTAGTAAAAGTAGATATAACAAATAAAGAAGATCTAAAAAATTTAACTTTAAATATTGATAATATAGATCTTTTAATAAATAATGCAGGAGTAAATAGTCAAAAAAGAATACTTGAAGCTTCAACTCTTGATTTTGATGTAAATGTTATTGGTACGTTAAATTTAACAAAATCATTAATTATAAAACTAAATAAAGGAGCGAAAATTGTAAATATTACATCAGTATTGGCTTTATGCAACTTTCCAGTTATGGGCTTATATTCTGCTTCAAAAAGTGCTTTACATTCTCTTACACAAGCACTTAGAGCTGAAATGAAATCTAAAGACATCAGTGTATTAGAAGTTTTACCAGGTCCTATTGATACAAATATGACAAAAGAAAGTGATATTCCTAAATCTTCAACTGTTGAAGTAGTAGAAGAAATTTTTGATGCAATAAAGTTGAATAAAAAAGAAGTTTATCCTGATGAGTTTTCAAAGTCATTAAAAGAGAATTTAGAAAAAAATAAAGATATTATTGAATTGGAGTTTGAAGAATCACTAGCTTAATATACAAGTATATGTTAAGTTTTATGGCTTAAAGAAAAATTAAACTTATCTTAGATAAAATCACGGTTCTAATTTTAATTAGAAATGTCACATGTGTCAAATTCCTGTTATGGGTTGTGCAATTTTGCATTAAGGGACACAGAGGCAAAACCCAATTTTAAATATATCCAAGGAGATACTATGGTTACAATGAAAGACCTATTAGAGTGTGGTGTACACTTCGGACACCAAACAAGAAGATGGAATCCAAAAATGAAAAAATTCATTTTCGGTGTAAGAAAGAACATTTATATTATTGATTTACAAAAAACATTAAGATATTTCAGATATACATATAATGTAGTAAGAGACAGAGCTGCTGAAGGTCAAACAATGGTATTTGTTGGTACTAAAAAGCAAGCAAGTGAAGCTATTAAAAGAGCTGCTGAATCTTGTGATATGCCTTACGTTAACCACAGATGGTTAGGTGGTATGTTAACAAACTACGGAACAATCAAAAAATCTATTAGAAAATTAGAAATCATCAAAAAGATGAGAGAAGAAGGTCAATTAGACTTATTAACTAAAAAAGAAGCATTAATGCTTTCTAGAAAAGAGCAAAAGTTAGAGCTTTACCTAGGTGGTATTAAAGAAATGAACAAATTACCAGATATGATGTTCATTATTGATGCGGTAAAAGAAAGAATTGCAATCAAAGAAGCTAGAAGATTAGGAATTACTGTTATTGCTCCTTTAGATACTAACTGTGACCCTGATTTAGTTGATTTACCAATTCCAGGTAACGATGATGCAATCAGATCTATTCAACTATTTTGTAATGAAATGGCTGCAGCAATTAACGAAGGTAAAGCTGCATTAGCTGAAGAAGGTCAAGAAGAGGAAGTTGTTTCTGCAGAAGAAGCACAAGAAGTAGTAGCTGAAGCTGTTGCAGAAGGTGAAGCTGAAGCAAACGAATCAAAAACTGAGGAAGCGTAATTATGGCTGGTGCAACTCCAAAATTAATTAAAGAATTAAGAGAAAAATCTGGTGCAGGAATGCTTGATTGTAAAAAAGCATTAAATGAGTGTGATGGTAATATCGAAGAAGCACAAACTTGGTTAAGAGAGCAAGGTCTTGCAAAAGCTGCTAAAAAATCAGGTAATGTTGCTGCTGAAGGTTTAGTAACTATTATTGTTAATGATGACAAAACTAAAGCTACAATGACTGAGGTTAATTCACAAACTGACTTCGTTGCTAAAAATGAGCAGTTTATTGCATTAACTAATCAAATTACAACTCATGCACAAGAAAATAACTTAAATGATGCAGAAGCTTTAGCTGCTTCTAATATTGAAGGTCAAGACTTTACAACTTTCTTAAATGAAAAAATTGCAGTTATTGGTGAAAACTTAGTTGCAAGAAAAGTTGTAAATGTTGAAGGTCCTGTAGTAAATGGTTATGTTCACTTAGGAAAAGTAGGGGTTGTTTTAGCTGCTAAATGTGATGACGCTGCTAAAGAAAAGACTGCTGAATTATTAAAAAGAGTTGCAATGCACGCAGCTTCTATGAAGCCAACTGTTATTTCTTATTCAGATTTATCAGCTGAATTCATTGAATCAGAAAACAAAGCAATTATTGCTGATATTGAAAAAGAGAATGAAGAGTTAGTAAGACTTGGAAAACCTCTTAAAAATATCCCTCAGTTTGTTTCTAAACAACAATTAACTGATGAAGCTATTGAAGCTGCAAAAAATGAAATGAAAGAAGAGTTAATCGCTCAAGGTAAACCTGAAAAAATTATCGACAACATCGTTGCTGGTAAAATTAACAGATGGATTGAAGATAACTCTCAATTAGATAAAACTCATGCATTATTATCACAAACTTATGTTATGGATGATTCAATGACTGTTGAAGAAGCTATTAAAGCTGTTGACGCATCAATTGAAATCGTTGAGTATGTAAGATTTGAACTTGGTGAAGGTATCGAGAAAAAAGAAGAAGATTTTGCTGCAGAAGTTGCTGCACAAATGGGTAACTAATAATTATTTATAATTATAACTACTTAAAAGGATTATGTAATGGGTGTACAAAATAAAAAAGAGGCACTCATTACTTCTCCTCTTTTAAAAGCTGAAAATTTATTTCATAAATTTGATTATGAACTTTTTGAAAATATAAATCTGTCATTATACAAAAAACAATCTATTGCTATTATTGGTACAAGTGGAAGTGGAAAATCTACACTTTTAAATATTTTATCTTCATTACTAAAACCTTTTAAAGGTGAAGTGTTTTTTGAAAATAAAAGCCTATATAATATAAAGCAAAAAAATCTTTTAAAGATAAGAAGAGAAGATTTTGGTATAATATTTCAGGCACATTATCTTTTCAGAGGGTTTACTGCAAATGAAAATTTAGATATTGCTAAACTTTTAAGTACAGAAGAAATAGATAATAAATTACTAAAAGATTTAGGAATACAGCATGTTTTAAATCAAGCTGTAGGAGAGCTAAGTGGTGGACAACAACAAAGATTATCTATTGCTAGAGTTTTGACAAAAAAGCCAAAAATTATATTTGCTGATGAACCAACAGGTAATCTTGATAAAGATACAGCAAATATTGTTATGGATACACTATTTAGTTATATTGAAGAAAAAGAAGCAGGTTTAATTCTTGTTACACATGAAAATGACTTAGCTATGAGATGTGATAAAGTTTATAAACTTGTTGATAAAAAATTGCAGGAGATAAAGTGAAATTATTATTGATATGTGAAACTGCAATAATAGAACAAATATTTTCATTAGTATGTAAAAAATTAAACTTAGATTTAACAATTACAGATGATACTAGTGTAAAAGAAAATTATGATTTAATTGTAATTGATCAAAGTTTTATTGATGACAAGTTTAATATTATTAAGCAATATTCAAAAAGACTTGGAGCTATTTCAAGTGAAGAACTTCCTTTTGATAAATCAAGAGATTTTATAATACCAAGACCTTTTTTACCTACAAAACTTCAAGAAATTATTAAAGAAGAAGTTGAAAATATAAAAGAAGATGAAAAAGCCGCCACAGAAAAGTTTATAAATACTCCTAGACATTCTAATCTTGAAGATGACTATTTTGAAGATGAAGAAGTTACTATTCCTATTACTGAGTATGTTGAGTCTTTAGCTGATGATATTTATTCTGATATTGAAGATGACAATGATGAGAGTATAGTAAGTTTAGCTTCTCTAAAAGAGGGTGGAGTTTTAGATGATAATGAACTTAATAAAATCAATAATATTCTAAAAGAAGAAGAGATCCAAAATGAAGTAGCTATGGATCAGCAAGATTGGAAAGATATTTCTGATATTATTGATGATGCCCTAGAAGAAGTAAAAGAGTATGAATTTAACTTAGATGAAGGTCAAGGTGAATCAGAGCTTTTACCTTATAAATTGGTTTTAAGTGATTACAGTATAAATGAGCTAAAGCCATTTTTAGAAAAGTTTAATCAAGAAGTGATTGATAAGCTTTCAAGTGGCAAAAGCGTTGATATTAGATTAGTGTTAAAGGATAAATAGTTGATAACAGAAAAACATGGTGCAATTCTTATCTTATCAGGTCCTAGTGGTTGTGGTAAGTCTACTTTATTAAAAGAAGTATATAAAGATATTGAAGATTACTATTTTTCAATATCTACAACTACAAGAGAGCCTAGAGAAGGTGAAAAACATGGTGTCGATTACTTATTTACTTCAAAAGAAGAGTTTGAAAAAGATATAGAAAATGGTGATTTTTTAGAGTACGCAAATGTTCATGGAAACTATTATGGTACATCTTTAAAGCCAGTTAAAGAGGCTTTAAATGAAGGAAAACTTGTAATTTTTGATATTGATGTACAAGGTCATGAATTAGTTAGAAAACAACTAGATGATGTTGTTACTTCTGTTTTTATTACAACTCCAAATTTAACTCAATTAGAAAGTAGATTAAATCACAGAGCTACTGATTCAAAAGATGTTATAGAAAAAAGAATTAAAAATGCAAAACAAGAAGTAGAGTTTTTTCAAGATTATGATTACTTTATAGTAAATGATGATTTAGAAGCTGCTTCAAAGCAATTAGTAAGTATTGCTAATATTGCTAGAATAAAAACAAAACTTTATAATAAAGAAAATATAGTATTAAGTTGGCTTAAATAAGCCTACTTAATACAGTCATAGTTTATTGGTCTTTCAAAGTAGTAACCTTGACAATAATCGATTTTTAATTCTTTTATTTTTTCATAAATTTCTTCTTTAGATACAAATTCAGCTACAGTTTTTACACCAAATTCTTTTGAGAAATTAGCAATTGTTGTAACTATAATTTCTAAATCTTTTGAAGTATTAATATTTTCAATTAATGAACCATCTATTTTTACAAAATCAATATCAAGTAATGTTAAAAGATTGAAGTTTGAGTATCCTGCTCCAAAATCATCAACTCCAACTGAACAGTTGAATTTTCTTACATTTTCAATAAATTTTGTTACTTCATCAAAGTCTGATATCTCTTCTGACTCTAATATTTCAAATTCTAAAAGATGAGAGTATTCTTTATTTTGCTCTAAAATATCATAAATAAATGCAGTAGTTTCTTCATTTGCGATATCATCAAATGAAATATTTACAGAAACTCTTTTGTTTTTATTTTTAATAAGTTTAAATGAATCATCAATAACAATTTTAATAATATTAGGATATAACTTTGTTCTTTTTGCTACATTTATAAAGTTAATAGGAGCAATTTCTTTGTTGTCTTTTGTTACATATCTAATAAGTGCTTCATATTTATAAATCTCTTTTGTATATGTATCTACGATAGGTTGAAAATACGCTTGGAAAAGGTTTTCTCTAAATCCAATTTTTACTTGTTTAACCCATTTTATATTTTCTTCAAATGATTCTTGAATATTAAAAGCTTCATTATAAATCATGATTCTTTGCATTTTACTTCTTGCATAATTTATAACTCTTTGTGAGTATTTAAAAGCTCTTGAACCATCACCTTTTGCGATACCTATTGTTACATTTATATCAATTTCATCTTCATTTATAAATAATGAGTCTTTTTCTATTTTATCTGCAAAACTTTTACACAAATTATAAAATTTATTAACATCTTCATTTTTATCTTTATAAACAATAGCAAATTTATCTGCTTCCATTCTATAGATTTTGAAATGTTCTTCATTGAAGTGTTTTTTTATAGCTTTTGCTAATTCAGAAAGAATTACATCACCATTTTTTTCACCAAATAAATCATTGATAGTTGAAAATTCGTCAATATCAAGTAAAGCCATTAAATCAATTTCTGTTGTTTCTAAATCTTTCTTTAGTCTATTTCTATTTGGTAGATTTGTAAGTTTATCTATATATAAATCTTTTAATTCGTGATAAAGTAGTGATTGTGACATTACTTGTAGTAACTTTGCCACATCAATTGGTTTTAGAACATATTTATCAACACCTATATCAATAGCTTCTAATAAATACTCTTTATTAGAAAAAGCAGTTGCTACTATGATAGGGATATTCATGTTTATTTTTTTAATTTCTTTAACCATTTCAAGGCCATTCATATTTGGCATATTTACATCAGTAATGATTAAATCAATTTCATCTTGATTTTTTTTAAATAGTTCAAGACCTTCTTGTCCATCTTGAGCTAAGTATTGCTTTTTGGTGAAGCCTTTTAAAATTTGATGGGTTACATCTCTTAAATCTTTTTCATCTTCAGCATAAAGTATTGTTATGTTTTTCAATATAGAAATATTATTTACCATTAAGATTTACTCCATAATTATTACGATATAATATCATATTTAGATATAAATAAAGTTAATCATTCACTAAAAAAGACTGTCAAACTAGAAATAAATATCAATTTAAAAAATTATTTATAAAAAATAGGAATATTATAAGTGTCAAAAGTAAAGTGTAATCATTGTCATTTAAGTTTTGATGATGATATTATGATAAAAGAAGGTGAATTAAATTTTTGTTGTAAAGGGTGTCAAGGAGTTTATCATCTTTTAAAAGATGATGGCTTAGATTCTTTTTATGATAAACTTGGAAACAAAACTATTACTCCACCTTTAAAACTAGATAATGACGATTTAGAAAAATTTAATACAGCAAGTTTTGAAAGCTCTTATATAAGAACAACTCCTGAGGGTTTTAAGCAAATTGATTTGATTATTGAAGGAATTCATTGTGCTGCTTGTGTATGGTTAAATGAAAAAATACTTTTTGAAACAAAAGGTATTATAGAAGCAAATATTAATTTTACAACTAATAAAGCTGTTATTACTTGGGATAGTGAAGAAATAAAACTATCAGATATAATCCTTCGAATAAGATCCATAGGGTACAATGCTTATGCTTATGATTCTTCAATAGCAGATAAAAAAGCAACTCAAGCCAAAAGAGATTATTTTATAAAGATGATGGTTGCTGTTGTTGGTAGTATGAATATTATGATGCTAGGGGTTGCTAAATATACAGGCTTTTTTACTGGAATGAGTGATGAAGTTAAATGGATGGTTCACTTAGGGGAGTTTTTACTTTCAACTCCTGTTTTATTTTATTCTGGTTGGGTATTTTTTAAAGGTGCATATTATGGTTTAAAAAATAGAGTTTTAAATATGGACTTTTTAGTAGCTTCTGGTGCTACTCTTACTTACATATATTCATTATTTATTTTATTTGGAGCAAAAGGCGAGAGTTATTTTGATTCAGTTGCTATGATTATTACTTTTGTTCTAGTAGGAAAATACTTAGAAGTAATAGGAAAAAAATCAGCAGTAGATACTTTAGATAAAATAAAATCAACTCTTCCCTTAGAAGCTGTAGTAATTAAAGATGGTAAAAGAGAATCTATTTCTTTAAATAGCATAAATATTGGAGATATTGTTGAAATTAAAGCAGGAGATAAAGTTCCTGTTGATGGTATTGTAAAAAAAGGGAGTGGTTCCTTTGATGAATCTTCTCTTACAGGAGAATCTCTTCCTGTATATAAAAAGCAAGGAGATAGTTTATATAGTGGTACTATTAATACAAATTGTGTGATAGAATTTGAAGTTACAAAAGATTTTAAAAACTCAACTTTTTCTTCTATTGTAACTTTATTAGAAGACTCTTTAAATTCAAAACCGAAAATACAATCAAAAGCAAATGAAGTTTCAAAAGGTTTTACAGTTTCTATTTTAACTCTTTCTTTTTTAACTTTTTTAGTTTGGTATTTTTTTGGTGTTGATTTAGGTTTTGATTATGAGGGTACAAACCATTTTGAAAAGTCTTTTATTGTTGCTGTATCTGTTATTGTTATTGCTTGTCCTTGTGCTTTAGCTTTGGCTACACCAATGGCTAGTTTAATAGGAATTTCACTATTAGCAAAAAAAGGTCTTTTATTTAAAGAAGCTAAGTTTATAGAATCACTTGCTTTAACAAATACAGTTGTTTTTGATAAAACTGGAACTTTAACAAAAGGAAAGTTAAAAGTTGTAAAAACTGAAATTAGCTCTGAGAATCAAAAAAAATTAAATTTACTTTACTCTCTAGCTTCTTCGTCAAAACATCCTGTTAGTATTGCTGTTAAGAACTATTTAGAAGAAAAATATGATTTAACTTATCAAGAACTTTATGATATAAAAAGTATAGATGCAAAAGGTCTTAGTGCAAAATATAAAGATGAAGATTCAAATATCTTTACTTTACTTGGTGGAAATAAACAATTAATTGAAGCTAATAATATTGCTTATGAATATGAATCAAATAAAACTACTTATATTTTTTCAGTAAATGATGAAGTTATAGCAACTTTTGAACTAGAAGATGAAATAAAAGATAATGCAAAAGAGTTGCTTTCATATTTAAAACAAAATAATATTGAAGTTATAATGCTTACAGGAGATAATGAAAATGTAGCAAAAGATGTTTGCCAAAAACTTTCAATTGACAAGTTTTATGCAAAACAAACTCCTATTGATAAGGCAAATTTTATTAAAAAACTTAAAGAAGAAGGTAAAACAGTTGTTATGGTAGGTGATGGTGTAAATGATTCTGTTGCCCTATCAAATGCAGATGTTGCAGTTGCCATGGGTAATTCAGCAGATATTACAATGCAAGTTTCTGATATAGTTTTACTAAATTCTTCACTTATGTCTTTAAGACAATCTTTTGTAATTTCAAAAAGAACATATAAATTTATAAAGCAGAATTTAGCTATATCTTTAGTTTATAATATAATTACAATACCCTTTGCTATGTTTGGATATGTTATACCTTTAGTTGCAGCATTATCTATGAGTTTAAGCTCATTACTTGTTGTTGTAAATTCGCTTAGAATAAAAATGAAATAGGATAAATTTATGATAAATGATACTTTATTTATGATGTTAATTGTGGGATTGATTATATCTTTTGGTTTATTATTACTTTTTGTATGGGGTGCAAAAAATGGCCAATTTGATGATTCAAATAAAATGGTTGATGGTTTGCTTTTTGATAGTGAAGATGATTTAAATGATGCTATTAATAAAGAAAAAAAAGTAAAAAACGCTAAAGAATCAAAAATAAAGAAAGATGAGAATAAAAACGAGGTTAGTTAAACTAACCTCTTGAAGAATTACTAATTATTTAAATGCAGCAATTTTCTTAGCTAAGTCAGCAATATCAGCATCAGAAAGTCTAGCAACTTGACCTTTCATAACACCCTTCATAGCTCCACCATAAGATCCATCTTTGTAACCTTTTAATGCAGCGATTGTTTTTGCTTCATCCCAACCAGCGATAACTGCAGATTTACCTAAAGCTTTCTTTTCACCATTTGCACCATGACATCCAGCACATGCAGCAAAAGATGCAGCAGATAAAGTAGCAGCAGTTGCTGCAGCGAATAATGTAGTTAATACTAATTTCTTCATTGTTTCTCCTTGAATTTGAATAAACATTTTAGCTATTTTTTCTTTTTGCTTAGCTTAATATTCACAATTAACTTTTTTACATCAATATAAGTGTTACCTATAATTGTGTATCAATTGTGAAGATTTTTTAAATGAATTTTGGAAAGCTAAAGGCAGTTTTTTATATAGTATGTTTTTAAATTACCAAGAGGTTTTTATGGAAAATAATACAGTTTTAAAAATTGATAATTTAAGCTTTTCTTATAAAAAAGACACACCTATTTATGAAAATTTTTCAATGACTTTAAAAAAAGGTGAACTCTTTACAATTTTCGGAAAAAGTGGGAGTGGAAAAACGACACTTTTTGAATTAATTACAGGAACTTTAAAACCTCAAAGTGGATCTATAGAAAAACAAAGTTTAAGTCTTATTTTTCAAGACCCTTATAACTCTTTTCATCCCACTTATAATATAATTGAACAAATAAAAGATGTAATTAATTATGATTTTTCTAAAGATATAAAAAAATATTTGAAACAACTGAGTTTAAATGAAGATTTTTTGTATAAAAAACCTTATGAGCTAAGTGGTGGGCAATTACAAAGATGTTCTATTTTAAGAGCACTTTTAATGAAGCCTAAACTTCTTTTAGTTGATGAACCAACATCAGCTTTAGATAATATTATCGCTTATGATGTAATGAAACTTTTAATAAAATATTTAGATGAATGTGCAATTTTATTAATTACACATGATATTGATTTAGCTACATGGTGTAGTGATAAAATTATAAGATTGGATTAAAATGGAAAATAATAAAAAAGCCTTAGTTTTACTTAACATGGGTGGAGCTAGAAATAAAAATGAATTAAAACTTTTTTTAACAAATATGTTTAATGATAAAAATATTATTGCAGCCCCAAAACTAATTAGAAAAATGATTGCATTTTTTATCACAACTTCAAGACTTAATAGTGCTTGGAAAAACTATGAAGAAATTGGTGGATTTTCACCTTTAAATCCATTAACTGAAAAGTTAGTAGATAAAGCAAATGAAAATATAAAAGGATATAAAACTTATCAAATTATGAGATATACACCACCTTTTGCAAAAGATGTAGTTGAGCAAATGAAAAAAGATGGAATAGAAGAAGTAACTTTACTTCCTTTATATCCACAGTTTTCCACAACAACTACTAAGTCTTCTTTAGAAGATTTTAAAGCTTATGCAAAAAAATCTTTTAAAATAAGAACAAAAGGAACATTTTTTAAAAATGAAGCTTTCAATAAATGTATTGTTGAAGAGATAAAACAAAAAGTAAATTCACAAGCAAGTGAATTTAATCTTATATTTTCTGCTCATGGCTTACCTCAAAAGATTGTAGATAAAGGTGATCCTTATGAAAAGCAAATGAATAGACATGTAAAAATATTATCAAAAATGCTTGAAAATCAAGGGCAAAAGTTTAAGTCTATAAATTTAGCTTATCAATCAAAAGTAGGTCCTATGAAATGGCTTGACCCATCACTTGATGATATGCTTGAAAATTTTAAAGATGAAAATGTGATTATTTATCCTATTGCATTTACAGTTGATAATTCTGAAACTGATTTTGAACTTGATATTGAGTATAGAGAAATAGCTGAAGAAATTGGAGTTAAAGAGTTTAGAGTTTGTAAGTGTGTAAATGATAGTGATATGTTTATAGAGGCTATTAAGGATATAATAAAAGTAAAATAGGAAGAAGAATGCAAATAAGTGTAGAACAAGTTTTACTTGAAATTGCTAGAAATACAATTTTAAATGAATTTGATAGTAGTTTTGAAATTAATAAACAAAAATTAGTAGATAAATACCCTATTTTAAAAGAAAAACGAGCTTGTTTTGTCACTTTAAATTTATATGGAAGATTAAGAGGTTGTATTGGTTCACTTGTTGCACATAGAAGTTTACTTGATGATGTGATTTCAAATGCTTATAATGCTGCTTTTAGTGATTTAAGATTTAATAGATTAACAGCATCGGAGTTTAAAAATATAGATATTGAAATATCTGTTTTAACTCCTGCTGTAAAACTTGAATATGAAAACACACAAGATTTGAAAGAGAAAATAAAAGTAAATGAACATGGTGTTATTTTAGAACTTGAAGGTAAAAGAGCAACATTTTTACCTCAAGTTTGGGAACAGCTTCCTTCTTTTGAGCAGTTTTTTACGCAACTTTCAAAGAAAGCAGGATTTTCTCAAAACTGTTTAGAAGACAAACCAAGTATTTATATTTACACAGCAATAAAGATAAAGTAATGAACTTTTATAAAAAGCAAAATGACAGACTAGTTTGTCAGTTATGCTCTTATTATTGTAAGTTAAAACCAAATCAAACTGGTATTTGTGGAGTAAATAAAAACACAGGTGATAAAATAGAGTGTTTAGTTTATGGTTATCCTGCTGCTATGAATATTGATCCAATTGAAAAAAAACCTTTATATCATGTTTTACCTCAATCAAAATCTTTTTCAATTGGTACTGTTGGATGTAATTTTAGATGTTCTTTTTGTCAAAATCATGGAATATCCCAAGAACATAATATAAATAAAACAAATTATTATAGTCCAAAAGATATAGTTAAAATGGCAAAACATTATAAATGTGAAACTATTTCTTATACTTATAATGAACCCACAATTTTTTATCCTTATGCAAAAGATTGTGCAATTGAAGCCAAGAAGCAAGGAATAAAAAATATCTATGTTTCAAATGGTTTTGAAAGTAGGGAAGTAATTGATGATATGAAAGGCATTATTGATGCTGTAAACATTGATTTAAAATCTTTTAATGAAAGTTATTATAAAAAGAGCCTAGGTGGAAGCTTAACACAAGTATTAGAAAATTTAAAGCATTTTAAGAAAAATGGTATATGGGTGGAAGTTACAACTTTAATAGTACCCACAAAAAATGATTCAAAAGAAGAGTTGACAAAAATAGCTAAGTTTATAAAAAAAGAGCTTGATGAGTTTACCCCTTGGCATGTTTCGGCTTTTCATCCTGATTATAAAGAGATGGATTTACCAAACACTTCTTTTGAGTCTTTAAAATTAGCAAATGATATAGCAAAAGAAGTTGGACTTAAATATGCTTATATTGGAAATATAGGTTTTGATAATCATACTTATTGCCCAAATTGTAATCAAAGTGTATTAAAAAGAAATAGATTTCAAGTTTTAGAAAATAAACTTAGAAATGGTATGTGTCCAAATTGTAATTATGAAATACAAGGAGTTTTTTCTAAAATGAAAACAGTTAGAAAGACAGGTTTTTGTGGAAGTTTTTATCCTGAAAAAAAAGAAGAGATTCTAAGATATATAGATGACTTTAATAAGAACTTTAAAGTAAATGGAAGTTTTGAAACAAATGCTATGATAGTACCTCATGCTGGATATGTTTATAGTGGATTTACTGCAAATATTGCTTATAATATTTGTAAAAATAAAAAGCCAAAAAGAGTAATAGTAATAGGTCCTACACATAATGTTTATTATGAAAAAGCAAGTGTGGCTTTATATGATGAGTATGAAACACCTTTTGGAAATATACAAATTGATAAAGAGTATTCAAAGCAGCTTATTGATAAATATGATGTTTTAGATTTCAATGAAGAATTACATTTAGAACATTCAACAGAAACCCAAGCTCCTTTTATAAAGCACTATTTCCCTGATACTTCAATAGTTGAAATAATCTATGGAAAGATAGATTATGAAAAATTATCCAAAGTGATAGATGAATTTTTAGATGATGAAGATAATCTTATTTTAATTTCAACTGATTTAAGTCATTTTCATAATCAAAAAACAGCAAATAAACTAGATAATATCTGTTTAAATGCAATTGCTAAAAAAGATATGAGTTTATTTGATAAAGGTTGTGAAGCTTGTGGAAAAATTGGAGTAAAAGCTGTGATTAATAGTGCAATTAAAAAGACTTTAGATACAAAAGTTTTACACTATTGTACTTCTTATGATAGAACAAAAGATGCTTCAAGGGTAGTTGGATATACTTCGGCTTTAATAGGAAAAGGAAAATAAATGTTTTTTCTAAAAAAATTTATAGCAGCTTTTTTACTTCCTTTACCAATTGCACTTTTTATGTTTGCTTTTGGAGTTTATTTTTTATTTAAAAACTCATATACTAAAGCAAAAATCATATTGTTTTTTACTATCTCTTGGTTAGCTTTATTATCTTTTCAACCAATAGCAAATGGGATTTTAGAACCTTTAGAAAATACTCATAAAGCACTAATTCAAACGCCTGATGTAAAATATGTATTAGTTTTAGGCAATGGGCATATAAGTAATGAAAATTTAAGTATTACTTCTCAAGTAAATATGATTGCTCAAAATAGATTAAATGAGGGAATAAAGCATTTTAATAAACTAAAAAATGCAAAACTTATAGTATCTGGTTATGGTGGCTATGATAAAAATCCACATGCTTTTATGCAACAGCTTTTAGCAAATGCCTTAGGAATTAAATCAAAAGATATATTAAGACTTGATACCCCTAAAGATACAAGACAAGAAGCTATAGAAGCTAAAAAAATCATAAAAAATGAAAAGTTTATTTTAGTAACATCAGCTTCCCATATAAAAAGAGCAATGTTGCTTTTTCAAAAGCAAGGGTTAAATCCAATTGCTGCACCTACTAATCATTTAGTTCATGTAGAAAAAGGTTTTTCTTCATACTTTTCAAGTAGAAATTTGTATAAAGTTGAGGTGGCTTTTCATGAATATATAGGTTTAATATATTCTAAAATTATGGGATATATTTAAAATTAAAAAAAATTTGATATAATTGCGACTTTGTTGCAAAAAGGTAAAAATTGAAAATATTAGAAATTAAAGATTTATCATTTGAATATACTAAAAGTAGTAAAGTATTAGAAGATGTAAATCTAGAGATAAACAGTGAAGATTTTTTAGCAATTATTGGACCAAATGGTGGTGGAAAATCAACACTTTTAAAGCTTATTTTAGGCTTATTAAAAACAAAAACTGGCTCAATAATAAAACATGTAAAAAATGAAGAAATAGGATATGTCCCACAAAATACAAACTTAAATATTGATTTTCCAATAACTGCTTTAGAAGTAGTTTTAATGGGGCATATTACAGCTAAAAAGAGAATATTTGGTTATGCAAAAGAAGATATAGAGTGTGCAAAACATTCACTAGCGCAAGTAGGTATGAAGGGTTTTGAAAATAGAAAAATTGGAGATTTAAGCGGAGGGCAAAGACAAAGAGTATTTATAGCACGAGCTCTTTGTTCAAATCCAAGAGTGATTTTACTTGATGAACCAACTGCAAGTATTGATGTAAAAGGTCAAAATGAAATTTATGAATTACTAAAACAATTAAATAAAAATATTTGTATAGTTGTAGTAAGTCATGATATCTCAGTACTTTTAAATTACGCAAAAAAAGTTGCTCATGTAAATAAAAA
This sequence comes from Arcobacter rhizosphaerae, assembly GCF_049472155.1. Classification (NCBI taxonomy): domain Bacteria; kingdom Pseudomonadati; phylum Campylobacterota; class Epsilonproteobacteria; order Campylobacterales; family Arcobacteraceae; genus Arcobacter; species Arcobacter rhizosphaerae. The sequence goes on along the minus strand of NZ_JBMOVW010000002.1, from coordinate 147,108 downwards.
TTTGGTTTACCACTCTTTAGAAAATATAAAAAATGATATAGATACAACAGAAGAACACCTTTGTGAAGTGGAGTTATTATCTGCTTTAGGTCAGAAAAAAGATTGTTGTGAATATACACTACATAAGGCAATGAAATGTTAGAAGCTTTACAATATGATTTTATTCAAAATGCTTTATTTGCAGGAGTTTTAATCTCAATAGCTTCTGGTATTATAGGTTCTTTAGTTGTTGTAAATAGACTTACATTTTTAACAGGTGGAATAGCCCATAGTTCTTATGGTGGGATAGGTCTAGCTATTTATTTAGGAATACCTGTTTTATTTGGAGCTACAGTTTTTGCGATAATTACAGCTGTAATTATTGCTATGCTTACACTAAAAAATAGAAATAGAGCAGATTCAATTATTGGTTTAATGTGGGCATTTGGTATGGCTTTAGGAATTATTTTTGTTGATCTTACTCCTGGGTATAATGTGGATTTAATGTCTTATTTATTTGGTTCAATTATTGCTGTATCAAGTGGTGATGTTTTATATATGAGTATTTTAGATATCTTTATTATTTCAATAGTTATGATTTTTTATAAGCAAATATTAGCTGTATCTTATGATAGTGAATTTGCTTCTTTACGAGGGATTAACACTAAGTTTTTTTATACACTAATTTTGATTTTAGCATCACTTTGTGTAGTGGCTGCTATAAAGGCTGTAGGATTGATTTTAGTAATAGCATTACTTACAATTCCAACATATTTAGCTGAAAGTTTTGCTTCAAGACTTTCATCAATGATGATAATCAGCTCAGCTTTAGCTACACTTTTCACTATTATTGGATTAGGAATATCTTACTATTATGATATTAGTTCAGGAGCTAGTATTATTATTTCAGCAGTAGTTATTTTAACTGTTGTAAAGTTAATTAGAAAATAAGTGAAAAAATTTAGATATAATCTAAATAAAATTTAAGAACGGAATTACCATAAATGAATGAAAAAATAGAAGTTGGGAAAACTAACACACTAAGAGTTAATAGAGTTACAGAGTTTGGACTATTTTTAATAGCTAAAAATGAAGAAGAGGTATTACTTCCAAATGCTTATATAGAAAAATCTATGGAAGTTGATACTTTTGTAGATGTATTTATTTATACAGATAGTGAAGATAGACTTGTAGCTACTACATTAAAACCTTATGTATATTTAAATGAGTTTGCATCTTTGGAAGTTGTGGATACTACACGATTTGGGGCTTTTGTTGATATTGGTTTATCAAAAGATATTTTAGTACCTAAAAATAAACAAAGAAGTTCATACACAATTGGTGGATATAAAGTACTTCAATTACAACTTGATGAAAAAACAAATAGACTTATTGCTAATGAAAAGTTTACTTTGGAAAAAAATATTAAAAAGTTTGAATTAAACGATGAGGTTGATATTTTGATTTATTCAAAAACTCCTTTAGGTTTCAAAGTTATAGTAAATCATAAAACCGAAGGAATGATTTTTCATAATGAAATATTTGAAAATATCAAAATTGGAGATAGAAAAAAAGCTTATATAAAAAAAGTAAGAGATGATGGTAAACTTGATATTTCTTTACAAAAAATAGGTAAAAAAGTTGATGATGAAAAAGTTGTAGATATTTTAAAGCAAAACAATGGATTTATGAATTTTACATATAAAAGTGATGCCCAAGATATAAAAGATATTTTTGGAATGAGTAAAAAAGCATTTAAAGCAACTTTGACAAAACTACTTAATGAAAAAAAAATAGTATTAGAAGATAATGGAATAAGAGTCAATTAGTAACACCCTTTTAATTGATAGGTCTTAATTAAGACAAATTTTATCCTATTTTATTATAATGCAATAAATTAATTAAACAAAAGGACTAATATGGCAACAACTAATTTAAAAGGTAACCTTGTAAATTTAGCTGGAAATGAAGTAAATGTTGGTGATAAAGCACCAGTTGTAAATGTAGTAGCAAAAGATTTATCAAATGTACAAGTTGGTGGAGAAACTGGAAAAACTCAAATTGTAGTAGTAGTTCCATCTTTAGATACTCCTGTATGTGCTGCTGAAACTAGAAAATTCAATGAAGAAGCTGCAAGTATTGAAAATGCAGAAGTTATTGTAGTTTCTATGGATTTACCATTTGCAATGGGAAGATTCTGTACAACAGAAGGAATTGAAAACGTAACTGTTGGTTCTGATTTTAGAGCTAAAGAGTTTGCTAATGCTTATGGTGTTTTAATTGCTGATGGTGCTTTAGCTGGTGTTACTTGTAGAGCTGCATTTGTAATTAATGCTTCAGGAGAGGTTACATTTAAAGAAATTTGTCCAGAAATTACAGAAGAACCAAACTATGCAGAGATTTTAGAAGCTGCTAAAAACGCATAATTATAAAACTTATTAAAAACTAAACATATCCTTTACACTAAAGTAATAAAATTATTTTATAAAACGTGTAAAGGATACCTATGAATATTATTAAAAAGCCATCTTGGCAACTAAATGAAAATGAAGTAACTCCTAAAGAAATATTTGATAAAAGAAGAAATTTTTTAAAGTTAGGTGCAGCAAGTCTTGTTGCTAGTGGAGCTATTTTAGAAACTCTAGCAAAAGATAATATTCCTGTAAAAAATTTAGATTATTTAAAAGACTCAAATCCAAATAATTTAAAATTAAATACTTATGAACAAATTACAACATATAATAATTTCTATGAATTTACTACTTCAAAAACAAGAGTAAAAGATTTAGCTAGAACTTTTGATACTTCAAATTGGAAAATTGATATTGATGGTTTAGTTGAAAAAGAAATAACACTTGATCTTGACGATTTAATAAAAACTATGAGTTTAGAAGAGCGAATATATAGATTTAGATGTGTTGAAGGCTGGTCTATGGTTGTACCTTGGATAGGTTTTACATTAAAAGATTTAATCAAAAAAGTAAAACCTCTTTCTAGTGCAAAATATGTAAGGTTTGAAACTCTACATGATGAAGAACAGTTTCCAGATCAAGCAAGAGGAATATTTTCAACTATTACATACCCTTATGTTGAAGGGCTTAGAATGGATGAGGCTATGAATGATTTGACTTTAATGGCAGTGGGACTTTATGGTTCAAAAATGCCTAATCAAAATGGTGCTCCTATTAGACTTATTGTTCCATGGAAATATGGATTTAAATCAATAAAATCAATAGTAAAAATTTCATTTGTAAAAGATGAACCTCTTAATAGTTGGCAGGAACAAAACTCAAGAGAGTATGGTTTTTATGCAAATGTAAACCCAAATGTAGATCATCCAAGATGGTCTCAAAAAAGAGAAAGAGTTCTTGGTAAGTTTTTTAAACAAGACACTCTAATGTTTAATGGCTATGAAAAAGAAGTAGCACATTTATATAAAGGAATGGATTTAAGAAAGTTTATATGATGAAACGATTAGCAATTCACACAATATTAGTTTTACCTTTTTTATATTTACTAATTCAACTTTTTATTGTAGAAGTAAATGATCCTATAAAATATATATATACAATAAGTGGAATAACTGCAACAGTAATACTGTTTTTTTCAATTACTATTTCACTTATAAAAAGAAAAATAAATCTTATGAAATATAGAAGAGCAATTGGTTTGTGGGGATTTTTTTATGCTTTAGTTCATACGGTTAATTTTGTGATATTTGATGCACAATTTGATATATATTTTATATTTGAGGAGACTTTAGATAAGCCATTTATTTATCTTGGAGTGATTGCGTTTTTGATTTTGATATTTATGGCAATAACTTCTACTAAAAATCTTTTTAGAAAATATGGAAAGTATCATACTTTAGTTTATTTGGCATTGGTTTTAATTACTATTCACTTTGTAATGGCACAAAAAAGTATCGATATTGATTTATTTTGTTATATCGTAGTAATTTTGATAATCGCATATTACAAACTTTTACAAGTAATTGTTAGAAATAGTAAGGTTATTTAAAATATTAACTTTTGGTTAATAAGTTAAGCCTTTAATACAGTGTTCTAGGAACACTGTGTCGATTTTGTGTTAATCTTATCTAAATATGTAATTTTCTGTGTTCTATTAACTTTTATATATTTAGTATATTTAGTTCTTGTTATGTCAGATGATTTATGACCCATCATTTGAGATACCCAAAGTTCATTTTCTCCATTTGAAAGCATATTACTTGCAAAAGAGTGTCTAAGTTGATAGATACTTCTATATTCAATATTTAGATTTTTCAGAAGTTTTTTCCAACTATAAGTTAAAGATGAACTAGATGAGTATGGCTGTAAATTAGAACTTAAAAAAATATACTCTCCTAGTCCAGTAATTATCTTTTGTGATAAAAGATATTTTTCACATTGGTTAATCATATCAATTGTTCTATAACTATATTTAGTTTTAGGTAACTGTTCAATTCCTGATGTAATTGTTCTTTTTATGTCTATAGTTTTTTCTTTAAAATTTATATCTTTCCATTTTAATCCTATAACTTCTCCTATTCTCATACCTGAATAAAAAGCTACTGCAATTAGATTTTGTATTCTTGGTGGAGCATTATTTATTAATGCATGTATTTCATCAAGTGTAAAAGGCATAATCTTATATTCACTATTAGATTTAGGTCTTTTAATAATAAATGGACTACTATCTATGTACTCATAAAGTATTGCTTTTTCAAAAGCTGGTTTTAATATTGCTTCACAAGTGATTATAGTTCTTTTATCATTTATGGTTTTATACCATTGATGAACATGTTTAGGCTTAAAGTCTGTTACTAAAATATTTTTAAAGTAGGGTTGAATTCTACTTTTATAAAGACTTAAATATGCTTTTAATGAAGTACTTTTTAGAGTCTCTTCTTTTTCAAGAAGTACTTCATCGCATAATTCTAAAATAGTTGGAATTTCTTCTTTAACATTAAATTTTTCTAAGAACTCATCATATTTTGAATATGATTCAACTAGTTTTCTATTTTGTTTAGTATCTTTAAGTTTTGTAGATACTCTTTTATTATTTATTCTGACATATAGAATGCCATTTCGATTGTAAAAATTCATTTGTTTTCCTTAAATTTTACAATCTCTCTTTTTTCAAATACAATATTAACACGTTTACCTTTAAGAGTTTTTTTATAATGTACATTTTGTTTTAATCTTCCATCACTCATCATTTGATAAAGAGTACTATCACTAATATTTAGATACTTTTTTACTCCACTTCTTTTAGTTAAATCAAGTTTAGGAACTAATTCTTTTTCCAGTCTTTCAATTTTTATTTTTAACTCTTCTAAATAAGTCAATAAAATTGGAATATGTTCTAAGTTTTCAAATGCCTTATAATCCATTACTAACTCCTTTTTAATGCTTCATCTGCTGATATATCTAATACTAAATTTCTCTTTGTAGCTTCTTTTAAAGCAACATAGTAAATATGCTTATCTCTTGAAGATAAATGTTTCTTCTCTTTTGTTTTGTCTAGATAAACAAGTAAGTCATAATCTTGTAATTTAGATACTGTTTCAGTTCTAAGAGGTTTGATTAAATTTCCATCTTCTAATAGTCTTAAATTCTCTTTTGAGCCATCTTTATTTACAATCTCTACTTCTGTATATCTTTTCCTTAGCTCTTTATTTGTTGTAGTTTTATTTAATGACTCTTTTGCATCTTTGTATAGCTCATCTAAAAAGTTTGAATCAATATTTAAATTGTTTATAAATGCTTTTCTAATTAAAGCTATATACTCTAGTTTGAACTTATAATCATCATATATTGATATAGTTCTTTTAACTCTACTTAGTGGTAATTGTATTTGTAAAAAATCTTCTAAGTAATATTCACTCTTTATTTCTTCCCAAATAGCTAAAGTATTAGCTCTGTGTTTGTTGTTATGTTCAATTGCTTTATTTGATAAAGAGTTAATATCTATTAGTCTTATATCTTCCATAGAAGCTTTAAATAGATTTACTGCATTAGAAAATAAATCTTCAATAGTAAAGATATTAAATGTTTTTAAATATGCTCTATGTAACTCAAACTCAACATTAAAAATTTCATCTTCAATATCAAAGCCATTATTTAAAAAATATTCAAACATCAAATCTTTTTTCTTTGACTTTTTTAATTCTTCTTTTTTATTATAAAGTCTTAGTTTAAATGGCTCTTTCCCTACATATAGAGTTTGAACTTTTGAAGCGTTACCAATTTCACTAATTGTTGAGTATTGTCTTTTTCTTGTACTAAACATCTCTTTTGTAAGAAAGCTAAAATCATATTGAATAAAACAGTTTAAATCTGCTCTTGTAATTGGATTAAATCCAGTTATATAATCTTTCAGAAGTTGAACATTAATAAACTCAACAAGTGATTTAATACCTATTGTATAAATTCCTATACCTTGTAGTTGCACTCTAATATCATTTAAACCTCTATTTTTATATCTATCTTTGAAACCTATTTTAAAGAACTCATTTATATCTTTAAACCAATGAAAGCCTTCTGCTTTTCCTAAAAAGTTTAAAGGTGTATCGTTTATATTTATAATTATGTCATTGTTCTCAAACTCAACATCTTTTTTTTCAAACTTACCTTTTATTTCTTCTACTTGGTCTAATATTTCAAGATATAAATCATCATAATTTTCATTTGATTCACAGAAGTAATAAAGTGAATCAATACCAAATATTTTTTTTACTTTACTCATTCATTTCCTCTTTATGACGTATAGAACGGGGTATTACTATAAACCCCGAATATAAATTTATTTTTTTGTCACGAATAAGAAAAAACACAGAAGGCTCTCTGTGTTTTTTTCTTATTCTTAGACACCATAAAATGAATATCTTTCTGAGATTATTCCTACTGGAATTTCAACTTCTTTATTAACTTTATCTTTGTATAAAGGTATTTTTCCATCAGGAATAGAGATAGTATGAAGTTCTTTTACAATTGAGCCATTAGCTCTTTTATTTTCCACTAGAACTTGAACTTTTGCTTTTGTATCTATTTCTAGACCTTCTTTATTTTTATACTTGCTCTTGTCGATTATATTAAGTAGTATTCCATTGATTTTTAACACTTTTTTATCCTTTGTAATTTTATTTACAAAGAGCTCTTTGTTATCTCGAATTCGTATTGTTATGGTAGTATTTTTGTTAATTTATGTCAGTAGAAAAAGTAGGTAGATACATGTGTCTAGATAATTAAACTTTTGCTTAAAGTTTATACTTTTTTATATATTGAATTATATTTTTCATATATTTTTCTGTTTCTTTTGTAGTATTTTCTTCAAATGTTAACTTTCTTCTTTTATCTGTAAACTCAAGAAGTCTTAGATTATTGTAAATTGCGAATTCACGAATAGGAATTTCTCTTATTTTTTCCGGAGAGAATACATATTTCCCTTTAAAATCTTTATATAAGTCTGTACATTTTGCTAATGTAGTAATATATTTTGCTAATGTAGTTTTTTTAATACCTTGAGGATTAATTTTTAAATAAAGTAATGCCACTGAAGTTAACCAACTATCTACTATATCTTTTTTATCAATAGGTCTATCACTATTTAAAAATGGTCTTATGTTTTTAAATGATTTAACAGCAGTTTTGTAATCATTATCTTTAAATTTGTCAATTGTGAACTTTGTTGAGACCATAGAACTTATTGCTCTTGCCATCATGTAATTATCTTTTTCATATTCAGCAATTAAATTTTGTTCTACTTCCTTCTCTAAATTATAAGCATAAGGATTATGATTATAAGATTTATATTGTTGTCGTAGAAAGCCTAACTGTAGATTTACACTTGTTTGACTATTATGTGATATGTTGAAGTTTTCTTCAGGAGGTAAAGCTTTTTTTTCTTTCATCCATCTATTATATGCTTTCCCATGTTTTCTGAAACTATAATAAATATGATTTGTATTAAGTAGATACTCATCCTTATTATATATTACTTTTTTATCATATTTAGATAAATCGTATGCTTGATAAATTATATTTGTTTCTTCTTTATCTAATTTATTTTTATTTGCTAAATCTAAGTATTCACCATATTCTTTTTCAAAAAATAATTGTGCTTCATTTTCTGATTTAAATGGAATGACTTTTCTTTTAGAAACTATATCTAGTTGTTTTTTTACTTTTCTAACTATTGGGTTAATAAAATATGAGGGTACATTAGGTAACTCTTTTCTAACAGCATATTCTACTGCTAGACCTAATATATGTAGTTTTTCTTTTTTTATTACTTTTGTGATGTATAGTGAAAAATCACTTGTTATATTTTGGTTTATACTTTGTAATTCATACATTTTCATACTTTTGATATTTTTGTTATTATGATATAATAAAAGTATTATATAACAAATAATGAATATAAAGCTTAGTATCAATATGGAGATAAAGGCAAAATGAGTGAAGTTTTAACATTAGAAGTATCCTTTAATGGGGCACTCACAAATGAACATAAAATAGATTTATATGATGTTTCTAGGTCAATGATGGGATTTCATCGTTCTCTAGCAATAACAACACATTTATTAATAAATGAAAATATAATAACAAGGTCAACATCTCTTAAGAATGCTTATATATATACTCTTCCTCATGAATCAGGAAGTTGGAAAATGAAAATAATTGTAGGTATAGGTGGTGCAATAGGTGCAGGATTAATAGCTCCTCAAAATTCTGCATTAGGTCATTTAGTATTTTCTGCATATGATTACATAGTATCAGAGAGTTTAGGTTTTCATGTAGATTATAATAAAACATTAGGAAAACTATACTCTGAAAATAAATTTCAAAATATACCAATAATACAGCAACATCAGTTAGATATGGTAATTGATAAATGTACTAATTCAATTAAAGATATGCATAGACCTATTTATAAAACAGAAAGTGCCAATAATACAATAATTAAAGGTTTTATTAATGACAATAAAATAGATTTTACTTCTGAGTTAAATATTGATACATTTAATTATCTAAATGAAGAAGTTCTTTTAGAAGATATAAGGTCAATTACTGGAGTAATTGTAAGTTTTAGTGCAACAAATTATTCGGGTAAAATAGAAATACCTGAAATCGATAGACCTATTAATTTTAAATTAGATAAAGAAATTAAATTAGATGCAAATTTTGAAAAACTAATATCAAGCTTAAAGAATAAAGCGTTAAAAAATAAAAAAGTAGAAAATGTAACAATGGATGTACAGGTTATACAAACTAAAAAAGGAAAAATTAAAACCTATATTGTGAAGAAAATTTGGAGAAACAGTCTGTAATATTTTAATAATGAAGGATTTTAACAAATATTATTTAATAAAACAATCATTCCCATACTTAGATACTAAGATAATTAAAATCTATTGTCCCTGTAATGAAACTCATCTTAAAAAGTTAATATCTTTTATGATAGGAACAATAGAAGTATATTTATATAATGATGACAATGGAAGAAGAGAAGATTTAACAACAACTTTAGGAACAAAAAACTTTAATCTTTATGAACATAAATTTGAATTAGTAAGAATAGTAGAAATGGTTTATTCTTCTAAATATCTAAAAAATGTATATATTTCATTTTATACTCTATTAGATATTACTCCAGACTTTCTGCCTAAGTTTTTTATGAATGATTGTGTTTTTAAAATTAAGGGTGGAATTGAACATAGATTTTCATCTGACAAATTATCTTGTAGTATTAAAGACCATAATAAAAGAAATAAGTATGGAAATGATTATGAAGAGTTTATATCAAATAAGTACAAAAGTGCAGAATATAAAGTTGAGCTTAGAGGTATAAAAGAGTCTTTTAATGACGGAGGCTTAGATTTAATTGCAAAAAAGAATAATATTATAGTTTTAGTACAGTGTAAAAACTGGAAAATGTCAAATAGTTATAAAGTTAATCAAAAAGACTTGAGAGCTTTTGTTGGAGACTGTTTCTTATATTTAAAAGATAAAAATTTAGAAGGTAAAAAAGTTTCTTATCACTTTATAGTTTCTCATGATAATATACTAACTAAGTCAGCAGAAATATTTTTAAAAGAAAATCAATTTATTAAATTTAAATGTGTACCTTTTGAATAAAAAAATGTATTAAATCTATAAATAAATTGACACAGTTGAACATTTTATTTTTAAGTGTGTCGATTTTGTGCTTTTTTTGACACAGAAATAAACTATTTATAATATTCAATAATTTTATGAAGTGTGAAAAAAGAGAGATTATATGGGGTTTTTGATATATTGATACTATTTTAATCTAAATAGTTAAGTTAACTTTTGGTTAATCTTTTATTATAAATTAGTTAATCATGAGTCTGTATAATTTTAACATAGATAGGTTGACGCAGCGACTTATTTATGTAAGTATTTTTAAGATAGATTTCTTAAATATAAATAATTTTTTTTATGTTTCCTTGTGTAAAAGAGGTGTCAGAAATGGCACCTCTTTTTTTTTCTAAAAATCTTCCTTCTTCAATAAGTCTTAATTAATTTATGCTAATATTCACAAATGACAAATCCTATTAAAAAAAACATATAAAATATGCCATTATCAAATCTAAATGAAGAACAACTAGAAGCCGCAACTTGTGATAGAGGTTTTAATCTTATTATTGCTAGTGCAGGAACTGGAAAAACATCTACAATTGTTGGAAGAATAGCAAATCTTATTAATAATGGTGTAGAGCCTAAAGAAATACTTTTATTAACTTTTACAAACAAAGCAGCAGCTGAAATGGTACAGCGTGTGGGTAAGTTTTTTGGTAAAGATGTAGCCAAACAAATTATGGCCGGAACTTTTCACTCTGTTTCATATAAACTATTAAAAGAGTTAGAAAAAAATATAACTTTAAAGCAACCAAATGAATTAAAAACTTTGTTTAAATCTCTTTATGAAAAAAGAGTTTTTTATGAAAGAGAAGAGGGAGTAAATCCTTATGATGGTGGATACCTTTATGATATGTATTCACTTTATCTTAACTCAAATGAGGGTGAAGGCTTTGGGGAATGGGTAAAAAATAAGAACCCAGATCATGAACTTTATGTGATGATATATGAAGATGTAGTTTTAGAATTTAATGACCTTAAAAAGAAATATGGTTACGCAAATTTTGATGATTTACTAACTATTATGTTAGAAACTTTAGAAGAAGAAGAATTTGATTTTAAAGAAATTTTAGTTGATGAGTACCAAGATACAAACCCACTACAAGGTAGACTTTTAGATGGGTTTAGACCAAAATCTCTTTTTTGTGTAGGAGATTATGATCAAAGTATTTATGCTTTTAATGGCTCTGATATTGGTATTATTTCAACTTTTTCAAGTAGATATGACAAAGCAAAAGTATATACACTTAGAAAAAATTATCGATCTTCAAAACCAATACTTGATTTAGCAACAAAAGTAATAGAACACAACGAAAGAATTTATGAAAAAAATCTTGAAGTTATGAGAACTCAAACAAACCATAAACCAAGGCTTTTAGCTTTTAATGAGCTTTTTTCACAATATCATTATATTTCAGAGTTAATTTCTCAAACAGATACACCTCACAATGAAATAGCTATAATATTTAGAAATAATTCAAGTGCAGATGGTATTGAAGCTAACTTAAGAGAGTTTTCAATTCCTGCAAAGAGAAAAGGTGGAATGTCCTTTTTTGATTCTGTTGAGATTAAGTTTATTCTTGATATGTTAGTTATGCAACTTTCACATAATGATATGATGGCTTTTATTCACGTGCTTGAGCATGGGAAAGGTATTGGAAAAGCAATTGCTAAAGATATTTTTGATGCTTTGATAAAACTAGGTCATGGAGACTTATTTAAAGGTTTATTTTCACCTGATCAAGATATACGAAATCCTTATGAATCAAATAAAGTTAAAAACATACAGTTAGGTTTATTTGATGATTTTATTGAATTAGGATCAGTTTCAAAGTTTAAAGACTGTGGCTTTGAAGAAGCTTTTTTAGGTAATCCAATACTTAAACATCCTAAACTTTCTGTTGATGGAGCTAAATATGTATATGATTTTTATTTACTTTTAAAGCATTTAAGAAGAAGTCGAAATCCTGAAACATTAACTACAAATATTTCTTCATCAATGATGTATTCAAAAATAAAAGAGATATTAGCAACAAAAAGAGCTACTCAAAAAGATGGAACAATAAATGTAATACAAAAAACAAAAGCTTTAGCAAAAATAAATAGAAAAATCATGCTTTTAAAAAATCTATCTAGAAACTTCAATGACCTATCAAAATTTGTAAATTCAATGATTTTAGGTGGAAGTGAAATGAGTGAAGGAGATGGAGTAAACCTTCTATCTGTTCATGCTAGTAAAGGCTTAGAGTTTAAAGAAGTTTATGTAATAGACCTTATGGATGGTAGGTTTCCAAATAGAAAGCTTATGAGTAAAGGTGGAAGCATAGAAGAAGAGAGACGACTTTTCTATGTAGCTGTTACCAGAGCAAAAGACATACTTTATTTATCTTTTGCAAAATATGACAAAATAAAAAAACTAACTTTTGTAGCAAGCCCATTTTTAAAAGAAGCAGGCTTAGTAAAAGGTGATGATGATGAAAAAATAGCAGGGGATCCTCAAATATAATATAAGGAAAAATTAGCTATAATCGCGCATATTTTAAAGAAAACATAACATTATAAATAGGAAGTTTTATGAGTAACAAATACGAACCATCAAAAGTTGAAGATAGCTATTATAAGATTTGTGAAGATAGAGGTTACTTCGAAATCGATGGAAATAAAAATATACAAGAACTAGATGAAAATGGGAAACAAAAAACTTTCTCAATCATGATGCCACCACCAAATGTAACAGGTTCATTACATATTGGTCATGCTCTTACATTTACATTACAAGATATTATTACTAGATATAAAAGAATGGACGGGTTTAAAACTTTATGGCAACCTGGAACAGACCATGCTGGTATCGCTACACAAAATGTTGTTGAAAAACAACTTTTAGCTGAAGGTACTACTAAAGAAGAGATTGGTAGAGAAAAATTCTTAGAGAGAGCTTGGCTTCAAAAAGAAACTTCTGGTGGGAATATTGTACACCAAATGAGAAAACTTGGTGTTACTCCTGCTTGGAAACGTGAGAGATTTACAATGGATGAAGGTCTTAAAGAGGCTGTTAAAGAAGCATTTGTATCTCTTTACAATGATGGACATATCACTCAAAACAACTATATGGTAAACTGGTGTACACATGATGGTGCATTATCTGATATTGAAGTTGAGCACGAAGAAGTAAATGGTAAATTTTATCACATGATTTATAAGTTTGCAGATGGTTCAGGAGAGCTTCAAGTAGCAACTACTAGACCTGAAACATACTTTGGGGATACTGCTATTATGGTTCATCCAGATGATGAAAGATATACTGATATTGTTGGAAAAGAAGTATTATTACCACTTACTGATAGAAAAATCAAAGTTATTACAGATTCTCATGTTGACATGGAATTTGGAACAGGTGTTGTAAAAGTTACTCCTGCACATGATCAAAATGACTACGAGGTTGGTAAAAGACACAACTTAGAATTCATAAAATGTTTTGATGAAGCTGGTATTTTAAATGAATACTGTGGAGAATTCCAAGGATTAGAGAGACTTGAAGCTAGACCAGTTATCGTAAAAGCATTAGAAAATGCAGGGTATATTGTAAAAATTGAAGACCACGTACATCAAGTAGGTCACTGTTATAGATGTAAAAATATTGTTGAGCCATTTATTTCTCAACAATGGTTCTTAAGTGAGAAAGTTGCACAATCTTCAATTGAGAAAACAAAAGCACACAATAATTTCCACCCACAACACTGGATTAATTCATATACTGCTTGGATGGATGAATTAAGACCATGGTGTATTTCAAGACAGTTATGGTGGGGACATAGAATTCCTGTATTTACTTGTGATTCTTGTAATCATCAGTGGGCTGATAAAGCAGATGAGCCAGAAGCTTGTCCAAAATGTGGAAATAAACACTATACTCAAGACCCTGATGTACTAGATACTTGGTTCTCTTCTGCTTTATGGGCTATGTCACCACTTGGTTGGGGAAATAATGGAAAACTTCCTGAACTTTATAATTTAGAGCAAGATATGAAAGACTTCTATCCAAACTCTTTACTTATTACTGGATTTGATATTATGTTCTTCTGGGTTGCTAGAATGATGATGATGGGTGATCACTTCCAAGGTGAGTTACCATTTAAAGATATTTATATGCACGCACTTGTAAGAGATGAGTACGGTGCTAAAATGTCTAAATCAAAAGGTAATGTAATTGATCCTCTTGATATGGTTGAAGAACATTCAGCTGATATTATTAGATTTACATTAGCATACCTTGCAGTTCAAGGAAGAGATATTAAACTTGGTGCTAAAAACTTAGAGCAATTTAGAAACTTTACAAATAAACTTTATAATGCTTCTAATTTCTTAACATTAAATGTTGATACATTTGAAGATTTAAAAGATATTGAGATTCAAACAGCACTTGGTAAATATATGCAATCAAGACTTGCTCACGCAGTTGAAGATGTAAGAGAAGCATTAGAAGCCTTTAAATTTAATGAAGCTGCATCAATCCTTTATAAATTTGTATGGACTGAATTCTGTGATTGGGGTATTGAGTATTCTAAAGCTTCAAAAGACTCTATTTCAGAACTTGGATCTATTTTTAAAGAGACATTAAAATTAGTATCTCCATTTATGCCATTTATCTCTGATTACTTATATCACAAGTTATCAGGAACTTCATTAGAAGAGGGTGCAGAGTCTTTAATGGTTACTTCATTCCCTAAAAATATTGTAAAAGATGAAGAGACAGAAGCTATGTTTGAAATCATCGAAGAAGCAATTACAGCATTAAGAAGAGCAAAAGTTATTATTGATATGGGTAACTCAAAAATTGCTAAAGCTTATATAAAATTAGATAAAGAGATTGATACTGCTTTAGCAAAACCATTTATTGAAAAACTTGCTAAAGTTGAAGAGATTGAGTTTGTAAATGCAAAAGTTGAAAACTCAATTACAGATGTATCTGATAATTTAGAAGTATATTTACCAACAAGTGAAATTGATATGAGTCCAATTATTGATAAATTAACTAAACAAAAAGAGAAAACTCAAAAAGAATTTGATAAACTAAACGGAATGTTATCAAATGAAAGATTTGTAGCAAATGCTCCTGAGGCAGTTGTTGCAGAGAATAAAAAAGCATTAGAAGATGCAAAGACAAAATTAGAAAAAATTGAAAATGAATTAAAAGCTATTTCTTAATAGCTTTTAATAAAAAGGGCTTGAAAATGAGATTTAAAACAGTACTAAAAATTTGGTTATTAACACTATTTATTTTTCTTTTTCAAGGCTGTAGCTTAAATCAGTCCTCTTTGTCTAGTGTTATTCAAACTAACTCAGCAACTTTAGTAGCTACTTATAGAAATGAAGTTTTAAAAGATTTAAAAGAGTATAAAAGAAAATTAGATTTAAGAAATCCATACTCTTATAATCAAAAACTTTCAAAAAATATATATACACAAATATCTTCAAATCAAGACTATATAAATATAATTCAAGATGGTTATAAATTAGAAACTGCAAATGAGTATTTATACTATGCTTTTACTCAAAATGATATAGAAAATAGAAATGATTTTTTAATACTTGGAATGTACAAATTAATTTACAAAGCCTTTGATTTAGAGAATAAACATCAATTTATAGCTAGCCAATATAATAAAAAATATATGCAAGAGCTTTATACTTATTTACAAGTTATAAGGTGGAAAGTTAGACATGATAAAGATTTTAAAGGGGAGTATCTTTTTAATACTTGGCAGAACAACTGGCAATTAGAACTTATGAAAAAAGATAGTAATAATTTAAATATAATTAAAGAACTTGAATATATAAAAAATAAAAAAGAATCAATTTTTAATCATTCTAATTTTACTTTTGAAACTTTAATGGAAAGACTACTTTTAAATGTAAAGTATTCCTTAAGACAGGTTGATGTAGAACCCTATGAGTTAAGTATTTCTGCTATAAAAAGTTTTGCATTTATAATATAAAATTATATAAATAGAAGTTCTTTTATTATAAAATATAATAAAATATAATAAAAGAACACAAATGAACTACAAAAAAGATACTTACAAATTTATGTGGACCTTTGCCATTTTTTTGGTAGTGTCAATCCTTTTACTAAGCTTTTATATTATAAAAAAAGAGCAAACTTTAACTAATGAAATTTATGAATCACTTGTAAGTGATATTAAAAAAAGTACTAAGACATTAATAAATAATAAAAAAAATGCAAATACAGCAATATCAATTCCTCTTGTACGAGATACTCATATAATAAATGCAGTAAAAGAAAATACTTTTGATAATTTAGATTTAGAACTTTTGTCTTTGCAGTTGAAAGAAAACACTAATTATAAAAATTTGTGGTTACATATATTTGATTTAGATGGAAAATCACTTTATAAATCTTGGTTAAAAAATGAAAATGATTATCCCATAAATAATAAAAAAATAAATTTAGAAGAAAATAAAATACTTAAATTTATTGAAGTTTATGAATTTGGATTAGGTTTTAAAGCTTTAGTTCCTATTGTTTACAAAGATAAGACAATAGCTTATTTAGAAACTATTACTAAATTTAATTCAATATCAAAAAGTATTGATTCTCATGGTTTTAAAGCTATTGTAATAGCAAATAAAAAATATAAAGATAAGATAATTTATCCTTTTTCTAAAAAGTTTGTAGGTTCATATTATGTAGCTAATGTAGATGCCTTAGATAAAATTTTAAATATTTTATCTGAAAGTATTATTGATGAGTTATTAAAAGTTGATAATTATACAATTTTAGAAAATTTTTTATTTACAAAAGTGAAGATAGAAAATAACGCAGGTTATATTCTTTTATTTAAAGACATATCTTCAATCGATACACAAACAATAAGTGATTTTAAAAAACAAGTATTTTTATTGGCTATATTTTTATTGATTGTATTAATTTTTATAGTAGTTGTTTACTCTTATAGAAATTATATGAAAAACATGAATAAATTAAATAAAAATTTAATAAGAAGTGTTAGAAAGATAAAGGCTCAAAAAAATAAAACACAACTTTTATTAGACTCCCAATTAAATATAATTGTAATAACTGATGGAGAAGAAATAATAGATTCAAATCAACAGTTACTAAACTTTTTTCCAGAGTCAAAAACCTTAAAAGAGTTTAAAGAAAAATATACTTGTGTATGTACATTATTTGTTCCTTTTGAAAATGATGATTCTTATGTTTTAGAACAAGACTATGATGGTTTAAATTGGGCTGAATATGTTTTGGCAAATCCTACTAATTCTTTCAAGGCTGCTATGTATAATAGTAAAAATGAATTAAGACATTTTAAGTTAAATGTATCTCAAAATAATGTAGACAGTTTTATAATAGTTACATTAACAGATATAACCAATGAAATAAAACTGCAAAAAGAAGCAAAGCAAAAAGATAAACTTATTTTTCAACAAAGTAAAATGGCTTCAATCGCTCAAATGCTCAATAATATTGCACATCAATGGAGACAACCTTTAAATGTGATTACAACTTCTGCTAGTTCAATTCAACTATATAAACAACTAGGAAAATTAACTGATGAGGAGCTTAATAAGTCTTGTGTCTTGATTGTAAATAAAGCCAAATATTTATCTAATACAATTGAAAAATTTAGAGATTTTTTTGAGGTGGAAGACTCTTATGAGAAAGTGAAAATTAGTAAATTAGTGGGAGAAACTTTAGAATATATTGATTCAGTTATAAAAGAGAATAAGATAAATCTTGAGTTTGAAATACAAGAAGATTATGAAATAAAAGTTTATGAAAATGAATTTAAGCAAGCTTTATTAAAAATATTGGAAAATGCAATAGATTCAATAAATAGAAATAAAGAGTATAAAATAAAAGTAATCTATGTTAGTATTAAAGATTGTAAATTAATCATAAAAGATTCTGGAAAAGGAATCGACCCTTCTATAATGGAAAAAGTCTTTGATCCATATTTTACTACAAAACATAAAGCACAAGGTGTAGGACTTGGTTTATACATGGTGCAAGAAATACTTACTAAACAGATGAATTTTAAGATAGATTTTAAAAACACACAGTTTAAATATAGAAATAAAGAACTTACTGGTTTAAAATTTATAATTGATTTAAAACAAGAGAATTAACTCTTGTTTTTTCTTAGCTTATGAGTGATTGTATAAAGTACAGGTAAATATATTAGATTTAATATTGTTCCCCAAGCTAAACCAAAACCTAAAGCAATAGCTATGGGTTGAAAAATTACTGCTTGACCTGTTGGGAAGAAAATAAGAGAACTCATTCCAATAAGTGTTGTAATAGTTGTAATAATAATTGGTCTAAATCTTTTTGTTGCTCTTTGGAAAATTTCATCTAAAGTTTTTGCTTTTTTAAGATATGTCATCATAATAATACCGTCATTAATTACAACCCCTGCTAAGCCTAAAGCTCCAATCATAGATGGCATTGATAAATTTAATCCCATGATTTTATGTCCTAATAAAACTCCTAAAATTGAGAAAGGAATAATACTCATAACTATAAAAGTTTCCCTAAATGAGTTAAATAAATAAAGCATTGAAAGCATGATTAAGATTAAAGCTAAGGCAGTTGCTAATAACATATCATTTTTAAGGTTTTTCTTCTTTTCTGCTTCACCTTTTAGTATTACTCTGATACCATTTTCTTCTATTTTATTTAGTGTAGGTTGTATTTTGTCAAGCACTTCTGTTGCTGTGATAACATCTGGATCTACATTTGCATAAATGTAAAAGTTTTTTTCACCTTGATCTTTTATAAGTTGTTCAAAAGCCCTTATTGTATTTATTTCTACAACTTCATGCAATAATACATAAGTTCCATCATTTAAAGGTATTTGAGAGTTTTTAAAACTTTCAAAATCATCTTTATTTTTAGATTTTATTTTTATGTCAAGCATTTCTTTTTCATCAAAAGAAACACCTTTTTTCTTTAGTAAATACAAGTTTGAAAGGTATGAACCTATAAAAGATTCACTAAGTCCTAATGATTCTCCATAGTTGTTTACTTTTAGTTTTATTTCATCTATTCCAAATTTTAAAGAATTTGATACTGATTTTATTCCTTCAAGGTTATTTATTTCTTCATGTAAACTTTCAATTGTTTTTATGATTTTTTGGTTGTTATTTGAAACTAGACCAATTTTTATATCTGATTTTACAGGGCCTACTTTTCTTTCTAAAACAGAAATTTCTTCTAAGTTGTAGTATTCTTTAAATTTTTTCTTTTCAATAAATTTTTTAATTTTACTAGCTATTTGTTTAGATTTTTCAGTTCTTTCTCTACCCTCTTCATCATAATAAAAGCTAAGATTTGGAGTTACATATTTATCTAAAATATTTGCAGGTTTTGGTTTTTTAAGCTCTATAGTCATATACATAACATAAGGAAAATTCTCAGTATTTCCTCCTACATCTCTTCTAAATCCAGCAACTGAATCTATACTTTTTATTGAAAACTCTTTTTCTTTTTTCATAAATTCTTGCTCAATTTTTTGAACAATTTCAAATGCTTCTTCAAGACTTGTATTTGAGTTAGCTTTAAGTGTTATTTTTACATCCGAAGCATCAAATTTAGGAAATAATTGGAATTTCGAACTAGTAAATTCATAATAAGTAAAAAGAGGTACCATTATGATAAATATAGTTAAAAAAGTTTTTTTCCAGTTCATAAAAAAGTGAATAATAGCACTATAAACCTTATTTGCTTTTTCCCAAGAAGTAACTTTTGCACCATTTTTTAAAGTATGTGCGGCATGAATTGGTAAGAAAATAAAAGATTCAATTAATGAAGCTACAACTAAAGCACTAAGTGCAATAGGAATTAACTTCATAACTTCACCCATTGTACCACTAATCATAAGTACAGGCAAAAAAGAAAATAGAGTAGTTAATGAAGCAATAGTAACAGGTTTTACCATTTCACTAGCACCCATAATAGCTGCTTGTTTTGGAGGGTGTCCTTCTTCTATGTGTTGTTGTATATTTTCACTTACAACAATAGCATCATCAACTACAATACCAATAGCAATTAAAACTCCTACTAAAGATATCATATTAATTGTATAACCACTAAAATACATATAAATAGCTGCAATTACAAAAGATGTAGGAATACCTATTGCTATAATAATTGACATTCTAAAGTTAATTAGAATCATCACTAAAATAGTAATAAGAATAATTCCTAAAAGAATATTAGATACTACAATATTTAATCTATCTGCTATTCTTTCACTATTATCATCTGCAATAGTGATATTTATATCTGAATTTTGTTTCTCTAAATTTGGAAGTAGTTTTTTTATTTCTTTTACAATAGTTAGTGCATCAGCACTTTCACTTTGTTCTATAGCTAAAGATAAAGCATTTTTTCCATTAAATGAATAAAGAGTAGAGGCGTCTTCATACTTTTTTGATATAGTTGCTATATCTTTTACATATATATTTTTATTACTTACTTTTATAAGAGTATTTCCAAAATCAATTGCATTTTTTGCACCATTGTTAGTCGATATATAATAATGTTTTTTAGGATCTTCTATTTTTCCAACTGGAAAAATATATGATAATGTTGATATGGCATTAAAAATTTCATTTTTGTTTAAGCCTAAAGCTTCGATTTTTTTATCATTTAATAAAACTTCAAAGTATTTATCAGAATCTCCATAAATTGTAATATCATTAACACCTTCAATATTTAAAATTTTACTTTTTAATTCATCTGCAAAAGGTTTTAACTCATCTGTACTATATTTTGAAGAAGTAAGTGAAATATCAAGTACAGAATGACTTCTTTCAAGTACATTTACACTTGGTTCATCCATATCAGAGGGTAGGTTGGATTTAACTAATGTGATAGTATCTTTAATTTTATCAGCTTCGTTGTATTTATTTTTACCTTTTTTTAATTCTAAAATAATAGAAAAACGACCTGGTGATATTATTGTAGTCATAGTATCAACACTATCAAGGTTTTTAAGATTATCTTCAATTTCAGCAACAGCCATTTTATCTAAAATATCAACAGAAGCACCTACGTAAGATCCTCTTATTGAAATCATATCAAGTTCAAAGCTGGGAAAAATTTCTTTTGCAGTTTTATTATAAGACCAAACTCCAATGGCAAAAACTAAAATAAATAAAGTATAGTTTACTCTTGAGTTATTTACAAAGAATTTTAATAGTTTATCAAACATTTATAACCTTTTTATCTAATAAAAAAGAATTATATTATAGGTTTATTAATCTATTATTAACGTCTTTTTCTTCTTTTAAGCTAAGTAGATAAAATTATCTACTTGCCCCATAAAGATTATATTTTTCTATAGTTTTTAAGTCTTCTTCATCTTTTACATTTTCTGCAAATACTTTTATATTTAATAGTGATGACAGTTCAGATATTGCTTCTACAAAACTTTGTTTTGATACATCATTACATATATTATTTGTATAATCTCTTGCTAATCTAATATAATCTAAATTAAAATCTTTGATATTGTCAAGAGGAATAAATTTAGTCTCAAATCTTTTTATAATGATTTTTGCTCCTGATTTATGAATCTCATCTGCAAAGAATTTAAACTTATTCACATCTTTTGCTGCTGCATAAGCTGTAATAGAAAATACAAGTTGATTTGCTATATTTTTATGTTTTAAAAGTGTTTTTTCAAGCCAAGCTATGAAGGCTGTGTTGTTTATAGATTCTAATGATAAGTTAACAGAAATTTCATGTTTAATACTATTTATTATGATATAGTTTATTACTTTTTCAATAACATTCATATCAAATTGCATAATTTTCTCATATCTTTCAGCAATTGATACAAAAGTTCCTATTGGAATATCATTATTATTTTTGTCTTTTGCACTAGTAAAGGCTTCTTGCATTAAAATCTTTGGTTCTTCATTTTCTGTTTTTATGCAAGAAAGACTTTTTGCATCTGAGATATATTTTACGTCAAACTTTGAATTTTCAATAATATCAAAGATTAATTCTCTCCATGATTCCATATCTCTTGATAAGTCATTTTTATCTCTGATATAAGCTTCATTAGAGCCAATTATTGTAGCTTTTTCATAGGCTTCATTCGCTGCTTGAAGCATTTCAGGAATTGTTCCTATTTGATTAAATGGAGTTGCTCCTATATGAACAATATCTTTTTTATTGTATTCAAATGATAATTTTTCAAAATTTTCTTTTAGCTTTTTTGTAAATAAAACAGCATCATCATAAGAGAAGTTTTTCCCAATCATCGCAAACTCTGAACCAAAAAATCTATAAGCTTTTGAAGTGCATTTTTTATTTTCTAATTTTGTTGTTTTTAAAATAGTAGCAAACTTTTTTATAAAAGTATTAACTTCTTGATTTGTATGAGATTTAGCAAAAGTAGCTAAATCAAATATTTTAATTACAAAAACGTAACCATCATCTTTGTGAATAAACATACTTTTCATATCAGTTTCAAAACTTTGTTTTAATTCTAAAGAAGTTACTTCATCTTTTGATAATTTTTTTGTAATTGATTCTAAATTTTTATTCAATTTATTAATAATAGCTTCTATTTTTGTAGACATTTCATTCATTGATAGTGCTACATTTTTTATTTCAGTTGTCCAAGGAAGCTCTTTGATAGTATCAAATTTACCAATAGCAATTGATTGTGCTAATTTCTCAATTTTTTTAAGAGGTTTTAATAAATATTGAACAAATATAAATAAAATAAGCATTGAAACTAAAAATGCAACAAGAGCGTAAATAATAGCACCTTTAAACTGTTCGTATAGTTTTGCATAAGCTTCTCCTGCATTTGCACTTACATAAATAATAGCTGTGGTTTTCCAACCATCAGAAATTTCACTATATTGTTCTTCTAGGTTAATAGATATTAGTTTTAAAAACCAAGTTGGAACATAATCAAACTTTTCATCTCTTTGTACTTGTGCAATAACTTTATTTATTGTAAGGTTAGCAAAAGTGTCTATTGTTTGTCCCTTTTCATTTGTAACAGTAAAATTAAAAGTTATATTTCCTCCGTCTTTATATTCAGATGTAGGAATAAATGAATATCTTTTTTCTTCAAGAGTAAAATCTGATTCTTCATTCGTTTCTACATTTTCTAGTTGAGATAACTCTTGAGATATTTCTAAATCAGATGAAAGCTCTTGTATTTTTCCAAATTCTTTATCAACACTTATGCTTTTTATTTTCCAATTTAGATTATCTAAGTCTGATGAAGCTTCAATAAGTTGTGTTTGGTTTATTGTGAAGTTAGCATCTTCAAGTCTTATTTCCTTATAAAAGCCTCTATTTGCTATGGCATTAATAATTGTTTTAATCTCAACGCTTTGTTTATCATGAACTAGAGGTTTTAATGTCATTCCTAAAGATGTTGCAGTATCTTGTGCTTTTGTGATAGATTCACTTTGTAAATACTCTTTAGTATTGTTTACACTTATAATAAAGTTACCAAAAAATATCATAAAAAAGATAAAGGCGATTATAATATACAACTGTTTTGATAAAGACATAGTTTTTCCTTTTTTAAATTCTACTCATTAAGCTTTTCCAAGCTTTTAGATTGTTTCGTCCCATTTTTACAGAACCTTTATTTTTTGCTTGCCATAAGCCACTTGCATTAAAACTGTAAATAGGCTTTAAATCTTTTCTTTTTGAAGCTAATTTTAGTTTTTTATTAATATTATCTAATACAATAGGTGTTGCACCTGGTTTATGATAATATGTTAAAACCATGTGAGCTTGGTCATATTTACTGTTTCTTTTTTGATAGATAACATAAGTAATTCTAAGTTTTTCTTCTGGAACACCAAGTTTTCTTAAACTAAAGTATTTAGCGATGGCAAAATCTTCACAATCTCCAGCACCTGTACCCATAAATTCAAATGGTGTTGCCCAATAATCTTTTTTTCTCCAATGTACAGGATCTGTTTTATACTTTATTTGATTAAAAAAATCATTTACATTTTTAAGTTTATAAAGTATTTTTTGATTTTGGTTTTTTTGAAGCATTTGATCCCAAAGCTCAACTCTTTTAAGGGCTTTGTTACCATATTTTGTTTTTACTTGCTTAAGTTTAGAGTTACTTATAAACTGTGTTGAACTAGCAATAGAGTTAATTATAAAAACAAAGAAGAGAGTTATGAAACTGTAAAGTAAAACTTTTTTCAAAACTCATCTCCTTTTTGTTTTATTTTATTGTATATATCTTTAAAAGGTTATTTTAAAAGAGCTTTTATTGATTCTTCATCAATTTTTTCATCATTATATTTAATAGCAATGATTTTTTCTGTATTGTTTAAATACCACTCATCAATACCTTCGTGTTCTAAATTCTCTTTTTTATCTAAATTGTATTCATCTATTGGAAGATAAACAAATTTTTTCTTTGTAGGATTTGGCATTGTTATGATTAAAATTGCCCATAAAGCACAGATAATAGCAATAGCAATTACAATTGCACTTAAAGAAGCATTTTCAAAGAACATCCCTCCAAGTAATCCACCTAAGAAAGTACCTAAATAACCAAATGAATTAAAAATACCTAAAACTAAACCTCTTTGGTGAACTTTAGCAAATTTAGTAGCAAGTGATTGCATAATAGGTTCATGCATATTAAATCCAATAAAGAATAAAACAACACCAATAATAAATACAAAAGTTGAGCCACTTAATCCAATAACTAAGTAAGAAATACCAAATAAAGCTATACCTATTACAAGAATCTCTTTAAATTTTCCTTTTTTCTCAGCAATAATAGCAGCAGGTGCCATTGCTAAAAATCCAAAAATCATAGCAGGTAAATAAACTTGCCATAAATCAGACATTTGCCATTCATAAGATCTTAATAAAACCATAGGAATAATCATAAATGCAAAAGTCATTAACCCTTTTTGTAAAAAGTTTGTGATATTCATTTTTACTAAATTTGCATTTAAAAGTACAGAACTTAACTTTGTTTTTCCATTGTATGTATGAGTAATATGTGGAGGGTTGGGAACCATTTTTAGTAGAACAAAAATAGAACCTAAAGCTAAAACCATAGTAATATAAAATAAAGACTCAACTCCTAAAGCTGAACCTAAAGTAGGGCCTGCAAGCATTGATACTGCAAATGAAATACCAATAAACATACCCATAGTGGCCATTGCTTTTGGTCTTTGCTCTTCTTTTACTAAATCACTAATCATTGCCGTAACTACTGCTCCAATAGCTCCTGCACCTTGTAAAAATCTTCCTAACATTAAACTATAAATATCTGAAGATGTTGCACAAATTAGTGAACCTAAAGCAAAAAGAATAAGTCCCATAACAATAGTACCTTTTCTTCCAAGCTTGTCACTTATAATTCCAAATGGAACTTGAAATAGCATTTGCGTTAGTGCATAACCACCAACAACAATACCTACAAGTGTAGTTGTTGCTCCTTCTAAATTTATAGCGTATACAGATATTACTGGTAAAACTAAAAATAACCCTAAAAATCTTAGGGCTATAATTAAACTAAGTGGTAAAACCGATTTAATCATTTGTAATCCTAAACATATTATAATTTCTTGTGATTATATATAATTAATACTTAAGATAATAGTTTGTTTAAAGGAAAAGTAGTGAAAATAGTTTTAGCTTCAGGTAATAAAGGAAAGATAAAAGAAATTGGTAAATTAATGCCAAATGATGAAGTTGTTGCATATAAAGATATTTTAGGTAATATAGAAATTGTTGAAGATAAAGATACTTTTAAAGGCAATGCAATTAAAAAAGCAAAAGTGATTTATGATGAATTAGAAAGCAAAGGTTATAAAAATCATATTGTAATTTCTGATGATTCTGGACTTACTGTACCTGTATTAAATAATGAACCAGGTATTTATTCTGCTAGATATGCAGGTGAAAATGCAAGTGATAAGGAAAACAATGAAAAACTAATAAATAATTTAAAAGAAAAAAATATAAAAAGAACACCTGCTTATTATACAGCTTGTATAGCAATGGTTTATAAAGGTGAAATTGAAACAGTTCATGGATGGATGCATGGAGAGGTTATTGATGAACAAATTGGAAGTGAAGGTTTTGGATATGATCCTTTATTTATTCCCAAAGGATATGAAAAAACTTTAGGAGAGTTACCTCATGAAGTTAAAAAATCATTTTCTCACAGAAGTAAGGCTTTAAGCTTAGCTAAAAAAGTTTTAGATGTTATCATCTAAATACTTTTTATAAATTCTTCATATACAGATATATTATAATATTTTGATTTTACATATATTTGTATATGAAAGTTTGTTGTTTGTTTTTTTATAAATGCTTCAATCTCAAAAAAATCATCTTTTATTTTTAAATGCTCAATAGTTTCTAAATTACTTAAACTATTTATATATTCTTTTAAAAACTCTTTGTGGTTTTTAGCTTGGATATATAAATATTGATTTATCTCATTTTCATTTTCTATTGATTTTGTTGTCGCAATTTGTATACTTAAATATGAAAAAAGAGTTATTAAAATAATACTTAAAAGTAAAATATATGACTTCTTCATATTTTAAATACCCATAAAATAGAAATTTTATTTTCTAAGTTTAGATTTATTTCTATAAACTTTTTTTCTTTTACAATCCTAAAATTCGTAACATTTTCTAGTAATATAGAGTCTTTATAAAATAGTACTTCGTTTTCATATCTTATATCATCGTAAAAATCTGATTTTTTATCTAAAAACGCTTTTGTTGCGAGTAAATCTATTTTTAGTATTTCTTGTGTTTGTTGTGTATTGTTATTTTCATAAAGTTCTTTAATAAAAATTAAACTATATATGATTACGATTGAAGATACTAAAGTAACTAAAATTAATTCAAAGAGTGAAAAACTAGATTTCATATTTAAAGAGTGTAATTTTTTCATCTTTGTACTCATATTTTTCTACATTAAGATTTATTTTTAAACTATTATTTATTTGAATTTCTAAGTTTTTCATATTTTTAGAAAAAGAAGAGTAGTCTTTTTTTGTAAATTTATTTTCTAAAGTATTTAGGGTTTGAAAATAATTACTTTTAGAAGAGTAATAAGTGAAGTTTGAAAATCCACTTATTACAAATAAAAGTAAACTAATACTTATTAGTGTTTCTAAAATAGTAAAGCTATTTTTTTCCAAGTTCACAAGCTTTTTCGTAAGCTTTATTTACAGCTTTTATCATTGAATCTCTAACTTTTCCTTCTTCAAGTTGTGCTACACCAGCAGCAGTAGTACCACCTGGTGACATCACAGAGTCTTTTATAATTGCAGGATGATTTGCTTTTAGTAGCTTTGCAGTTCCTTCCATTAAACCTTGAACTAATTCATAACAAGTATGTCTTTCAAGTCCAGCTTTTACACCACCATCAGCTAAAGCCTCTGCAACCAATGCCAAATATGCAGGGCCTGAACCTGCAATAGCAGTTGCTATATCAAGTTGGTTTTCAGTATTTACCCAAATAGCTTTTCCTATTGATGAGAAAACTTCAATGGCTGTATTTTTAGCTTCTTTATCCCCTGTTATAGTTGTAGTTGAAAACTGAACAGAAGCTGCGACATTTGGCATTGTTCTTACATAGTGTTTTGCTTCAATTTGTTTTTTTAGAGTATCAAGTGTTGTTCCTGCTAAAATAGAAAATAGTGTATTAGCCTTTCCTACAAGTCTTGCTGATACACTATGTAAGGCATAAGGCTTTACACAAAAAAGAATATTTTTATCTGTAATATCTTCTTGGTCATTTAAAATTTTTGTAGTAATGCCAGGAATTTTTTCTTGAATAGCTTTTAATTTATTTTCATCTCTTCCTATAATTTCTACTTCATGGTTTTTAATAAGTCCCTTTGCTAGTGATTGAGCCATAACCCCATTACCTATTAAAGTTAGTTTCATTTTAATACCTTTTTAATTATTTTTATTATTATAGCAGATAATTCCTAAGCTAGTATTAGATAAAATATCAACTTTACAAGAAAGGATTTTATATGGTAACTAGCTTTAAGATGAAAACTTTATTATTTGCTACAAGTTTAATTTTTATTTTTACAGCTTGTTCTTCAAAGAATAAGTCAAGTACAGAGTACAATAAACCAGCGATTTATTGGTACAACAAAATGGCAACTCAAATTTCGCAAGGAGATACAGATCTAGCTGATGATACATATACATCTTTAGAGAGTGAACATAGAAATTCACCTTTAATTCCCACTGCAATGTTGATTTTAGTAAATGCTCATATAGATGCAGAAGAGTATGCTTTAGCAAATTTCTATTTAGATGAATATATTAAAAGATTTGCATTAAGTAAAAATATTGATTATGCTAGATATTTAAAAATTAAAGCTAACTTTTTAGGTTTCAAATATCAAATGAGAGATCAAAAACTTATTGAAGATACTTTAAATGATATTAAAGAATATAAAATAAGATATAGCTCTTCTCCTTATATGCCTCTTGTTGATACAATGAATGCAAGATTATACATGGCAAAAGCACTTTTAGATGAAGAGATAGCTAAACTTTATAAGAAAAAAGGTAAAGAAAAAGCAGCTCAAATTTATAGTGATAGAGTTAAAGAATCATGGATTAAACCAGATGAAATTAAACCTATAGAAGTACCATTTTATAGATCGATTTTTGAATAATTATATAAGAATTTAGGAGTAAATATATGGAACTAGAAAATTATGATAACTTTCCACAAAGAATACCACTAATAATAGAAGATGAGATTTTTTTATACCCTTTTATGATTGCTCCGCTTTTTTTAGATAGTGATGAAAATATAAGTGCTGTTGAACAAGCAATTGAAGAAAATAAATTAGTTATTGTTGCTGTATCTAAGCATGGAAAAGAAGGTAAAAGAGCCAATGAGTCTTTTTATGATGTAGGTGTTGTTGGGAATATTATGAGAAAAGTAGCTTTACCTGATGGTAAAATAAAAGTGCTTTTCCAAGGTTTAGCTAAGGGTAAAATTACTGATTTTGATGATGCTAATCCTATTAGATGTGAAGTTGATATTTTAGAAAGTAAAGATTTTAATAGTGAAAATGTTAAATCTGTAATTTCTGTTTTAATTGAGCATGTTAAAAAACTTTCAAGATTAAACTCAAAATTTCCTGCTGATTTAATTAAGACAATAGAAGAAAATGATGATGCAACAAGAATTGCAGATTTAATTTCATCTGTTTTAAAAGTTAAAAAAGAAGACGCATATAAACTTTTCTCTCAAACAGATGTTGAACAAAGACTATTAGATATTATTGAAGTTATTAAAAAAGAGATAGAGTCTTTTAAAATTCAAAAAGAAATAACTCAAAAAGTAAATACAAAAATTGAAAAAACTCATAAAGATTACTTTTTAAAAGAACAAATTAAAGCTATTCAAAAAGAGCTTGGTACTGATAATAAAAAAGATGAAGAAATTAAGTCTTATGGTAAAAAACTTAAAAAACTTAAACCTTTTATGCCAAAAGATGGATATAAAGAGACTAAAAAACAAATAGAGAAGCTTTCAAGAATGCACCAAGACTCACCTGATGCATCTCTTTTACAAACTTATATTGAGCAAGTATTAGATATTCCTTTTGGACAGTATTCAGATGAAAAAATTTCTGTTAATAATGTAGAAAAACAATTAAATAAAGATCATTATTCTTTAGAAAAAGCAAAAGAAAGAATCTTAGAATATTTTGCAGTTAAGCAACTTTTAGAGCAAAGAAAAGTTGAAGATTTAAAAGCTAAAGGTACTGTATTATGTTTTGTAGGACCTCCTGGTGTTGGTAAAACATCTTTAGCAAACTCAATTTCAAAAGCACTTCAAAGACCACTTGTAAGAGTAGCATTGGGTGGAATGGAAGATGTAAATGAACTAAGAGGACATAGAAGAACTTATGTTGGTGCTATGCCAGGAAGATTAGTAAAAGGTTTAATTGATGCTAAAAAAATGAATCCTGTAATGGTTTTAGATGAAATTGATAAACTTGGTGCAAATCACAGAGGTGACCCTACTGCTGTAATGCTAGAAGTTTTGGATCCAGAGCAAAATCATGAATTTAGAGATTTATATTTAAACTTTGCTATTGATTTATCTCAAATTATTTTTGTATCAACTGCAAATGATGTAAGAAGAATCCCTGCTGCACTAAGAGATAGAATGGAGTTTATTGAAATTTCTTCTTATACTCCAAATGAAAAGTATCATATCGCAAAGGATTATTTAATTCCTCAAGAATTAGATAAGCATGGATTAAATAAAAGTGAAATTTCTTTATCAAAACCTACAATTGAAGCTATCATCTCTAAGTATACTAGAGAAGCTGGAGTTAGAAATTTAAGAAGAGTTTTTTCAAAACTATTTAGAAAAGCAGCTAAAAAGATTTTAAGTGATGAAAAAATTACAAAAGTTTCTATATCTACTAAAAATCTGAAATCTTATTTAGATAATCCTATTTTTGAAATAGATCCAGCTGATAAGAAAAATGCTGTTGGTATAGCAAATGGTCTTGCATGGACTTCTGTAGGTGGTGATGTTTTAAAAACAGAAGCTATTAAGTTAAAAGGTAAGGGAATTTTATCTGTAACTGGAAACTTGGGTGATGTTATGAAAGAATCATCAAGAATTTCTTATTCAGTAGTAAAAGTACTTATTGATAATGGTGTTTTAAAGATTGATGATGAAATAATTCCTAAAACATTTAAAGAAAAAGAAGAAAAACTAAAAGTTGATGCTAGTGAAGTTTATAAAAGATATGATATTCACTTACATATTCCAGAAGGTGCTACTCCAAAAGATGGCCCTAGTGCTGGTATTACTATGGCTTTAACTATTGCATCTATTTTAAGTAATAGAGAAATAAAATCAGATGTTGCTATGACAGGAGAGCTTACACTTTCAGGAAAGGTTTTACCAATTGGAGGCTTAAAAGAGAAGTTAATAGCTGCTTATAAAGCTAAAATGACTAAAGCTTTAATTCCTAAGAAAAATTACGAAAGAGACTTAGAAGATATTCCTGCTGAGGTTAAAAATGCTATGGAAATAAAAGCTGTTAATACTATTGAAGATGTATTAAAAGAGGCTTTAGTATAAAGAAAATATTATGCGAAATTTGAGGCAAAGCCAAGTAATAAACAACTTTTTTACTCTTGCCTCAATCATAATCATTTCAGTTACATTAACTTTATATGTAAAATATATAGTTAATGAACCTGAAATAACAAAAGAAAAAGTAATCCCCCTATCTTGTGAAGAAATCACACTTACTAAATACAAAGTATATAATCAAGAACTTTTAAATGAATCTCTAAAAGCTTTAAGAAAAGGTTATTATAGATTAAATGGAAGTTATAAAAAAGCAAAATCATCTAATACAAAGACTTTAATAAGTTTAGAAAAACTAAATGATTTATATATTCAAGCAGTTGGACGAGCACCTAAAAAAGGTATTAAGAAGTATCTTTCGATTGAGTATAAATTAATTGAAAAAAATAGTGTAGATGATAAAATAAAAAGAAAACAATTTTACTCAGGCTCAATACTTACAACTTTTAAAGCTGATGAAAAAGAGATATTCAAGATATTTACAGACTTTAGATTGTATGATGATAAAGAAATATTAAATAGAATAGATTGTTCAATAAAGGTATATAAAAACAATGTTAAGAAGTTATAATCAATCAAATTTTACAGTAACAAATATAGTAATAGCAATAACAATCTTGATGTATATAATTCAAGAAAGTATAAATGATGGAAGTTTATTATTTGGTTTAAATATGTATTTTAGAGTTTATGATTTTTGGTGGCAACCTTTAAGCACAATGTTTGCACATGGAGGTATTTTTCATCTTGCTATGAATATGTTTGTACTTTATCAGTTTGGAAGTCTAATCGAGCGTTCAAGGGGAGCTAAAGAGTTTTTACTTTTATATTTTATTTGTGGTATTACTACATCTTTAATCTCTTTTGCGTATATTTATTATTTAGATAATTATGTAAATTTAGTAGGAGCTTCAGGTGCTATTAGTGCAGTATTGGGTTATGTTGCTTATTGGGATAAAACTCAAAGAAGTGGTATTATAACTTGGATTTTACTAATCTCAGTTGCACCACTACTGATAGGTCTTCCTATTGCTTGGTATGCTCATTTTATTGGATTAGCAGTTGGATTTTTATATGCTATGATTAAAAAATAGAAAAAAAGCAATAAAAAAATACTATTTAATTTCTTTTTAAATTATTTTAAAGTAACATAAGCCAAAAAATAAATAGGTTTATTATGTCAAATGAATATAATGTAGTAGAAGAAGGAGTAATAACCTGCGCTTGTGGAGGTAAAGTAACACTAAAATCAAGTGTAGAAAATTATACAATAGGTGGAAAGAAACCACTATATTTGGAAGATTTACTAAATGCCCCAGTAGCCTGCCCAAGAAGTCCTTTATCAAACCCTTGTACAAAAGTAGTTGCCATCTCAACAGCAGGAACACAAACAAATGTATCAGCATCAGGAAAAACATACCTCCTTGATACAATAGGATTTAAAACAGATAAAGGAAGAGCAGTAATCCTAAATAACCCAGGACAAACACAATCTAAAATATCAACTCCCCCCTCTTTAGAAAATCAAGTAATCCAAAAAGAAGAAATAAGCCCAATAAAGCAAAAAGAAGCAAAAAAATTAATAGAAAAAGAAAAATATGCTTTATATTTTTTAAGACAAAGCCAAAATGAATATAAACCTTTAAGACCAACAAGAGCCTTTAGAAAAACAGATGAGAAATATATTACAAAAAATGAACCTTTAGATATAAAAGATAATATTTATGTTCATACCTTTGCATACCTATATGTAAAACAAAATAATAAAATCAAAGAATATAAAATACTAAGTAAAGGCTCTTTTTATAATGAGAGCTTAAAAGATATCTACTTTGAAGATAGTAAAAGCAAAGTAAAATATGATTATATACCAATATATGAAGATACAAAAATAGATATATCATATAGTAATGTTAAATTAGAAGAAGAAAAAGATATAAAAAAACTTCAAAAATTAAGTATAAACCCAAAAGAAGGAAATAAAGAAAAAGCTTTTTATATAAAAGATATAAAAGGAATAGATCAAAGAAGTATAAGTAAAAAAGAGTTAGAAATACAAAAGAAGTTTGTACCAAATAAAGAAGGGAAATTAAAAAGAATAAATGTACTTTGTATAATAGAAGATATCTTAGCAGAAATAGAAGATATGTATGAAGAGTATTATAAGAACTATAAATTAGCTTATGCACATAATCATTCAATAATAGAAGATGTGAAAAAACAAAACTTATATACATATACAATATCAAATATGGTTGATTATTTTTATTTTTCAAAAGATGAAGCACAAAGCTATAAAATGTCAATAAAAAAATTAAAAGATATATATAATAAAATGATATCTTTATTGCTGAGTGATAAAGAACTATTAGATATTTTACTAAAAGATATAGATATTTCAAAAATACTTGAAAAAGATAAAGATAAAGTAGCTCAATCATATTTTCAACAAATTCAATTTTTAAAAAAAGATTTTTTTAATGATAGTTATATGAATAACAATAGTATTTTCTATAGTAAATTAAACTTTAGAACAGCAAATAAATATATGTATCTATCTAATAGTGAAGCAAAAAAAAATAAAAGACATATTTTAAATATGTCAAGAATGGGAATAAAATTATTAGAGTTTAATAGCTCAAATGATGATTATACTCAAATAAAAACTAATGCCTCTTATGTTTTAGCTCATATTTTATTCTCACTAGTTTATAGTGAAGCCTTTGAAGAAGAATTAAAAAGTATAAGTATATATGAAAGATTAAATAGCTTAAGAAATGATTTTCTTATGAAGTTAAGAGGAGTTTCACCTAAACCAAATATTAGTGATGCTTCTATAAAGGATATACGAGAAACAGTTGAAGATCAAACTATATATCATGATATGATAGTAAAAGCTGAAAATTTAAGAGATAAATTTTTAGAAGAGTATGAAAATTTAGATTATATAAAAAGTATAAAATCCTTTGAACAAAAAGGAGAGAAAGTAAGCTTTAAATCAAAGTATATCTATTGTAAAAATCTAAATTATTATAAAAGTAGTATCAAAAAACCAAGTAATTTAATAAAAGAAATTGGTGAAAAGTTAAAAGCATCAGAACTAAAAAAGCTTTTAAAAATATATGAAAATATTGAAAAAACAGATAAATTAAATTATGTAATATCAGCTAAAAATATTATATACTTATTAAGTGCTCCTAGAGTATACCTAGATCAAGAAAGTGATATAAACTCATTTTTTAATGATGAGTTATCACATATATATGAGTTTGTAGTAGATATGACAAAAAAGAAAATAGCTTTAGATGAAAAAGAAAAAGAGACTTTAAGATTTGAATATAAAATATCAGAAGTTTATTCTTCAATGCAAATAAAGTTAATACTAAATGATATAATATTTTCTAACTCAAAGAAAAAAGCACTTAAATTTATAGAAGAGTTTAAAATATCAAAAAATACAGAGATAAGAGAAGATATAAGTTATAAATATATTCATGATCAAGATCAAAATATAAAAACACAACAAAGACAATACTATGAGAGTTTAAAAAATATAGAAGGAATTACTTCTAATATTGATAAAATTTTGGAAAAAATCGAAAATAAATTACCTGAAAGAAGGACTATTTCCCAAAACTCCTTAGTTTATTTAAGTTCAGGATTAAAAACCTATGGAAACTTAATAGCAATAGCAAAAGTAACAGACTATTTATTCTTTGATGATAGTAAAAAGAATATAAAGACTCATATAGGCTTTGTAAATGACTTAACAGCAGTAACAATAAGCTTAGGAAGCTTAGTTAAAAAATATCCAAAAGTCCCAATGAAGGTTTTAGAGAGCTTCTTAAAAACAAATAGTGTAAAACAAATAAGCCTATCAAGTAAAAGACTACTTACTTTTATACAACAAAAAGTAGTAGCAAAAGTAGCAGTAATAACTATAATAATAACAACAGCCTTTGATATAGTAAAACTTTATAAAAGAGAAGATTATGATGCTTTAGTAGTAACAACAGCATTAGCAGGAGTAGGATTAGCACTTCTATTAACAATGCCATTAGTACCAGCAGTAATTTTAGGAGCAATAATATCAATAATAGGTGGATTGATATTAAATGAGATTATAGATAGTGATTTAGATATTTATTTGAAGAAATCTTTATTGTATAAAACAATAGAATTTTCTATTTGGAAAAACTTTAGAGGAATAGAGCAAGAAAAAAAATATCAAGCCCCATATTTATTTGAAATAACAAATGAAAAAAAAGAGCTAAAAGCAATATCAAGTGATGGGTTTAATAATCCAAAAAGATTAGTACAGTTTATAGGAGAGAACTATAAAGGAAATGAGAAATACTTTGATACAAGTTTAAAAAATGAGTTAAGTTTTTTTAAATCTTCATTGTTTGGATATAAGCTAGAAGAAACAGAGTTTAATTCACATCAAAGAGTAAGAACAGTAAGTGGAATGGAAATAAGCTTTTATGTTCAAAGGGCTTTAAAAATTCCAAAAATATTAGCAGATGATAAAGAGTTTAAACTATTCTTTTCTCCTTATGGGGATGAGTATTTGGAAATAAGTAAAACTTTATTAGCACTAACTGATAATATTTTTGACTTCTTCCCAAAAGAAATACCATATATCCACTTAAATCAATTTAGCCATAATATAAAAAAACAAAACCATAAATCATATATAGTAGTAATATCTTCACAAATAGAGTTTAAGTATGAAGTAGAGTTTAAAGACATAGATAAAATAACACCAAATTGTAGAATAGATATAGAAGAACTAAAACAGATAAGTTTTTCTATAAAA
The DNA here is from genome assembly GCF_049472155.1 of Arcobacter rhizosphaerae. NCBI lineage: Bacteria > Pseudomonadati > Campylobacterota > Epsilonproteobacteria > Campylobacterales > Arcobacteraceae > Arcobacter > Arcobacter rhizosphaerae. The sequence goes on along the minus strand of NZ_JBMOVW010000002.1, from coordinate 110,957 downwards.
GATGAAGAATTATTAAAAGGAAAAATATAATGATAAGAAATATAGTAAAAATAGTTTTAGTAAGTATAAGTGTCTTTATATTTACAGCTTGTGAGCCTATTCAAAAAAAAGAGGAAGTAAAATATAAAGCTTCTTTACCTATGCCAGAAGTAAAAGATGAACATATAAATGAATATTTTAAACTTAGTGAGTTGTCTTCTGCAAAAAAAGACCCAATCCCAGCCACAAAAATAGGGTATGCCTATAGTGAAGAGTTAAAAGATTATGATAAAGCTATAGAATGGTTTAAATACTCAAACTCAATGAAACCAATGGGTGAAAACTCAAACTATATGTGTTATGCCTATCAGATGAAAAAAGAGTATAAAGAAGCTATTAAATGGTGTGAAAATGCTATTGAGCTTGGTAGTGATGAGGCGTTGATAGGTTTAGGGTTTAGTTATTCAAAATTAAAAGATTATGAAAATGCTTTGAAATGGTACTTAAAAGCTTCCGAAAAAAATCATCCTGATTCAATGATTAATTTAGGGACTATTTATACTAAGATAAAAGATAATAAAAATGCAGAAAAATGGTATAAAAAAGCTATAGAAAAAGAAGATTTAGATGCATATCAAGGTATCTCAAAATTTTATTATGATAATCTAAAAGATTATACAAAAGCAAGTGCTTATGCAATAGCTTTAATCAATACAAAATATACAAAAGGTTCAGTATTAAAACTGCTTCAAAAAACTTGGAGAATCCCAAACGAAACAATAAAAAAAGGCTATGAACTACAACTAAACTCACCTGATTTTCCAATAAAATATAGAGGTGATTTAAATTTAGAGTAAAATAGTATTACTTATAATAACTTAAACTTTAGAAGATAATTTATATATTTTTAGCTAGAATTATTCAAATATTAATAAAAGAGTTATTATGAATATAGATATATCTGTTGATAATAGTATTGCTTTTGAGTCTACACAAGTAGAATCAAAAGATAGAAATGAAAAAGAGTTAGAAGAACAAGCATTAAATTTTGCTGATCTTTTAAATAATGGAAAGAAGAGTGAAAATATATCTTATCAAGCTATTGATAACGATGAAAATAATACAGTTACTACTTTTGAAAATCCTGTTGATGGTAAAATGGTAGCTGTATCTTTAGATAATGATATTATTTCTAAGTTAGAAGATTATTTTGGTAAAGATGATATTTATAGAAGTACAGATGGAATTGTAACATTAGATAATAAAGCAGAAAGTTATGTTGCTAGTTGGTTTGAAGATATTGCATATAAGAGAAACTTTTTTGAAGCAGATAAAAATAATGATGGTTTATTGTCTTTAGATGAATACAATCAAACAAAAAATAACTTTGAAGTAAATCTAAGAATTGCTGTAAATAATAGTAGTGATTTATCAGTAGATGTTGATGAAACTATAAGTAAAACATATTTAAACACTAAAGAAGATGATGAGTATACAAGTATGTACAGAAGTGGTAATCGTGCACATTCTATCGCAGATGAATTAAATATGACTTTATCAATCAATAAAGATTTTGATTCAAAAATTGATTTAAATGAAGCATATAGTACAAATGAGAATATAACAAAAGAAGAGCTTCTTTTAGCTCATGTAAACTCTTTGAAAATTGAAGATGTTGTTAGAAACAAAGCTTTAAGTGAAGAAAAAAGTTCTTTGGATTTAGATGATTTATCTTCGCAACTAAATGATGTTTTTTCTTTGATTGTAGCTTTCCTTTTAAATGAAGATGATGAAAAAACAAAGAAAATATTAGAAAAATTAAAAGAGAATAATGGCGATATTTCTACTTTGAGTGATTATGAAAAAGATATAGTTAAAAATGTGCTAAATTTAAAAGAACCAGTTGATAACAAATATGATATTGAAGAACTTGAAAGAGTTATGGATATATTTAAATTTTATGAACTTAAAAGGGATTCTTTAGAAAATTCAATTGAATCAGATATTAATAAAATAGCGAAGTAGTTATTTCATAAAGAATGTAACTACTGTCATTACTGCTAAAACTAAAGCTAATGCTATAAATATATCTTTTAAAGTTACAGTTGGATTTAATATACCACAATAGGGACATTGTCTTTTTTTTGCTTCAATTTCTCTCTTACAGTTTTTACAAGTAGCTATGATATATCCTTTTTTATTGTGATATTATCATAAAGAGTTTTAAAAGAAAGCTTCTATTCAATTATTCTATAAAATTAAAATAAACTTAATTATACAAATAGTTTTTATAAATAATAAAAAATATATTTATTTTATTGTTATAATAAAAATAGTTTTTACTTAATTAAAAAAGGACTATTTATGTTAAATACAACTTTAAAAGTAATATTTATTACTGGTATAACGCTACTGTTTTCAGCATGTGCTCCTAAAAATCCAATCATCGAATCATCATTTGATGTTAACAATGAGTTTGAAGTCTCATCTTTATTTACAAATAGCTCTCAAATAAAATCTATGGCAGTAAATGGTTTATCTCCTATTACAAAAGCAGGGGAGGTTTATTTTTTACATCCTTCAAGAGGTGCTCAAAGTTCTATTCTTATTGACATGAGTAAAGAATGGTTAGGAAAAGAAGATTTTAGAATACAAAAAATTGTATATGAAAATAATGCAACTTTTGATGAGTTACTTACTATCAAGTCTTCTTTATTAAAATTAGAAGTTTTAGCAAATTATATTTTAGATAAAACTGTAGATTTTTATAATAAAAGCTCTTTGGAAAAAAATGAAAAAAATGAAGAAAAAAAAGCCATTTACAAAGAAGAACTTAAACTATTAAATACTCAATTAACAGCACTAAAAAAAGAATATAATGATAATTCTACTAATCTTATAAATCTAATGAAGAAAAAAGATATATTTATTTTCAAATGGAACACAAATAAGGATAACTCTTCAAGTGCAAAAGTTAGCTCTTTAGCTGAGGGAAAATATAAAAATAGTGAATCTAAAAATGGTTATGTCATTTCAACAGGAGTAGAAGTTGAAAAATTAGTACCAAGTCTTTCTTATTTAGATGCTTTTGAATGTAATATTAATACAGATTCAAGAACATCTTGGCATTTTGGAAGAGCTGGTGTAGTAAGTTATTTACTAAAAGTTAAAAAACTAATTTCATTTTCTTCTAAAGAGAATGAGAGGTTAGCAAAACTTGAAGTTAATATTAGTAATATAAATAAGTTTTCAAAAGAGCTTAGAGAAATAGCAAAAATTGATTTAAATTTATCTTCATTAAAACAGTCTTTATTATCTAGTAATAGTCAGTTTAGTAAAGCTACAATTACTACATCTAAACCTATGAAATACAAAGACTTATTAGATGAAAAATCAGAAGGGATAAGCTTGTTTTCTATCATAACAGAAGGTTTTAATATTAGAAAGAATTTTTATCCATTTGGAAAAGATTGTAAAAAGAATGCAAAAAATAAATAGTATTTTTAAAGTAACATTGATATATATCATCAATGTTACTTTATCTTGATTTTTGATAAATGTAAAAATATTTCAATTTGTAATAAAATTAATATAAGTTTTTTATATTAGTTATAATTCTTTTATGTTTATTCACCTAGATTTAGATTGTTTCTTTGTATCAGCTCATAGGACTATTGATAGTAGTTTAGAGCATATTCCAGTTGCAGTTGGGGGACGTAGTAATCTTAATATTTTTTCATCTAAAAAAGAAGTTAGAAAAATCTCATCAAATTCAGGAGCCTTTGTAAGTACAATTCTTACAAATGAAGGGCAAAAAACCTTTAAAGATTATTTTGTTGATGAAAATGGAAAAATAAGAGGTATCATAACTACATCTTCTTATGAAGCAAGAGCTTATGGAGTTAAAACTGCAATGAGTGTAAATGAAGCTCTAAAATTATGCCCCCATTTAAAAATGCTTCCTCCAAACTATCCTTTATATCACGACTTATCTGAAAAGTTAAAAAAACTTCTTATAAAAGAGATACCTTTAGTAGAACAGTTTTCAATAGATGAATTTTTTGGCGATCTTACTGGTTATATAGATTCTAACGAAATTGTTGAGTTTGCATATAATTTAAAAAAGAAAATATATAATGAACTTAAACTTCCCATATCTATAGGAATAGCAAATACTAAGTTTTTATCAAAGCTAATAACTGAATATGCAAAGCCTGATGGCGTTAAATTTGTAGGTGTTGATCATATTTCAAACTTTACTAGAAATATTCCTATTGAAAAGTTTCCAGGAATAGGAAAAGCTTTTCAAAAAAGGCTTAAAGGCTATGGAATAAAAACTCTTGGAGATATTAGAAAAAAAAGAGAATTATTTTACTCTTGGAAAAAACCAGGAATAGATTTATACAATCGTATATGTGGTATACGAGATACAAAGTTAACCCTAGAGAGAGAAAAGAAATCAATAGGAATAGGAAGAAGTTTCGATCCTATTTTTGATAGAATTGAACTTAGAAGAAGAGTTATGATACTTAGTAGGTATTTGTGTTTTTTAGTAAAAAAAGCAAATGTAAATCCCTTGACATATTCAATAAAAATAAAATATGAGTATAAAGTAAAATCGAAAAACTATATTAATGTAAATAGAATATTTAATGAAACAGATTTTAAAGAAGCAATGGCAAATCTATTTTTAGAAAGTGATATACACCCAAAACATGGTGTAATACAGTTAAATATAACTGTATCAAACTTTGCTAAAGTTAATGAATATACATATAATCTTTTTGAATATGAAGGGGATTTAAAAAAAAGAGAACTTACAAATCAAATGCAAAAATTAAGAGCAAAGTTTGGTGTAGATATTATCAAAAGTGCAAGTGAATTAAAAAAAGAATTTTGAGTAAAATAATATTTTTCATTAATATTCAAATGTTATAATAATAAAGAAATAAATAAAAGAGAATTTAATATGGGAATAAAAGAAAAATTAAAAGAGAAATCAAGTAGATTATTAAATATAGCTTCTGAAAACACAACAAAAGCTTTTGATTATCCAAAGATAAAAAGCCAACAAGTTAAAGAAGCTATAAAATTAAAAGTAAGGGAAAAAGCTATTTTAGCTACAAAAGCTAGACTAGTTGAAAATCATAAAAGCTTTGATGACTTTAGTGATGATGAATTAGAAATAATTATTGCAGATGAAGAACGAAAAATTATGGATGACTTAAAAACTAAATCTTTAGTAGTAGCTTTAGCTGCACTTGGATTAAATTTTTTTATATAGGATTATAAATGTTTAAGCAAGTTAAATCTGCATTGTTTTGGTACTATTTGTATAAGTTTAGAAAAAGAGTACTTTTAATCTCTCTTCTTTTAATAGTAGCATTATTCGCAAATGCAATTTATAGCGATATAATTGAATATTTAAAATTGAAAAATAGATTAGAGTTTTTAGAATTAGCACTTTTTGTAAAATGGTTTATAATTCTTTTTAATTTAGTTTTTTCTATTTATTTAATTCTTACTCTTTTTAAAAAACAAGAAAAGCAAAAAGAAGAAATAAAGAAAAAAACAACTAAAAAAAATGAATCAAAAAAGCAAAAAGAAACACTTAGTGAAAGAGAAAAAAGTTTTCTAAAGAGAAAAAAGTTAAAATCAAAAGCAGATTATCTTTTAGAAAAATAATTCATTGTTACTTTTAAATATTTTTGTAGTATGATTGTTAAATAATAAAAAAGTATTACAAGGCACTAGTTTGAATTCTATATTTGATATAACTCTTTTATATGTTGAAGATGAAGAAAGTATAAGAGAAGAGTTATCTTATTTTTTAGAAAAAAGGGTTAAAAAACTTTATGTAGCAAGTGACGGACTTGAAGGTTTACAGTTATATAAAGAAGTTAATCCTGATATAATAATCTCTGATATACGAATGCCAAATTTAAATGGTATTGAAATGTGTGAAGAGATAAAAAAAATAAATGAAAATGCTAGAATTATAATACTTACTGCTTTTAATGATAGTGAAAACTTAACAAATGCTATAAATCTTAATATAGATAGATATCTAATTAAACCTACAAATCTAAAAACTTTACATGATTCTATAAATAAAATATATAGAACAATACTTTTAGAAAGAGAAAATAAAGAAGTTATAAATCTTTTAGAACAATATAAAAAGGTTGTTGATTTAAGTTCTATTGTTTCTAAAACTGATTTAAAAGGTGTTATAACATATACAAATAAAAAGTTTGAAGAAATATCAGGATATTCAAAAGAAGAATTAATTGGAAATAATCATAGTATCGTAAGACATGAAGATGTATCTTCTGAATTATATGAAAATCTTTGGCATACTATTCGTGATAAAAAGCAAACTTGGTTTGGAAAAATAAAAAATAAAAATAAAAATGGTGAAGTTTATTATGTTGATTCGGTTATTGATCCTATATTAAATTCAAAAGGTGAAATAATAGAATATATTGGTATTAGACATGATATTACAGATATTATGAATCCTAAAAAACAATTACTTGATGATATTGAAAATATGAATGAACCCATGCTTATTTTATCAAAAATTGATAACTATAATATATTAAAAGAGTTTTATACTGAAAAAGAAAGAAGTGATTTTGAAGAAGAATTCTCTAAAATATTATTAGTTTCTTTTCCTTCTCATTTAAAGGTAAATAAAGTTTATATTTTAGGTAGTGGACTTTTTGCTTTTTTAAAAAATGAACAGTTTAATAGTGAGCACATGGGAATATATTTAAATAAGCTGCTTAGTAATTTAGCTAAAACAGATGTATTTTTTAAGGGTAATAAATACGAAATAGATTTATTGTTAAGTTTTTCAAGTGAAAAAGAAAACTTATTTGATGATGCTATTACTGGTGTAAGAGAGCTTATAGAAAAAAGAAAAGATAAGTTGATTTTTTCAAATGGTTTACATGAAAAAAAACAAATTGAAGCTAAAGATAAATTAAAAGTTTTAAATTTAATCAAATATGCTCTAAGTAATGAAGAAAATGTATTATCTTTTTATCAACCTATTGTTTGTAATAAAAGTCATAAAATTATTAAATATGAATCTTTATTAAGAATAGTAAATGAAAGAGATGAAATAATATCTCCTTTCTTTTTTATGGAAGAAGCAAAAAAGTCTGGTTATTATCATGATTTAACAAAAAAAGTAATAAAGAATGCTAAAAAAGTTTTGTCTTTAAATAAACAAGTTGAAATTTCTATAAATTTATCTTCTTTTGATATTGAAGATTTAGAAATAAGAGATTTACTTTTTGAGTTAGTTAGTCAGAAATCAAATAAAGGTAGAATTACCTTTGAACTTCTTGAAGATGAGAAGGTAAGAGATTTAAAAACTACTAAAATATTTATTGAACTGATAAAAGCAGTTGGTCATGTAAAGATATCAATTGATGATTTTGGTAGTGGATATTCAAATTATGAAAGATTAAATATCTTTCAACCTGATTTTATAAAAATTGATGGAAGCTTAATAAAAGATATTTTGATTAGTAAATACAATGAGAGTATTGTAAAATCAATTATAATTTTTGCTAGAGAAAACAATATAAAAACTATTGCTGAGTTTGTATCTGATGAGAATATATCAAAAAAAGTGAAAGAATTAGGTGTAGACTTTTCTCAAGGTTATTATTTTGGAAAGCCTGAACCTATTATTTTATAAATTAGAACATTTTTTTATATAATTTTTTAATTTCTTCTATTTTTTGTCTTTCAGGTTTTCTTCTACATGACATATAGCATTGTTCCCCAGCTTCATTTTCGTATGGATAAACTGTAGCAATAACCCAATAATAGTCATTTTCTTTAGTTTTATTTTTTACATATCCTTGCCAGACATTACCTTTTTTTACTGTTTCCCATAGCTCTTTAAATGCATTTTTTGGCATATCAGGATGTCTTACTATATTATGAGATTGTCCTACTAACTCATCAAAATCATATTGGGCTACTTTACAAAATTGTTCATTTGCATAAGTGATAAAGCCTTTTGAATCAGTTTCACTTACCAAAAAAACATTATCATTAAGTACTATTTCTTTTGACATTATTATTTTCCTTTTGATTTCCAATACTTTTCTTTTACTTGATTCAAGGAGTTTATTATTTAATATAATATAACTCCTAATATAACAAATAATTATATACAAATAAGGCTTATATTTAAGTTAATATATAATTATTTTATTATATATTTGAGTTTATTTTAGATTTTCACTTTGGTTATTTTTTTAACCAAAGTGATTGTGTAGGATAAGCAAATTCACAATTATTTTTCTTTGTTAGTTCAGATATTTTTACAATAACATCTTCTTTTACAGTAAGCCATTCTTCCCAATCTGGACTTTTTGAGAAACAATAAACTAATATATTTACAGAAGAAGGTCCAAACTCATCAATATAAACTAAAAGTGTTCTTTTTACTCCTTGTAAATCTTCTCTTTTGATTACTTCAAACTTTCTTGAACTTACAAGTGCATTTTTACTTGTAGCAATACCTGGATGATTACTTAACATTTCAAAAATATCATCTTTTAAGTTTATTATATCTTCCATTTTTGATTCATAAGTTATTCCTATACTCATATTAATTCTTCTACCAATTCTTCTTTTTGACCAGTTTAAAATATGTGTATTCGCAAGTTGTGAGTTTGGAATAGTAATCATGGCATTGTCAAATGTTCTTATTCTTGTTGTTCTCATTCTAATATCAATTACAGTTCCTTCAACATCTCCTGATTTTATCCAATCCCCTTGAGAAAAAGAGTTATCAGTCATGATACTAAGTGAACCAAAGAAGTTTGTAAGTGTATCTTTAGATGCTAATGCAATAGCAATACCCCCGACACCAAGTGAAGCTGCTATTGCTTTTATATCAATACCAAGTTGAGAAAATAAAAATAAAATTACTAAAAGAATTAAAATAACTTTTATAATTCTTAGAATAAAAACAATCATTTCTTTTCTTACATTAGGATACTTTTCTAATAAGTTTTGAGCATAATAGTTAATACTATTATTTAATATTGCATATAGTCCCCAAGTTAATAGTGCCATATAAATAGTATTTATCCAAGGAATTATTTTTTGTATAATTATTGGATCTTTAACTAAAATATAAATAGATATCTGAACAGATAAAATATATAAGGCATAAATTAATGGAGTATTGATTGATTTTTTTAAATAATCTCTAATCTCTTCTGTATCTTCATCATCAATATTCTTTCTTTGTACAAATATTTTTGCTATAAAACTTGCGATTAATGAAATGATTTTTAGATTTAGAAGTCTTATTAGGGCAAATATAAATAATACAACTATAAGTTCACCAATTGAAAATTTGAAATGATATGAAGTCAAGTTTGAGATAAATGATATTCCTTGTATAGAATCAATTTTTTTAACAAAATATTGTAGATTAAATTCATCTACAAAAAAGTTTGTTTTTCTAAAAGTTGAAATATTTTCAAGTAAATATTGAAGTACAAACTCTTGTGTATGTCTTTGATTATAGGCATTTATGTAGTTTTGAGTTAATTGTTCTGAAATATAATTTGAATAATCTTTATGTTCTTCGTAAATAGCCTCATATTTTTCAAGAGATGTTTTTTTCATTTTAGCAATACTGTCTTGTAAAAGTTTTACAAAATATTGTTTCTCTCTAAACTCTCTTTTCCCTTTAATAATATTTTTTAAAGTCTCTTCATAAAGCTTTTTTTCTCTTATATATATCATTTTCAATTCATCTCTAATAACGGCAACATCATTATTTGCTTTTTTATTAATAGCAATCTTATTAGATAGTAAATTTAATTCTTTTTTATATTTTTTGTCATTATCTAATGTTTCTAGGAATGACTCATTATTTATATTTCTAATGATAGAATCAAGAAGTTCATTTTGAAGTTTTATTTGTTTTTGTTCTTCTGATAATGGCTTTTTCTCTTTTTGTGTTTTTTTATCTTTTTTTTCTTCATTTTCAGCAATTTCTTTTTCAATTGTTTTTAATGAGTTGTTATTTATTATTACTTCTGACTTTTTATTTTCTTCTGCGGGGGGTTTAATGAGTTTTACTGGTTCTTGTGTGCTAGTTTGTGCAAACAAAAGCAAAGGAAGTAAAAAGAATAAAAATATATGTTTTTGCATATTGGTCTCCATAGATACTTTTTTAAATTATTATTTTTTGTAAAATGTTAAAATTTATTATAACTAAAACAGTTTTTAAATATATAAACAAGTTTTTAACATATTAGATTGAAATAGAACTTAAACTTATTTAATTATTTATGTTAATTATAAGAATAAAAAAAGAATAATTGTGTAATTTTAAACAGTAATCAAATAAATACTAATTTATTATAACTTTGTTTCGTCCTTGTTTTTTTGCTTGATATAGAGCAATATCAGCATTATCAATAACTTTTGAGATGTTTTCATCACATTTTAAATTCATTTGACAAACACCAAGACTAATAGTTAGTTTTATTTCTTTTGTATTTTCTAGTATGATGATATGTTCTTCTATAATATTTCTTAGTTTTTCTGCAATTTCTTTTGCATCTTTTTTATTTGTATTTGGAAGTAGTATAGCAAACTCTTCTCCTCCAAACCTAGAAACTATATCACTTTTTCTTGTGTTTTTTATTAATAAAGAAGCAATATTCTTGATAACTTCATCACCTACGATATGTCCATAAGTGTCATTTATATTTTTGAAAAAATCAATATCTATCATAATAACACTAATAGGAGAGTTTTGTCTTTTTGCTATTTCTATTAAGTTATGGGAAACTTCATCAAAATATCTTTTGTTATAAAGGTTTGTTAGATAGTCTTTGTTTGCTTCTTCTTTTAATTTTTTATGTACCTCTTCTAACTCTTCGATTACTTTATTTGATAAATTTGTTAATGCATCTAAAACTAAATAGTGTTTGTTCGAAATTATATTTTTTTCAAGCTTTTCATCAATAATTTTCTTTTTACTTTTAGTGTTTATTTTATTTGTTTTTTCTGAAAATGCTAAAATTGTTAAACTTACATTTAGCAAAGAGTTTTTATTATTTTTATGAAAAACTTCCCCATAAGTAAAAAAACCATAAGTTGGAGCTATTGTATTTAAAGGATTTAGTTCTATATCTATTTGAGATTGAAGAAAAGCTTTTCTTGCAGTACAACTATAAGTATAAATAACTTCAGGTTCAAAGTTTTCATATTCTAAAATATTTTTTTTAGTATTATTTAAAATTAAATCTACATTTCCAAAGGCAAATCGAACTTTATCTCCTTCTTCTAAATTTCCTATAGTTATTAATGAACCATCATCAAATTTATTTATAAAAGTTCTACAAACTTGGAAATCACTTTCATCATGTAATTTTAAAAGAGGAAATTCTGTAGCAGAAAAAGGAAGATTATTCCCTATTTTTTCTCCTAAGTATTTTTTGTAAACTTCACTTGCTGGTGTATGGTTTAGTTCATATAAATGATTCTTTTTTGCTTTTGTTACAGTCATTGTATGGCCAATTGGTTGCCAGTTTAATTGATAGTCAGTAAATACATTTAATTTGTCACTATTTAAAGCTACTGCAACAACACCTTTTTTATAGATATTATTTTTGTCAAAAACAAATGTTTCTTTAAAATCACCATTGTCTCCTGCAAGTCCGCCAGCTATTGGAATATTAGAGTTTACAGAGCTAATTCCATCTATGATATCATTTCCATTTGAATCTAAACCATCAATAAACAAAATCATGGCTTTAGTGTTTTCTTTAAAAAGTGTATTTGCTAAACATACTCCTGTTTGAAAATCACTTTCTTCTTTAGCATAAAAGTATTGTGTTGTAGTATGTTCAAAATTTAAAATTGAAATAATAATTTCATTTTCAGTAGTAACACCTTCATAAATTTCTCCTGAAGTTGTTGAGCCTATGTAGTTTAAAGAAGGATATCTTTCTTTCAAAATATTTTGAATCTGAACTATTTCTTTTCTTTTGCAAAGCCCACTAAAAATTTGAACCAAAGATTTGTTTGCATCAATTTGAGATAAATCTAGATTTTTATACATGTCTCCAAGGTTTTTAAATTTAAAGGTAATATTTTTCACACAAAGCCTATACTAATTTATTTATGTTCTCATTATAAGATATTTAATATATAAAATAGCTTTTAATTTATAACTTCTAAAATCACAATCCTTCTTTTTTCCTACAAAAAATAACTATAATTTTATTTATTAAAAAGGAGAAAATATGAACAACACAGCTTTAATAATAGTTGACTTACAAAATGATTATTTTAGTAGTTTTGAAAATGCTAAATATCCATTATTTAAAACAGAAGAGGCTTTAGCTAATGCTTTAAAAATATTAAATAAATTTAGAGAAAAGAATATGAAAATAATTCATATAAGACATGAATCAGTTGGAAAAAATGCTTTGTTTTTTCAAGAGAACACGCAAGGTGCTCAAATTCATTCAGTTTTAAATCCACAAAAGAATGAAGAACAAGTTCTAAAACATAATATAAATTCATTTAAAAGTACAGATTTAAAACAGATATTAGATACATCTAATATCGAAAATGTAATAATCCTAGGAGCAATGTCTCATATATGTATAGATGCAATAACAAGAGCTGCAAGTGACTATGGCTATAATTGTAGTGTTATTCACGATGCTTGTGCTTCAAAAGCAGTTGAGTTTAATGGCATAAAAGTAGAAGCTACATTAGTTCATGCTTCTTTTATGGCTGCACTTGAATTTGGTTATGCAAAGGTAAAAAGTACAAATGAGATATTAGAAGAAATTTAAGGTTTTTAATGGAACTAAACGATTTATCCGTTCTGTATATAATGCATAAACAAAAAAAAGAAGAGAATTTATATTCTCTTCTTTGTGATACAGTAAAAAAAGTATTTTGTGCAAATACAATAATAGAGGCAAAACAAGAATATAAAAAAGAGTCACCTTGTCTAATCATAATAGACAGTAATTTTGATGATTACTCAATAATAGATTTTATGAAAGAAGTTAGAGAAGATGATATAAAAACAGCATTTATAATACTAAGTAAAAGTACTGAAAATAAATATTTTGTAGAACTTATCGAATTGTATATTACAAAATATATATTAAAACCCTATGATAAAAATACAATATTAAAAGCACTAAATAAATGTATGGAAATAATAGAAAGAAGACTTTATAGTAACTTCAAACTAGCAGATAATATCTTCTTTAACTTTCAAACTCAAAGTATTATAAAAGATAATAAATCTTATGTATTAAATAAAAAAGAGAGTTTACTTTTAGACTTATTTATTCAAAATCAAGGAAGAGTTGTAAGCTATGAAGAAATAGAATATCATATTTGGGATAACGAATGTACACAAGCAGCTTTAAAGTCTCTAATTAGAGATCTAAGAAAAAAAACACATAAAAATATGATAAAAAACTATTCAGGAATAGGCTATAAGTTAGAACTTAAAAAAGCATTTAATAAATAAAGTTATAAAAATGGTGCGGTTGGGGGGACTTGAACCCCCACGGCTTGCGCCATACGCCCCTCAAGCGTACGTGTCTACCATTCCACCACAACCGCATTTAGGACGAAATAATACATATTTCTACCATAAATTACACTTAAATTGTACAAGTATTACTTGGTATTGATATTGTAAAAGTTGCTCCATCATTTGTATTTTTTACTTCAAGTGAGCCATTTAGGTAGTTCTCTATTATTTCTTCTTTTATTTAAAAGGTAATGTTAGCAAAAAATAATTTAAAACTAGGATTTTTTCCTAGTTTTATTTTTCTCTAAATTGTTTTTGATGAACAGCTTCAAGTATAGTTTGAGCTAAATCCGATGTATTTTTAGCGATATTGTGTGTTTGTGTAGCCACTGAGGCATTATTTTGTGTTTGTTGATCAAGTTTATTAATTACATCATTGATTTGTTCTATACTAGTTTTTTGCTCTTTTGATGACTCTGAAATATCTACAATAGCTTCTGTTGTTTTATAGATATTTTCATTTAATTTTTGATAACCATTTATCATTTCATCAGCTATTGTTTTACCATTATTTGTTTTCTCAGTTGCTTTTTCTACAATATCTTTGATTTCTTTTGCAGCTTCTGCACTTCTACTTGCCAAGTTTCTTACTTCTTGTGCAACTACTGCAAAGCCTTTTCCAGCTTCACCTGCTGTTGCTGCTTCTACTGCTGCATTTAATGATAATATATTTGTTTGAAAAGCAATTTGATCAATTACTGTAATTGCATCTGCTATAGCTTGTGTTTGTTCATTTATTTGATCCATCGAAACTACTGTTGAGTTAGCTAAATCTTGACCTTTTTTAATTGATTGTGTCAATTCTTCTGAATGTGAAGACATCTGAGTAATTCTTTCAGTATTATTTGCTACTGTACTAGTTATTTCTTCAAGAGCTGCTGCTGTTTCTTCTAGGGAAACAGCTGTTTCATTTGATGATTTATTTAAGATATCTACATTTGTTAAGAGTTTATTTGAACTCTCTTTTAATTGTAATCCATTGTGCTTATTTTCTTGAAGCATTTCATTAATAATCCTACATAGGTTATTTAATCCTTTTGCTACATTACCATTTGCATTTTGTACATCATTTGTAAAGTTTAATTTTGAATACTCTTTTAGTTGTTCTAAAATTAAGTTTATATCACTATTAACATTGTTTTTAATAGTTTCAATCATTTCATTTAATATATCTTTTAGTTCATTTAATGATTTATTATTCGTTGTTACTTCTACTTTTTTATTTAACTTTCCATCTTGTACTAAAGAAACTACTTTTTTTACATTTTCTATTAGTTCTCTATCTTTGTCTAAGTTTTTAGCAACTTCTTGCATTTCTGAGTCGATTAATTTAGCCATATTTCCAAACTCATCATTTGTTTGTATATTTAATTTTGAGATATTTGATTCTTCTGCTTTTAAATATCTAAAGAAAAATTTCAATCCATTTTCTAGTTGTTTTAAAGGAGAAAGGATTTTGATTAATACAAAATATAATATTGCTAGAATTAATACAAGTAATACTAAATATAGAATAATTTCTTTTATCATTCCACTTTCAATTTCTTCAAAAATTGTATTTTTATCAAGTTCAATTACAAAAGTCCAGTCTGTTCGTTTTATTGAATTATAGGCTATTAATTTTTCTGTATTATTCTCATCTTTAATTTCTAAAAATTTTGCATTTTTAGATGGTTTTAATAAAGAGTTAATAGAACTTTTTTTATTTAAGAGTTTTTTATTTTTATGGATTAATATCGTTCCGGTTTTATCTAATAAATAAGCAAAGCCTTCACCTTCTATTGATACATCAAGGATACTTTTTACGATTGTATCTATAAAAATATCAGAACCTACTACACCTATAGTTTTACCATTTTGTACAAGAGGAGTATAAATGGAAATTACTAATTTTTTTGTAGTTATGTCAATATAAGGTTTAGAAACACCAGACTTTTTACTTTTTATAGCATCTTTATACCAAGGTCTTGTTCTTGAGTCAAAATTGTCTTTTTCAATATTTAAAACCTTAGCATTTGATAATACTAATTCTCCTGTATTTTCAAAGCCTAAATATACATCTACAAATTTACCTGCATTTTTAGAAAGATATAATTTTTCTGCAAGCTTTTTTCTTTCAGATTCAGCGTCTATTTTTTCTAACTCTTTAGATAAAGCTTCAATTATATTAATTTTTGATTCTATATAGGTATTAATAAACCTAGAACTATTTTTTGATAAAGCTAGTTCTTCACTTTTTATACTTGAGTAGTGTGTTTTATAGTTATTTATAGTATTGTAAAATCCTAAAATAAAAAAAGATATTACAATACTAAATGACACAACGACTAATATTTTTGTTTTTATGCTAGTTGCTTTCATGATTTGTCCTTTAACCTTTATTTATTATAGTCTTTAAAAGTGTCATTTTAGAGGTATAAAACAAACAATATAACATAAAATTTTAAAAATAATTAGAGATAAATAAATATAATAATTAAAAAGAGTAGATGTTTATATTAGGCATAAAAAAAGGCCAAGAGCAAAAACTCTTGACCTTTCTTAGATATCAGTTCTGTAGTAGACTGATTACCCTAAGAATGGGTTAGCATATAATGCGATCATCGCAATTACTAATGCATAAATAACTTGTGCTTCGATCATCGCTAATGCAATGAACATAGTAGTCATTAATTTTCCACCTAAACCTGGGTTTCTAGCAGTACCAGCGATTGTTGCAGCAGCAGTGTTACCCATACCAATAGCACCACCAAGTGCAGCTAATCCAAGACCAATACCTGCAGCAACTACAGAGTAAGCTTTTAAAGTTTCGTTTGCAACTGCACCATCAGCAGCGAATGCAGCACCAGCGATAGCTAGCATTAAAAGAACGATTTTTTTCATTCTAGATTCCTTAATATTTTTTTGTTTTACAAAGTCCGTTCGGCTTGCGTATCCCTACTTATCACTTTGATTGGCGATATTATATCTTTTGGTATATTAAATAATTATTAAACAAAAAGCTTTAAAATTGAAAGTAAAGTTAAAATTAAGTTATTTAAAAAACTTTTTCAAAGTTAAATATTTGTATATTAGTTTATATAGTTATTTTTAGACAATTAAAAAGGATATATTATGAAAAAGTTTTTTATAGCATTAACCTTAATTCTTTTAGTGATGATAGGTTCTGTTTATGGTATTTTATTTACTAAACCTGGAAATAGTATCATTGCTTCATACATTGAAGATACAGTAAACTCTCAAAATAAAGAAGCAAAATTAAAAGTTAGAGATTTTAGTTTGAGTTTCAATAGTATTGATTTAGATATAACAATTGCAGATAGTTCTTATATCAATATAAATGGAGATTTAGACATCTTTGGGAAGAAAGTAGATTTAAAATATGATATTGATATCAAAGATTTATCTACTTTACAAGCTTTAATAAATCAAAAACTAAATGGTCCGCTACAAATAAAAGGTACATTTAAAGGTGATCAAAAGTTTGCTTTAGTTGATGGAGTATCTACAATAGCAAGTAGTAATACTTCATATAAATTAGAATTAAAAGACTTTGAACCTTCAAATATTAATGTTTTAGTAAAAGACGCAAAGATTGAAGAACTTTTATATTTAGTAAACCAACCCAAATATACAAATGGATTATTAAATATCACTGCAAATATAAAAAATGCAAAACCTGAAAGTTTGGATGGAAATATTGTATCTAGTATAACAAATGCAAAAATCAATAACTCAATTGTAAATAAAAGTTTTGGTCTAAAATTAAAAGATACAATTTCACTAAAGTCAAGAACAAATGCAATTTTAACACCAAACAAAGTAACGGCAAAAGCAACACTTATTAGTTCTTTAGCTACTATTTCTTCAAAAGAGACTATTATTTTATTAGATAAACAAACTGTAAACTCAAAATACAAAGTTGATATTACAAATTTAAATAAATTGGAAGATATCATCGGTATAAAGTTAAACGGAAAGTTTAATACAACAGGTACAGTTTTAGTAGAAAATGAAAATATAAAAATTGATGGACAATCAGATATTTTAGATAGTTTTACTACTTATCTTGCTTCTATAAAAAATTCTAAGGTAGATTTTATAAATGCTGATATAAAAGATGCCAAAATTGATAAATTACTTTATTTTTTAAATCAACCAAAATATGCAACAGGAATTTTAAACTTAAATGCAGAAATAAAAAATGCTGATATAAATAATCTTGATGGCTTAGTAACTACAAAAATTACAAAAGCAAAACTTGTAAACAAAGTAATAAATAAGCAGTTTAATCAAAAACTAAAACAAACAGTAAATTTTAAAGCTGATACAAAAACAAATTTAGAAAAAACAAAAGCAATTACAAATGGTTTAGTAACTTCATCTTTAGCAAACTTAGATATTAAAAATGCAATATTTAATATCAAAGAAGCTTCATTAAATAGTGATTATGTATTAAACATACCAAATTTATCAAATCTTTATGATGTAACACAAACAAAAATGAGAGGAAAAGTTGATTTATCAGGAAAACTTGAATCTAAAAAAGAAAACTTATTAGTTACAGGTACATCAAAACTTTTAGGAGGAGATTTAGACTTTAAATTAGATAACAATGTCTTTAATGCAAATGTAAAGAGTATAGAAATCAAAGAGTTAACTCATTTATTATATTATCCAGAAGTTTTTGATTCGTCTTCTGATTTAGCATTAAACTATAATCTTTTATCAAAAAAAGGAAAGTTAAAAGGAAATCTTATAAAAGGACATTTCTTACCAAATGATTTTTCAAGTTTGATAAATCAATTTGCCAAATTTGATTTAACAAGAGAAATTTATGAAAGTGTTGTAATAAATAGTGATATAAATGATATGGTTTTAAAAACAGTTATCAATATGAAAAGTAAAAATACTCAAATTGATGTAACAAAATCATTGCTTGATTTAAATAAATCTTATGTTAATGCAGACATAAATGCAAAAATTAGAAAATTAGATTTAGACTTCAATGTAAAAGGAAATATGAAAAGTCCAAAAGTAAGACTAAACACAAAAGACTTACTTAAAAACAAAATTGAAGAGAAAATAAATGATAAAGTAGGAGATAAGTTAAAAGAAAAGTTAGGAGATGAGGGTGCAAAAGATCTTCTAAATAATTTTAAAAAGTTATTTTAGATAAAAAAAGAGTAAGAAAATTTACTCTTTTTGTTTTAATTTTTTTGTTAAAGGAAGTGATACCATACTCCAAGCATGGACTCCTCCTCTATACCAAAGAAGTTTTTCTTTGGGATAGCCAATACTCATAAGATGTAAAATACTTTTTGATGATAAAGGACACCAAGCTCCATTACAAAAAAACACAGCAGTTTTTGCATTTGTAAAGTCAAATTTATCATCATCTATTACTTTCACTCCTAAAAGTTTGTAAGCTCTATAAAAATCCTCTTCAAAATCAAAATCATATTTTAAGTCATCATAGTAAATATTTACAGCACTAGGAATAGTAGCAAAATCAAACCAAGCTTTATTTCTTGCATCAACTAAGATATATTTTTCAGGATTTTTACTTGATTTAGAGTAAATAAAGTGCATTAGTTCATTTTCTCCTACATTTTTTATATCTTTATGAATTTGATTATTTTGTATAACACCAGTTGTTGTTATAAATACTTTTTTACAATTTTCATCAATATCTTCTTTTATATATGATTCATTAAAAAAATATGGACTAACACCAATATTTACACAGCTTTCATCAACTTTTCTTTCAATAGTATATTTTTCACTAGTATTGTTTGAGTATTTGTGAGTTACTTCAAAACCACTAAACTGAAGTGCAGTTGGATTTATAGCAAAGGCACTTAAACAAAAAATATTTAATATCAAAAATAGTTTATACATAAGAAATCCTTTTATAATTTATTTAAGTATAGATTTATTAACTTGAATAAATTCTTAATTAAATCTACATTGTTCTGATAATTATTATCATTTTAAGTTTAATAAAAGCTAGTTTTTGTTTTAATTACATTAATGATAATTGATATTAAAATTAAAAAAAGGAACATAATGTTTAAAAGAACGAAATTATTTGCAGCTTCATTATCTGTTGCGGCAGCATTAGCTTTAACAGGTTGTGCAACATCATCATCACAAAGTGCTACACCTACAGAAATGACAAAGGCAAACACAATTTTAGGTGCTTATTCTAATATTGCATTAGCTAACTATAGTGATGCATTAGATGATGCAATAAAATTAAAGTTTAGAATTGATGCTTTTGCAGCAAAACCAAACAAGTATACTTTTGAGCAAGCTAAGAAGGCTTGGTTACTTTCAAGAGAATCTTATGGACAAACTGAAATTTTTAGACTTTCAAATGGTCCAATTGATGCAGAAGAAGGTTGGGTTGCTGACACTTATGGTGCATTAGAAGGACAATTAAACGCTTGGCCTTTAGATGAAAATATGATTGATTATACTATTGATGCAAATGGTAAAAGAACTTCAGGAAATATCATTGATACTGCTGGTGTATTTAATCCAGGTGGAGAAGACGCACAAGCTGTAAATGTTAAGAAAATTACTGTTGATGCTTTAACTGCATTAAATGAAAATGGAGGAGAAGCAAACGTTTCTACTGGATACCATGCAATTGAGTTCTTATTATGGGGACAAGATCAAGATTACTCTAACTTTATCAAAGATTCAGTTACTAAGGGTCCTTTAACTGCTGGTCAAAGAAGTTTAACAGATTTTACAGTTGATAAAAATGCTGATAGAAGAATTGCTTATTTACAAGCAGCTGCAGATAAAATTGTAGCTGATTTAAAAATGGTTAAATCTGCTTGGGAAAAAGAAGTAAATGGTACAGCTGGATTATATCAAGCAGCTTTACAAGGTAAACTTTCAGGTGATAATGCTTCTAAAAATATCTCAAAAGAAGAAGCTTTAAAACAAATTATTGCTGGTATGGGTGTATTTATCAAATCTGAATTAGCAAATGAAAGAATTGCAGTTGCAGTATTAACTCCATCAGAAGAAGATGAACATTCTTGTTTCTCAGATAATACACATAGAGATATTGCTATGAATTACTTAGGATTTAGAAACGCTTTAACTTCTACATACAATGGTAAAAAATTTGGGCCTTCTTTATTAGATGCAGTTGACGCTGATACTAAACAAAGAATTTTAAATAAAATGGCATCAATTGAAGCTAAGATTAACTTAGTAGATGAAATGGCAAAAACTAAACAACATTTTGATTACCAAATTCAACCAGGTAACCCTCAAGCAAAAGTTATTGTAAAACTTAAAAATGAGATGAGAAAACTAGGTGATGAAATGGTAAATGTAGCAAAAGCAAATGGAATTAGCTTAACAACAGATGATGTTACAGATGCAGAAGAGACAAAAATTTAATTTTTCACTTTTACAAAAAGCTATTTTAACAAAAAGCCTTGTAGCAATCTTTGCTACAGGGCTTTTTGCCGTTAATAACGAGGGCAAATATTTCTCAACAGAAAAAAATAAGTCTTTACTTCAAAAACCTATTCAAGGTTTAAGTGATGAGGAATATGATCAATTTATTTTAGGAAGAAGCTTTTTTGTTATACCATGGGTTGAAGCACCAAGTGCTACAACTGCAAGGGATGGTTTAGGACCACTTTTTAATGCAAATACTTGTGTTTCCTGTCATCCAAGAAATGGTAGGGGTAGTTTATACAATAAAAGTATGAAGCCATCAAGATCACTAGTTGCTAGATTATCGATACCTTCAAATAATTCAAAAGAGCATAAAGAGTTTTTAGAAAAACAAGGATTTGTTCCTGAGCCAACTTATGGTTCTCAAATATCAGTTAATGGAATCCACGGAGTGCCTTTTGAAGCTAGAGTTGATATAAAGTTTGAAGAAGTAAAAGTAAAGTTTCCTGATGGGGAAGTAGATACTCTTTTAAAACCTAAATATAAACTTATTGATAAAAATTATGGGAAATTAGCAAAAAATACAGCTGTAACTTATAGAATGGCACCATCTTTAAATGGTTTGGGTTTACTAGAAAAAGTATCAGATGAAGAAATCTTATCAAATGAAGATGAGTTTGATAAAAATGGTGATGGTATTTCTGGTCGTGCAAATATAGTTTATTCTCCACTTACAAAAAAACAAGAGCTTGGAAGATATACTTGGAAAGCAAGTGCTGCTACACTTATTGAGCAAATAGCAGGTGCAGCAAATAATGATATGGGTTTAACAACTTTTTTACATCCAAATGAAAACTGTACTTCTTCTCAAAAACTTTGTAATGAAGCTCCCAAACCAAGAGATAAAGAAGATATCACTGATATGAGATTAGGTGCACTTGATTTTTATATAAAAAATATAAAAGTGTATAAACCTAAAGTTGATGAAGAGTATAATCACGGCTTAAAACTTTTCAAAGCCTTAGATTGTGCTAAATGTCATAAGCCAAGTTTAAAAACAAGAGATGGATTCGCTATTTCGCCTTTTACAGATATGCTTTTACATGATATGGGTGAAGAATTAAGTGATGGTAGAGTTGAGTTTAAAGCTAGCAAAAGAGAGTTTAGAACAGCACCTTTATGGGGATTAGCTCTTCATGAAAAGATAAATAAAAAAACACCAAGACTTTTACATGATGGAAGAGCAAGAAACTTCCAAGAAGCAATACTTTGGCATGGTGGAGAAGCTAATACTTCTAAAAAGAAATATATGAATGCTTCAAAACAAGATAGAGAAAAGTTAATTAAATTTTTAGAGAGGTTATAATGAAAAAACTATTAGTAGGAACAGCACTTTTAGTTTCTAGTGTATTTGCACAAACAAGTTTACACTCGATTTTAGAAAATGTTTCAGTACCAAATGTAAATAAATCTATTGAAGCTGCAAAAAGTTTAAAAAAAGATATGAATAAAGAAAACTTTAAAACTTTAGTAACAAACTGGAAAAAAGTTGAGTCTTTATATTTTGCAGGTGATATTGATGAAAACTATATAGATACACCAAGATATATAGATGTATATCATAATTTAAAAGAAGATTTAAGTGTTCAAATGAAAAGAGCAATTGCATCAGATGATGAACCTAAAGTTGCACTTTTTAAAAACTCATTTAGAACTATAAATGCTTTAGAATATGTACTTTTTAATGATGATACTATCACAAAAAGAGAAAAGCTTTTAGCTGTAAATATCCTAGATACTATTATTTCAAATTTAAATGATATAAAAGATGTATATAAAGAGTATTTAAATGGTAATGCAAAAAGCGAAAAATGGGAAAATTCACTTGTAATAAATACACTTATTTCAAGTTCTTATAAACTAAGAGAGTGGAGAATAGGTGAACCATCAGGTTTTGCTGCAAAATATAAAAATGATCCTAAAAATGAGAGATCAGAGTATTACTTAAGTAAAAACTCATTAAATGCGATAAAAGCAATACTAGTAGCACATGATGAAATCATAGGAGATAAATCTTATGAAAACTTCGCAACAATGGCTAAAAATGCTGGTGCAAAAAAAGCAATACTTGAAGCACAAGAAGCTTTAAATAAGTCATTAAAAGTATTAAAAAACTATAAAAATGATGACTTCACAAATGCAAAAGCTTTATATGAAGCAACAAAAGAACTTCATAATGCTTACTATTTATCTTTAGTGGAAGATTTAGCTGTAACTGCAAAAATTCTTGATGCTGATGGAGATTAAAAGTTGAGCGATTTTTTTGCACTAGAGTATTTTATAAACCCAAATAAAAGAGTTTTTTGGGTTTATATTTTATCTTCTATTTTAATAGCAGGGATATATTTTTATTTTAATAAAAAACAATTAAAAGTAAATCTATCTTCAAAGCTTTGGTTACATCCTAGTGCTAAGCTTGATTATTATTACTTTTTTATTGGTTATTTTATAAAGGTATTTATGTTATTTCCTATAGTAATAAGTGCAAAAACTATCGCTTTATTTATAAACAAACAGCTTTATTTATCATTTGATTTTTATGAAAACACTTTCTTTTCTTATGAGGCTGTTTTACTTATGTATACTATTTGTTTGTTTGTTGTGAGTGATTTCACTAGATATTGGACTCACAGATTTTTACATACTATTCCTTTCTTGTGGGAATTTCACAAGATTCATCACAGCGCAAAGGTATTAACACCTATTACTTTTTATAGGGTTCATCCTATTGAAAATCTACTTTTTGGACTTAGATATTCACTTAGTATTGGATTTGTAACAGGGGTGTTTATATACTTTTTTGGTGCGATGATTGATGTATATGCTATTTTAGGGGTAAATGTATTTGTATTTGCTTTTTCTTTAATAGGTTCTAACTTAAGACATTCTCACGTGGCTTTTTCTTATTCTAAATTTTTGGAGAGATTTTTTATCTCACCTAAACAACACCAAATACACCATAGTAAAAAATATTTTGATAAAAACTATGGAGGATATTTAGCTATTTGGGATTGGGCTTTTGGCACTCTGAGATTTTCTAAAGATGTAAAAGTTTTAAAATTTGGACTTAGACGTGAACAAATGAATCAGTACAATTCAATAGCAAATTTAATAATAGCACCATTTAAAAATTTAGTAGGAGGTAAGAGGTAATGAAATATTTAAAATCATTTGCCTTAACAGCGAGTGTTGCTTTATTGTTTACAGCTTGTGTAAATAATGCTGAGGTTTCAAAAGCTCAAAAGTTAGCAAACTTAAAAGTAAAAGAGGATTTAGGAAGATCACTGTTTTTTGATGTAAATTTATCAAAAAATAGAACTCAATCATGTTCAACTTGTCACAATCCCCAAAAAGGATTTGCAGATGACAGAGACAACACAATAGGTGCAATGGCTTCTCTTGGAGATGATGGAAAGTCATTAGGTGATAGACACGCTCCAAGTGCAGCTTATGCTAAGTTTTCACCAAAATTTCATTTTAATGAAAAGAAGAAAAAATATATAGGTGGTCAGTTTTGGGACGGTAGAGAAGCAACTTTAGCTGGTCAAGCAGGTGGTCCTCCAACAAATCCTATTGAAATGGGAATGCCAAGTAAAAAAGCTGTAGTTGATAGAATCAAAGAAAATCCTTATTATGTTAAAACTTTTAAAGAACTTTATGGAAAAGATATTTTTGCTTCAAATGAAGAAGCATATAAAGCAATGGCAGATGCAATAGAAAAGTTTGAAATGACAGATGAATTTTCACCTTTTGATTCAAAATATGATAGATATTTAAGAGGAGAATATGACTTAACTGTACTAGAAGATTTAGGAAGATCAATCTTCTTCTCAAACAATAACAATTCTTGTGCAACTTGTCACGTACTAAAAGGTGAGGATAAAGCTGGTGAGACGTTTACAAACTATGAATATCATAACATAGGTGTTCCAGTAAATCATAAACTAAGAGCAAGAAATGGTGTAACAGCTATAGATAATGGACTATTAAATAATCCAGCAGTAAATGATGAAAAAGAAAAAGGAAAATATAAAGTTCCAACTTTAAGAAACGTAGCAGTAACAGCTCCATATATGCACAACGGAGTATTTAAAGAGCTTAAAACTGTAGTTGAATTCTATGATAAGTACAATAACCCAAGTAGAAAACTAAACCCAGAAACTGGTAAACCATGGGGTGAACCTGAGGTTAAAGAGACTATCTCACTTGAAGAGCTAAAAGCTAAAAAACAAAGTGATAGAAAAGTAGAAGCTTTAGTTGCTTTTATGAAATTACTTACAGATAAAAAATACGAACACTTACTAGAAAAGTAAAATAAAGCGCGAAATTATTCGCGTTTTATATAAAAATAAAAATATCTCAACAAAAATTATTTTTTCTTTAAAAAATTTTATTTTTTAGAAATAAAACTGCAATTTTTACTAAAAAAAACAATAAAAATATGGTATTATAAACAAAAAGGAAATACTATTTTACGATTTATACTATTATTTTCAATTACTACTTTTTTATTTGCTGAAAATAAGTCTGATTATAAAGCTCAGTTTCTAAAATTAAAAGAAGAAAAAGCAGGTTTAATAAATAGATATAAAATCAGAATAGAAGTTGCACGACTTGATAAACTTCATCAAAGAGCAAAACTACTTTCAAAAACTCTTATTTGCTTAAAAAACTCTAGAAGTAAAAGAGAAATCGTTTTATGCAAGAACGCAGAGCGAAAAAGAATCATGAGCATTATTAGAGGTTAAAACTCTCTTTATTCTTTTATAATAAATTTTAAATACTTACTTAAACTTTTAAGAAATATAAAACCAAAGCCATTATATACTCAATACATAGAAAAATTATGGAGAGATAATATGACTAAAAAAAGAGCATTAATCACAGGTGGAAATAAAGGTATAGGTTTAGCTGTATCAGCTGCACTTCTTGAACTTGATTATGAGATTATAGTTGTTGCTAGAAACTTTGATGATTTTCAGTTAGGTGGTCTACCCAATGTAACTGAAATACAATATGATTTATCAGATATTGAAAATCTACCAGCTTTAGCAAAAGAGGTTGGTGAAATAGATGTTCTTATAAACAATGCTGGTTATATGCAACCAAAATATACTTATGACAATTACCCAAAGGAAGCCAAAGAGCATTTAATGAATGTAGACTTACACGCTCCTGTTGAGCTTATGAATCTTTTTAGTGAGGGTATGAAAAAAAGAAAATTTGGAAGAATAGTAAATACTGCTTCTATTGCAGGACAAATAGGTCACCCTGATGTATGGTATGGTATCGCAAAAGCTGGGCTTATAAATGCTACAAAAATCTATGCAAAACTTCTTGGAAGTGATGGTATTACTGTAAATTGTGTTGCTCCAAGTGCTGCTGAGACTGATATGCAAAATGATAATGATGAAAAAAGAAAAGCAGCTTTTAAAGCAGCTGTTGTTACAAATAGATTTGCCGAACCAGAAGAAGTTGCTAAAGCTATTGTTTGGCTTGCTACTGATTGTCCTGAATATATAAATGGTATTACAATAGATATCAATAACACTTTTTATGCTAGATAATAAACTAGAGATTTCTCTAGTTTATTAAATTTTCACTACTTTTAAAAATTATTTATTTCACTTTATATATGATATTATAGTATTTTCTTTAATTACTTTATTAGAACATTTGTTCTATAATTAGAACAAATGTTCTAAGGAGATTTTTTTGTCATTAAGAAAAAATTTAATAATTCAAGAATCAATTAATCTTTTCAATGAAAAAGGTTGTATAGATACTACTACAAGGCATATTGCATCTAGGCTGGGTATTAGTGTTGGGAGTCTTTATTATTATTTTAAGAACAAAGAAGAGATTATTATTGAGATTTATGAAGAGTTTATGAAAGCTATTTCTTCACAGCTTACTAGTGTAAAAGATGGAGAGGATAAAGCTTTTGATTATTATGCTTTTTTACAACAACAAATGAAAAATGAATTAAGATATAGGTTCTTTAGACTTGAACTAAACAATATATATCAAAAGTATCCAAATGTTAGAGAAGTTTTCAAAGAAAATCATCTAAAAAACAAAGTACAAATAAGAAAAGTTTATGAACATCAAATCAAGTATGGATACTTAAAAACTTTAGATAAAAATGAGTTGGATTTTTTAGTATCGAATACATGGATTATAGTAAGTCAATGGGAAATTTATTGGCTTATAGATGAGTCACAAACTGAGCTTCAAAGAAGAAAAAAGGGAATACTAAATATTTTATATTTTATAAAACCTTATATGACAAAAAAGGGAATAGAACATACAAATTTAGTACATTCAATAGATTATTTAAATAGTGAGGTATAAGGTGAAAAAATTATTTATATTAATGTTTATAGCTTTTAGTACATTTGCTTATTCTAAAGATTATAAATTAAATTTAATACTTGATAGCAAGTCTAAAACCTATCTTGAAGCTATAAAAAAAGAAGCTTCAAAACTCTTTGATAGTGCAGATAGTATCAACTACAATACAAAGATTTGTTTAAAAAATTGTGATAAATATTTCTTTCAAGCAAATACACTTTTTTTGATTAATAGTTTTGATTCAATTTCAAAAGCAAATAGTTCTTATGCTATTACTTACAATTTAATTTCTTCTGTTTATGATGAAAATAGGATTATAAGAACTGCTGCTTTAGGAATATTTGAGTTTTTAAAAGAGAATAAAAGAAAAGTGGTTCATATAAAAAATAAACCTTTACTTTTAGACACGAAAAAAGATAAAAAACTAAAAAGTTTAAATCTTGAAGAGGTGTTACATCTAGCAAGTAACAATAACTTAAAAATAAAAAGAAATGAAAATAGTATTAAACTTAGAGAAATAGGTGTATATGAAACAAAAACACTTTATAGACCTAAGATAGATATTTTTTCAAATTATATTCAAATTGATGAAGATAGAGCAAAAGCAAGTAGAGGCTTAAATGCACAAAAAACTCTTGAAGCTGGAGTCAAACTATCACAGCTTATTTATTCTGATAAGGCTTTAAAAAATATTGAAATAAATCAACTTCTTTATAAATCAACAAAGCAAGAATCAAAAGCTTTAAATGATGAGATTTTATATAAAGCTACTTTAATTTATCTAAATATTATAAAAGCCAAAAAATATAATGAGATCATTAGAATAAAACATGATTTTATAAAAAGAAATCTTATGTTTGCTAAGCAAAGACTGGAGATTGGTGTAAAAGATAGAAGTGATGTTTATAGATGGCAAAGTGAATTAGCAAATGCAAATATAGATTTAGCTAGTTCTAAAAAGCAGTTGGAAAAACTTAAAATAGAGTTAGCAAATCTTCTAAGAGTTAAAAATGAATATGATTTTATAGAGTATGGTTTAAATTCAAAACTATTTAAACTTTTAAATAGTGATGCAATTAAATATCTAAAAGATAAGAGAATCCAAAATACCTTTACAAAAGAGATTGTACATACTCATCCAAGACTAAAACAAATAAAAGAGCTAGTAAGTGCAAAATCTAAACAGCTTAAAATGAATAAAGACTCTTATTTTTTACCTACTTTAGCCTTTGAAGGAACAGCAAAAAAAATAATAGATAGAAATGGTGAAAGTTCAACTTTACCGCAAGGTCTTGATGATGAAGAGTATCAAGCTGTTTTAAATTTAAAGCTTCCTTTATATGAGGGTGGGTTAAAGAAATCTAAAATTCAAAAAAATGAAGTTGAGCTTATTGATTTAAAACTTCAATACAATGAAATAAAAAATCTTATCATAGAAAATGTAAGAAAAAACTATGAGTCTTTAGAGCAATCTTATGAAAAAATAGCTTATTCAAAAGACTCTTTAATTTCATCAAAAAAGAACTTTGAGTTAATAGAAGATAAGTATCAAAAAGGAAAAGAAAATATTATCTCTTTACTTGATGCTCAAAACTCTTATATTGTGTCAAAATTGAATCTAAATATTTCAAATATTGAGTATTTAGTTGATTTAAGTTCTATTTATTTTTTTAGTGGGAAGATTGATATTTTATTAGATGAATTAAAAAAAGAAGAAGTTGAAAGAAAAATACAAATGATTATAAAGGATAAAGGTTGAAAAATCTATTTTTAGCAGTATTTATAATATTAGCTTTTACAGCTTGTGAAGAAAAAGAAACTAAAAGTGAACAAACAGATGTAAAAACAGTATTTGCTACAATCCCAAAAGCAAAGGATTCAAATGAAAACAGAGTTTTAAATGGACTTGCAATATCAAATAATGAAACAAAATTAAGCTTTAAAGTTCAAGGTAATATCTCTTATTTAAAAGTAAAAATTGGAGATGAAGTAAAACAAGGACAATTAATAGCAAAATTAGATTCAAAACCTTATGAGTTAAAAGTATCACAAATAAAGTATGCTTTAAGTGAGGCAAAAGCCAGTTTGATAAATGCAAAAAGTAGTTATGAAAGAGTTAAAAAACTTTATATAAATCAAAATGCAAGTGTAAGTGATATTGATAATGCAAAAGCTGCCTATGATGCAATAAGTGCAAAAGTGAAAAATATTACAAAAGAGTTAGAATATGCAAAACTAAAATTATCTTATACTAAACTATACTCTCCAATGAATGGTTATATTTCACTAAAATATGTACATGAAAATGAAAATGTGGCTATTGGTACTCCTGTTGTTTTAATAGGAGATAAATTAATAGATGAGGTATCTTTACAAGTTCCAGAATCAATAATAAACAAAATAGATCAAAACCATTTAGTAAAAGTAATCTTCCCTTCAATTGATAAAACAAGAGTTTTTACAGCAAAAGTAAAAGAGCTATCAAAATATTCTTCATCAAAAACAAAAACTTATAAAGTAGTAGTAAAACTAAACAATAGTTCAACTTTGATTAAATCAGGAATGTCAGCAGATGTATATTTTGATCTTTCAAATAAAGATGAAAAAAATATATTTTATGTACCCTCAGCTAGTGTGTTAAATGATAAAAATGGATACTACTTATATATCTTAAAAAAACAAGATGATTTTTATGTGGTAAAAAAAGCAGAAGTAAAAGTAGGAGAGTTGAGTTCTGATGGGTTTGAGATAACTAGTGGAATAACAAACAAAGATATAGTTCTAAAAGCTGGTATGAGTGAAGTTTATGAAGATATGAAAGTTAAAATTGCTAATTTAAAAGAGTTAGGACAATAAAATGTCAATTACAAAATTTGCTTTAGAAAAAAGTACTGTAACAATTGTTTTTTCTTTTATGTTATTAGTTTATGGTGTTATTTCATTTTTTGATTTACCAAGAGCTAAAGATCCTGGTTTTATAGTAAGAACAGCTACTGTGGTTACTTATTTTCCTGGTGCAAGTGCAAAAAGAGTTGAACAGTTAGTAACTGATAAACTAGAAAAAACAATTCAAGAAATGCCTGAAATTGATTATATTAGATCAACATCTAAAAATGGTGTATCTATTATATTTGTAAATGTTCTTGAAAAATATAAAAACATGAGAGAAATATGGGATTCTCTTAGAAGAAAAGTTCAAAAAGGTTCACGAGAGTTACCTGAGGGGACAAGTGAACCTATTGTAAATGATGAGTTTGGTGATGTATATGGAAACTTAATATCCGTTACAAGTGATGGTTTAGAGTATAAAGAACTAGAAGATATAGCAAACGACACAAAAGATATGATTTTAAGAATTAGTGAAGTTGCTAAAGTAGAGCTTTTGGGTGAACAACCTCAAAGAGTTTATGTGGAGTTTGATAACACAAAATTAGCAAAACTAAATTTAAGTGCTTCATATTTAAAAAATATTTTAGAACAAAAAAACATAGTTTTATCAGGTGGTAGTATTAAAGTTGATAGTTCAAGAATGCTAATAGAACCTACAGGAAACTATGAAAATATAAAACAAATAGAAAACACAATAATTGTATTGCCAACAAAAGAATATATATATCTAAAAGATATAGCAAATATCAAGTATGAGTATAAAGATCCAAGTAGTTTTATAGTAAGAAAAGGTGGAAAAGAAAGTATTGTTTTAGCTATTTCTATGAAAGATGATGGAGATATTATTAAACTTGGTGAAAAACTTGATGCTTTAATAGTTGATGTTCAAAAGAAACTTCCTTTAGGAGTAAAGCTTGATAAGCTTTTTGATGAACCAAAAATAGTTGAGGGGATTGTAGGGGATTTTGTTGATAATTTACTACAAGCTATGGGACTTGTAATTTTAGTAATGCTTTTTTCTCTTGGTTTAAGAACTGGACTTATAGTTGCAGTTTTAATTCCAATGTCTGTTTTAACATCATTTATTATCATGGGGATTTTTGATATTTGGTTAGATCAGGTATCTTTAGCTGCACTTATTATTTCTCTTGGACTTTTAGTTGATAGTGCTATTGTTATGAGTGAATCTATTATGGTTTTAATGCAAAGAGGAAAAAGTGTATTTGAAGCCTCACTTCAAAGTGCAAATGAGTTAAAAATACCTCTTTTAACTTCTGCATTAACAACATCAGCAGCCTTTTTACCAATATTTTTAGCAAAATCTATGACGGGAGAATATACAAACTCTATTTTTAAAGTAGTAACAATTACCTTACTTTCTTCTTGGGTTTTAGCTCTTACTTTAACACCTGTTTTAAGTAAATATTTTATGAAGAAAAAAGATGTTGAAGAAAAAGAGAGTAGATTTTACTACTATTATAGAAAGTTTTTAAAAGCTATTTTAAAATACAGATATGCAACTATTTTAGTTGTAATACTAGTTTTTGTAGCTTCTTTAAAATTATTAGATATTGTACCTAAGAAATTTTTCCCACCATCAAGTGAACCTAGTTTTACCTTAGAACTTAGACTCCCTGTAGGAACTAATATAGATACTACAAAAGAGGCTGTGGCTAAGATAGAGGAATATATAAACAAAAACTATATTGAAAATAAACAAGTGAAAAGTTTTGTATCTTTTATAGGACAGAGTGCCCCTAGGTTTTGGTTAGCTTATGATCAAGAGTTAGCAAGTGTTGAATACAGTACTATTTTAGTAAATGTAAGAGAGTATAAAAATCTTTATAGTGTAAAAAAAGATGTGGAAGACTTCACAAAAAATAGCTTCCCTGATATGCAAGTTACAGCTAAAGTCTTAGCAAATGGACCTCCTGTTAAAAAACCTATTGAAATTAGGGTAAGTGGAAAAGATATGAATAAACTTTTCAACTTAAGTGCAAAGATAAAACAAGAATTATCACAATATGATGAGGTTAAGACTATTGTTGATGATTGGGGTATTCGAAATAAAAAATTTGTGGTA
This sequence comes from Arcobacter rhizosphaerae, assembly GCF_049472155.1. Lineage (NCBI taxonomy): Bacteria > Pseudomonadati > Campylobacterota > Epsilonproteobacteria > Campylobacterales > Arcobacteraceae > Arcobacter > Arcobacter rhizosphaerae. Next base: position 78,537 of record NZ_JBMOVW010000002.1, on the reverse strand, counting down.
GATATAGATGAAGCAAAGGCTTTAAAAGAAGGTATTTCAAATCTTGATATTGCTGTTTCTTTACAAAGTGCTTTAAGTGGATTTGAGGTGACAACTTTTAGAAAAAATGACAAATTAATCCCTATAGTTTTAAGATCAAATGAAAATACAAAAGATGATTTAGATAGGCTTCAATCAATTAGTGTTTATTCTCAAAGTAGTGGAAAAAATATTCCTTTATCTCAAGTGGCAAGTTTAAAAGTTGTATTTGAAGAATCAAAAATAATAAGAAGAGATAGATTAAAAACAGTAACAATTGGGGCAAATATAAAACAAGATGCAAACGCACTTGCAGTGTTTGAAAAAATACAACCCTTTATGGACAAAATAGAAAAAGAGTTTCCTTTAGGTTACTATTATGAATTTGGTGGAGAGTATGAAGCTTCTGGAAAAGCAAATAAATCTATTGTAGTAAATCTTCCAATTGCTTTAATGGCAATAATTTTATTAATGGTTGCACAGTTCAATTCTATTAGAAAACCTATAATTATACTTTTAACTATTCCTTTTGGAATAATAGGTGTTTCAATAGGACTTTATATAACAGGTTCATATTTTGGGTTTATGACACTTCTTGGAATCATATCTTTAAGTGGGATAGTTATTAATAATGCCATTGTTTTACTTGAAAGAATTAAACTTGAATATGAAAATGGTTTAGAACTTTATGATGCAATTATAGAAGCAGGAGTTAGTAGATTTAGACCAATTATTCTAACAACAATAACCACAATCTTTGGGCTTGTACCTTTATGGTACAGTGGTGGTGAGATGTGGCAGCCTATGGCTATATCAATTATTTTTGGTTTAATGTTCTCAACTGTATTAACTTTAGGTTTAGTTCCAGTTTTATACTCAATTTTTTATAAAGTAAAAAGGCAAAAAAATGCTAAATAAACTTTGGTTTAAAGTTCTTGTAGGCATGGTTTTAGGTGTCATTGTAGGTTTACTTTTATCTCCTAATGCCTTTGCTTTAGTTCCTAGTAATGTAGCATTTATAATAGCTCCATGGGTAGCATTAGCAGGAAATATTTTCCTAGCTTTAATTAAAATGGTTGTTATTCCACTTGTAATGAGTTCTATTATTTTAGGAATAACAAGTGCAAATAATACTGACACCCTAAAAAGTTTAGGTTTAAAAATTGCTCCTTATTTTGTATTTACAACTATTGTTGCTGTAAGTTTAGGTTTATTTGTAGCTTTATATATAAATCCAGGGCAGTATGTATCAAAAGATATTTTAAATACGATTAATACAAGTACGGTTGTTATAAAAGAAGTAAATCCTATTTCAAACACATCTATTCCTGATATGATTGTAGGCTTAATTCCTATAAATGTAAGTCAAGCTGAACTTGATGGAAATATTTTATTTTTTGTGATATTAGCTATTTTCGTAGGTGTTGCTTTGATGAATATGGAAGATGAAGACTCAAAACCTTTAAAGGATTTAGCAAAGTCTTTTCAGTCTTTTTCTATGACAGTTGTTAGTTGGGCTATGAAACTTGCTCCTTATGCTGTATTTGGCCTTTTATGTAGTATTACAATCAAGATTGGATTTGATGCAATCTCTTCAATGTCAATGTATGTATTGACAGTTTTAGTGGGATTATTTACTTTACTTTGTTTTTATATACTAGTCGTCTTTATTGCTGCAAAAATAAAACCTTTGGAGTTTTTAAGTAAAATACGTGAAGTTCAACTTCTTGCTTTTTCAACTTCATCATCTGCTGCTGTTATGCCTTTATCAATGAAAACAGCAGAAGAAAAACTAAATATACCAACTCCTATTTCAAAGTTTGTAATACCTTTAGGTGCAACAATAAATATGGATGGTACAGCTATTTATCAAGTAATAGCAGCTATTTTTTTAACTCAATTATTTGGAATAGAGTTAAGTATAATAGAAATGGCTGTATTAGCTCTAACAACAGTAGCAGCTTCTATTGGAGCTCCAAGTACGCCAGGTGTTGGAATTGTTATTTTAGCTTCAATTCTTCAAAGTTTAGGAGTTCCTGTTGAGGGAGTTGCCCTTATTTTAGGAGTTGATAGAATTCTTGATATGTGTAGAACGACTATAAATGTAACAGGGGATTTAACAGCTTCAATTGTTATGAAAAAGCTAGTAAATATTACTAGTTCAAAAGCAGAAATCGCAAAAGAAATAAATGCTTTAAAATAGGCATTGATTTAAGAAGTAAAGTTTTTACTTCTTAAAATAAGTTCTGATAAAGTAAAAGTATTAAGCTTTTTAGTTTCGTGTTTGAATGTCTTGTCTTTTTTTAAATATCTTTATATTATTTAAAATTTTAACAGCAATTAGTGTTAAAATTGTTCCTATTAAAAGAGAGATACTTAAATGTTCTTTTAGAAAAATAACACTAAATAAAATAGCAAAAAGTGGTACTAAAAAGATGAAAGAACTAACTTCATTTGTTCCTAATTTTTCAATTCCTATAAAATATACTGTTGTAGAAAATGTTGTAGAAATAACAGCAAGTCCTAAAATATTTAACCAAAAAATCTCATCATAACTACTATAGTTTAACTCTAAAGAATCTGTAAAAAATATCACTACCATTATTGATGTAATGATATACATATATAAAGTAAAAACCATAGGTGAGGTTTTTGTGATTTTTGAACTAGTAATAGTTAAAGCAGGCCATAAAATAGATGCCCCTAAAAAATACATATTTTGAATAGTAAATATTTGCTCACTTGAAAATGACCATACATTAAGCATTGTCATAACCCCAATTGCACCTATGGCTAAAGCAAAATAGTCTTTTTTTATTATCTTTTTTTTAAAAAATAAAGCCATAATAATAAAAGTATTAATAGGTATTAAAGTAGTAACTAAAGCACCACCAAGTGATGCAGTACCAAATTTTGTTCCAAGAAAATAGCATTTCATATATGCAATCATAATTATTGAGGCTAAAACTGCTAATGCTAAGCTTCTTTTGTTTATATAAAAGTATTTTCTTGTAAAAACAAGAATAGGAATTAAAGTAACTATTGTAAAAAAATTTCTTAAAAAAATAAGTTCGTATTCATTTATATAAGAGCTTAATACTTTTGCATTTACCCACGAAGCTCCCCATCCTGCCATAGCAAGAAACATCAAAAAGTAGAATAAGTTTTTGTTTGTTGTTGTCATAGTATAATCTTTAAAAATAAATTTTTAAAAGTATAATTGAAAATAATATCTTTTTATAGAATAAAATTGCTATTTTGCTTTAATGCCTTTGGTGTATAACCAAAGTATTTTTTAAAATTTCTAGTAAAATGTGATTGGTCATTGAATCCAACTTCAATACTAGCTTGGCTAATAGGAATCCCTTTTTGTATTAAATTATTAGCTTTATTAAGTCTTTGATTGATTATAAAAGCATGAGGTGTTAAGCCAAACTCTTTTTTAAATAGTCTTAGAAAATGAAACTTACTAAGATTTACATTTGTGGCAAGATTATCAAGAGTAAATTCACTATCTATACTATCTTTTATATACTCATAAGTATTTTTTACTATTTTTTTATCTTCAAAAATTTTATCATACTCTTTTGTATAAATAGTGTTTGAAAGTATTAATTCACTCAAAGCTTCAATAAGTAAGGACTCAATTAATATCTCATCTTCTTTTGAAAAATAAGCTGTAAAAAAATCATGAAGTTTCATAAATAAAAGTCTATTTTCAACTATATGTCTTTCAAAAAAAGGAGTTCTTTTTTCATCAAATATTTGGGCATATAAATTTGAAATAAGCTCTATTGTTGGATAAAAGTTTGCATGGCTCCATTGTTTTGATGTTCCTGAATGAACTTCTCCGGGGTTATTTATTCTTATTGAATATTCATAAGAATCATAAGATTGATTGGCATTAAAAGATTTTAAAACACCTTTATATGTAAGTCCAATTGTATAAGTATCATGGTAGTGTTTTGTAAAATTATCATTTGATTTTTTAACATTTTCAAAAAGTATATTGTTTAGTAAATTAGACATTTTGTATTATATTATAATTTTTTATTTAAAAATTAAAAAAATTGTCATAATTTATACAAAAGAGAAAAGCTTAAGCTTTTTCTCTTTTGATAGTAAGAAGTAATACTACTCCAATTACAGCAGCAACAAATGAAGCAGCAAATACTCCAAGTTTAACAGCAGCAATTGTTCCTTCATCTAAGTAAGCTAGGTGAGTAATAAAAATTGACATTGTAAATCCAATACCGGCTATAAATCCTACTGCTAGAATTTCTTTCCATAAAATAGTATCAGGTTTTTTAACAATTTTAAGTTTATGAGCTAAATAAGTAAGACCTAAAATACCTACAGGTTTACCAATAACTAAACCACAAACTACACCTAATACAATCATTAAGTTTGCACTTACTGTACTAAAGTCAATTAAAACACCTGCATTAGAAAATGCAAATAAAGGCATAATAAAAAATGCCGAAAGACCATGTAAGTTATGCTCTAATCTTACAAGTGGGTTTTGAACTTTATCATATCCAAATGCAATATTTTCTAAAGAATCAATTTGATGATGATTTAAAACAGGTACAGGATCCATGTGCTTTTCAAACTCATCTACAGAGTGTCTTGTTTCATTAATAAATTTTTTTTCATCAATTTTAGATCTAATAGGAATAGCAAAGGCTAATAATACACCTGCAATTGTAGCGTGAATACCAATAGCATGAATATAAACCCAAAGACCAATACCTAAAATTAAATAAGGAACTAAACTTGTAACACCTCTTTTATTTAAAATCCAAATAATTGCATAAATAATACCAGCATGTAGAAAGTATTGACTTTGAATATCACTTGTATAAACTGTTGCTACTACTAAAACAGCACCTAAGTCATCTACAACAGCAAGAGCAACTAAAAATAGTTTAAGCGCAGGATTAACTCTTGTTCCTAAAAGCATTAAAATACCAAGTGCAAAAGCAATATCCGTAGCCATCGGTACTCCAAATCCTAAAGGATTGTCTGGATTAAATCCTACATAAATTAATGCAGGTATTACCATACCACCAATAGCAGCAACTATTGGAAATGAAGCCTTACTAACACTTGATAGTTCACCTATTAACATTTCTCTTTTTATTTCTAGTCCAACCATAAGAAAGAATAATGCCATTAAACCATCATCAATCCAATAAGTAAGTGTCATCGAGATAGATAAATCTCCTAGGTTAATACCAAGAGGTAAATGCCATAAGTCGTAATATTCTTGTCCCCAACTTGAGTTTGCTACAATAACTGCTGCTACTGTTGCTATGAAAAGTATAATACCACTTAGAGCTTCTTTATTTATAAATCTCTCAATAGTAATTAATTGTTTAATCATATAGTTTCCTTTTTTATTTTAAGCAATTTGGACAAATGCCTTTGATTATTATATTATCAACTTGATAACCTTCTAAATTAAAATTTAGTTTTTCATGAATACATTGTATTTTAGAGCAATTATTACATATAAAGTGAGAGTGTTTAGTTTTTGATATTTCAAAGTATCTTTTTTTATCATTTGATTCAAAAGAATTCAAAATATTCTCTTCTTCAAACTTTGTAATATTTCTGTAAAATGTTGCCTTATCCATTGAAAGTTTATCCTTGATATCCTCATAAGACAAAGGTTTGTCTGCATTTACTAAGATTTCTAAAATAGCCTTTCTAGCTGTTGTCAGTTTAATGTTTTTTTCATCTGTTAATTTTTCTATGTTCATAAAAATATTATAGCAATATTAATTTAAAAGTAGTTTACTAAAATAATACTTTACGACTAAGTTGCATTAAAGTTTTACTATATTATTATTCCAATAATGCAACCCAATTGCAAAAGAAAGAAAAAATTATTAAGGAATTTTTATGAAGAAAATACTAGCTTTTTTATTAGTTATTAGTTTTAGTTTATATGCAAAAGAGCTTACAGTAAGTATTTTACCTCAAAAATACTTTGTAGAAAAAATCGCAAAAGATAAGTTTGAAGTAAATGTTATGGTTAAGCCAGGTTTTTCTCCTGCTACTTATGAACCTAAAACTTCACAAATGAGAAGTTTATCAGCTTCAAAAGCATATTTTTCTATTGGTGTACCTTTTGAAAAAATATGGCTAGAAAAGTTTGAAAGTGCAAATAAAAATATGCTTTTAGTTGATACTTCAAAAGGAATTAAAAAGATTGAAATGCAAGCTCATGAACATCATGATGAAGATGAACATGAAGGGCACGCAAAACATGAAGATGAACATGATGAACATAAAAACCATGAACACCACGATCATGATCATGCAAAACATGATGAACATGACCATGAAGAACATAATCATGCAAAACATGATGAGCATGATGATCATGAAGAACACGGACATAAACATACAGGCTTAGATCCTCATGTTTGGTTAGACCCTATGTTAGTGAAAGTTCAAGCAAAAAATATTTATGAAGCATTAGTAAAAATTGATGCAAAAAATAAAGATTTTTACTTAGCAAATTATAAAGCTTTTGTAAAAGAGCTTGAAGCTTTAAATACTAAACTTGAAAATATTCTTAAACCTTATGAAGATAAAGCATTTATGGTATTTCACCCATCTTGGGGATATTTTGCTAAAAGATATGATTTAGAACAAATATCAATAGAAGTTCAAGGTAAAGAACCAAAGCCAGCTCAATTAGTAGAACTTGTAGATGAAGCAAAAAAACATAATATTAAAATTGTTTTTGTAGCTCCTCAATTTTCTCAAAAAGGTGCGAAAGTTATTTCTCAAAGTATTAATGGAAATACAAGTGTAATAGATCCTTTATCTTATGAATGGGATAAAAATCTTTTAAAAGTGGCAAATGAAATAGCAAAAACATATAAATGATACGTTATTTAATATTATTATTTTTACTTAAGAGCATCCTCTTTGGATGTTCTTTGTGTTCCGTTTATTCTCCTAAAACTCATGTAAGTACAAGTGTAAAAGCTGACAAAAAATATATCAAAAGTGCTAAAGTTAAATGGGTATTTGCAAAAGAGTTTACAAAAGAACTCTTAAACCTCTATGATACAAATTTAGATGCCTCTTTTGATAAAAAAGAGCTTGAAGTTATTCAAGATGCTCTTTTAGCTTATATTGAACCTAAAAACTACTTAACTCATCTAACTTACAGTACAAAAATTGAAGAAGTTTCAAGACCTTTAAATGTAAAAAAATACAAATTTGATTTTAAAAGAGGCATTTTAAGTTTTGAGTATGAGTTTGATTTAAATTATGAAATTAAACATAATCATAAACTATATATTGAAGTTTATGATGATGCAAGCTATTTTATCATGTTGATAGATGAAAAAAGACAGTTGTTTAGTATCCCTTATAAAATCAAAAAAGATTTAGATTATAATAGTGTGACGTATACTATAAATGCACCATCTTTAGCTAAAAATGATGAGAAAACACAAACACACGAAGAGCCTTTAAAAAGTGCAAGTGAAGTAAGAAAAAAAGAAAAGAACTTAATTGAGCAATCTTTAGAAGAAAACAAGGTACAAAAAGAAGAGACTATTTTAGAAAACTTTGTAAAAAAAGTGAAGTATTATTTAGTTGAAATAGAAAAGGGCGAGGATAAATGGGCTTTAGTCTTTTTACTTTTTGTTTCATTTGTTTATGGAGTTATTCATGCTATGGGACCAGGACATGGTAAAGCATTAGCTTTTTCTTATTTTAGTGCTCAAAAAAGTTCATATTTTCAAGCTTTTTTAATTTCTTTAGCAACAGCATTTATTCATATAGTAGGAGCTTTGGTTTTAGTAGTAATCTCAATTTTTATACTTCAAAGTGTTTTAAATAGTTTCCTAGATGATTCTATTAAGTATATTACACAAACAAGTGCTGTTTTGATTATGCTATTATCTATTTATATTCTATACAGAAAATTAAAGAAAAAATCTTGTGCTTGTAGTGCTTGTTGTAGTGTTGAGGAAAATAAACCTATTTTCTCAACAACAGGAAATGTAAATTTTGTTGAAAAAAATGAGAATAAAATACATTTTGATAGTTCAAGAAAAAAAGAAGATTTAATCTTTGTCTTAACAGCAGGGCTTATTCCTTGCCCTGGTACAGTTGTACTTTTTGTATATGCCTTTATTTTAAAAACATATTTTTCAGTAATACTTGCTAGTATTGCTATTTCTTTAGGAATGGGACTTGTGATATTTGCTTCATCATTTTTAGGGGTGTCTTTAAATAAAGTATCAGCTAAATCTACTAAAATAGTAAATATTGTTGAGGTTTTAGCTCCTATTATAATGTTTGTTTTAGGACTTTTACTTCTTTTAAATGCAGATATTTTATAAGGAAATAAAATGGATATTATCTCAAGTTTGAGAAAATATCTTCCAAGATTTAAAAAAGTTTTAGAACTTGGAAGTAAAAAAGGTGATGACTTGGGACTACTTCATTCGTACTATGAAGTAGTAGCAAGTGAAGATGAAAAAGTAAAAACTAGATTCTTAAAAGATGAATTTATTGATATAAGAGTTATTTTAATAGATAAAGTTACAGTTGATACACACAAGAAGTTCGATGCTATTTTTTCAAGAAATACTTTAGATAATCTATCTCTTGTTCAACTCAATGATTCTTTAAAAAATCAAAAAAATATTTTAAATAAAGAAGGTCTAATCTTTCATATTTTAGACAAAAATAAGATTGAAAAAAATGAAGTTTTAACTTTATTAAATGAGAACTATGAGCTTTTAGAAGAGGGTAGTTTTGATAATAACTTCTTTTTTATAGCAAAACTTTCTTGATTATAATCAATGTATTGTTTCTTTTCTCAAGATAAAATTATGATATTAAATTAAAAGGTTTTATTATGGAAAAAGTAAATATTTATGATGATATTGTATACGGTGAAGAGAAAGTAAAAGTATCTCCTATTTTAGAAACAGAATTTTCAAAAGAGATACGAATAGTTTTTAAAAAAGATCAAATTATGAAAGATCATAAAACAGCTTATCCTATTACAGTTGAAATTTTTGAGGGTTCAATTGATTTTGGAGTTGGTGAAAAGGTTTATAATCTTGTAAAAGGCGATATCGTAAGTTTAGAAGCCAGTATTGTACATAATCTTAAAGCAAATGAAGACTCAATAGTAAGACTTACTTTGTCAAAAAGTGATTCAATAAATAGAGTAAAAGGTGTTTTAAAGCTATAAACTAGAGTTAAAACTCTAGTTTTTTAAACTCATTTATAATCTCATCTATTGGCTCAATTCCAACAGATATTCTTAATAAATCTATAGGAAGTCCTATCTCATCTAAGAACTTATTTCCTTCTTTTGATTGGATTAAATCCCAATGAGCTAAATAAGTATAAGGCATAAGAAGTGTAAACTCAGTACCCAAGCTAGGTCCTTTGGCAAAGTTTAGTTTGTCATATACTTCTTTAAATGCTCTATTAAAAGTAACAGAGATAATACCTGTAAGGCTATTATCATCTCTCATTGTTTGAGAATAGTTATCTTTGTTTTCTTCATTTAAACAGTAAAAAACTTTATCTATGTAAGAACACTCTTCAAAGTAAGAAGCTAAGGCTTTTGTGTTTGCACTTACTTTTTTTACTCTGCTTTTATAATCTTTTATTTGTAGTGCTAATCTTTGTTTGTCTTTTATGTAAACTGGGTCACAATGTTTGAAGAATTCTGTTGTCATCTGTGATAGATTATTTCTTTTATTTAAAATAATTGCACCCATTAAAACATCAGCATTTCCACATGCAAACTTAGTAAGTGATTCTACAAAAATATCTGCATAATCTTCTAAGTTTAGATTATAAGGTGTTGCAAAAGTTGTATCTATAACTAAAGGAATATTATACTCATCACATATCTTTCTTAATCTTTTAATATCTACTGTTTTTAAAAGAGGGTTTGTCGGAACTTCTGTAATAATAGCACTTACTTTAAAACCTTCTGTTTTTAAATACTCTTCAAGTAAATCAAGATTTAAAATATCTGGAAATACTTTTGATTCTTGATAGTGATGATTTACAATATTCATAGTATCTAAATAAAGCCAACCAAACTGTACTAAAACAGTTCGTCCATTGTGAGCTTGAATAGAGTTGATACCTCTTACTACTGAATAAATAGCATTCATTCCAGATGGTGCTAAGCATACTTTATCTTTTGGTTGATTATAAGCATTAGCTAGAGTATCTATGATAATGTCATGGGCTTTTGATTCTTCTTCAAGCTCTTCTTCATGAATACTATCTATTAATCCTAAATCAAAAAGATATTTTTCCGCAAGTCTTGAAGAAAGGTTGCAACCCACATGTTGAATATAACTTAAAACTCTTTGTAGTTGACAAGTGTTTTTTTGAACTAAGATAACACCAAAAGCTTCATCAACTTCAAGTTTATTGTTTATATAGTATTTATCACTTACTAACTTCACTGCTTTTTGTGAACTAAGTACTACTACTTCATAGTCATCACTTACTTTATATTTTTCTTTGATATAAAGTCCAAGCTGTTTTAGGTAAGGGTGAAGTACAAATCTTGGATAACCACTTTTTATAGTTTCAATAATTTCAGGAGTTTGTAGCTCATAATCAATCACATCTTGTAAGTATGGCATCGATACTGATACTGCATGTACATTTTTTACAGGAAGTGTTTCTCCTGTTGGGATGTGATTAAAATAGTTTTTGCTCATTTATTACCTTCTTACTTTACTGCCTGTTTTATATCTTCGATTAAATCTTCTACATTTTCTAAACCAATAGAAAATCTTACTGTTCCCTCAGCTATTCCAATAGCCTCTAACTCTTCTTTAGAAAAAGATGCATGAGAAATCTTAGCAGGAATTTCTACTCTTGAATCTGGGCTTCCAAATGAACACTTTTCACCATAAATCTTAGTGTTTTCTATAAACTTTTCAGCTAGTTCAAGTGACTCAAAGTCTGCACAGAATAGTCCTGGAATATAATCCATTTGCTCTTTTGCTAGCTTGTGTTGTGGATGTGATTCTAATGCTGGGTGAGTAACTTTAGTGATATACTCTTGCTCTTCTAAGAACTTAGCAATAATTATAGAGTTTTTCTCATGCTCTTTCATTCTAACTTTTAGCGTTGGAATACCAAGTGTGATTAGATAAACATCCATTGGGTTTTGAGATCTTCCACCTGCATTTGCATAATAGTGAACTTCATCGCTTAACTCTTTTGTTGCTGCAACAATAGCACCTGCAACTACTGCTCCATGACCTGAGATATATTTAGTTGTTGAGAAAAGAGAAAAATCAGCTCCAAGCTCAATAGGTCTCTGAGAGATAAATGTAGCAAGTGAGTTATCAACTGCAAATAAAGCATTGTACTTGTGTGCTAAGTTAGCAACTTCTTTTAAATCAATGATTTTAAGACCTGGGTTTGTAGGACTCTCACATAAAACTAAATCAATAGGGTTGTTTTTTAGAATCTCTTCCATACTATCTAACTCTAAAAAGTTCGCAAAGTGAACTGTAACATTGTACTTTTCTTTAAATACTTTAAGAAGTCTAAATGTTCCGCCATAACAGTCAGCTTCTACTAAAATATGTGAGTTTGCTTTTAGAGTTGTTTCAAATAAAAGTGCAACAGAAGCAATACCTGTGTGTGTACATACACATCCAGCACCACCTTCTACGTGGACGAAAAGATTTTCTAACATCTCTCTTGTTGGGTTGTCACTTCTTGTATAGTCATAAATTTTATCACCATCTTGCTTTTTTAAATCAAATGTTCCTGTGTTATAAATAGGAAAGTGAGAAGCACCAGCTTGTTCAGCAAATGGTGCAAATTTTGCGATATGGCTTAATGATGTTTCAACATGTTTCTTCATAAAAATCCTAATACTTTTTAGGGATTATATCGAAGTTTTACTAAGAGAAAAAATTAAGTAATTTTTATTATAAAAAATACTTATATTATAAAAGAGGCAAAGCCTCTTTTATTTATTCAAAGTATTCTTTTACAGTTTCTTCAAGTTCTTTTACACTTAAAACACCTGATTGTCTCCCAACTTCCATACCATCTTCGAGATATACAAGTGTAGGAACTCCAAAGGCTTTAAATCTTTTTGTTAGTTCTTTTTGTTTTGAAACGTCTACTTTATAGATGTAGATATCTTTTGGTTTAGTACTTGTAGCATATTTTGTCATGTTCTTCTCTAGAACCTTACAAGAACCTCACCAGATTGCGTGAAAATCAACTATTACGTTTTTACCAGCTATTTTCTCATCAAAATTTTCATTTGTTAGTTCTTCAAATGCAAATAAAGATGTAGTTAGAAAAAACAGCATAACTAGTACTATCTTTTTCATAAGTTACCTTTTTTTTATTTTTTTTAGTATATTTTTTTTTCGTTTAGTTTATGTTAAGTAAAATAGGATAAATTTTATCTTGTTTTATAGTTTCTTTTGATAGTGTGAATAAAATAAATATAAACAATTATGAAAGAGAATAATATGAAATTAGATGAATTAAAAGTAAATATTGATTATTTTGAATTTGATGAAAGCTTATATCAAAAACTAAATGCAACACCTGTTTTAAAACCTAAGCTTGTATCTTACAACAAACAAGCCTGTGATTTAATAGGTTTAGATTATGAAGAGTGTGAGAGGCAAGAGTTTTTAGATTTTATGAATGGGAAAAAAATTTTAAAAGGCTCAATTCCTTACTCTATGGTTTATGCCGGTCATCAGTTTGGCTACTTTGTGCCACAACTAGGTGATGGAAGAGCTATAAATCTTGGAAGTATAAATAACTGGCATTTACAAACAAAAGGTTCAGGTCTTACAAAATACTCAAGACATGCAGATGGAAGAGCAGTACTTAGATCATCAATAAGAGAGTATATTATGAGTGAAGCTATGCATGCTTTAGGAATACCTACTACAAGAGCTTTAGCTATCATAGATTCAGAATCTTTTGCACATAGAGAGTGGGAGAGTGAGTCTTGCTCTATTGTTATGAGGCTTTCTCCTTCTTGGATAAGAATAGGAACTTTTGAGTTTTTTGCAAGGACAAATGATGCTAAAGCAAATGTAACTCAACTTGCTGATTATGTGATAAATCAGTCATATCCTCATCTGAAAAATGAAGAGAATAAATATCAAAAAATGTTTTATGAATTAGTTGATAGAAGTAGTGAACTTCTTGCTTATTGGCAGGCTTATGGCTTTATGCATGGAGTTATGAACACTGACAATTTTTCAATGGCAGGTCTTACAATTGATTATGGGCCTTTTGCTTTTATGGATTATTTTGAAAAAAACTGTATTTGTAATCACACAGATAGTGAAGGGCGATACTCTTATGACAATCAACCTTATGTAGCAAGATGGAATTTGATGGTTTTAGCAAATGCAATGGGCTCTATTATAGATGAAGAAAAAGCAGTAGAGTATTTACACTCTTTTTTACCACAACATGAAAATGTATATTTAAATCTTATGAACAAAAGATTAGGATTAGATGGTTCTAAAACTAGTGATAATAATGCTTCTTTAGTAAAAGAGTTATTAGGAAGTTTAGAAAGCTCACAAATGGATTACAATGTCTTCTTTTATAGATTAAGTAAGCTTGATAATTTTGATAATTTAAGTAGTATTACGGATATATCTATTTTTAGAGAACCTTTATTAAATTGGTTTGAGTCTTATAAAAAAGTATGTGAAAATGAAAATAGTAGTTTTGAGAAAAGACAAAATATTATGAAAAAAGTAAATCCAAAATATATTATCAAAAACTATATGCTTCAAGAAGCTATAGAAAAAGCCCATGAGGAAGACTATAGTTTAGTAAATGATTTACTAAAAATTGCTCAAAATCCTTTTGATGAACATAAAGAGTTTGAACGATATTCAAATCCTACACCTATTGAGTATGGAAATTTACAACTTAGTTGTTCTTCTTAGTGTAAAAGAAAGCATAAGCTTTCTTTTATTTATATGGTAGAGTAAATTCAATATTTACATCAGAAAAAGATTTATTTTGATGAAATCCTGCACATTTTTTAGCAAACTGCATAAATGAATCTTTCATTTTATAATCTAAAATTTCAATAGTTCCTTTTGCGATAATAGAGTTATCTTTTATTTCATATTTCATAGGTACTTTGTTTGTTACTTCATTCATAGTTAAATTTAATGTTAACATTTGTTTTTGTGTATCAACATCAGAAATTGAACCCTCAATAGTTTGTGCTGTAGCTAATGAAAATAAAGTACTTGTGATATTTTTATCTCTAAAAGGGTTTTTAGAGTCAAAAGAAGCTGTTTTAATTTTAACGTTTGCACTTTTTAAAAAAGATGATAATTCATCTGCTTTTTTAATATTTAAAGAAATATCTTTAAAAGAACCAGATACAGGGGCTTTTTTCTCTGTTTTAAAACCTGTCCATTTTACTTGTAAATCTCCATTTTGTTCATAAGCATAAGAGCTTGTAAGTAAACCAATACTAAGTAAACTTGAAATAACAAATTTTTTCATCTAAAATCCTTTATTGTTTAATAATCATAGTTTATTATATGGGATTTATGTTTAAAGTATTTATATTTTTAGAGTTAAATAATTTTAATTTTTATATAAGTAAAAAGATAGTGTTGAGTAACACTATCTTTTAGTAATAGTTAGTTTAAATTTTATCTTCAGCTTTGTCCACTACGTCTTCTGCTTTATCTGCTACATCTTCTGCTTTATCTTTTACTTCTTCTGTCACATCTTCAATTTTATCTTCTGTTGTATCATTTTGCATACAACCTTGTAATGTGAAAACTGTCAGTCCTAGAACTAGTAATAAATTTATAATTTTTTTCATTTTAGATACTCCTTTAGATTTTATTATTTAATTTTAATTAGGGTTTTTTCCCTCTTAATGCGTTAGAAACTGCTGAAACAACTAATAATATTATAAAAATAAAGAATAATATTTTAGCAATTTCTGCTGCAGCACCTGCTATACCTGTAAATCCTAAAACCCCAGCAATAAGCGCTAGAATTAAAAATGTTAAAGACCATGATAACATGAATACTCCTTTTATGATTTATAGATAAAACAATTATATAAAAATAAAATATGAGTTAGCTGTATTAAATTATTAAATTTATAAATTTTTTATAAATCTAATAATTTTATATTTTTATCTTGAGTGATATTTTAATCAATAATGATATTTCTTCCTAGTGATTTAGCTTGATAAAGTTTTTTATCTGCTTGTTGCATGATTGATTCAATAGTATCATATTGCGTAGGTTTTATAGATATTACTCCTGCTGAAATGGTTAGATATGCTGATACTTCACTATTTATATTATCAATTTTTAATGCTTTGATTTCCTTACTTATAAGCTGTGCTAAATTTGTTGCAGTGTGAGCATCTTCATTTGTAATTATGATAGTAAACTCTTCTCCTCCAATTCTAAATACAAAGTCATTTGGACGCTTACATACCTTTTTAAGACATTGTGCTACTTTTATAAGAGCTTCGTCTCCTTTTCCATGTCCATAAGTATCATTTAACTTTTTAAAGTAATCTATATCAAAAAGTATTACACTAAAAATATTTTTATTTCTTTTTGATTTTTGTAACTCTCTTTGAAATAGCTCTTCAAAAAATCTTCTATTATAAAGATTTGTTAATTGATCAGTAATTGACAATCTCTCTAACTCTTTATTTATTTTTTGAAGTTCTCTTTGGGCTTCAATTCTAGCTTTTCTTTCTCTTATTAGTTTTATTGCTTTTGAAGAGATATTGTCATACATTGATAATATTGCATCAATTAATACTCTCATAGAACCACCCATTTGATTATCAGAAATTAATTGAGCTTCATCGATTTGTTTTCCATCTTTAATAGAATGAATAATATAAGCAAGTCTTTTATCTTCATCAATTATATGAAATGCTAACCATCTAATTAAAAACATAAGTATTTCTTCTATTGTTTCATGTAAAGTTTTGTCTTTATTTTTTTCTCTTATTTCTAGGACTTTTGGAAGAAACGAGTTATGACTTTTTTTATGAAAGTTAATAAGAACATTGTCTTTTAAATGTTTTTCCCAAACTGCTTCTTCACTTTTAAAGTGATAGTCTGCATATTTAGCTAATTCATTAAAAGTCTCTTCAATTTCAAAAGTTTTATCTTGTGTTAAACTATTAGCAAGTTTATTTAGTAGTTTAATTAATGTTTTATGTTCTTCATCAACTTGTTTTATACCTGTTTCAAAATTTTTATTCCAAGGAAATATAACTATCGCTTCAAATTTATTTTCTTCTTTCAATCTCAATTACCTTCAATATTGTTACTTATATTATAACACACTATTATTATTTATCTAATAAAAAAATAGTTTTTATTAACTGACCAAGGGTCAATGATTAAAAAGTTTTTAAGTTTTCTTCTAATATACTACAAAAAACATTGACTGACGGTCGGTCAATGATAAAGGAGTAAAGTGAGTCCAAGAAAAGTAAATAAAGAAGAAAAAAGAAGAGAAGTTGCTCTTGCTTGTTCTGATTTAATACATGATGTTGGCATGAAAAGTATTACAGTAGCCCAAGTTGCAAAAACAGCAGGAATTGGAAAAGGTACTGTTTATGAATATTTTGAAAATAAAGATGACATCATTTTTGAGATTATAAATATTCATATTGAACAGTATCATAATGAATTTAAAGAAAGTATCAAGACTGTTAAAAATACTAGAGATAAAATTGCACATTTTTTTAAGTTTGCTTTAGATGATAGTGAAGAAAATATGAAACATTTCAATGGATATAAAGAGTTTCTATCTATTGTTTTATCAGATGATAATAGTTCTATGAAAGAGTTTAATTGTGATACTCATGATTTTTTTAAAAAACAATTAGTACAAATTTTAGAAGATGGTGTGAAAATAGGTGATTTAAAACCAGAAGCTATTGATTTAGCAGAAAGTTTACTTATTTTTGAAAAAGGTTTAGTATTGATGAAAATGAGTCAAAATAACCATGATGTAAAAAGAAAATTTGAAAACTTTTTAGACATTATATTTAAATTGATAGAAATTAAAAAATAAGTAAAAAAATAAGGAAAAATAATGATAAAAAAGATATTAGTTACAGCTTTTTTAGGTATGGGTCTTTTATTTGCTAAAGGACCATCATTAGTTGAGACAACAACTTTAGAAAAAGGTGAAGTAAATCCTTTACAAGAGTTTGTTGGTACTCTAAAATTTGATAATGAATCTATGCTAGCTGCACAAAACTCAGGACTTGTAAAAAAAGTAAATTTTGAGGTTGGAGATAAAGTATCAAAAGGAAAGGTTTTAGTTCAAATTGATGATGATTTATTAACAGCACAAATTAATGCAGCAAAAGCAAATTTAAATATTGCTAAAAATGAACAAAAAAATTCATCAAAAGATTATAATAGATATAAGAAACTTTTAGAGTCAAAATCAATTACTCAAAAAGAGTATGATGATTCTCTTTTAAAATCAAATTCTTCAAAAAGTAACGTAAAAGCTTTAGAATCAAAACTAAAAGAACTTACTATTCAAAGCCAAAAGAAAAGAATTAAAGCACCATTTTCAGGTGTTGTAGTTGAAAAAAGTGTAAATTTAGGTGAATGGGTATCAGCAGGAAGTAAAATTGCTAAAATAGTTGATACTTCTAAGGCTGAAATTACATTTAATATTCCATTAGAAATTGTAGATGGTCTTAGAATGGGTGATATGTATGATATTAAAATTGGGAAAAAAGTTGTAAAAGCAAAGCTTTCATCTGTTATTCCAAATGGAGATAAATTAACTAGAACATTCCCTGTTAAATTTAAAGCAAATGTTGAAAATATTTTTGTTTTTGATGGACAAGAAGCAAAAGTTAGTCTTTCTAAAGATGCAATAAAACAAGCACTTGTTTTACCAAGAGATGCTGTAATTAAAAGATTTGGTCAAAATGTAGTATTTGCAGTAGATGAAAAAAATATAGCTATGATGATTCCTGTAAAAGTAGTAGGTTTTTTATCTAGTAAAGTAGCTATTGAAGGACAAGGACTAAAAGAAGGAATGCAAATTGTGGTAAAAGGAAATGAAAGAGTTTTCCCTAAATCACCAGTAAAAATTATAAACAAAGATAAATAGGAATAATCAATGGATTTAATCAAATTTTCCATAAAAAACCCAGTTACTATAATAGTATCAGTACTTATTGTAGTAATTTTTGGTTTTTTATCACTTAGTAAACTTCCTTATCAATTAACACCAACAGTTACTAAACCTGAAATTAAAGTAACTACTAGTTGGGGTGGAGCTACTCCTTATGAGATTGAGCGAGAAATAATTGAAGAGCAAGAAGAAGCATTAAAAAGTTTAAATAACTTAATAGAGTATGAATCATCTTCAAAAGATAATTATGGTGAAATTACTTTAACTTTTAAACTTGGAACAGATATTAGAGCAGCATTACAAGATGTATCAAATAAATTAAATGAAGTAAGTTCATATCCAAGTGCAGCAGATGAACCTGTAATTGAAACTGCAAGTGCTAGTCCAGTTATTTGGATGATGTTACAAACACTTGAAGGTAATGATAGACATGTAGATGAATATAAAACGTTCTTTGATAATGAAATAGAACCAGCTATAAAAAGAGTTGAGGGTGTTTCAGGAACTATGGGCGGTGGTGGCCGTGAGCAAGAAATGCAAATTGAGTTTGATGTAAACAAATTAGCTTCTTATGGTCTTACTATGCAACAAGTTATTAATACTATAGAAAATGAAAATGTTGATGTTTCAGCAGGTATTCAAAATTTAGATAGAAGATCATATAGAATTAGAACAGTACATAAATTCTCAACACCTGAAGATATAGAAAATGTAATTCTTATTTCAAATAGAGAACAAAGAGTAAGAGTTGCTGATGTAGCAAAGGTAAACTTTGGTTATGAAACTGCTAGTACTGTTGCTATGTTCTTAGGTAAAGATGGTATTTTCTTAGGTGTTCAACCAAATAGTGAAGCAAATATTGTAAAACTAACAAATGATGTTGAAAAAGTTGTAAATGAATTAAATGCAGGTGTTTTAAAAGAAAAACAGTTAAAAATTCATTGGTTATATGATCAAAGACCTTATATTGTAGGTTCTGTTGATTTAGTACAACAAAATATTATGATAGGTGCAATACTTGCAGTTATTATTTTAATTACATTCTTAAGAAGTGTATCTCCAACAGCTGTTGTAGCAGTAGCAATTCCAATATCAGTTATTGGTACATTTATTATACTTCAAGCAATGGGAAGAAGTTTAAATACTATTTCTTTAGCAGGTATTTCTTTTGCTGTTGGTATGTTAGTAGATGCTGCTATTGTTGTTTTAGAAAATATTGATAGACATAGAAAAAATGGTGCAAGTATTAGTGAAGCAGCATATAAGGGTGCTAGTGAAGTTTGGGGTGCATTAATTGCCTCAGCATCTACAACTATTGCTGTATTCTTACCTATTATTTTCTTAGAAGATGAAGCAGGTCAATTATTTAAAGATATTGCTATTGCTGTTACATCAGCTGTATCATTCTCATTATTTGTTTCAATTGCAGTAATTCCAATGTTATGGAAAAAGTTTGCAGCAATTTCTAAAAAAGAACCAAAAAATGCAGGTGCAGTAGCAAAATTTGGAGAAAAGCTAGTTGATTTTATTATGTCAATTGTAAATATTTCTTTAAAAAATTTATTTACAAAAATAGTTACTATTTTATCATTAGCTACTTTCTCAGTTGGGGCTATATATGTTTTATTTCCTAAATTGGATTATTTACCACAAGGTAATAAAAACTTGATTTTCAATATTTTGATTGCACCTCCTGGCTTATCATATCAAGAAAGATATGATATGGGAGCATATTTAATGAAAAGAATTGAACCTCATGTAAACCAAGAAGTAGATGGAGTACCTGGATTAAATAGAGCCTTTTTTGTATCTTTTGGTGATTTCAATTTATTTGGTGGAACATCAATGGTTGAGGATAGAGCAAAAGATTTAATACCAATGTTTAGACCAATTGTAAACTCAATGCCATCAGTATTTGGTGTATCTTTACAATCAGGAGTATTTGAAAATGGTATTGGTGAGGGTAATACGGTAAACATTGATATTAGTGGTGAAAGTATTGAAGATATTGCTACAGTTGGAGGACAATTATTTGGTGCTACTATGCAAGCTATTGAAGGTAGTCAAGTAAGACCAGTTCCATCAGTTGAGCTTTTATATCCAGAAGTTAGAATCAAACCTAACCAAGATGCCCTAAAAGCTTTAGGTATGAGTTCTCGTGATTTAGGTGTAGCTGTTGATGTACTTATGAGTGGTAGACAAGTAGGTGATTTTGAACAAGATGGTAAAAAGAAAATTGATTTAGTTTTAAAAGCTGATGATAAGTTTATTCAAACACCACAAGATATTATGGGTTCTCAAATAGCTTTACCAAATGGATCTTTAGTTCCTATTTCTTCTCTTGCTTCTTATGAGTCTACAACTGGTATTTCAGAAATTAGACACTTAGATGGGAAAAGAACAATTACACTACAAGTTACACCACCTCCTGGTATGACTATTGATGAAGCTATGAAAAGTATTGGTGGAATGTTAGCTGGTATGAAAGAAAAAGGAATGATTTCATCAGATGTAGAAATAAATCTTTCAGGTACAGCAGATAAATTAACTGAAACAATTGGTTTATTACTTGGTAACTTTTTATTAGCATTAGTTATTGTATACTTATTAATGTCAGCATTATTTGGTAACTTTATATATCCAATAGTAATTATGTTTACAGTTCCTTTAGCAACAGCTGGTGGTTTTATTGGGCTTGCCTTAACAAATGCTTTTATTGCACCACAGCCACTTGATATTTTAACTATGCTAGGATTTATTATTTTAGTTGGTATTGTTGTTAATAATGCAATTTTAATTGTTCACCAAAGTATTAATTATATTAATAATCATGGAATGGAACATAAAAAAGCAGTTATTGAAGCTACAAGAACAAGGGTAAGACCTATTTATATGAGTTCATTAACTTCTATTTTTGGTATGTTACCATTGGTTTTAGTTCCAGGTCCTGGTTCAGAATTTTATAGAGGTTTAGGATCTGTTATTACAGGTGGTTTAGCATTCTCTACAATTTTTACGATTTTTGTAACTCCTGCACTTTTAATGTTCTTCATTAAATTAGAGCAAGTAGTAAGAAGTAAAAATAAACCAGTTGATGTAAGTAAAGCATAAAGGATAAGTATATGAAAAATATTAAAAACAAGTTATTAAAATTATCTTTAGTAGCATCTATTTTTGTAGGTGAAGCATTTGCTTTAAATTTAGATGAGGCTGTAAATCTTGCCCTTAAAAATAATCATGAGCTAAAAGCAAAAGCTTATGATTATAAACAAAGTATTCAAAATATACAGCTTTCAAATGCAAACTATTTACCAAAACTTGATTTATCTTATGATTATAATAAAAGAAATGAAGTAATAGGTTCTCAAAATAAAGAAGATGCTACATTTAGTGCAGCTATTTCTTATAATCTATTTAATGGTTTAAAAGATATATCAAATAAACAAGCTTCAAAATTTTTATCAAAATCTTCAAGTTATTCACTAAATGCTTTGAAGCATGATATTATATTAGAAACTAAAAAAGCATATATTAATTATCTTGATAAATTGAATGCTTTAAAAACTTATGAAAGTGAATATAAACTTTTTAACAATCAGTTTAATGATGCAAAAAATAAATATGACCAAGGATTATTGGCAAGAAATGACTTTTTACAAGTTCAAGTAAATATGTCAGGTGCAAAGCAAAATGTAGTAAAAGCAAAATCAGATCTTAGAGTTGCGAAACTTCAATTATCAAATATTTTGGGAGGAGTTGATTTATCAAATGAGTTTATAGAAAACTTAGAACCTAAAACAATCTCTTCTTCTATACATAAAGAAGAATTATTAGAAAAAAGAAGTGAAATTGAAGCTTTAAAAATGAGTCTTGAAGCCTTAAAAAAACAAAAAAAATCTCAAAAAGGCTCTTATCTTCCAAAACTAGATGCAAAGCTATCACATAATAGATTTTATGAAGATTTAGGTTTTAATGAAATTGATGGAAATGATAATCAAAATGTAGCAACATTAAGTGCCACTTGGAATTTATATGAAGGTGGTTCTACACAAACGCAATTAGCTATTTTTAATACACAAATATCAAAGTTAAAAACACAAATACAAAAAACACAGCTTGATATAAATTTGCAGTATGAAAATGCAAAATCAGCCTTAGAAGTTGCTAGTGAAAACTTTGAGACAGCAACTTTAGCATTAAAACAGGCAAAAGAAAACTATTCAATTGTAAACAATAGATTTAAAGAAGGTGTTTCAACTTCTACAGATTTAACAGATGCGAACTTTTTATTAACTTCTGCAAAACAAAAATATAATAGAGCGTATTTTGATAAGTATCTATCAATAGCAACGCTTGATAGAATTTTTGAAGTAAAATAGTTCTATGCAAAACTTAGTAAAAAAAGAGTTTCAATTATTTATTTTGATAACTCTTTCTTTACTATTTTTAAGTCTAAACTCTATTTTATGTAAAATAGCTTTAGTAAATAGTTTTATTGATCCTTATTCTTTTACTTTTTTCCGAGTTCTTTCTGCTTTTTTAACACTTCTTTTTTTGATTAAATTTAATCAAAATAAAAAACTAAAACAAAACAAAATAGATTTTAAGAGTAATTGGTTGAGTGCTTTTATGCTTTTTTTATATGCAATTGGTTTTTCTTATTCATATTTGAGTTTAGAAGCAGGATTTGGAACATTACTTTTATTTACAGTTGTACAGATAACTATGCTATTTAGCTCTATTTTTTTTAAAGAAAAGATAAGTTTAAATAAAATCTTAGGTTTAGTGCTTGCATTTATAGGTTTGATTTATCTTTTATATCCTTCACAAGATTTTAAAATATCGTATTTTCATTTATTTTTGATGTGTCTTTCTGGTTTTGCTTGGGGAGTTTATTCTGTTTTTGGAAAAAAATCTAAAAATGCCTTATTTAGTACTTATGACAATTTCTTTAAAGCTTTTATTTTTACGTTTATTTTTTTTATATTTGTTAGTGTTCATAGTTTGAATATTTCTTTAAATGGCCTTTTATTAAGTTTTATTTCTGGAAGTATTACTTCTGCAATTGGTTATGTTCTTTGGTATAAAGTTTTACCTAAAATTACTATTATTACAGCTAGTATACTACAACTTTTAGTACCTATTTTAGCTATATTGATTAGTGTAATATTTTTAGATGAAATATTTACTACAAATCTTTTAGTTGCGACAATATTAGTATCTTTAGGAGTAATTATTTCTATTGTTAAAAGAAAAACTAATCAAAATATCTAAAATCTTTGTCTTCACTTCCATCTTTTTTTCTGTTTTTAAATTTCCACATTGTTTTAAAATATTTAAAGCTTTGAAAAGAAAGAAATAAAGCTAATATAAACATAAGTATATAAAAAATAATAAATAATAATTCCATTTTTAATCCTTATCTTTCTTCATTGGAAATACCTTTGAAAGAATCAGTCCATTTAAGTTCAGATGGTACACTTTTAGAAGGTCTTGAATCTGTTTTTGAACTAGGTTCTCTTAATTTATTTTGAGAAAAAGAAAAACTACCACTAGGTTGTTTTAGAATAACTAGAAAAAAAACTAATATTACTAGTGCTACAAGTATTTTAAATATTTTTCCTGATAAATCATCTTCTTTTTCTTTTTTTTCTGACATTTTTATTCCTACTATTTTTATATTTTTATTTTTGCATATAATTAGTTAAGATTATATTATTATATATGTAAATAAACTGTCAAGATATATTACATTTTAAAATTTACAGTTTTTTTGTATACTTTTTTTAATCACAAGTAGCATGGACTTTCCTAAGAAAAGAGTGCAATTTCAACATTATTTAATGTGATTAAAATATTCTCCAATATTTTAAGATGAGATATATTAGAGTTTTAAAGCAATTAATATTCAAACCCAAGTCAATTATTGAATAATTAAGCTTTTAAAATCCCTTTAAACACAGTTTATTTAACTAAATCAAAAACCTAAATATCTCATCTTTATTTCTTTTATTTTTGTTATTGTCAAGAAAATGTCAATAAATCTTATGTAAGTATCTTTACATTTTAACACTATAATTTGACAATCTATAAATATAAATAAATATTAGGAGTTTAGATGAAATTATATGCACCATGGGAAAAGGCTTTTAAAAAAGTATCAACTCCCTTTGAAGAGTTTTTACATGCTCAAACTACTACAGGTTTAATTTTAATCGTAATGACAATATTAGCTTTAGTTTTAGCAAATAGTCCACTTTCTGAAATGTATTCTCATTTTTTTCATACATATATTGATTTCAATGTTGGTTCATGGAAACTTTCTCATTCTCTTCATCATTGGATAAATGATGGACTTATGGCAATATTCTTTTTTTTAATTGGTTTAGAAATAAAAAGAGAGATCACAGCAGGAGAGTTATCAAATATTAAAGTAGCTCTTTTACCTATTTTAGCTGCAATAGGTGGTATGCTTTTCCCTGCACTTATTTATATTAGTTTAAATTACGGAACAGTAGGAGCATCAGGTTGGGGGATTCCTATGGCAACTGATATTGCTTTTGCTATTAGTGCTTTAGTTTTATTAGGAAAAAGAGTTCCAACAGCACTGGTGACTTTTTTAGTAGCACTTGCTATAGTAGATGATTTGGGAGCTGTTTTAGTTATAGCTATATTTTATACAGAAACAATCAATATGCTTCCTCTTAGTTTAGCAGGAACAATGTTTTTAATAATGATATTATTTAATAGATTTGGTATTCATGCTATATTACCTTACTTTGTTATTGGTTTATTTATGTGGTTTTTTATGCTAGAGTCAGGAGTTCATGCAACAATTGCAGGAGTTCTTGCAGCACTTGCTATTCCATCTACTCCTAAAAGAGCTCCTAAAAGTTTTACTTTAGATACAAAACATTTATTAGATAAATATGATGAATACTCAGTTAAAGAAAATCATACTATGCATGAAGAACAGAAAAAAATACTTACTAATATAAAAGATAAGATTGATGAGGTTGGAACTCCAGCTGCTCGTTTAGAGCATTCACTTCATTTACCTGTTGCTTTATTGATTATTCCAATATTTGCTTTAGCAAATGCTGGTATAAAAATTGATTTTGCATCAATTGGAACTACTATTTTAGAACCTGTATCCCTTGGAATTATATTAGGATTAGTTTTAGGAAAAGTCATTGGAATATTTGGTGTTTCATGGATAGCTATCAAATTAAAAATAGCACAACTTCCTAAAGATAGCTCAATGAGTCAAGTATTTGGAGTATCTTTTTTAGCTGGTATTGGTTTTACAATGTCTATATTTGTAGCTGATTTAGCTTTTATTGGAAATCCTGAACTTATATTTCAAGCAAAAATTGGAATTTTAAGTGCTTCTTTATTTTCAGGTTTATTTGGATATTTTTGGTTAAAATCAATATCAAAAAAGAGTAAATATTAAAATAGTGTAATAAATGACAAAGGCATAAAATGAAAAATAAAAATGTTCTTTTGATTGAAGATAATCTTGAACTACAAAAACTTATAAGTGATTTTTTAAAGGATTATAAGTATATGTGTAGTGTTTATTCTCAACCCTTAGAAGCCTTAGAAGAGTTTGAAAAGAATCATTTTAATTATTCTATAATTATTTTAGATTTAGGTCTTCCAAGAATGGATGGTTTTGACCTTTTTAAAAAACTAAAAGCTATTAAAAATATCCCTATTATTATCTCAACTGCAAGAGATGATATAGGAAATAAAATTTATGGGTTTGAGTTAGGAGCTGATGATTATTTATCAAAACCTTATGAACCAAGAGAGTTGGTTTTACGAATAGATGCAACACTTAAAAGATACAATGATAGTGATGAATTAAAGATTAATGATTTATTTATTGATTTAGATAAAAAAAGTGTGTTTTTACAAAATCATCAAATTGAGTTTACTAAAATAGAAACAGAAATATTCTTTATGTTTATAAATAATTTAAATAAAGTAGTTTCAAGGGAAGATATTATAAATCAAACTTCTTTAAAAGAAGATACTAAAAATAGAACTATTGATATGCACATAAGTAATATACGTTTTAAAATAAATGATGATTCAAAAGAAGCTAGATATATAAAATCAGTATGGGGAATAGGGTACAAGTTTTGTGATGACAATTAGACAAAGACTTTTTATTTCATTTTCATTAATTTTACTAATTATTATATCTATTATAGGAGTATTTTTTTACACTACTTTTAATTTGAGTGAAATACATAAAACTCAAATACATAGATATGATCAAATAAGAAGAGTAGAAAAATTAAAAGAATACAATAACTCTTTTTCATGGGTTGTTTTAGATATTATTACTGATTATGAAAAAAAAGATGTAGTTCAAGAACGTCTAAATAAATCAAATAAACTTTTTGAAGCTTTGCTTTCACAAAAAAAAGAGATTATAAATAATGCAGAAATAAAAAAAGAAAAAGAAAATCTTCAACAATTATTTGAATACTTTAAAAAAATACAAATACTTATAAATCATGATTTATACAAAATAGTACAAAAAAGTAAAAGTCAAAATGATTTTATGCTGTTTAATAAAAACTTTGAAAATATAAATTTAAAAATTCATAAGCTTTTGGAAGAGGAAATTGCTTATCTTCAAACAAAACTTGATGAAACAGAAGAAAATACAAATCAGTTTATTGATACTATAAAACTTGAATTAGTAATACTTCTTTTAATAGCTTTTCTTTTATCTTTTGTTATTTCATCAAAGATAACAAAAGAGATAAAAGATATGCTTGATAAATTAAATAAAGGAGTTTTACAGCTTTTTAAAGATGATGAGAATAGTATAAAAGTTGATATTGGTAAAGATAATGAATTAAGTGAAATAACAAATAATTTAAATTCATATCTTGAAAAACAAGCAGATATAATACATTCAAGAGAAGAACTGTTAAGAAATATAAGCCATGAATTAAAAACTCCCATTGCCAAAGCAAAGTTTTTACTTGAGAACTTAAAACACGATAAAGATAATATACAAATTGAAAATATAAATAATGTTTTCATAGATATGGAAGAACTTATAAGTAAACTTTTACAAAGAGAAAAACTTAACTTCGCAAAAATAAATCCCTCAAAGTTTAAAATTAGTTCTTTAATTTTAGAGGCTTTATCAAAACTTTCAATTGATGATGAATCAAAGATTTTTCTTGATATAAAAGATGATTTTGATATAGAAGGTGATAAATACTATTTAACTATAGCACTTAAAAATTTAATAGATAATGCAATGAAATATGCAAATACTTACCCCATAAAGATTAAATCTTTTGATAATAAAATTCAAATTCAAAATACTGCTGATAAACTTTCAAGTAGTCTTATTTATTATATTCAACCCTTTACAAGAGAACTTAATCAACAAGTAGGACATGGTCTTGGCTTAAATATTGTAAATAAAATCATTGAAATACATGATTTTACTTTAGGTTATAAGTATGAAAATTCACAAAATGTTTTTTTTATAGATTTTAAAAGCAAATAATATGTCAAGAAAATGTAAAGAAATACTACATTTTATACTTGACACATATTTTATATAATTTTATTAACAGCAGAAAAAAAGATTTTAAAAGGATATAAAATGGAATTTCTAAGAAACTTAATACTATTAGTTATAGTGTCATTTGCGGCTATAGGTTTAATTAGCGCAAGCTTTTAGGAAAAGGTAAATTAAAAACTACCTAAGTGTCATAGGTAGTTTTACTTTGTGCTTAAATATTTAACGGTCTCAATAATAAACTCCCTAAGCTTACTATTAAAAATCCACCTATTATTTCAAGTATAAAACTTTTATTTTCAAAAAAATTATTTGCTTTTTTATTTAAGATAATAGATAAAATACCAACTATTGAAATAGTAAGACCCATTCCAATACTCATAGCAATAGCAGCTAAAATACCTAATAAATATTTTTTTAATACAATACAAAATAAAACTATAGTCATAACTCCAGGACAAGGAACAATTCCTGTACTAATGGCAATACTATACTTGTTTTTATTTTTTTCTATATTTTTTTCTTTTTGTTTTCTTGAAAAATATGAAGATAAAATTATATAAAAACCTATACTTATTATCATAAATGCACTTATTTTCATTGTGATTTTTGAGTAGTAATCAAAGTTTTGTTTAAACATTGACTCTAAAATAAAATATATTCCAAAAGTTAAAACTAATGCAGAAATTGCATGAACTATTGATATTAAATATCCTAAAATAAAAGCTTGACTATATTTATTTTTTGTAGTCGAAAAGTAAAATGCAACTAATGTTTTTCCATGACCTGGTCCTGCTGCGTGTATTAATCCATATAAAAAAGCAATACTTAAAACTATAATTGAGCTTGTTAAGGTATTTTCATCATTTATGTTTCTTATTGTTTCTGAAATAAAGCTATTTATTTTATATTGATATTGTATTAATTCTTTTAAAAAGCTATCATAAAGTTGCATTTAATCCACTCCAAATACAGATTTTTTTATTTTTTCACTTTTATTTTTATTTAAACCTATTGTTTTTATATACTTTTTTTCTATAATCATTCCTACAAATAAATCTTTATCAAAAAATTCAATCTTTAAATTTTTAAGTGTTTTAATATTTTCAATATTAAAGCTATAAATTAAACGATTTTTTTCTATTGAAGCTTTAAAGTTTTTTGGTTTTATATTTATATTCTTTTTTTCTAAGTAAATACTCATATAATAATTTTGTTTTTCTAATGAACTAAAATAGTTTTCGAAAATATATTTATTTTCATTTTTATCAAATTTACCATTTGCATCTTTATCTAGCTCCATAATCAACATCATCGATGTCATTTCATCAATAATCCATTTTATATTAAAGTTATCTATAGTTTCTTTTTTTATATTTATTGTTGGTTTAACTTCGATAAATGTATGAGGATGACTAAAAGCTTCATTTGTAAGAAATATAAAAAAGCATATTCTAAGTATCAAGTTCATAGGATCTAAAAAAACATGACTTAGCACCTGTATGACAAGCAGATTTTCCAACTTGTTCTACAATAGCTAATATAGTATCATAATCACAGTCAACTTTTAAATCTATAAGTTTTTGGATATGCCCGCTACTTTCACCTTTTTTCCATATTCTATTTTTACTTCTTGAAAAATAATGAACTATCTTTGTTTGATTTGTTAAATCTAAAGCTTCTTGATTCATATATCCAAGCATAAGAACTTCATTTGTTCCAAACTCTTGAGTTATAACTGGAACAAGACCATTTGATTTTTTAAAATCTATTTTCATAAAATTCCTTTTGCGACTAAGTTGCATTTTGGTATAGTATCAAAGTAATTTTAAATGCAACTTAGTTGCATAAAATAAAAGGATTAATTTCTATGGAAAAATTTATAATAAATCAAGCTTTAGATATGCATTTGCATTTAAGAGATGATGATATGTTAAAACTGGTGGCACCTATGACTTCAAATAGTTTTTGTGGAGCACTTATAATGCCAAATATTTTACCTCCTATTACTACAAAAAAAGATTTACTATCTTATAAAAAAAGAATCAAAGAAGCCTGTAAAGATGATAAATTTGAACCTTTTATGACTGTTTTTTTTCAAGTAGATTATTCTTATGAGTTTTTAGAAGATATAAAAGATGAAATAATTGCAGTTAAGTTATACCCTTTTGGAGTAACTACAAATTCACAAACAGGTGTGTCTTCAATGGATGTTGAGGTTTTAAGACCTACTTTGGAATCAATGTCTAAACTAGGTATTCCTTTATGTGTTCATGGAGAAACAAAAGGTTTTGTTATGGATAGGGAAAAAGAGTTTTTACCTATTTATGAGTCATTGGCTATTAATTTCCCTAAATTAAAAATTATAATGGAACATATTTCCTCAAAAGAGTCTATATCTTTGCTTGAAAAATATGATAATTTATATGCAACAATCACAGTACATCATTTAATGCTTACTTTAGATGATGTAGCAGGTGGAATGTTAAACCCTCATATTTTTTGTAAACCAATTGTAAAAAGACCAGAAGATAGAGAAGCCTTATTGAAATTAGCTCTTAATGCACATCCAAAAGTAATGTTTGGTTCAGATTCAGCTCCTCATCAAAAAAACACAAAAGAGTGCCATCATGGAGCTGCAGGGATTTTTAGTTCACCAATTTTGCTTCAAGTTTTAACACAGCTTTTTGAAAAAAATGGAAAAATTGATAATTTAAATGCTTTTATAAGTTTAAATGCACAAAAAATTTATGATTTAAAGCCCCTTGGTAAAGAAGTGGTATTGGTAAAAAAAGATTTTACAGTTCCTAAGGAATATTCTTACAGAAATGAAAAAGTAGTGCCTTTATTTGAAGGGCAAACCTTATCTTGGAGTATTGATAAAATTATTCAAGAAAAAACTGAATAAAAGGAGAAAAAGATGATAAAAAATTCTAAGGTTATACTTGAGCAATGGATTCAAGCTGTAAATGAAAAAAGTGTTAAAAATTTAGAAAACTTATATGATAAAAATGCTGTTTTAATTCCTACATTTTCAAATAGAGTATTAGATACAGAAGAAAAAATTCAAGACTATTTTATGAAGCTTGGAAGTAGAGAGGGTTTAAGTGTTACTTTACATGAAAAAACACTAAGAGTTCAAGAAGTAAGTGATTTTATCTCAATAATAAGTGGTATTTACAATTGGCGTTTTATTATTGATGATGAACTACTTAATTTTGAAGCAAGGTTTTCTTATGTTATTGATATTTCTAAAGAGAATCCAATTTTACATCATCATTCATCACAAATCCCTCGAATGTTGTAATAGTAAGTATTGATTTATTTTCTTGGAGTATAATACTTTTATTAATATTCAGGAGTAGAAATGGATTATAAAAAGTTTGCAGATTTTTCCCCTTGTGATTATGCAGGGCCTTTAAAAAGGGAGAGTTTTATGGATTCTGGAATGAAGGAATTATGGGTAGGTATTCCAAGAGTTTCAGGGCCTGCTTTTACAGTAGAAATGGTAGCAGGTGAAAATCTAGCTTTACATAGAGCAATATATGAAGCACCAGTTGGAGCTATCATTGTAGCTCAATCAAATACAGTTGATTATTCAGTAATAGGTGGAAATGTTACAGCCATTGCACAAAAAAGAGGAATCGCAGGTTTTGTAATTGATGGTACAGTAAGAGATATTGGTGAAATAAAAGAACTTAAAATGCCAATGTTTGGAAGAGGTGTACTACCAATGCCTGGAGGTAAAAAAAATGCAGTACCTGTAAATGTTCCTATTACTGCTGGTGGTATTGCTGTTAATCCTGGAGATGTTATTGTCGCTGATGAAGAGGGTATTGCTGTAATTCCTAAAGATAAAGCAGAAGAAATTTATGCTCAAACAAAGTTAAATGTTGAAAAAGAAAGAGCTATGAGTTTTGAACAGTGGGCTGCTAATCATAAAGAGAAAATAGACTCTTTTTATAAATAATACAAAAAACTACCTCAAAAAAGGTAGTTTTTCTCTTTTCTTCTAAGTCTCTTAAAATACTATTTTATGAAATATTTACATAAGTTTAAGTAAACTTTTAACTTTGTTTGTGAAACAATCACTAAATGTAGTTAAAAAGGAAACAGATGAATTCTGTAGTTATTGCCGTTATGGTCATGGTTTTACTCTCGCTTGTTAGAGTAAATATTGTTATTGCTTTAATTATTGGAGCAATTGTTGGAGGTTTAAGTGCTGGCTTAGACTTAAATGAAACTATAAAAGCTTTTAATGCTGGTCTTGGTGATGGAGCTACTATTGCACTTAGCTATACTATGTTAGGTACTTTTGCTGTAGCTATTTCTAAATCAGGTATTACAGATTTATTATCAAATATGATTATAAAAAAAGTAGGTAATAGCACTTCTTCAATGCAGTTTATTTATATAAAATATTTAATGCTTACATTGATTTTATTAGCAGCTATTTCTTCTCAAAATCTTATCCCTGTACATATCGCATTTATTCCTATTTTAATACCACCATTACTTCATTCTATGTCTAAGTTAGAGTTAGATAGAAGAATTGTTGCTTGTGTTATAACTTTTGGTTTAGTAGGAACTTACATGTTATTGCCTGTAGGTTTTGGTGGGATATTTTTAAATGAAATTTTATTAAAAAACTTACTTGATAGTGGTATAGAAGCTTCAAGGGCTCAACTTCCTATTGCTATGTCTATTCCTGTATTTGGTATGTTTATAGGACTTCTTGTAGCCATATTTTTTTCATACAGAAAAAAAAGAGTTTATGATGTGAGTAAAATATTAGAAACTGAATCACAGAAAAAAGAAGTAAATAATTTTTATGTATTAATAGCTCTTGTTTCTGTAGTTTTAGCTTTGGGTTTACAGTTATATACAAACTCTATTATTTTAGGTTCATTAGCAGGTTTTATCATCTTTATCGTTGCTGGTGTAATCAAAGCAAATCAAACACAAAACTTTTTTGAAAAAGGTTTAAAAATGATGGGTATGATAGGTTTTATTATGATAGCTGCAAATGGTTTTGCTAATGTAATGAATGAAACAGGTGGTGTTCAAACTTTAGTTTCATCTATTTCAAGTTTAATTGGAGATAATAAATCTTTAGCTGTATTCTTAATGTTAATTGTTGGTTTATTTATTACTATGGGAATTGGTTCATCCTTTTCAACGATTCCAATTATTGCTACTATTTATGCACCTTTATGTATGCAACTTGATTTATCTGTAATGGCAACAATAACTATTATAGGTACAGCAGCAGCTTTAGGAGATGCAGGAAGCCCAGCTTCTGATAGTACCCTTGGCCCTACCTCTGGATTAAATGTAGATGGTCAACATGATCATATATGGGATTCAGTTGTTCCAACTTTTATTCACTATAATATACCATTGGTTTTATTTGGATGGTTTGCGGCTGTTTATGTTTTTTAAAAAGCTAAATTAGTCTATTTTTTCGCAAGGTTTACTAAATAAGTAACCTTGTGAATAGTCTATTCCTAAACTATTTATAACTTCTTGAATTTCGCGTGTGTAGACATATTCTGCAATACAAGAGATATTTCCACCTTTAGCAAAACTAGATAAGGCTTTTGTGATTTCATAGCTTTTTTTATTTGTATCAATGTCTTTTATATATTTAGCATCAATTTTAATAGAATCTATATCTAAATCAATAAGTCTTTCAAAATTAGAATACTCTCTTCCAAAATCGTCAATTGCTAATTTTATTCCTAATTCTTTAATTGCTTTTAATTGTTTTATATGATTTTTTTTACCTGTTGAACTTACTCCTTCAAGTATTTCTAATGTTAATCTATATGGTTTAATATTATGAATTAATAAAGCGCTTTTTAAATAGCTAATAAGATAGTTTTTACTTAAATCTTCTTCTGTAATATTGATTGAGAACATATAACTATTTTTACTCATATATTCAAAGCTTTTATCTATGATTATTTTTGTTATGTCAGGAAGTAACCCCGATAGTTTTGCTGCTTCTAAAAATTCACTAGGGCTTATTATTTTACTCTCTTTTTTTATTCTTACTAGGACTTCATATTTTGTAATAACATTTTTTTTATTGTCATGTATTCCTTGATAAAATGGAATTATACTATTTTTATCTATTGCCTCTCTTATTAAGTTTGTAGCATTAATGAAACTTTGTGTTGTTTCATAGTTAATTTGAGTGTTTTTTTCTAAAATATAAGATCTATTTTTACCTAATTCTTTTGCTTTTCTAAGAGATAATGATGAATTTCTTAAAAGATTTTTATTATCATAGACTGCACCAATGCAAAAAGTTAAATTGATTTTTATTTCTTTTATATTGATTGAATTAGAGAAAAAATACTCTTTGATTTCTTTAATTTTTTCTTTTATATCTATTTTTTCTTCATATAATAATGCAAACTCATCAGAATTAAATCTAAATGTATTATCAGAAGCAAATTTTTCTTTGAGAATTTTAGCTAATTTTTTTAGAAGTTTATCTCCTATAGTAAAACCATAAGCAGTGTTTATATAGTTGAAGTTATTTATATTTAATAAAAGTAGTGTTCTAAATTTTTTATCATAAATTAATTTTTCAAAATAAGACTTATTTTTTAGTGAAGTTAGATTGTCATAGTAAGCTAAATATTTAGATTTTTCTTCATTTTCTTGATTTTTTAAAATAATACTTACAATAGAAGAACTTATTTCTAGTAGTTTTTTATGAAAAATACTTGGAGCTCTTTTTTCAAAAGATGTTAAAGCAAAAGAACCAATAGCTTTTCTATTTTCATTTCTTATTGGCATAGACCAACAAGAACATAAAGAAAAATTTGATACTAACTCTTTTAAATCTTCCCATCTTTTATCTGTTTTTACATCTTTTACAAATACTGCTTCATTTGTAAAAACAGCTGTTCCACAAGAACCTGCATTAGGCCCTGGTTTTAGAAAATTTAGCTCTTTTTGTGCTTCTTTAGGAATTGAAGGGGCTGCTAAAACATTCATATATTCTTTATTCTCATCTATCATCATAATTGAAGCTACAGAATTTGGTAAAAGTGTTTCAGCTAAAATACAAAGCATATCTAAGATTGTTTGTGTCTCTTTTTGTTCAGCAATCATATTTAATATTTCATGTTGTATTGTTAAAATATTATCATATTCTTTTGGACTAATTATTACTTCATTTTCTAAAAAAGTTGAATTTATATTTTTATTTTTCATATATATGCTTTTTATTATTTTATAAGATTAATATTATATAGATAAAATTATTAAAAAAAGGTTTTAGTTAGCAAAATATCGTAAAATAGGTAGTTGAAAACTAAAAAAGAAAAATAAAATTAATATTTAAATATTATTAATAATTTTTCTCTTTTAAGTTAAATTATTATTTAATCCCTCAAAAATAGTTTTTGAACTTTTATATTACAGCTCCTGAAGCTTCCATTATTTCTCTTCCTTCTTCACTCATCAAATCTTTAGACCAAGGAGGGTTAAATGTAAGATTAACTTTAACTTCATCAACTTCATCAACTGCAAGTGTTACATATTTTGTTTGTTCTACTAAACTCTCAGCTACTGGACAAGCTGGACTTGTAAGAGTCATAAGGACGTTACAGTATAAATAATTTCCTTTCATCTCAAAACCGATATCATATATTAATCCTAAATCATAAATATTTACAGGAATTTCAGGATCAAATACACTTTTTAGATTATTTATAATTTTCTTTTCTATTTCTTCTTTATTGTCTAATAATGACATGATTTTTCCTTCATGCGTTTTGCGCAAACTCTTTTATTTTTTTTATCATTCCTATTACTCCACTTTGTCTATTTGGGGTAATAACTTCAGCTAATTTTAGTTCATGTACAATATCCATATCAACTTCTTTTAATTCTTCAACAGTAGAATTTGAAAAAATTTGTAAAATCATATAAACTAAACCTTTTACTATTATTGCATCACTTGTTCCATAAAAATATAGCTTTCCATCTTTTTGTTCACAAATAAGCCAAACTTGTGATGTACAGCCATGTACTAAATTTGCTGGAACTTTGTGTTTTTCATCTAAGGGTTCTAGCTTTTTTCCTAAATCAATAATATATTCATATTTTTGTAATTCATCTTCAAAAAAGTCTAAATCTTCTTTTATTTCTTCAACTCTAGCTTCTATATTACTCATTTTATATCCTCTTATTTCAACATACTTATAGCTTTTTTAAGAGCAGTTATTAAGGCATCTACATCCTTATAATCATTGTAAAATGCAAGTGAAACCCTAATAGTTCCTTTTATTCCTAGTTGCTTCATAATCGGTTGAGCACAATGATGTCCAACTCTTAATGCTATTTTCATTTTATCTACTAAAATACCAATATCATCATGAATTAAACCTTTAATATTAAAGCTTCTACTTCCAATAGAGTCTTTTATATCATTATAAAATTCAATATCTGGAATTTTTCTAAGTTCTTCATCTAAGTAGTGATATACATCTTTTTCAATTGCTTCAATATTTTCATATCCAACATGATTTAGATATTCAAGTGCTTCTGCAAAACCTATAATTCCCGCAATATTTTGTGTTCCTGCCTCAAATTTATAAGGAGAGTCAAGTAGTGTTGATTTTTCAAAGTCAACTTGATCAATAGTTGCACCACCTGTTTGATAAGGTTTTAAATCCTTTAGATATTTCTCTTTTACATAAATAGCTCCAACACCTGTTGGTCCAAAAGTTTTATGGGCAGAAATAGCAAAAAAATCAGCATCTATATCTTGTAAATCTATTTTAGTATGAGCTAAACTTTGAGCTCCATCTATCATAACAACAGCTTCATATTTGTGTGCTAATTCACAAATAGCTTTTATATTATGGATTTTTCCAAAGGCATTTGAAATATGAGTAACTGACACAAAAGCATTTGGATTGTTTTTAAGTAACTCTTCAAAATGAGCAAAATCAAAACTAAGATTTTCATCACATCTTACAACTTCTAAACCATTTCCTAAAGTTCTTCCTTGTATATGCCAAGGTACTATATTTGAGTGGTGTTCTAGTGAAGAGATTATTACAGTTTTAAAATCTTTCGCAAAAGACTCTGCAATAAAGTTTATTGATTCACTTACACCTTTTGTAAAAATAAGCTCTTCATTTTTAGAAGCATTTATAAACTCTTTTAGAACTTTTCTTGCATTTTCAAATTTTTGTGTTGCTTTATTTGCATGACCAAAATTACTTCTATGAGTATTTGAACAGTAATGTTCATAATACTCAATTTGAGAGTTTACAACTTCTTTTGGTTTTTGAGTTGTAGCTGCATTATCTAAATATATAATATCTGAGTTTTTAAAATATGGAAAATCTTTTTTAAACATATTTAGTCCTTTCATAAGAATCGATAAACTCTTTTATTAGTTCATCGCTGATATTATCATATATTTGACCCTCAAAAGCGTTTAAAAGCATATCATAAGCTTTTTCTTTTTTTATACCTCTTGACTGTAAATATAAAAGCTGCTCTTTATCAAGTGTACCTGTTGTTGCTCCATGACTTGCTTCAAGTTCATCTATTAAAATTTCAAGATGAGGCTGAGCAAAAATCGTTGCATCATTTGATAATAAAATAGTATTTGAATTTTGGAAAGCTTTAGAGTATAAAGCCTCTTTATTTACTATTGATTTTGCTTTAAATACAGCTTTTGCTTTATCTTTTAGTGAATGTTTATAGTTTATATCACTAGTTGAACTCTCATTATTATGAATAGTTTTGATCAGGTTTGCTGTATTTGAACTATCTTTTGATTTTACTAAACCATTTAAGTTATACTCAATATTTTTATTGTCAATACTGTTTTCATAACTATTTACTATTAAGCCAGTTCCAAGTTCAAAATTTGATACTTTGCATTTTGAGTTTTCTTCTTGTTTAAATATTGCATTAAATAAAAAGCTATTTTGTTCATTTATATCTTGAATTTTGGCGTATTCAAAATCAGTATTTTCTTCTATATTAAATTCTCTATTTACACTATAAGCACTATTTTGAGAACTATTTGTAAATACTTCAATAAGAGAAGCTTTTGCACCTTTTTTTACTTCTATTTTTATAGAATTTGTATAAAAAGTTTCATCCTCTTTTATCTTATGAACTAAACAAATAGGTTCTGGTATATTTGAGTTTATAGTTAAAATTATTTGCTTTTTCTCAAAGTTTTTTGTGATTTCAAATAGTGGATTCTCATAATTGTTTGTATCTTCTTTTAATTCTAATCCAACTATATCCAATTCATAACTTTTTATATTTTTAAAATCATAAGAAAAAAGAGCTTGTAAGTCTACTTTTCTAAACTCTTCATCATATTTTGAAGGAAGATTAATATTTTCTAAATCACTTATTCTCATCTTTTATTCCTATTCCCTCAAAACCTTTTTCATCAAGTTCTAAGGCTAGATTATAATCTCCAGTTTTTACAATTTTCCCATCATTTAAAATATGTACATAATCAGGTTTGATTAACTCTAAAAGTCTATCATAATGAGTAATCATAAGAACTGATTTTTTACCATCTAACATACCGTTTATTACATTTGCTACTGTTTTTATAGCATCTACATCTAATCCTGAATCTATTTCATCAAGCATAATTAAATCAGGGTTTAGTAATAATAGTTGAATTAATTCATTTCTTTTTTTCTCACCACCACTAAATCCATCATTTAAATCTCTTTGAAGAAGTTTTCTATCAAGATTATATTTTGCAGTTTCTTTTTTCACGTGTTTTAGAAATTCCATAGCATCGATTTCATCTTGACCTTCATAAGCTCTTTTTTCATTGATTGCTGTTTTTAAAAAGTAGCTATTATTTACTCCTGGAACTTCAACTGGGTTTTGAAAACTCATAAAAATACCTTCATTAGCTCGTTCACTAACATCTAAATCAAGTAGGTCTTTTTTCTTATAAGTTATTGTCCCACCTGTTACCTCACAGTCATAGTGAGCACTTAAAGTTTTCACAAGTGTTGATTTTCCTGCACCATTTACACCCATAAGTGCGTGAATCTCTCCCTCTTTGATTTCTAAATCAAGACCTTTTAAAATCTCTTTTTCATTAATATTTACTTTTAAATCTTTTATACTTAACATTATATATTTCCTTAAAAATGTTTTTTCTTTTATTCTTAGGTCTTGGATATATTATCCAACACTTCCCTCAAGTGATATATTTAACAGCTCTTTTGCTTCAGCTGCAAACTCCATAGGTAGCTCTTTTAAGACTTCTTTACAGAAACCATTAACTATCATAGATACTGCATTTTCAGGATTAATTCCTCTTTGTTCTATGTAGAATAGTTGCTCATCTGAAATTTTTGAAGTTGTTGCTTCATGCTCAATTTTTGCAGTCATGTTTTTAACTTCATGATATGGATATGTATGTGCATTACAGGCATTTCCAATAAGAAGTGAATCACACTCTGAAATATTTCTTGCATTGTGGGCATTTTTACCAACTCTAACTAGTCCTCTATAGGCATTTATTCCTTGCATTGCTGAGATACCTTTTGAGATAATAGTTGATTTAGTGTTTTTACCTAAATGTATCATCTTTGTACCAGTGTCAGCTTGTTGGGCTTTTGATGAAATAGCTACTGAGTAAAACTCACCAACACTATTATCACCTTTTAAAACACATGAAGGGTATTTCCATGTTAAACTTGAACCTGTTTCAACTTGTGTCCAAGAGATTTTTGAGTTTTCACCTTTACATAAACCTCTTTTTGTTACAAAATTTAAAATACCACCTTTACCTTGCTCATCACCTGGGTACCAGTTTTGAATAGTCGAATATTTTATTTGTGCATTATCTAAAGTAACTAATTCAACAACTGCAGCATGAAGTTGTCTTTCATCTCTTGTAGGAGCTGAACATCCTTCATTATATGATACATAACTTCCTTCATCACAGATGATTAAAGTTCTCTCAAATTGTCCTGTATCTAAGGCATTTATTCTAAAGTATGTTGATAATTCCATAGGACATCTTGTATTTGGTGGAATATAAACAAAACTTCCATCTGTAAATACAGCAGAGTTTAAACAGGCAAAATAGTTATCACCAACTGGAACAACAGAAGCTAAGTATTTTTCTAAAAGTTCTGGATATTTATTTGCAGCTTCTGAGATTGAACAGAAAATGATTCCTAATTTTTCTAACTCTTCTTGATAAGTTGTTTTAACTGATACTGAATCAAATACAGCATCAACTGCAACACCTGCAAGTTGCTTTTGCTCTTCTAGGGGAATACCTAGTTTCTCATAAGTTTTTAAAATTTCAGGATCAACTTCATCTAGTGAACCTAAAGGTTTTTTGGGTGCAGAATAATATGCAATGTCTTGATAATCTATTGTAGGATATTTTAAATTTGCCCAATTAGGCTCTTCCATATTTTTCCACTTTTCATAGGCTTTTAATCTAAAATCTAAAAGCCATTGGGGCTCATCTTTTTTTGCTGAAATGGCTTTAATAACATTTTCATTTAAGCCCTTAGGAAATGTATCACTTTCTACTAAAGTTTCAAATCCTAGTTTATAATCACTATTAATAACATCATGTATCTGTTGATTTTGACTCATAACAGACTCCAATTTTTAAGATTTTTATATAGGACAAAATTTGTCTTAATTAGAATATAACAGTAAAATAATTAAAGTGAACTTAAATAGGACAAATAAAGTCCTATTTAAAATATTTGATACTTTTTTACTATTTATTTTGTAGTTAAAATTGAATTTATAATAACTTAAAGTTTCATCGTGAACTAATCAATTTTATTAAAAAGGGAGTTAGATAATTATCACTTAAAAAAGAAATTAACATCTCTTTTTTTGAACCAGTATTTAAATAGATCATTGTATTTGAAATATCAAAACCTGGATCATTTAGTCTAAGACGCATTTTTGCACTCTTAAGAGAGGGTTTTCTTCTTAACTTTTTTTCTTGACCTTCTAATAATAAAATTAAATTTTCTAATT
Source organism: Arcobacter rhizosphaerae (assembly GCF_049472155.1). Lineage (NCBI taxonomy): Bacteria > Pseudomonadati > Campylobacterota > Epsilonproteobacteria > Campylobacterales > Arcobacteraceae > Arcobacter > Arcobacter rhizosphaerae. Next base: position 37,696 of record NZ_JBMOVW010000002.1, on the reverse strand, counting down.
TTTCTATCTTTTGTTTTTGATTTTCCATGCTGAAACTTTCAATATGATTAAACCTATTATCATCGTAATTAAAGCTGTTAAAAAATAAGCAGGTATTTCACCCCAATAAATTGCTATACTTGCTTTAATTCCTAATAATAAGAAGATTATTGTAGTGAAAAATATTAAAACAGCTAAAAAAAATAAGATTAAACCTTTTAGTGTTTCACTAAAAGATAATTTTATTTCCTCAACTTGTGCTTCAATTAGCTCTACTACAGATATTATAAATTCTGAAATTGTTACTTTTGACATTATCTCTTAAGTAACCAAGCAGCTATAAATCCAACTCCAAATGTAATAGCAACACTTTTTAGTGGATCTTTTTTAATTCTTTTTTCAACTTCATCAACTTCTTCAAGTCCTTTAGTTTTTAAGCTCTCAACTTTTTTAGTTAATTCTTCTATTGATAATTCATCTAGTAGTTTTGATTTTTCTCTATCAATATTTGAACTAGCTATTTCTTTCATTGTTTCAGTTAAACTTTTTAAGTCTGACTTTAAGTCATTTATTTCTTCTTTTAGTTTTGTAACTTCTTGTGCTGTTGCCATATCTAATCCTTTTCTTTAAAATTATTTTTTAGAGATTAACAATCTACTAGTGTTTATTATAACCGAAAAATATATTAAATAAAAATAAAACTAGAGATTGTTGTTAAGATTTAAACTATTTGATTTTATTTTCTAAAGTTTTAGTATAAAAAGAAATAGGATAAGTTAAAATTAGATAACCAATTGCCAAAGGTATGTAACTTTCTAAAGTAGAATAGGTTATAGCATCAACTTCTTGAGCATTCATAGTAAATTCAGATATTGCTATTATTGATAATAATGATGAATCTTTTATGATAGAAGCAAATTGTCCTGTTAGTGCAGGAAGCATTCTTTTAAAAGCTTGTGGGAAAATTATATATCTATACATTTGATAGTTTGTCATTCCTAAACTTAGGCTTGTTTCAAATTGTTCTTTTTCAATAGATTGTAAGGCAGCTCTAATTATTTCACATACATAAGCACCTGAAAAAATAGCAAGTATAAATGTTCCTACAATATACCTATTTTCAAAACCTAAATTATTAGCAAATACATAAAAGAAAATTAGTATCTGAACTAAAAGAGGAGTACCTCTAATAATTTCAATATAAAACCTTGCGAAAAATCTTAAAATAATTATTTTTGAGTTTTGAGCATAAGCAAAAAATAATCCAATCACAAAACTTAATAGTAATGCAAAAAATGAAATTATAATTGTCATTATAAAACCATTTATAAATTTTTGCTTGTATTCATATACATGAGGCCAATTAAAATCATAAGAGATATTTGAAAACATCAAATAAACAGGTGTGATAATCAATAATGCTAAAAAAGTTAAGTTAAAAAGATAAACCAATTTTGAAAGTGGTTTATCTTTTTTATAACTTAATTCATTAATAAATAAGTCTTTTAATTTGATAGGACAGTCCTAAAAGAAAAATGGAATATTAAGTTCATCAAAAGTAGCTTTTGCTTCTTTTAAGTGTTTGTTTGCAAATTTATCAAAAGTACCATCTTCTTTTGCTTTTTTAATAAACTCATTAACTTTTTCTTTTAAAGGATCATTTTGTCTTAAAGCAACACCCCAGTATTCAAAGTTTTTTTGGAAAGGTTTTAATAATGCTACAGTTGTATCTTTATGTTGTACATGATTTTTATAAATAGTTAACTGATCATATAAAAAACCATCAGCTTTTCCTTGTACTACTTCAAGTACACAAGCATTTTCTTTATCAAAAACTAAAATCTCTGCATTTTTAAGATTTTTAGAAGCATAAACATGACCTGTTGAACCTTTTTTTACAGCTATTTTTTTACCTTCAATATTTAGTTCATCAATTGAACTTACCCCTGATTCTTTATTTGCTAAAATAGCTAAAGATGATTGTGCATAAGGAATTGAAAAGTCAATTGATTTTTTTCTTTCATCTGTGATAGTCATTGAAGAAATAATTAAATCAATTTTACCTGTTTTAAGTGATGGGATTAATCCAGCCCATGCTGTATTTTCAATAACTACTTCTTTTCCTAAGTATTCACCTAATTTTTTAGCAAAATCTACAGATACACCTTTTGGGTTTCCATCAATATCACTCATTTCAAAAGGTGGATATGCTAGTTCCATACCAACTTTTAATACTTCTTTTTTATTCTCATTAGTCATTTCATTTTGATTTTTATCATCACAAGCTGTAAATAACACAGCAACAAATAGCGTAATTATTAGTAATAATTTATTTTTCATATTTTTCCTTGGATAATTTTTTTTTAATTATCTCTACTCTTTACTTAACATTTCTTTATTTGTAGTTGTAGAATTTATTAAGATTACAATATAATATACGCGATTTTTTTAGAAAAGAAACTAATAATATAGTATTTATTACAGTTTTTTGTTACAAAATGGAATAAAATTTCTCATAATCTTTTAATTAAGACAAATTTTATCCGATTTAGATTAGAATACAAAAAATTAATTACAAATATAAAAAATAATTATAATTAACAATGATAATTGTTATCATAAAGAATAGGAAAATTAAATATGATGGAAGTTTATTTAGACAATAATGCAACAACAATGGTTGACCCAAAAGTTTTTGAAGAAATGAAACCATTTTTTTGTGAAAAGTATGGGAATCCAAACTCATTACATAGATTTGGAGCGGGAACTCATCCTAAGATGGTTGAAGCATTAAATTATTTATATGAAGGTATTAATGCAGCAGATGAAGATGATATTGTTATTATGTCAAATGCAACTGAAAGTATAAATACTGTTATTAAAGGTATCTGGGTAGATAAAATTTTAAATGGTGATAAAAAACATATAATTACTTCAGAAGTAGAACACCCAGCAGTTACTGCTACATGTAAATTTTTAGAGTCTCAAGGCGTAGCTGTTACTTATTTACCTGTAAATGAACAAGGTATATTAGAAGCAAATTCTGTAAAAGATTATATTAAAGATGATACTGCATTAGTTTCTATTATGTGGGCAAATAATGAAACAGGTAAAATTTTCCCTATAAAAGAGATTGGTGAAATATGTAAAGAAGCAGGTGTTCCTTTCCATACAGATGCAACTCAAGCAATAGGAAAAGTGAAAGTTGATGTTCAAGATGCAAATGTTGATTATTTAACTTTTTCTGCACATAAATTCCATGGACCAAAAGGTGTTGGTGGTTTATATGTTAAAAAAGGTTATGCTTTAACTCCTTTATTACATGGAGGAGAACAAATGGGTGGTTATAGAGCTGGTACTGTTGATGTTGCATCAATGGTAGGTATGGGACTTGCTATGCATTTAGCAACTAATCCAATGGCTTTAGCTTATGAAGAAAATCATGTAAGAAAATTAAGAGATAAATTAGAAGATGCAATTTTAGAAATTCCTGAAACTATTGTAATTGGTGGAAAAGATAATAGAACTCCAAATACAACACTTATTTCAATCAGAGGTGTTGAGGGTGAATCAATGTTATGGGATTTAAATCAAAATGGTGTTGGTGCCTCTACAGGAAGTGCTTGTGCAAGTGAAGACTTAGAAGCAAACCCAGTTATGAATGCTTTTGGTAGTGATAGTGAATTAGCTCATACAGGTGTTAGATTATCTTTAAGTAGATTTAATACAGAAGAGCAAATAGATTATGCAATAAATGTTATTAAAAATGCAGTTGAGAGATTAAGAGGATTATCTAGTTCTTATGCTTATGCACCAGAATCTCATAACTCAGGTTTATAATAGATACAAACAAATATAAAAAAGAATTTAAAAAGGATAATAAATGGCTAAAAATGATTTAATTAGCGGTTCAATTTGGGACGAGTACTCAAATGAAGTAGTAAATAGAATGAATAATCCACAACATCAAGGTGAGATTACAGAAGAGAGAGCAAAAGAATTAGGTGCAAAATTAATTATTGCTGATTTTGGTGCTGAATCATGTGGTGACGCAGTAAGATTATATTGGGCAGTTGATGAATCAAATGATAAAATTTTAGAATCTAAATTTAAATCTTTTGGTTGTGGTACTGCAATTGCATCTTCTGATGTTATGGCTGAATTATGTGTTGGAAAGACTGTAGATGAAGCTGTAAAAATTACTAATATTGATGTTGAGCATGCACTAAGAGATAATCCAGATACACCTGCTGTTCCACCTCAAAAAATGCACTGTTCTGTAATGGCTTATGATGTTATCAAAAAAGCTGCTGGAGAGTACAAAGGTGTTGATATGGAATCTTTTGAGGAAGAGGAAATTGTATGTGAATGTGCTAGAGTTACTTTAGCTACAATCAAAGAAGTTATTAGATTAAATGATTTAAAAACTGTTGAAGAAATCACTGATTATACAAAAGCAGGAGCTTTCTGTAAATCATGTATTAAGCCTGGTGGGCATGAAGAAAAAGATGTATATTTAGTTGATATCTTAAAAGACACTAGAGCTGCGATGGAAGAAGAAAAATTAAAATCTGCTGCTGATGCAAGTGCATCTGGTTCTTTATCATTTGATAAAATGACTTTAGTTCAAAGAATTAAAGCAATTGATTCATTATTAGATGAAGAGATTAGACCTATGCTTGCTATGGATGGTGGAAATATGGAAATTATTGATATTAAAGAAAATTTACCTCATTATGATTTATATATCAGATACTTAGGTGCTTGTTCTGGATGTGCTTCTGGAAGTACTGGAACATTATATGCAATTGAATCTGTATTACAACAAAAAATTGATGAAAACTTAAGAGTTTTACCAATTTAATTTTATATAAATACAAACAACTATTTAAAAGGTCTATGTTTTTACATAGGCCTTTTTTTATTTACTTAACCTTATAATGTTATAATATATTTAAATAAATAAGGAGTATATAATGACAGCACAAGATAAAGAATTAGAACAATTACATGATACAATAGTTGATGATGTACAATCACTTGTTTCAAAATATATGTCTATTGTTGGATGGGATGTTCCTGAAAATGATGAAGATGAAGCACAAAGAAAAATATTAAATATTGTAAAAGAAGCAATTAAAGATATAGAAAATAAAAACTCATAATATCACTTATGTTATAATACGCCAAAACAAGCTTATTATAATATAGGGATATAAATGTCAAATCAAAATAATCAAATATTAAAAAACACAAATGCACAAATTTTAGATGAGTTTAATGCATCTATTATGTTCGATAAAGAACTATATTCACAAGATATAAGAGGAAGTATTGCTCATTCACAAATGCTTTTTGAGCAAGGGGTTCTTACAAAAGAAGAGCAAGAAGCTATTGAAAATGGTTTGCTTCAAGTAAAAGAAGAAATAGAATCAGGAAAGTTTGAATTTACATTAGCTACTGAAGATATTCACATGGCAGTTGAATCAAGACTTACTGAAATTATTGGTGAACCTGGGAAGAAACTTCATACTGCAAGAAGTAGAAATGACCAAGTAGCAACTGATTTTAGACTTTATGTACAAGAAAAATCATTAAGTATTAAAGAACAGTTAAAAACTTTAGTTGAAGTTTTTGTAGATGTTGCTTCAAAACATACTGAAACTTTAATTCCTGGTATGACTCACTTACAACATGCTCAACCTCTTAACTTTGCTTATCATTTATTAGCTTATGCAAATATGTTTAAAAGAGATTTACAAAGATTTGAAAGTTCTTATGAAAGAAATAACTATTCTCCTCTTGGAAGTGCAGCATTAGCTGGAACGCCACATAATATAGATAGAAATTCAACTAGTACAAAACTTGGATTTACTGCGCCAACTACTCATGCTATGGATACTGTATCAGATAGAGATTTTGCTTTAGAGATTTTATTTAATATTTCAACTTCAATGATGCATATTTCAAGAATTTCAGAAGAGCTAATTACTTGGTCTTCTTATGAGTTCCAATTTGTAAGAATGTCTGATGAGTATGCTACTACTTCATCTATTATGCCTCAAAAGAAAAATCCAGATGTACCTGAGTTATTAAGAGGTAAAACAGGTAGAGTATATGGAAACTTAATATCACTTCTTACAGTAATGAAAGGTTTACCTTTAGCTTATAACAAAGACACACAAGAAGATAAAGAGGGTGTATTTGATTCTGTTAAGACTATAGAAATCTCACTAAAGATTTTAACAGAAGTTATTAAAACTATGATAGTAAATGTGGATAAAATGGAAAATGCTTGTAAAGTAGGGCACTTAAGTGCAACTGATTTAGCTGATTATTTAGTACAAAAACAAAATATGCCATTTAGAACAGCTTATTATATTACAAAAGATGTTGTGGCAAAAGCTAATTCTTTAAATAAAGATATTAGTGAATTAACTATTGATGAAATTAGACAAGCAAATGAAGAGTTAAAAAATATAGATGAAGAAATAATTATGTTTCTTGATTTAAGAAACTCAATGAATGCAAGAACATCATTAGGTGGAACATCAACACATCAAACAAAATATCAAATTGATGAGTTTAAAAAGTGGTTAGCTTCTAAATAGAAGCTAATTTAAATTTAGTAAAAGATGAGTTAAAAACTCATCTTTTCTTATAAGAATTTTTTAGTCATTTCATATAGAGATTGGATATCAGTTTTACCAACGAAACCATCAACACCAATTCTACTCATTTTACCTTTTACAGCATCTGTTGTCATTGATGAATTTACAATAACAGGAATATGCTCATATTTACTATTATTTTTTATAAATGAAGCAACTTGATATCCATCAGTTCCTGGCATTTCAATATCAGTAATTACCATACCAATTTTATCAGGAGTTAACTCTTCTATTCTTTTAAGAAGTTGAGTCCCATCAGTATAAACTTCAAATCTAACACCAGTTCTTTTAAAGAATTTATTTAAAACTTCTCTAGCAACACCTGAATCCTCAGCTGCTAAGATAAGTTTTTGACTATCAAGCTTATCTTCTACATATTTTTTAACATCATCTTCACCATCATCAGTCCAACCTACATCTCTTAATAATTGTTCTGCATTAAAGACTGTACAAAGTTCATCTTTGTCATCAACTTTTACATAAGTTGTATATGTTATTCTTGCATTAGTTTCTTCTGAGTGTCTTAGTTGATCTGTAGTCTTTTCTACAATGTCAAGCATATCTTTTACTAAGAAACCAATTTTTTTATGATTAAACTCACAATAAATAATAAGTTTATATTCACTCATATCTAAAGGTTTTAATCCTAACCATACATCAAGATTGATTAATGTTACAGGTTCTCCTCTAATTGTTGCAATACCTGCTATTACATCACTTTCTTTTGGTGTATCATTAATAGTAACTTCATCTTTAATAATGAAGGCTTTTACTTTTGCTATGTTTATTGCATAAATATTATTATGACCAGTGTAAAAAACAGCTAATTGTTGAACATTTCTTAAATGACCTTGAGTCATTTGTTCAACACTACCACTAATACCACTCATGAGAATCCTTTTTTTGTTATACTACTTTATTATATATCTTTTATTCTTTAAGTAACTTTAAGTTATTTTTTCATTTTTCTAAGTATCTTTTGAACTGCTACAGAAGCCATCATTAGACCAAATGAACCCGTAACTGCTTCAAAACTTCCCTTTTCAATACAATTTGGGTTTTCTGATGAAAAAATTACTTTAAACTTTCTTTTAAAGCCTTCTTTTTTCAACTGTGTTCTAATTTTTTTTATAAATGGATCATTAAATGTATCCCAAATTGATTTATATTCAATTTTACTTGGATCAAGTCTTTTTGCACTACCACTTGTTGTAATTACTTTTGTATAATATCGTTTGATTAGATGAACTTTTGGAGTTACATCATCGATTGCATCTAATATGTAATCATACGATGAAAAATCAAAGTTGTCAATCCATTCAGGTGTTATTTTTGCATGAATTGCTGTAACTTCTGGATATTTTTCTTTTAAAGCTTCCACTTTAACTCTTCCAATATTTCCATGACTACCCATCTGTCTATTCATATTTGATTCTTCATAAGTATCAAAATCAACAATTGTAATATTTTTTATTCCTGTATTATATAAGGCATCTAAAGCAAAACTACCTACTCCACCAACACCTAATAAGATTAGTTTTACATCTTTAAATTTGTCAAATTTGTCTTGACCAAAAAGTTTTATGGTTCTATCATACTGCATATAATCTACTCTTTTAAAATTTTTTGCTATTATATCATAAATTAATTTATGGAGATGTTGATGGAAAAAGAACCTATGACAAATGCAGGATATGAAAAAATTACTGGGGAATTAGATTTCTTAAAATCTAAAGAAAGACCTCATACTGTAATTGAACTAGATGAAGCTAGACAATTAGGGGATTTAAAAGAGAATGCAGAATACCATGCAGCAAAAGATAAATTAGCATTAATAGATGCTCAAATTGCAGAATTAGGTGCAGTAATTTCTAAAGCAGTGATTATTGATCCTTCAACACTTCCTCATGATAAGGTAAGTTTTGGTTCAACTGTTAAGTTAGTTGATGTTGATACAGATGAAGAGTTTACTTATGCAATTGTAGGTGGAGTTGAGTCAAGTGCAGAAAAAGGTTTAATTTCTTTTAATTCGCCTTTAGCAAAACAACTTTTAGGAAAAGAAGAGGGTGATGAAGTTGTTGCTACTTTACCAGGGGCTACAAGAACTTTTGAAATATTAGATGTATATTATAAGGAGTTTAATTTATAATGAATGTAGCAGTTATTGGAGCTAGTGGTTATACAGGTTTAGAATTAGTAAAAATTTTAATAAACCATCCAAAATTTAATATAACATATATAGCAAATTCTACAGGTGAAGAAAATATTCAAGAATTACATCCTTGTTTAAAAGATGTAATTGATATTGAAGTAAGTAAAGCTAATGCAAAAGAAGTATCAAGAGTAGCTGATTTAGCATTTTTGGCATTACCTCATAAAACATCAATGTTTTTTGCAAAAGAGTTATTAGACCTAGGTGTAAAAGTTGTAGATTTATCAGCTGATTATAGACTTGACTTAGAAACTTATGAAAAACATTATTGTCCTCATGAGGATAAAGAACATATAAAAGATTCAGTATATGGCTTACCAGAATATTATGCAAAAGAATTAAAAGATTCAAACTTAGTAGCTAATCCTGGATGTTATCCAACTGCATCTCTTTTAGCACTTTTACCTTTTGTGGATTATATAGAAGAGGGAACTCCTATTTTTATTGATGCAAAATCAGGAGTAAGTGGGGCTGGTAAGAAACTTAGTGAAATCGCACATTTTGCTAATTTAAATGAAAATCATCATGCTTACAATCCTTTTAAGCATAGACACATGCCAGAAATTGAAGAAAAAGTTAAAAAAGTAAAAGGAAAAGATTTTCAAATTAACTTTGTACCTCATTTAATCCCTGTAACAAGAGGTATGTTAGTTTCTGTTTACGCAACACTAAAAGAAGAAGTTGATGTAAAAGAGATTTTAAATCAAGCATATAAAAATAGTGAATTTGTAAGAGTAAGAAATAATCCTGTTGATTTAAAATCTACAGCAGGAACAAACTTTTGTGATATTTTTGTAGAGAGTAATAAAAGAGCTTTATTTATAAACTCTTCAATAGATAATTTACTTAGAGGTGCTTCATCTCAAGCTGTAGTAAATGCAAATATTATGTGTGGCTTTGAAGAAGGTGAGGGTATTCCAAAAATCGCTTATGTACCATAATATACAATTAGAAGAATCAGCTATTTTTGTAGCTGATTCTCATTATAATAAAAAAAATACTCAATTTCTTTTATTTTTAAAAAAACTAGAAAAACAAGAAATACAAACAAAACAACTTTTTTTAATGGGTGATAATTTTGATTTTATTTCAGGTGAAAGTAAATATTTCATTAGACAAAATCAAGAATTGATTGATATTTTAAATAAACTATCAAATAAAATACAAATAGTATATTTAGAAGGGAATCATGACTATAATCTTTCAAAACTTTTTCCAAATATTTTAGTTGTAAAAAGAGAAGAACAACCTTTGATAATAAATTATAAAGAACAAAGTGTTGCTTTATCTCATGGTGATAACTTTATAAATTGGCAGTATGATTTATATTGTAAAATAATAAGAAATACTTTTTTATTGAAATTTTTAAACTTAATTGATTTTAATAATTTTATATCAAAAAAAATAGATGAAGCACTTCTTGAAAAAAATATATGCCATAAAATTAATGATTTTAAAACTTTGGTGAAGAAAAGAGTAGACAATTATAATGCTAATATAGTTATTGAAGGACATTATCATCAGGGTAAAACTTATAAGTTAGATAATAAATTTTATGTAAATATACCTTCTTTGTGTTGTGATAATATGTATACAGTTTTTTCAAAAGAAGAGTTTAATGGAGTAACTTTATGAAATTAATATTTTTTGTTTTTTTATGTTTCATTTTACTTTTAATTATTATTGTTTTATATTTGATTTTCTCTAGGAAAACAAATACAGTAAAAAAAGAAGAAATAATTAATGTAGAAAAAAAACAAAAAGAAAAAATAAAAATATCAGAGTTGCCAATCCCTTCTAAAATAGAGAGTTTTAGTAGTGCAACTTTACTTAAAGCTTCAACAAAAATATTTGATATTTTTAAAGCTATTGATTATGCAAATAGATCAGAACATAGTTTAAATAAAATTGAGTGGCACTCTTGGCAAGTATCTATACTTCTGCAATTGTTAAAAACAAATTACAATTTAAATGTTGAAGTTTCAAAAAACAACTTTCATCCTTTTTTGTATCGAATGAATAAAGAAGAGTTTTTGAGGCAAGTAGATGAAATACTTGAAAAATATGTATGTGAAGTAAATATAAAAAGAACTAAAGACGAACTTTGTAAAGATATGCTTCTTTCAGGTAGGGAAGTATCTATACTTTTTTTTCTTATCTTAAATAAAAAGAGTTTATTAAAATAGTTAAAAAAGCTTCAATTCGATATAATCGCCTATGGCAAAATTTAAAGTTCAATCAGAATACTCTCCAGCAGGAGATCAACCAAAAGCAATAGAGGCCTTAAGTAAAAGTATCCAAGATGGAAACCAATATAACACACTATTAGGTGTAACAGGTAGTGGTAAAACTTATACTATGGCAAAGGTAATTGAGAAGACTCAAAAACCAACTCTTATTATGACTCATAATAAAACTTTAGCAGCACAGTTATACTCTGAATTTAAGCAGTTTTTCCCAAACAATCATGTTGAATATTTTATCTCTTACTATGATTATTATCAACCAGAAGCATATATTCCTAGAACTGATTTATTTATTGAGAAAGACAGTTCGATTAATGCAGAGTTAGAAAGACTAAGACTTAGTGCAACAGCTTCACTTTTATCTTTTGATGATGTTATTGTAATCGCGTCTGTATCAGCAAACTATGGTCTTGGTAATCCAGAAGAGTATAAATCTATGGTTCAAAGAATTGAAGTAGGTTTTGAATATTCTCAACGAGAGTTTCTACTAAAACTTGTGGAAATGGGTTATAAAAGAAATGATAAGTTTTTTGATAGAGCGGATTTTAGAGTAAATGGAGATGTTATTGATATTTTCCCTGCTTACTTTGAAGATGAGTTTATTAGAGTTGAGTTTTTTGGTGATGAAGTAGAATCAATTACAAAACATGAATATTTAACAAATAATAAAACAAAAGAGTTAAATGAAGCAATAATTTATTCTGTAAATCCATTTGTTGTATCAAATGATAAATTAGCAACAGCAGTTAAACAAATAGAAGAAGAGTTAGATGAAAGACTAACTAACCTAAAAGCAAATGATAAATTAGTTGAATATCAAAGATTAAAACAAAGAGTTGAGTTTGATTTAGAGATGATTGAAGGTACTGGTATGTGTAAGGGAATTGAAAACTATGCAAGACATCTTACAGGTCAAAAGCCAGGAGAAACACCATACTCACTTATGAACTATTTTGAATCTATGCACGAAGAATTTTTACTTATAGTTGATGAGTCACATGTATCACTTCCACAGTTTAGAGGAATGCATGCAGCAGATAGAAGTAGAAAAGAAGTATTAGTTGAATATGGATTTAGACTTCCAAGTGCACTTGATAATAGACCTTTAAAATTTGATGAGTTTATTAATAGAAAAGCTTCATATCTTTTTGTATCAGCAACTCCAAATGAGTTAGAAATAGAAAAAAGTGCTGTAGTAGCAGAACAGATTATTAGACCTACAGGACTTCTTGATCCAAAAATTGAGATTATGGATAGTGAACATCAAGTTGAAAAACTTTACGATGAGGTTAAAAGAGTAATTGAAAAAGATGAAAGAGTTCTTATTACAGTTTTAACTAAAAAAATGGCAGAAGAGTTAGCCTCTTATTATTCTGACTTAGGAATCAAAGTAAAATATATGCACTCTGAGATTGATGCAATTGAGAGAAATCAGATTATTAGAGAGTTAAGACTAGGTGAATTTGATGTGTTAATTGGTATTAACTTACTTAGAGAAGGGCTTGATATTCCTGAAACTTCTTTAGTAGCTATTTTAGATGCAGATAAAGAAGGTTTCTTAAGAAGTAGAACCTCTCTTATTCAAACAATAGGAAGAGCTGCAAGAAATCAAAACGGTAGAGTAATATTATTTGCTAAAAAAATTACAGATTCTATGCAATATGCAATTGATGAAACAGCTAGAAGAAGAGAACTTCAAGAAGCACATAATAAAAAACATGGTATCACTCCAAAATCAACTAAAAGAAGATTAGATGAAAATTTAAAACTTGAAGAGTACGATGACTTGGCATGGAAAAAAGAAAAAATGGAAAAAATGCCAGCAGCTGAGAGAAAGAAAATCTTAATTGAGCTAAATAAACAAATGAAAAAAGCTGCAAAAGATTTAAACTTTGAAGAAGCTATTAGATTAAGAGATGAAATTGATAAGGTTAAGAAGATATAGATATAATTAGCTAAACAATAAATAGAGATTAAAATGAAAAAAGATTATCCTACAAATGAAAAACAATGGTTAAAATATTTGACTATTGATAATTATTATACAGTTTTTCAAATTGAACATAGAAAGAAAATTATTACTGAAACGGGATGTGATTTTGACTCTATATTAGAATCAGTAAATAAATATAGGCAAAGAAATAAATTGCCTATATTTAATTTTGAAGAAAAGAACTTTTTTATTACAGACACATTTAAACTTAGAAAAAATATTGATATTATTAAAGAATTTTGGAAAAGTCTTGAGTATAATTTTCAGAGTAAATTTTCCCTTGAACTTTTAAAAGAAACACTAGTTGAAGAAGGATATTATTCTTCAACAATTGAAGGTGCTCACAGTACAATTAAAAGAGCAAAAACTTTAGCAAAAGGGAAATCAGAACCAAAAGATAAAAGTGAGTTTATGGTTTTTAATAATTTTAAAGCTTTAATTGAACTTGAAGATATCAAAGATGAAATCACAAATGAATTAATTTTCAAAGTTCATAAAACAACTGTTGAAAATACATTAGATGATGATTATAATATTGGAGAATATCGAACTGAACCAAATGAAATAATTAATCAAAGTGGGAAAGTAATATTTCAACCAATTGCTGATATAAAAAAAATGAATCTAATGATAGAGGAATTACTTGAGTTTTTAAAAGATGATGAATTTTCAAGACCTATTGAAAAAATATACAAATCTATTGCATTTCATTTTCTTTTTGCATATATTCATCCTTTTGATGATGGAAATGGAAGAACTGTAAGAATTCTATTTACATATTTACTTAAGTATTATGGTTATGATATGTTTTATTATATCTCTCTATCTGAAATAATAAATAGAAGAAAAGCAAAAGATTATTATCAAGCATTTATTGATGTTGAAAGAAGTAACATGTTAGATAAAAATTCATTTGATATGACTTATTTTTTTTATTATTTAACTGAGGTAATGATTGAGGGATTAAGAATTTTAAAACATAGAATTAATACCCATTTAAGAGAAGATATTGTTAAGAATTTAGCAAAAACAAATAATATTGATTTAACACCAAGACAACAGAAGATAATAAAGATTTTGTCAAATAAAGATAATACATTTATTATCACAACAAAAGAATTGTCAGAAAAACTCAAAGTAGCACAAAGAACGATTCAAAGAGATTTAAAACTTCTAATTGATTTTGATTTAATAGAAAGAGTTAAAGCTCCCAAAAATAAGAAACAAAACTATTTTAGAATAAATGTTGATTTATAGAAGGAAAATATGAAAAAAGCAACAAAAAAAGATATAGAGATTATAAAAGAAGCATTTGTTGAGAAATACTCAGATGCAGTTACAGAGTTAAATTACAGAAATGATTACGAGTTATTGATAGCTATTATTTTATCAGCTCAATGTACTGATAAAAGAGTAAATATTATAACACCAGCACTTTTTGAAAAGTATCCAAGTGTAAAAGAGCTTGCCGTAGCAAATTTAGAGGATGTAAAAGAGTTATTAAAGTCATGTTCATTTTTTAATAATAAATCGAAAAATATTATCAAAATGGCTCAAAGTGTACTAGAGGATTTTGATGGAGAAATTCCACATAATCAAAGGGAACTTATGAAACTTGCAGGTGTTGGAAATAAAACTGCAAATGTATTTATGATTGAGTTTGAAGGAGCTAACCTTATGGCTGTTGATACTCATGTATTTAGAGTTTCTCATAGATTAGGTCTATCTGATGCTAAAAATGTTGATCAAACAGAAGCTGATTTAGTAAAAAGATTAAAAGGGGATGATTTACATATTTTCCATCAAGCTATGGTTCTATTTGGAAGATATATTTGTAAAGCAGTAAAGCCAGACTGTGATAACTGTCTTTTCCCTCATGTATGTAAGACAAAGTCATCTTTTAAACCACAATAACTTTAAAATAGGTAGATAGTCTTATCTACCTATTTTAATCTACATTCTTCTTTGAAATTTTTAAAGACATATTCATCTTCAATTAATTGAGCTTCAACATTTTTTGCTTCACAAACTAAATCTTTTCC
This sequence comes from Arcobacter rhizosphaerae, assembly GCF_049472155.1. NCBI lineage: Bacteria > Pseudomonadati > Campylobacterota > Epsilonproteobacteria > Campylobacterales > Arcobacteraceae > Arcobacter > Arcobacter rhizosphaerae. Next base: position 22,553 of record NZ_JBMOVW010000002.1, on the reverse strand, counting down.
ATTTTTGTTTATTATATAAATAAAATCATAAATTTGTTTACTACTACTTAAAACTTCTAAACTAGTTTGATTAATAGAAAGTTTTTCTATTTTTATACCTTTTTCATCTAAGTAGTTTGCTTTAAAGGCATTTGGGAGTTTATTTTCTTCTAAGTGATTTAAATACACTGCACCTGTTATAAGTAAAATAACTATACTTGTAAAACTAATTAATTCTTTTTTTGTAAATGTTTTTTTTATCTTATAAACTACATAAATTATTAATGCAATAATAAGTAATGAAAATATTAAAATTTGCATTTTTATCCTTTTTTTGAATGAAGCTTATTTTTAAAAGCATCTCTTGATAAATATTTTGAATTTGTAGGTTTTTGTATAAACTCATCTTCTAAAACTGCTTGTTGTTTTATAGCTTTTTTTTCTTGTATTTTATTTAAAATATTTTTTTCGTCTATACTAATATTTTTTATTAGACCACTTTTTAGATTTTTCAGTATTACTAAAAGTGTTTCGACATTTTGCTTATCAACATCAAGTGTAATTTTACTCAATACCTATCCTTTTTTCTTTGGATTATAACAAAGTTTCACCAAACTTAACATTTATTTAACTAATAATTAATATTAAATTAACACCTATATAGGATAATTTTCGAAAATATTTATCAAGGAAAAATATGAAAAAGATTACTACAATTTCACTTTTATGCGCTGCGAGCATTTTAAGTGCAAATGATATTATAAAACTTGAAAAAATTGAAGTTCAAGAAAAAGTAAATACTAAAATAGTAAAAGATGTAAGTAATAATCAAATTAAAAGTGCTGACTTAGCTGAATCGCTGATGAAAAATGTTCCTTCAATTTCAATTGTTAGAAGAAGTGGTATAGCAAATGATATCATTTTAAGAGGTCAAAAAAAAGATAATATTAATATTTTAATTGATAATGCGAAAATATATGGTGCATGTCCAAATAGAATGGACCCACCAACTTCTCATGTATTATCAAACAATATAGAAAGTGTAGAAGTAATTGAAGGCCCTTATGATGTGGAAAATTTTGGTACTTTAAGTGGAAAGGTAAAAGTAAATACAAAACAACCAACAAAAGAATTTAAAGGTGAAATCAATGCAGGTTTAGGAAGTTTTGGATATCAAAAACTAAGTGCTAGTGTAAGTGGAGGAAATGATAAGTTTAAAGTATTAGTATCAGCCTCAACAGAAAAGAGTGATCAATATGAAGATGGAAATGGAAATGACTTTTTAGAACAGCAAAAAGCTCATGGTGTGCCAATGTCTAATCAATACTCAAAAAGTGATTTAGAAGCTTATGAAAAAAAGACAATTTTAACAAAACTTATTTTTAATATAGATGATAGTAGTGAGATAAAACTATCTTATAATGCAAACAGAAGTGATAATGTTTTATATCCGAATACACCAATGGATGCAGATTATGATGACTCAAATATTTATACTTTAGAGTATACAAAAAGAGATTTAGGAAAATATTCAAAAGAGCTAAATTTTGATTATTATTACTCAAATGTTGATCATCCTATGAGTGTAAGAGAAAGAAATAATGCTATGATGATGAAAAATATTACAAATCACATGAAAAGCTCAATTAAGGGACTTAAACTTAAAAACAATATGATGTTTTCTAATACTTTATATACTTTTGGTTTAGATGCAAGTCAAAGAAACTGGAAAGGTAGAAAATTTAAAAGTGATTTATCTATGGATACAGTTAGTTTAGCTTCAACTGATACTACAAATAAAGCTTTTTTTGTAAAAGTTGAAAAAACTTATGGTAAATTTGATTTAGAGTTTGGTTCAAGATATGACTATACAGATATTGATAATATTTCAATAGACAATGATAAAAAATATACTTCTTTAAATGCAAATATATTTACTACATATACAGCAGATGAAAATACAAAATATTTTGCAGGAGTAGGGAAGGCTTCAAGAGTTCCTGATTCAAGGGAATTATATTATTCAGGTAGTGGAAACAAAGATTTAGAACAAACAAAAAACTATGAAATTGATCTAGGTTTTGAAAAAACAATAGGAAGCTTTAATATTAGAACAAAAGCTTTTTATTCAAAACTTGAAGATTATATCTATAATACTGGAACTTTTACAAATATAGATGCCAAAATATATGGTTTAGATATAAGTGGTTTTTACTATCTAAATGATGAATTCTCATTTGACTATGGAATTGCATATCAAAAGGGGAAAAAAGATGGAGATTATGCTGATAAAGATTTAGCTGAAATTGCACCTTTAAAAGGAAATTTTGCTATTAACTATGAAAAAGGTGATGCAAAATTTACTACTGAAATTATAGCTGTTGATAGTTGGGATAGTTTTGATTCAGATAATGGAGAGCAAGAGTTAGGTGGATATACTGTAGTAAATACAAAATATAGTAATAAGATTACTAAAAATATTGGATTTACACTTGGAATTGATAATATTTTTGATAAAACTTATACATCAACAAATACTTATAATGATATTAAATATATAGGAAATGGAAATACTGAATTATTAAATGACCCAGGAAGATATTTCTACGCAAATTTAAAATATAGCTTTTAATAGCTATATTTTAATCAAAATCAATTCTAACTTGAGTTTGGCCAGTTGTTCCAAACTCATGATCTATTTTTTTAGCTATTTCCTTAAAGTCTATACCTTGTACAGTTTTTAAACTCTTAAATATTTGTTTTTTTCCATTTATAAGCTCTTTGGATTTTATTCCATGTGAGATTGATAAACTAGCTTCTATAAAAGCTGAAAGTTTATCACATTGTTTTAAAGCTATTCCATCAATAGTATTATATTTATCACTATTATATTTTGAGGTATCTTCTACAATCTCAATTTTGTCTATATATATTTTATTTAAAAACTCTTCTTTCTGTCCATCATAAAGTCCTAGGATATAAGAAAATTCATCATGTAAAGTTGCAGGTATGAAAGGAAGAATATCATCTTCGATTTTTTGTATTTCATATTCAGCAATAATATCAGATAGATTATCAACTGAGTATTTAACAGGTGTGATAATATCTCTTGTTAGAGCTTCTGGTAAGTCGTGAAACAGTGAAGTGAAGAAATTATTTTGAAGTCTTTTATCACAGGCATTTATATCTATTGAGAAAAAGTAACTAAAAACTGCAACTGTTAACATGTGTCCTAGTACTGATGTTTCAGGAACTCTTGGGGTTTGAGCCCATCTTTTTTGAAATCTTAATCTACCACTTAAATCAACTATTTTTGCTAATTTTTTATTTAAAGCAATTTTTCTAACACCTATTAGTTCATAATAATCCTCAATCTCTTCTTCTACACTTTTTTTAACATCTTCAATATCAGATAAGAAAGCTGAGGTTTGATAAACAATAGAAAATTCCCATTTTGTTGCTAGATAAGAAGCTGCTTTTAGTATAAACCTTTCTTTTTTATACATATTTGGAGTTTTTAAATACTCTTCAAATTTTTGAAGAAAATTTCCATTATCTATATCTTTTAAAGAAGGGCTTAACTTTGAGATTACCCATTTATTGATTTCATCAGCTTTTTTTTGTAAAGCTTTTCTAAATACATCAGGTCTAATATCAGTTACAACAACTCTTCTTAGAAATTCAAATATACCAGCTTCTATTAAATGTGTAAAGTTTACATCTTTTTCTAATTTTGCTATGAAGTAAGCAATGATGAACTTATGAGCTTGTTTGTCAAGCTCTACAAGTTCAACCATTCTTGGATAGTCATTCCATCTTTGGATTGAAGCAGATGAAAATATATCATCAATAATTTTTGGATTTATCACTTTTTATCCTTTGGGTCTTTTTTATCATCTCCAAAAAACATCATTTTTTTCCCTAGTAGCATTAAGGCTACAACAGCAAACATCATTAAATATACTTGCCAAGGCTCTCTCATGAAAAATCCTTTTTTATTTTAGTTTTATACTCTACAAGAACCCATTTTCCCTAAAGCATTTATTTTTGCAACTCTTCCTTCGTGTCTTCCACCTTCAAAAGAAGAATTATTCCAAGCATCAACTATAGCTTCAACCATTCCATATCCAGAAACTCGCTCACCCAAACAAATTACATTTGCATCATTATGTTCTCTAGCCATTTGAGCTGAATATTCATTGTGACAAAGTGCAGCTCTAATACCATCAAATTTATTTGCAGCCATACTCATACCAATACCAGAACCACAGATTAAAATACCTTTGCTTCCTTCATTATCTAATACATTTTCACATACTTTTGCCGCAAAATCAGGATAATCAACTCTATCTTTACTATTTGGTCCTAAGTCAACTACTTCATGGCCTCTTTTTTCAAATAACTCTTTTACGTAAGCTTTAATATCAATACCTGCATGATCAGCCCCAATAAAATATTTCATTAATAAATTCCTTCTTTATGTTCTATTTTAAAATTTTTCTTGTCCATTTCTTCTTCTAATGTTTCTACAGACTTAAACATTCTATCCCATCTAATTTTATAATCATCATCCCATGAGAAGTAAATAAACCATGGTTTCCCCACTATATATTTATAAGGAACTGTTCCCCAAAATCTTGAATCATTAGAATGATCTCTATTATCTCCCATCATAAATGTTTCATCTTCTGGAATTTTTACAGGCATCATATTAAATAGTTTACTTGGATGTAAACCATTATTTACAACATTTGGATCATTATGAATTCCTGGATGCTCTTTTTTGTATGGATTTATAACCCAAAGTTTATTATCATACTCTATAATATTTTCTTTTGGATAATTTGCTTTTACGTACTCATCCCCTTCTTTAGGATGAAGGTAAAGGTTTTTATTTTTAATAAAAATAATATCTCCACCAGTAGCAACTGCTCTTTTTACATAATGTATCTTTTCATTTTTTGGATATCTAAATACTACAATATCACCTCTTTTGGGTCTATCTCCTTCTATTAAATGCCCATTGTCATTAAAATCAGGAAGTACTTTTACTTCAAGCCAAGGAATCCTTGGTGTTGCTATCCCATAAGAAAATTTCTTTACAAAAAGCATATCCCCGATTAATAAAGTATTTTTCATAGAACCACTTGGAATTACAAAAGCTTGTGCCACGAAAAAAATAATTGTTAGTACTATTACAATAGTACCAGTCCATGAAGAGGACCAGTCATATAATTTTCTAAACATTTTTACCTTCTCTTTTATCTCTTAATTTTGCAGCTTTAAGAGTATTTTTAAGTAGCATACCAATTGTCATAGGTCCAACTCCTCCTGGAACAGGTGTAATAAATGAACATTTATCTTTACAATCTTCAAAATCAGCATCCCCAGTTAATTTACCTGTATCAAGTCTGTTAATCCCAACATCAATTACAACAGCACCATCTTTTAACATATTACCTTTAAGTAAGTGTGGAACACCAACTGCTATGATTACTATGTCAGCAGCTTTTGTATGAGCACTCAAGTCTTTTGTTCTTGAGTTACAAACAGTTACAGTTGCTTTTGCATTTGTAAGTAATGATGCCATTGGTTTACCAACAATATCAGATGAACCAATAACAACACAATTTTTACCACTTAATTCAATATTATGTTCCTCAAACATTCTCATCACACCAAAAGGAGTTGCTGGTAAAAATGAATCTAAATTAGAAACCATTCTTCCTACATTGTATGGGTGAAAACCATCTACGTCTTTTAGTGGATTAATAGCTTCTAAAACTGTAGTAGTATCAATATGTTTAGGTAATGGTAATTGAACTAAAATACCATCAAGTTTTGGATCATTATTCATTTTTTCGATTAATTCTAATAACTCTTCTTGAGTTGTAGTCGATGGTTTTGTATGTACCTCTGAGTAAATTCCAGCAGCTTCACAAGCTTTGTGTTTGCTATTTACATAAGTTGCACTTGCAGCATCATCTCCTACTAAAACTACTGCTAATCCTGGAGTAATTGATTCTTTATTTTTAAGTTCTTCAACTTCAACTCTTACTTCTTCTTTTATTTTTGCAGATAACGCTTTCCCGTCTATTAATGTCATGGAGCTTAACCCTTATTTATATTGTTAATTTAAACAGATATATTATCTAAAAATCGATTACAAAAAGTTAAACTTAAAATAGAGTAAAACTTAAACAAACTTAAAGTTACTTTCAGGTAAAATCGCGCTTCAAAATTAAAAAAAAGGATAGTTATGTTAGAGGGTATCGTAAGAGATAGTATGACAAAACAAGCAACAAAAACTTTAAGAAGAGATGGTTTCTTAATTGCAAACATTTACGGAAAAGGTTTAGAGAATATTTCAGCTGCATTCAAAAGAAATGATTTTATTAGATTTATGAAAAATAAAGATAGTTTAGCATTTGATGTAAAAGTTGGAGATAAAGAATTAAAAGTAGTAGTTCAAGAGTACCAAAGATGTCCAATCACTTCTGATTTATTACACGTTGATTTAATGGTAGCACAAGCAGGTGTAAGAGCATCTTACAAAGTTCCTGTAGTAGCAACTGGTCTTGCAAAAGGTATCAAAAATAAAGGTCTTTTAATGGTTCACACTAAAAGAGTTCCTGTTAAATGTGCATTTGAAAACTTACCAGAAAACTTCACTCTAGATGTAACTGACTTAGATGTTGGGAACAACATCTTAATTAGAGATTTAGAAATGCCAGAAAATGTTGATTGTTACTTAGATCCAAGAGTTCCAGTTGTTGGTGTAATTAAAGCTAAGTAATTTTAGACTTATGAACTTAATAGTTGGTCTTGGAAATATTGGTGAAAAATACCAATTAACACGACATAATGTAGGATTTTTAGTTATCGATGAGATAACTAAAAACCTTACAACTGCAAATATAAATAAAGCAAACTTTCACTCAACACTTTTAAAATCAGGCTACAGCCTATATTCAAAACCTACAACTTATATGAACAACTCAGGATTAGCAGTTCATGCCATAAAAGAGTATTATAAAATTGAATTAGAAGATATAATTGTTATTCATGATGATTTAGATTTACCATTTGGAGCTGTAAAGTTCAAAATTGGTGGAGGTCATGGGGGACATAATGGTCTAAGATCACTTGATTCTCATATTGGAAAAGATTATATAAGAATAAGAATAGGTATTGGAAAGCCTGCAAATAAAAGCGAAGTTGTAAATTATGTATTAGATAACTTTTCAAAAGAAGAATTAAATAAACTACAAGATATAATACCTCATACTATTAAAGCGATTGAAGCACTTAAAAGTGGGGAAGACATCGCTCAAGTAAAATCTAAATTTACATTGAAATAAAATGAGCATATTAACTAAATATATTTTAAAAAAATACTTACTAAATTTTATTATTGTTTTAATCTCCCTAGAACTTTTTTTCGTAGGAATAGATTTTTTACAAAATTTTAAAAGTTTACCTAATTCAGCAAACTTACAACTTTTATATCTTTTATATAATGCTTTTTTTACTTTAACATTAGCATTACCTTTATCTATTATTTTTGGATGGATAATTACCTTGGTTTTATTTATAAAAAATAATGAACTTGTTGCTTTTAATGCTGTAGGAAGTACTAGAAGTAAAATATATATGCCTGTAGTAATAATATCGATTTCATTGATATCATTATTAGTTTTGCTTCAAGCAACACCTTTAGCATACTCTTATGATCAAAAAAGAAAAATCTCTAATGGAGATTATTTCACTAATACAAAAGCAGATATTTTTTTAAAATATAATGATAATTATGTATATTTCAAAAAATTATTACCTTTGGAAAAAAAAGCTGAAAATATCCATATTTATAAAGTAAAAGACAATGATATTACTCAAACAATTATTGCTAAAAATGCTTATTTTCAAAATGATAGATGGTATATAGTAGATGCAAAAGTAATAACAAAACCTTCAAATTTGGAAAAAGCCAATGCAAAGCTAGAAGTAAAATACGAAAAGTTTTTACACACTCTTGATGGATTTAGACCAAAAATTTTGGATAATGTATATGAATCAAAATCTAATTTTTCTATTTTCGATGCAGCTTCAGCTTTAATATTATTAACAAATCAAGGAATTAATACGGATAAAATTAGAGGAGCTTTATATAATCAAATAGTTGTACCATTTTTTGTTATTCCTTTGATTCTGTTGACATTTGCTTTTGCTTCTTTAAATAGTAGATTTTTTAATATGGGAAAATTTGTTTCTTTTAGTGTTTTTGGAACACTTATAGTTTGGGGTATATTTTTTATGCTTTATAAGTTTACAAATGGTGGTATTTTAATTCCAGAAGTGTCTATTTTACTTCCAATGGTAATTTGGGTACTATTATCACTTTATATTTATAATAGAAAAATAAATTCCTAAAGGTAATACTTAAATGAAATCACATGCAAAAGCTTATGGTGTAGTTCCTTATCTAGTTGAAAATAATGATATTAAGATTTTATTATGTAAATCAGTAATGAGTAGAGATAAATGGGGTTGCCTAAAGGGAATGAAGTTAAAAGATGAAACTGCTTTTTCTTGTGCCAAAAGAGAGTTTTTAGAAGAGAGTTCTATTGATATTGAAATAGGCTTATTTGAAGATTATTTTGAACAAATTAATCTAGAAAAAGATATAGGAATTTGGTTAGTAAATGCTAATAATATAGAAGATTTAGATGAGAAATTTAATGATTATGTTTTAAAAAGTAATTATTTATCTTGGGAGAATTCAAAAGTAAAGTTTTTTTCATTGGATGATTTACCTCCTATAAAGAAAAAACAATCAAAACTTATAAATGAGATTAAGGATTTTTTAGAAAATAAGAATCTATTCCATTAGCAATACCTTTTGCTAATAACTTTTGGTATTGAGTACTATATAATCTTTTACTTTCAATAGGATGAGACATATATCCTAACTCTATTAAAATAGAAGGCATTTGAGCTCCTACAAGAACCCAAAATGGTCCTTCTCTTACTCCTGAGTCATTTACACCTTTATATTTTGTTTTAACTGATTGTAAAAGCCCTGCTTGTACATCAATAGCTAGTTTATGTGAAGCTGTAATTCTTGGTCTGTTTAATGATTCTAAAAATGCAGCTTTTGTTGAGTTACTCATTTTTCTTACATCAACACTATTTTCTTTTGCAGCAACTCTTTTTGCTCTTTCATTTCTAGCAGGGCTTAAGAAAAATGTTTCAATTCCAGATATTCTATGGGCTTTACTTTTTGGAACTGAGTTTGCATGAATTGAGATAAAAATATCTGCATTTTTTTTATTTGCTAAAATTGTTCTATTTCTTACTTTTATAAAACTATCATTATGCCTTGTTAAATAAACTTTATAACCTCTTTTTTTTAGCATATAGTATAATTGTTTTGAAACTTTTAACGTAACAACTTTTTCATACCTTTTATTTGGTCCTACAGCTCCTACATCTTGTTTTCCATGTCCAGGGTCTATTACTACTACTTTATCTTTGAAAATGTTATATAGACTGTTTTGTGAAGTTTTTGATGTAGTAGGTAGATTAAGTATTTTTATTACTAATTCTTTTTTATTAACTATGTAAATAAGTTTTAAATCTTTTTTATTGCTAAGTCTAAGTCTTAGGTTATTTGAACTAGTTTGGCCTACTGCAATTTTATCTATACCATTTATTTTAAGTTTTATTGGTTTTGCATATTTAAATTTACCTTTGATATCAAAGACTTCTTGAACTAATCCATTACTTTTATATGTCACATATTTAACATCTTTTTTTGATATATTTTTATTAAATTCAACAATTATTTTATTTTCTTGAGTATACAAAGTTCTTATGTTATTCTTTTTATCAATAAACTTATTATCAATTATAGGTGAAGGTTTACTTATAGAAATTGTTTTTTTCTTTTGTATTTTTAAATCATCAATAGTTATAATGATTTGTTTTTTATCTACTAAATATGAAGTTTTAAGATTTTTTTTATTTGCTATTACTATTCTTAAGGTATATGGTTTAAACTGTCCTACTACAATTTTATCAACACCTTTTATAGAGATTTTGGTCTCTTTTGCAAAAGGAAAATTGCCTTTTAAATCATATACATCTTTAGTTAAATCTTTGCTTTTTAACTCAAAAAATCTTAAAACATCATCTTTACTTACATTATTTGAGTAGTTAATTACTATATTGTTTTCTAATGTATATATAGACTCAATTTTATTTTTTGTTGATGTTTGAAAGAAATTTGTTTTTTTTGTTTCTGTAATTTTTTTCCCAAGAGATTTATCTTGTCTTTTTAATAAAATCTCAAGTTTTTTCTTATCAGGAGTTGTATCTTTATTTAATTTTTTCCCTAAAATAATAAGTTTTCTTAAGGAATTTATTTTTTGTTCATTGTCTTTTTTTAGAACTGCTTTTAGGTAGCTCATTTTAGATGAATGATATTCATCTTTTAAGCTATCACTAAAAGCATTTAAAGAAAATGTTATTAGTAAAAGGTTAAGAATAAAAAATTTTTTAAAAATTTTTATTCTCCTTTTGTTAATTTTTCCATTAGTTCTTTAACACTAATAATTTTGTTGATTCTATAACCATTTGCACCAGTGAAAAATAAACCTGTATCAGTATCTCCATTGTATGCTGCACTAAGTCTATCTGCAATACAATATCCTACTGCTTTAGCTTCAACTCCTCTATTACAAGGAGCTACACAGTTTGAAATACATTGTACTTTTGGTGCAGTGTTATTTTCCATAGAAAATTGTAAATTAGTTCTAACTGATCTTGCTGGTAATCCAACAGGTGACTTACCTAATTTAATATCTTCTTCTTTTGCATTTAAAAGAACATTTTTAAGATTTGCATGTGCATCACATTCATAAGTTCCAATAAATCTTGTGGCCATTTGTACACCTGTACAACCTAAAGCTTGGAATTTTTCAATATCTTTTTTATCCCAAATTCCACCAGCTGCAATAATTGGAATATCTTTACCCCAGTTTTTTGATTCTTCAATAACAGGTCCAACTATATTTTCTAATTGAAATTCTTCTTTAAAACAATCTTCATATTTAAATCCTTGATGACCTCCACTAAGTGGACCCTCAACGATTATTGCATCTGGAACTCTATTATATTTTTGCCATTTTTTACAAATTAGTTTTAATGCTCTTGCACTAGATACAATTGGTACCAATGCTACATCTGGATAATCTTGAGTAAATTGAGGCATGTTTGTAGGAAGCCCCGCTCCTGTAATTATGATGTTAATACCTGCTTCACAAGCATCTTTTACCATTCTTCCATAATCATTACAAGCATGTAAAATATTACATGCTAAAGGTGCGTCTCCACAGATTTTTCTTGCATTTTCTACAATTTCAAAAAATGCATCTCTTGAATAAAAATTTGCAGCATCTTTAGGCTTATCTTTTCTCATTACTACTTGTACATTTTCACTTTTATGTCTATAGTATCCTGTACCTACAGAAGAGATAACTCCTAATCCGCCTTCTTTACTTACATTTCCAGCTAATTGATCCCAACTTATTCCTACACCCATTCCTCCTTGGATGATTGGATGTTTTATTTCATATTTTCCTATTTTCAAAATTAGCCCTTATTTATTTTATTAATATCTTAGCGAAATTCTTTTTACCTTTTTGTAAAATATACTCACCTTTTTCTAAATTTAGTTTATCATCTGTTACTTTTTGTTGGTCAATTTTAACTGCACCAGCTTTAATATCTCTTCTTGCTTGAGAAGTAGAATTTACAAGATTAGCATCAACTAGGACTTGACAAATCCAAGAATTTTCTTCAAATGTGTATTCTTCTATTTCAGTTGGGATGTCTTTTTTGGCAAATACTTTTTTGAATTCTTCTTTTGCTTGCTCACCTGAACCAATTCCATGGTATCTATCAACAATTTCAACTGCAAGCATATCTTTTGCATCTTTTGGATGAACAGTTTTTTCATCAACTGCTTTTTTTAATTCTTCAATTTCTTTTAATGATTTAGAAGATAATAATTCAAAATATCTCCACATTAACTCATCTGAAATTGATAAAACTTTTCCAAACATATCAAATGCTTCATCTGTAACACCAATATAGTTACCTAAAGATTTAGACATTTTTTGAACCCCATCTAAACCTTCTAAAATTGGCATCATAAGTACAGCTTGTTGTTTTTTACAGTTATAAGCTTTTTGTAAAGTTCTTCCCATTAATAAGTTAAATTTCTGATCAGTTCCACCCATTTCAATATCAGTATCCATAGCAACTGAGTCATATCCTTGTAATAATGGGTATGTAAATTCACTTACAGCAATTGGAGTTTTTGCAGCATATCTGTTTGCAAAATCATCTCTTTCAAGCATTCTTGCTACTGTTAAGTTAGAAGCTAAACCTATAAGTCCTGCTGTTCCTAGTTCATTTAACCATTTTGAATTAAACATTACTTTTGTTTTTTTTGGATCTAAAATTTTAAATACTTGTTCTTTATATGTTTCTGCATTTTTAAGTACTTGTTCATTACTTAAAACTTTTCTAGTTTCACTTTTTCCTGTTGGATCACCAATACTAGCAGTGAAATCTCCAATTAAAAATTGAATAATTCCACCAAATTTTTGGAAAGTTGCCATTTTTTGAATTAAAACTGTATGCCCTAAATGTAAATCAGGTGCTGTTGGATCAAATCCAGCCTTTACATTAAAGTTTTCACCTGTTTCAAAATATCTTCTAATAAGTTTTTCAATTCTTTCTAAATCTATTATTTCAGCAGTTCCTCTTTTGATTTCTGCTAATGCTTCTTTAATTTTTTGTTCCATTAACTTATTTCCTTCACTTAATTTTTATATGCATCTTTTTTTGAAAAAAATTCTATTACTTTTACTTTTTTTTCTATAATTTTTTTAACTTCGTCTATATTTGATTTATTAATTTCAAATTCAATATCACAATATTGTCTATATGAGTGTTTTTGTCTACCATAATCTACAGATAATATATAACCTTCATATTGACTCATATATGTTAACAATCTAGCTAATTCACCTTTAGTATTTGGAAGACTTACTAGCATTTTATATTGATATAGTGTATCTCTTGTCCATTTACAAAATAACATTTGGTGTTTTTGTTTGATTTTTTCGTATGCTTTATCACACATTTTATGGTGAAGTATTGCTTCATTACCATTTCTAAAGGCTACTATGTCATCACCAAATTTTGGATGACAACAGTGGTCAAATGATACAGAATTAATACTAAAATTTGAATATACTAAGACATTATCAAATTTAAATTCTTTTACTTTACTAGTTAAAATCTTAAATCTAGTTACTAAACCTTTATCTTTTACTATGCTTTTTTCAACTGTTTGTTTTACATATTTAAAGTACTCAGGAATTTCTGGAACTTTATATGGGGCTTCAAAAGGGTATTTTTTCGAAACTTCATTGTGATATCTTGAAAAAATAGTATCAATTATATTTTTACCTGACATTTCATCAATTTCTCTTTTTCTATGTGCACATAAAAATTTGATTTGTTTTTTTGCTCTTGATGTTTTAACCATATCATACCAAGTACATCTAGGAATCTCTTTATCTCCTATTTCTATTGTTACAATATCTGTACTTTTTAACTCTGTAAGAAGAGGCTTTTTAATTTTATTTATATAACAAGCAATAGCTTTTTTACCAATATCACTGTGAATAGCAAAAGCAAAGTCATAAGCAGTTGAACCAATTGGTAGATTAAATGTCTCACCTTTTGGAGAGTAAACTACCATATCTTCATCATGAAGATCATTTTTTGTATCTTGATAAAACTCTTCAATATTATCATTTGAAAATTCTAAAGATTTTAGCCAGTTTAAATTTGTAGTATTCTTTTCACCTGATTTATATTTCCAGTGTGCTGCAATACCAAATTCTGCAATTTTATTCATTTCAAATGATCTTATTTGAATCTCATAAATTTTTGAATTTGAAAACACTGTTGTATGTATAGTTTGGTAACCATTCTCTTTTGGTGTTGCTACATAGTCTTTAAATCTTGAAATTAAAGGCTTAAATTCTAAATGAATAAAACCTAAGGCTTTATAACATGCAATATCATCTTCTACTAAAATTCTAATAGCAAATAAATCAAGTACTTCATCTATTGAAATACCTTTTCTTTGCATTTTTAAATAAATAGAATAATGATGTTTAACTCTACTATAAATTTTAAATTTTTCTGGATCAAAGCCATTTTTTTCTAAAAGCTTAGTTGTTGTAGCAATAAAATTATTAAAATTTAATTGCATTGCATGTTGTTGTTCTTGTAAAAACTTATCAATTTGTTTATATTCATTTGGATAAATATAATAAAAAGCTAAATCTTCAAGAGTATTTTTTAAAGTAGAAATACCAAGCCTATTAGCAATAGGTACATAAACAACTAAAGTCTCTTCTGCGATTCTTTTTTGTTTATTCGCTGGAAGTGCTGATAGAGTTAGCATATTATGTAATCTATCACAAAGTTTTACAACTAAAACTCTAACATCATCAATAGATGCAATAAGCATTTTTCTAAATGTTAGTGCAGAAGAGATTAATTTAGAGTCATTTTTACTATTTGAAGATATAAATTCACTTTCTCTAATTTCAACAATTTTTGTTAAACCATCAACCATGTGGGCAATATCACTACCCCATTGTTCTGTAACATAATCTAATGAAAAATTTGTATCTTCTACTACATCATGAAGTAGGGCTGTTGCTATAATAGCTTCATCTTGGGAAAAGTGAGCAGTAATACAAGCAACAAGAATTGGATGCACACAATAAGGTTCACCGCTTTTTCTAAACTGACCTTCATGAGCTTCTATGATAAAATTGATTAAATCGTGTAGTTTAGGGGAAAGATTTGTTTGGTTATTAAGTTCTGCTAAAGCATCTTCAACAGTATTAATATTTTGAATTTTTGTAATAAATGGATCCATGATCACCAACTAAAGTTATAAAAGCTTTAAGCTTTTATAACTATGCTTCTTCTACAAAACCATCAATTTTTAATAAACCATTTGCAATTTCATCAATTGCAATATCAGTATATTTCATATTTTGAGTATTTTGTTCTAATAGTGGTTTTGCACCTTTACTTAATTCATCAGCTCTTTGCCCAACAGCAATAGCTAAGATATATCTATCATTATTTACTTGCTTTAAGGCTTTTGTCATTCTTTCTTCTAATCTCATCATTAAAAATCCTTTTTTATTTCTATTTTACAATTGAGCATTTACTATAATCACCTTTGATGATATTTAGTAAATTACTTTTTTCATTCATATTTGCTACAACAATTGGAAGGTTGTTATCTTTAGCAAGTGCAATTGCTGTATCGTCCATAACTTTAATATGATCTTCTAATGCTTTGTCATAACTGATTGTATCAAGTTTTACTGCGTCATCATATTTCATAGGGTCTTTATTATATACTCCATCAACTTTAGTAGCTTTGATTAGCATAGATGCACCAATCTCAGTAGCTCTTAAAGTTGCAGCTGTATCAGTTGTAAAATATGGATTTCCAGTTCCAGCACTAAAAATTACAACTCTTCCTTTTTCTAAATGTCTCATTGCTTTTCTTACAATAAATGGTTCTGCTATTTGTTCCATTTTAATTGCTGTTTGTAATCTTGCACTTAAACCTTTATATTCTAAAGCTTCTTGCATCGCAACGCCATTAATTACTGTTCCCATCATACCCATATAATCAGCACTAGTTCTTTTAATAACACCATCAGCAGCAGCTGTTACACCTCTAATGATATTACCACCACCAATAACAATACCAACTTCAATACCATTATCAACTAGTTCTTTGATTTCATTTGCAATATAGTCTAAAATCTTAGTATCTATACCGTAACCTTCATCTCCTGCTAATGCTTCTCCAGAAAATTTTACAAGTACTCTTTTATTCATCTATGTTCCTTTACAATTTTGCGATTATATCTAAGTTTTAATTAATATTTGATTAACATTGCTTTTAACTTAAAGCCCATTCATAAAAAGGAAGTACATTTATCTTAAATTTTTTATGTTTAATTATCTCTGTATTTGAAATAGTTATAATAAAAAGTTCTTTTATATTATTTTCACTCATATTTTTATAAATTTTTTTTAAAGTGGCATTCATTAAAAATGTATTAAAAAATGGAATAGCAACAATTGCATGACTCTTATTTTTTAAATAAAAGTCTATAGAATCTAAGTAATAGATTTCTTTGTTTTTATGTATTAGTTCCAAAAAAATCATATTTGTAAACTCATTTTTAAACTTTTTTGTATGACTTATAACATTTAAAAAACTATGATTATAAGAGTATATTTTCTTAGTAGCTTTTTCTTGGTTATATTTAGATAGAAAATAAACTATATTTTCACTCTCTAGTTTTTTACAAGTATCATAAAATTTATCTTTAGAGATTTTTATTTTTGATTTAAGGGTAGTAAATAGTTGATATAAAGATTTCTTTTCATCAATGTTTTCAAATAAAATATTTAATATTCTAAAATGTGTATCATCTTTTGCTTGTAGTTTTATAATTTCTTGAAGTCTTTGGGCTTTTCTATGTTCTTCAAAGTTTGATATTTCTGGTAAATTTCCATATTTTAAGAAATTGTTAAAACTTTGAGTAGTATTTTGATATTTTTTATCATGGAGCAAATACTCTTCAAAATCTAAAGGGAATACAGTAATATATCTAAAACCTTTAAGTTTTTTATCTATATTAGAACTTATTATTATACTTTCACAATAAGGAATATCAAAGCTAAAGTCAAAATTTTCAATTACTAAGACTTTAATCTTTTTCTCTCTTAAAAATTCATCTAAAAATATTTTTATTTCTTCTTTATCATTTCTTGGATCATAAAAGTCTATATAAATATATTCTTGTGTTTTAAAGTTGGATAAATAGTCATATATTAAAAAACTTTTTCCTACTTTAGGAGCACCTTTTATTATAGTTTTAGGGTGTGTAACTCTGATTTTTCTCTCTATGAAATTAATTTTTGAAAAATTAATCTCATAGCAAGCTTCTAATGTTTTCATTTATTTTTTATTAGATTTATAGCTTCTTTAATTGCATTTATATAACTTTTTGTATTTAGTTTTTGGTTTTTATATGCAATATTAAAAGCTGTTCCATGATCAACAGAAGTTCTAATAATCGGAAGATTTAGGCTTACGTTTATACTTTCATCAAAATATAAAGCTTTAAGAGGTGCTAAGCCTTGATCATGATACATTGCTACATAATAAGTATAGTTTTTTCTTGACATTGGTGAAAATGCTGTGTCTGGAACTAAAGGACCTTTAAAGATGTTTTCTTTTAATTCTTTATTTGCAGTTTTAATAGCCTTAAAAATTTGAACTTCTTCTTCCCCTAAAACACCATTGTCACTTGCGTGGGGATTTAATCCTAAAACACCAATATTTTTAGCTTTTGTATTTTTGTGGAAGTCTAGTAGAAATTTTAATAAATCTTTTTCTTCTACTTTTTTAGCAACTTTTCTTAAAGGAATATGTTCTGTAAAAAGTCCTACAAACATTTTTTTACATCCAAGCATCATTATTGCATTTTTTCCAAAATAGTCTCTTAGAACTTCTGTATGACCTTTATATTTTATATCTGCTTTATTCCATGATTCTTTATTAATAGGTAAGGTACAAACTGCATCTACTTTTTTCTCATCAGCTAATTTAATAGCTTGCATAAATGAATCAAAAGAGTATTTCCCTGCTTTTCTTGTAACTACCCCTGGTCTAATTTCATGTTCGCCTTTTACTTTAATAGTAGTAAAATCATTAGGAATATTAAGTTTTAATTCTTTTGTAGCACTTTTTAGCATTTTTTCACTAATACAATATATTGGTTTACAAAGTTTTGAAATTTTTTCATGACTTCTTAATGCAATTTCGATCCCAATACCGTTTAAATCACCAATACTTACAGCTATTTTAGGTTTCATAATTATCCCTATTTAATTAAGTTTTTCATTTCTATTATTGCGTCTTTTAAACCTGTAAAAACAGATCTGGCAATAATACTTTGGCCAATATTTAACTCTTTAATACCTTTTATTTCAGAAATTAAAGTTACATTTTGATAATTTAAGCCATGACCTGCTGCTACTTTTAAGTCATTTTTTTCTGCAAATTTTACAGCTTTTTTAATTTCTTTTATTGATAAAGAAAGTTTTTGTTTTAGTTCTTCTTTACTAAGTTCTAATTGTTTTATACTATGGTGTGTTGTTGATAAGTTAGTATTTAACATTGCATAGATATTGGCAAACGAACCTGTGTGCAGTTCTATCCATTCTACTTCAAGTTTTTTTGATAATTCAATGGCTTCTTTTGTTGGATCAATAAAAAGTGAAACTTCTATTTCATTTTTATGAAGTTTTTTTATTGCTCTTTCAAGTTTTTTATATGAACCTTTTAAATCAAGCCCACCCTCAGTTGTAACTTCTTCTCTTTTTTCTGGAACTAGTGTTGCACGTGCAGGTTTTAACTTGCATATAATATCAATAATATCTTCATCAATTGCACACTCTAAGTTTACAGGTAAGGCTGATTGTTCACAAATTACTTTTGCATCATTATCATGAATATGTCTTCTATCTTCTCTTAGATGAATTGTGATTTGATCTGCACCACTTAGTTTACATATACTTACAGCATCTAATGGGTTTGGGTCGTTGATTTTTCTAGCTTCTCTTAAAACAGCAATATGATCTATATTTACACCAAGTAACAAAATAGGTCCTTTAATAATGGATTAATTTCAATGATGAAATCATATCCAATATTAAATAAAGAAGAGAATAAAAATTAGTTTTTTAAGATAAGTCTTTTAACGTAGCAATATTTGCAGCAAGTTTATTATGAACTTCTAAATATTCATCTTCTGGTTTACTATCTGCAACTACACCTGCACCTGCTTGAAAAATTACTTTATCATCTGTAATCATAGTTGTTCTAATAGTAATACAACTATCCATATTTCCATTGAAACCAAAATAACCAATACTTCCTGAATAGAAGTTTCTTTTAATTCCTTCAAATTGTGCTATTAATTCCATAGCTCTAATTTTAGGCGCTCCTGTCATAGTTCCAGCAGTAAAAGTTGCCATAAATAAATCAAACATATCATATTTATCATCTATTATTGCTTCTACATCTGATACTATATGCATTACATGTGAGTATTTTTCAATTCTCATTAAATCAGTAACTTTAACAGTTCCAGCTTTTGCCACTCTTCCCACATCATTTCTTCCTAAGTCAACAAGCATTAGATGTTCTGCATTTTCTTTTACATCATTTTTAAGCTCATTTTCCATTTCAATGTCTTTTTCTAAAGTTTTACCTCTTTTTCTTGTACCAGCAATTGGTCTTAACAATAAATGACCATCTACTAATTTTACCATTACTTCTGGTGAACTTCCTGCTATACAAAAGTTTTCATATTCTAAAAAAACTAAATATGGACTAGGGTTTTTACTTCTAAGAGATCTATAGAAACTTAGATTGTCTACTTTTGCTTTTTGAATAAATCTATTTGACATAAGAATTTGAAATACATCACCTGATCTAATCATTTCTTTTGATTTTGCTACCATTTCAAAAAACTGTTCTTTAGTGAAATTAAATTTTCCTTCATCTAAAATTTCAGCTTTCTTTGGTGCTTCATAATTATATGGAGTATAAAGCTCTTGTTCAATTTTATCAAGTTCACTTTTTTGAGAGTCAATAGAAGTTAACATTATTAGTTTAGATGTTTTATGGGAAAAACCTAGAATTATATTTGGTCGTATTAAGTCTAAATCGGGAATATTTAGTTGATCTTCTAAAGAATTCATAGAGTTTTTAAGAGTAGGTTCAAACTCTTTGCCTATATCATATCCAATATTTCCAATAAATCCATCTACAAAACCAATACCAAGTTCTAGTGCTTTTTGTTTATAAAACTCTTTATCAAAGTTTTTATAATAGTTTTGTAAAAATTTTAAAGGATTAGAATCAACTTCTTTGATATTTCCTTCTTCATTTTTAAAATAGCAAATTCCATTTTCATACCAAACACGTTCTCTTGCTCCTATTACTATGAAAGAATAGTTCCCATCACTAGAGTTGATAGTACTTTCAAAAAGAAATGTAACTTCTTTTTGATATAGGGCTTTTACCTTTTCATATATTGAAACAGGTGTAAATTGGTCTAAAAATAGTTCTTTACTATAAAAATTCATTAATTGTCCAGTTTAAAATTTAAGAACATAAGCACCGCTTAGGTTCAGTTTTTTCTTAATATCTTCTACATTTTGTTTTGCCGTTGCTCTTGATGAATAAGGTCCAATAAGTACTTTGTTATACATTTTTCCTTTTACATCAACTTTATATATTTTATATTTTAGATTTGCACTTCTAATTTTATTTATATAATTAGCACTTGGTGTTTTACTAAATGCTCCAATTTGCACAAAGTAACCTTTTGGTGCTGCATTTGATGAACTTTGGATTAAGTCTTTAACGCTTTTTTTAGGTTTTACTTCTACTTTTGGTTCTTCTTTTTTTACAACTTTTTTAACAACTTCTTTTTTTTGTTCTACTTCTTTTTTCTTTTGCTCTTTAATTTTAGCAATTGTTGCATCTAAGTCACTCTCAGCTATTGAAGGTTTATTTTTAGGTTTTTCTTCTTCAATTACGCTTTGTTTTATTTCATTTAACTTCTCTTCTGAAATAATTTCTTCGTCTTCATTGCTTTTTTTAACTCTATCATTCATTATTTTTTGAAAATTTTCTTCTATGTTTTCTTCTTCATTTGATTGTGAAAACTCAGTTTCATTTTGATTTGAAGTAAAAGGATCCTCTTTTGGACTATCTGTTAAAAGGCGAATTACAATGATAGTTAATAAAAATACTACAACTAAAACTAATCCTAAAATTAGATATTTTTTCTTGTTCTCTTCATTTGTTCTTGAAGATTGAAGCATGATATTATCCAATTCTTGTTCTGTTGGGTCTTCATTATTTCTTTGAGCTTTTGGAGGAACATTATTATTTAAATTAGTAGAAGCTCCTATATGACTTTCTACTTCTTCTAATTCATTTAATTTCTGTTCTAACTCTTCTCTTTCTTGATGTACTTGGATTTTTTTTAAAAAATCATCGCCTTTAATTTCCATAATTGATCCTTATTTATCAAAATTTAGTAAGTAGACTGATTATAAATAACAAACTTGTTAGCTAAATCTTTTAATTCAGCTTTAACAGTAGCTTGAAGATCAGTATTTTCAATATCATCTAATACATCAGCAATTTTATTTGCTATATATTCAAACTCTTGCTCTTTCATTCCTCTTGCTGTTAATGCTGGTGATCCA
This sequence comes from Arcobacter rhizosphaerae, assembly GCF_049472155.1. Lineage (NCBI taxonomy): Bacteria > Pseudomonadati > Campylobacterota > Epsilonproteobacteria > Campylobacterales > Arcobacteraceae > Arcobacter > Arcobacter rhizosphaerae. Next base: position 1,088 of record NZ_JBMOVW010000002.1, on the reverse strand, counting down.
ATTCTAACCCCTGATGTTACAAATGGTGATCTTGTCTCACCTGGTACTGTATTTTTATTTACAGTGATACCTGCATTTTGTAATGCTGCATCTGCATCTTTACCTGAAAAGTCTTTATTTAAAAATGATACTAATACTAAGTGATTATCTGTTCCACCTGATACAATATCATATCCTCTTGAAACTAATACTTCTCCAAGCTTAGCTGCATTTGCTTTTACTTGCTTAGCATAGTCTTTCCACTCTGGAGCTAAAATCTCTTTAAATGCTACTGCTTTTGCAGCCATTACATGAACTAAAGGTCCACCTTGTAATCCTGGGAAGATTGCTGAATTAATTTTCTTAGCAATATCTTCATCATTTGTCATAATCATACCACCTCTTGGACCTCTTAAAGTCTTGTGAGTTGTAGTAGTAACTACATCTGCATAAGGGAATGGTGATTGATGTTCATTTGCTGCAACAAGTCCTGCAATGTGAGCAATATCAGCAAATAAAATAGCTCCAACTGCATCTGCAATTTCTCTAAACTTAGCAAAATCAATCTCTCTTGCGTAAGCTGATGCTCCACAAACAATGATTTTTGGTTGAGTAATCTTAGCAATTTCCATTACTTTATCATAGTTAATTCTTCCATCTAATTCTACTCCGTAGTAGAATGCTTGGTAGTTTTTACCAGAGAATGAAGGTTTAGAACCATGAGTTAAGTGCCCACCATGAGATAAGTCCATACCTAAGATTTTATCACCTGCTTTTAATAATGCTGCATATACTGCACCATTTGCTTGTGAACCTGAGTGAGGTTGAACATTTGCATAGTTACATCCAAAAATTTCACAAGCTCTATCAATAGCTAATTGTTCAGCTTTATCTGCGAATTCACATCCACCATAATATCTTTTGTATGGATAACCTTCTGCATATTTATTAGTAAATACAGAACCCATTGCTTCCATAACTGCTGGTGAAGTAAAGTTTTCACTAGCAATCATTTCTAAGTGTGTTGTTTGTCTTTCTAACTCTTGCTCAACGATATCAAATATCTCTTTATCTGCTGTCTCTAAGTTTGCGCTTGATATGTAGCTCAT